>NZ_JYJK01000129.1 GCF_003263785.1 Vibrio variabilis
ACCATACAAAAGAAAAACCGACTCGCTTGAGTCGGTTTTTTCGTCTCTGATGTCCTGAATATTTCAAAGTACCAACAACGACCCTATCCACCAATAGATTCGCGGCCATGTGGCGAATCAAGATCCAGTTCAGGACCAAGTGGCACCACTTGTGTTGGATTAATCCCCGTGTGGCTAAAGTAATAGTGACGCTTAATATGGTACATATCGGTCGTCGCACTCACTCCTTCCACTTGATACAGCTCTTTAAGATAGCCTTGAATGTTCGGGTAATCCGCAATGCGTTTTTTATTACATTTGAAGTGACCAACGTACACAGCGTCAAAGCGAACTAAGGTCGTAAACAAGCGCCAGTCAGCTTCGGTTAATTTATCTCCAACAAGATAACGCGACGTTGCTAGGTGCTCATCGATCTTATCTAGCGCATCAAACAAGCTATGGAAGGCCTCTTCATAAGCATCTTGAGAGGTGGCAAAGCCGCAGCGATACACGCCATTATTGATGTTGGGATAGACAAACTCATTCCAGTTATCAATGCCAGCACGCAGTGATTCCGGATAATAATCGTCATGATTCCCTGTTAAATCATTGAACGCAGAGTTGAACATTCGAATAATTTCAGAGGATTCGTTGCTTACTATGGTGTTGGTTTTCTTATCCCACAGTACAGGCACAGTCACTCTGCCGGTATAGTCAGGTTTCGCTTGAGTATACACCTGATGCATCTTGGTAAAACCAAACAATGGCTCTGGAAGCCCAAACACCCACCCCTCTGAAAGCATATCGGGGCAAACAACAGTGACATCAATGTGGGGCTCTAGTCCCTTGAGAGAGCGGAAGATAAGAGTACGATGTGCCCAAGGACACGCTAGCGACACATAAAGATGATAGCGACCAGATTCCGGTTGAAACTCGGCATCCGCTCGATTTTCAATCCAATTGCGAAAACCAGCGTCTTCACGGACAAATTTACCGCCAGAGGCTTTGGTGTCATACCAAACGTCGTGCCAAACACCTTCTACTAATTTCCCCATGACTCTATTCCTCTTTATCATTTGATGATTCAGAGTATAGATCGAAGCCAGTTGGAACTTGATAGGAAGGGTTTAACTATGTCGTTCAAAATCTTTGAATAACTAGTGATATAGAAATTGGTTTATGGATTTCAGATACAAAAAAAGCGCGACCAAAAATCTCGTCGCGCTTAGGCCCGTCACAGGCTGAAAATAGCCACCCTAACCACTCACACACAAATGGTTAAGGCTTTTCCTTGCTATTACATTACTGGGATACACTAAACGCTTACGTTTAGGCACGACACTGCGTGTACGTCCGTTCCCTGTATTGTTGGTTTTTGTTGTGCGCACTGCTCTGTCGCTTGTGGACAGCGCGTGCGGAACACACAACCCGATGGTGGGTTAATTGGAGACGGCAAATCACCTTCCAGCATTTGAATCGTCTTTGAGCGTTCAATCTTTGGATCTGGGATGGGTACTGCTGACATCAACGCTCGTGTATACGGGTGTTTCGGGTCAGCAAACAGTGCCTCAGCTTCACCGAGTTCAACGGCGTTACCTAAGTACATCACCAATACGCGATCAGAGATGTGTTTTACTACCGACAAATCGTGGGCAATGAACACTAAGCTCAAACCTAGCTCTTTTTGTAGTTCCTTCAGAAGGTTAACAACCTGAGCCTGAATCGATACGTCCAATGCCGATACAGGTTCATCACAGATGATCATCTTAGGCTTTAAGATAAGTGCACGTGCGATACCGATACGTTGACACTGACCGCCTGAGAACTCGTGCGGGTAACGGTTGATAACGTTTGGTAGTAGACCTACCTTTGTCATCATTTCACGAACGCGATCCTTCACTTCAGTCTTAGAGAGTTCTGGATAGAAGGTTTCAAGAGGCTCAGCGATGATGTCACCCACAGTCATACGCGGGTTAAGCGATGCTAAAGGATCCTGGAAAATCATTTGGATCTCTTTGCGCGTATTGCGACGCTCAACTTCACGCATCTTAGTCAGATCTTGACCAAGCCACATCACTTCACCGTCTGTTGCTTCAACCAGACCGATGATGGCACGCGCAAATGTCGATTTACCACAACCAGACTCGCCTACTACACCTAGCGTTTCGCCTTCGTATAAACGAACATTCACGCCGTCTACCGCTTTAAGGTTGGCAGGTTTGCTCCAAGGCCATGCAGACTTGGAGGCAATGCTAAAGTGAACCTTAAGCTCTTTAACGTCTAGAAGTAGTTCTTTGTTATTTGTCATTGCATTCATTTGGCCCAAGCCTCCCAATCAGAAAAACACGCACGTTGACGACCTTGACCAAAGTTCTCTAGCTTTGGTGCTTCCACGCTACACTGAGGTGTTGCGCGGTGACAACGCTCTTGGTAAGGACAGCCTGGTGGTAGACGTAGCAAGTTTGGTGGGTTGCCTGGAATCGTCGGTAGAATTTCACCTTCAGTATCCAAACGAGGGATCGCTTTTAGCAGACCTTCTGCGTATGGGTGACTTGGGTTGTAGAAGATTTCATCTACAGTGCCGTATTCCATAGTACGGCCCGCGTACATCACCAATACTTTGTCACATGAACCCGCAACCACACCAAGGTCGTGGGTGATCATGATGATTGCGGTATTGAATTCGGTTTTCAGCTCGTTCAGAAGATCCATGATCTGTGCTTGAACGGTTACATCAAGAGCCGTAGTTGGCTCATCGGCAATCAGTAGCTTTGGACGACATAGTAGCGCCATCGCAATCATAACACGCTGACGCATGCCGCCTGAAAACTCATGCGGATACATAGTGATACGCTTACGCGCTTCAGGGATCTTAACGGCTTCTAGCATGCGAACTGACTCTTCGAATGCCTCAGCTTTGCCCATGCCTTTGTGAAGCATGAGTACTTCCATCAACTGGTCGCTCACCTTCATATAAGGGTTTAGCGAGGTCATTGGATCTTGGAAGATCATCGCGATTTGTTCTGCACGAACTTTGTTCAGCTCTTTCTCAGGCAGGTTTAAGATCTCTTTGCCTTCAAACTTGGCACTGCCAGAGATGATGCCGTTTTTCGCAAGCAGACCCATGATAGAGAAAACCGTCTGAGATTTACCCGAACCTGACTCACCTACGATACCCAACGTTTCACCTTGGTTTAGTGAGAAGTTCAGGTCGTTAACTGCGGTAACAATACCGTCCTGCGTGGTAAATTCGACACGCAGATCTTTTACATCTAATAAGCTCATATTACTTCCTTAGTCTTTATTATCTGTCTTTTGGATCCAACGCGTCACGAAGACCGTCGCCCACATAGTTAAAGCAGAACAGGGTGACTACCATGAATGCTGCAGGGAATGTTAGCTGCCAAATAGCAACTTCCATTGTATTTGCACCTTCTTGCAGTAGTGCGCCCCAACTTGTCATTGGTTCTTGAACGCCTAGACCAAGGAATGAAAGGAATGATTCGGTCAGAATCATACTTGGGATAAGTAGTGTTGAGTAAACCGCTACGATACCCAGTACGTTCGGGACGATGTGACGAGTGATGATTTTCCACTTGCTCACACCACATACGTGCGCCGCTTCAATAAACTCTTTGCTGCGCAGGCTGAGAGTCTGACCACGTACGATACGCGCCATGTCTAGCCAAGCAATTGCACCGATAGCCACAAAGATAAGCACGATGTTACGACCAAAGAATGTCACCAGTACGATAACTAGGAACATAAATGGTACTGCGTACAGAATTTCTAGGATACGCATCATAATGCGGTCAACACGACCACCAATAAAGCCAGATGCGGCACCGTAAAGGGTGCCGATAACGACCGCCACCAATGCACCTAGTACACCTACCATTAGCGAGATACGACCGCCAACGAGAGTACGAACGTATAAATCACGACCCAGTGCGTCAGTACCAAACCAGTGATCCGCACTAGGTGCTGCGTGCATCGCGTACCAATCTGTATCGTCAAATGTATATTGAGCGAACATAGGTAGGAAGATAACCGCTAGCGTCATCAAGGTTAGAATGAACAAGCTGACCATCGCGGCTTTGTTACGCATAAAACGAATGCGTGCATCTTGCCAAAGACTGCGACCCTCAACTTCCAAATTTTCTGAAAACTTTTCAACTGCTTCTAAGTTTTCTTTTTTCGTTAGCATCATTACCCAGCTCCTTTAGTAACGAATTTTCGGGTCAATCATGGCAAGCAAGATGTCCACGACCGCATTGAATAGAATGAATAGGAAACCAATCAAAATGGTGATACCCATTACCAACGAATAGTCACGGTTAAAGGCTGCGTTTACGAACAACTTACCAATACCTGGTAGACCAAAGATGGTCTCGATAACGACCGAACCGGTGATGATACCTACGAAAGCAGGCCCCATGTACGACACGACTGGCAGTAGAGCTGGCTTAAGCGCGTGCTTAAGAATGATGTAACGGTAACTCAAACCTTTCGCACGAGCGGTACGGATAAAGTTACTGTTCAGTGTTTCAATCATGCTACCACGGGTGATACGGGCAAATGTAGCCACGTAGAGCAGAGACATACCAATGATCGGCAGCGCATGTATTTAAATGAGCCATCGTTCCAACCACCAGCAGGCAGCCAACCAAGGTTAATAGAGAAGATATAAATCAGTACTGGCGCGAGTACGAATGAGGCATGACGACCCCGAGCATGGCGGTGGCCATTACCCCATAATCGAGCCAACTGTTTTGCCGCAGCGCGGCAATGGTTCCAACACTCACCCCCATAATGACGGTAAAGATGAACGCTAAGAAACCCACTTTTGCAGATACTGGTAGTGCATTAGATACCAGCTCATTTACCGTGAAGTCTTTGTATTTAAAAGAGGGACCAAAGTCGCCTTGCAAGATATTGGTTAGGTAAGTGGTGTATTGCTCAAACACCGGCTTATCAAGGCCATATTTTGCGTTGATGTTCGCCATTACCTCTGGAGGTAGCGGACGCTCACTTGAAAAAGGGTTACCCGGTGCAAAGCGCATCAGGAAAAAAGATACGGTGATCAATACCAATAGCGTTGGTATTGCTTCAAAAATCCGTTTCATAATGAATTTAAACATAAACTCATCCATCCAGTCTGTGACAATTAAAAATAGCAATAGACGCTGCATGTGTTTCCACATGCAGTGCCTTCATAGTTATAGTTTTATGTGAGTAGGAACTACTCTATTGAATTACTTGAGAAGCAATTACTCTACGATGTACATATCTTTAGAGAACAGCTTATCTTCAGCGTTGTTCACCGCATAGCCACCTACTTTAGGTGAAACTAGACGAGATGTAACGTACTGATAGATTGGTGCGATTGGCATATCGCGCGCTAGCAGTTTTTCAGCTTCGATGTATAGCGCTTCACGCTCTTCGTCGCTTGTTGCAGCCATTGCTTTCGCCATTACCGCGTCGTACTCTTCGCTGTGGTACTTCGGATCGTTTGAGCTGTTGTTGGATTGCATTAGCGACAGGAAGCTTGAAGCTTCGTTGTAGTCACCACACCAACCAGCACGAGTCACGTCGAAGTCACCTTGACGACGAGTATCTAGGTACGTTTTCCACTCTTGGTTTTCAAGCGTCACGTTAACACCTAGGTCTTTCTTCCACATAGATTGGATAGCAGTCGCTACTTTCTTGTGGTTTTCAGACGTGTTGTACAACAGAGTGAAGTTTAGAGGGTTCGCCTCATCGAAACCTGCTTCAGCAAGTAGCTTCTTCGCTTCAGCAATACGCTCTTCTTGAGTCATGTTGCCGTACGCTGGAAGTGCAGGGTTGAAGCCCGCAGTGATTTCTGGCGTTAGGAAGTAAGCTGGCTTTTGACCTTGACCCATGATTGCGTTAGCAACGACGTCACGGTCGATAGTGTAAGACAGGGCTTTACGAACGCGAACATCGTCGAACGGTGCTTTCTGGTTGTTGAAACCATAGTAGTAAGAACACAGGTTACCTTTCACGTTAACCGATTCTGGGTGCTCTTTCTGTAGACGTTTGAAGTGCTCGATTGGCAGTTTCGTTCGTGATCTGAATTTCACCAGATAGGAAACGGTTCATTTCCGCTACTTGGTTTTCGATCGGTAGGAACGTTACTTTCGTTAGCTTAGTATTTGCATTATCCCAGTACTGAGTATTTGGCTTAAGCTCGATACGCTCGTTGACTACCCACTTGTCTAGTACGAATGCACCGTTACCAACAAAGTTTTCTGGTTTAGTCCACTGATCGCCAAACTTCTCAACCGTTGCTTGGTGTACTGGCTTAACGGTTGTGTGACCCATCATCTTAACGAAGTAAGGAACCGCCTGCTCTAGTTGTACAACAAGAGTGTGGTCGTCAGTCGCAGTCACACCTAGTGTGTCTTTGTCTTTCTTACCAGCGATGATATCTGCAGCATTTTCCATAGTGGTCATTTCTAGGTACCACGAGTATGGAGATGCTGTGTTTGGATCAACTGCACGCTTGAAACTGTATACAAAATCTTGAGCAGTAACTGGGTCGCCGTTAGACCATTTAGCGTCTTTGCGAAGGTGGAAAGTGAACTTAGTGTTGTCTGTCGTTTCCCAAGACTCAGCAACACCAGGGATAGTGTTACCATCTGCGTCTTGGTTTACAAGGCCTTCTAGAAGATCACGGATTACGTGAGACTCTGGAACACCTTCGGTTTTATGCGGGTCAATCGACGCTACTTCAGTACCGTTACCACGAACGAGCTCCTGAACAGCTGCCAATTTAACTTCTGATGTATTTTCCACTGCAGCCGGTGCAGGTTGTTGAGTCTGTTTTTCCTCTGGCTTATCGCCACAACCTACTAGCGCTAGCGACATACCTGCGCTTACAAGTATCGCTCGCGTGATCTTATTCTTATACATGCATTTAACTCCAAGTTTTATTTTTGCATCCATGACTTCTTCGAAGAATTGCTAGAACGGTCAGCATTTTAGAACTATTTAGCTCAATATTTGAGCATAAAATTCTAAATCCTTACGAAGATTGCGGTTCACATTACCAATCTTCAAAGCAATTTGCCATATTTTTGTAGCAAAAATGGCATAATTCTCCTAGGAGAGATAAATAATAGATAAAAACTCCACCAAAAGGTGGAGTCACTAACTGATATCACTAGTGAGTAATTTAACACCAGCAATAAATCTCGATAATTCTAATTTTTAACCACTAAACAGCATGTTTGACTAAAAACCCACCACACCATTTAACAATTCGTTTTCATTTTACCTATCACTCAGAATTATCAAACACCTAAAAAAACCAAATGTGATTGCAATCACATACATTTGGCCTACTTCCGTGCAACCTCGGATTAAGATCACAAAAAAACCCGACCTCTGACTACCAAGAGATCGGGTAAACTGACGGCGCTACGCGGCTCAAGCGTGCGCTCAGATAAGGAGATGTGTCACTAGCAGACGCTACGTATCGCGCTTACTGGTTCCAACCATTACTATGTTAAATATTTTTAACATCCGACCCAATAACCCTAATAGGGGATAAAAGGTGATCAGTGCACGCTCTTACCCCCAAAATACAGGGTTAGCGGGTCAATGTTGCTGTCAGCAGGCACGGTTGATGCCGCTTCCAAAAACAGAGAAAACAGCTCTGACTGGGAAGATATTTTTAACTTATTGTGAATTCGCTTGCGATATACCTTTACAGTTTCTGTCGAGACCTCCAGCAAAGGCGCAATTGCCTTAGTCGAGTACCCTTGCAGCACCAGTTGAGTCACCTGACATTCACGTTCACTCAGGAAGTCTTTGCCAAAGTTACTGAAAATATCATTCAACTGATGACCGATAGTACGTTGTTCTGGGTGCCCTACTTGAAAGTGCTTGCAAATCGCAACACTGATCAGCTCATAAAAGCTATTGACGATTTCCACTTCATCGACATCCACACAGGCCTTATTGCGCAGTCCAAGTGAAAGCACTAAACGCAAATCATCACCACAACTGGTGATGACGCCCACTTCTTTTTGCAAACCTGTTTGTTTGTAAATTTGGTGGTAGTAATCGCTACTATAGAACTCATCTGGAGCAATATCATCGAGACGATAGACCCCTTCTTTTACCCCGCGGCGGATCAACTGATAGAACGGATCCAACACTAAAGCGCCCATAAACTCTTTGTCGATAGCTTGGTCTTCGAAAAAAGTCGTATCGTTATAAAGCACAACAGGTGCGTTGTCTCCATCAAAGCTCATCACGACTAAACTGTCATAACCGACAATCGCAGTTGTAAGCTCAGACAGACGCTGTAGAAAAGTGACATCGCCAATAGCGGCAATTAAGCGTGGATAGTGTCGGTTGAACTCGTTCCATGCAGCGGCTTGTTCCGTCATTGTCGTAGCTTGAGACATAGACACTCCTTATCTTAGCTTTACATGCCAATTCAATTACCATGATTCTCGATGCTTGCTCAACTCAGTACCGACCCAACGTCCTGCTCTTCGCAGTTTTCACCGTCAGAACTATTCGTTTGTGCAATGAGAGGCGATTCTGCAATGGTCGCTTTTACAGATCCAACGCATCGATGTTTAAATTATATCTTCCATCGTGACAAATATATTTAATGATAAAAAGTAAATTACCTCGCTTTTGAGGAGCTGTATCAAAGTTTCCATTACAGGGCCTGACACTTATGTGACTTCACAACTCAACTCGTAACTCTATTGGGGTACATACCCAAAGCTAATGCGATCACATACTATTTACATTCCAATAACAAATGGAGTTGCATAATGAAAGGTCAAATGATGAATGTCCCTCTCACCATTACTGAAATCATGCGTCATGCAGATAAAGTAAACGGTGATACTGAAGTTGTCTCAGTCACTTATGACAATCCTCGCCACAAATACACCCTAAACGACGCATTTAAAAGAACTCGCCAGCTTGCTAATGCGCTACAATCACTTGGCCTAGAAAAAGGGCAGCGCATCGCTACGTTTGCCTGGAACGATTATCGTCATCTTGAGTTGTACTACGCCATCTCATGCTCGGGCGGCGTGTTGCACACCGTCAACCCTCGTTTATTTCCAGAGCAAATCGAGTACATCGTCAATCACGCCGAAGATACCATCGTCTTCTTTGACCCAATTTTCGCGCCGCTCATTGAAAAGCTGCAACACAAGTTCCCAACCGTGAGTCACTATGTCGCTCTCTGTGATAAAGCACACCTGCCCGATGTCGATATTGCCAACCTCACTGATTATGAATCCTTGATTGACGATCAAAGCGATGAGTTCAACTGGCCTGAGCTGGCTGAAGATGATGCGAGCTCCCTGTGCTATACCTCCGGTACGACCGGACACCCGAAAGGTGTGTTGTATTCACATCGCTCTACCGTGCTCCACTCCTTAGGTAGCGCACTACCGGACGCCTTTTCGCTCTCTATCGACGAAACTGTCATGCCGATCGTCCCTATGTTCCATGTAAACGGATGGGGTCTTGCTTACAGTGCACCTATGACTGGCACTAAGCTCGTGATGCCGGGACCTAAGATGGCCGATGGCGAAGTGTTGAGCGATCTTATCAATAGCGAAGGCGTCACCATGACCGCTGGGGTTCCTGTCGTGTGGTTGATGCTACTGGAGTACTTAAAAAGCAATGATATTCAAGTACCGACACTGGAACGCATCGTCGTTGGTGGCTCGGCATGTCCAGAACTACTAATCAATGAGTTTGATCAGCTATTCAATGTTTCGGTTCAGCACGCTTGGGGAATGACTGAGATGAGTCCACTTGGCACTTTCAACAAGCTAAAGCCTAGTCTCAAGCAGCAGTCAGAACAAGTGCAGATGAGCTATAAGCTTAAACAAGGGCGCATTGTATTTGGTGTCGATATGCGAATCGAGGATTGGCAGGGACAAGAGGTGGAATGGGACGGACATCAATTTGGCGCTGTTAAAGTCAGGGGACCTTGGATCGCTTCTGGTTACTATAAACAAGGCGAGTCCGTTGACAACAATGGCTATTTTGATACCGGCGATGTCGCCAGCGTGGATCCCCATGGCTATATGTTGATAACAGACCGCTCTAAAGATGTCATTAAATCAGGTGGTGAGTGGATTAGCTCAATTGAACTTGAAAACATCGCCGTCGGCCACCCTGATATTAAAGAAGCAGCGGTCATCGGTGTTCCTCATAAAAAATGGGGAGAAAGACCGCTACTGATTGCGGTAACCCACGATGTTGAAGTCTCTGCCGAAGCGCTGCTAGCCCATTTTGACGGTAAAGTGGCTAAATTCTGCATCCCTGATGCGGTTGAGTTTATTAAAGAGCTCCCCACACCGCTACTGGTAAACTGAGTAAGAAAGATCTGCGCAGCAAATACGCCGACTACATTCTAGGTTAACCCGCCCTCGCCTTACCTCTCCTATCGGGTCTTTGTGTTCTTGCAAAGACTCGAATTTGACATGAAACACAATAATTACATCCATTAACATCTTTGTAACCCAAATGGGTACTACATCAATTGCTAATTAACGCTCACTATTAACATATCTATAACAAACTGTTCAAGGATGGATAGGAGCTCAATATGCTAAACACTTTTATTAGCCCAAAACGGACGATTGATTCTAAAGCGCTTATCATCGCAGCTATGATGCTGGTGATGTTTGCGCCTAACGCGTTTAACTTTTTACCCTTTATGCTGGGTGGTGCAGCAGAAGCCATGGCACTCGATGATGCGCAAATTGAAAGCATCGCCATGTACGAACTGCTTGCCACAGCCCTCTCTTCTTTACTTTTTTCGCTACTTCTAATTCGCCGTGTTAACTGGCGTTATATAGGTTACATTGCCGCTATCGCACTGATTGCAGGTAACTACATGAGTATGACTGCGCAGGACTTCGATAGCTTTATCACCAGCCGCCTTATTGCAGGCAGCGGCCAGGGTATCGGTTACTCTTTAGGCCTAGTGGGGATGAGTGTCACTAAGCACCCAGGTCGTAACTTTGGTTATATGATTGCCGCTCTGAACGTTTGGCTGATCACTTGGTTCATTTTGATCCCAGAGCTCATGGCAGAATTCGGCCTTAACGCGCTCTACCAATTCTTTATGTTTGCCTCGGCGCTATGTTTGGTCGCTTTCTGGTTCTACCCTGATAATGGCCGTGTTGAGAAAGACAAAGAGCTCTCTTCTGCACACGGTAATAGCGTAGACAAAAAGAAATACGTGGTTCCTATGATTTGGGTTGGCGGCGCATTCTTAGTCTACAGCTTAAGCTTGGTATCATTTATCCGTATATCGAGATCATCGGTGCAGACATGCAAGCGTCGACTGAAGATGTGGGTTTGGTGTTGGCAGTGGGCTCAGTGATGGCCGTTATCGGTGGCATTCTGACTGCGGTTGTTGACAAGAAATACAGCCATACCACCATCATTGTTTCTCTTAGTGTGATTAACGCGGCGGTCTGTTTTGGTATGGCAAGCACCAACGACACCACATCATTCCTAGGCTTCTCAGCGTTTTACATCATGCTGTGGAACATGATGTACGCTCGCTACTACACAGCATTGGCTACCACAGATAAGTCAGGTTACTTCAGCTCATACGGGCCAGAGATTGGTACAGTAGGTCTAGCGGCAGGTCCAATTGTTGCACAGGCGGCAACAGCAACAGGCGATTTCCAAGGACAGGTCGGTGTTGGTGCTGTCTGCATCGCTGTGGCAACCGTAATGGTATTTATTGGTCTTGGTAAATCTAAACTGATAGAACGAGGGGTGCTCGCCAATCTGACTCAGGGCAGCAAAAAGCTTAAGTCATAAATTCAACAACATAGGCTAGGTAAAGCGTCGGAGCCACTGCCCAATGTCCGACGCTTTAACCGTGTTTAACGCCTAACTATCTGTTACTGGTTATTATCTGCTGGAAATACCACGCCAGTCTGGCGGCGAACTTCAGTGATGATATGGGCAATCGTCAGCGAACGCTGAGTCGCGTGCTCATCCATTTCTCCTTTCAGAATCATCGATGCAAAGGCGTTGGCTTCATACATCATGCTGTTCTCAACTTGCTCAGTTTCAAAATGAGTGCGTTCACCATTTCGAGCATACAAATCAAAGCCCAAACACTCCGAAAAATCAGGAAGCAATAAGCTGCCCTCTTCCCCTTGGATCTCACTCGTTGAGTAACTGTTGCTCACTTTAGAATGGCTTAAAGTAACATCAAACTCTGGATAGCGAAGTAGCACGCTGCCATGGGCATCAACCCCCGACTCCAACAGATGAGCACTGGCTTGGATCTGATCCGGCGCACCAAACAGTTCCACAGCGGCTGCAACGGAGTAGAAACCAATATCCATGATTGAGCCATTGGAAAACTCAGGGTTAAAGGTATTCGGGTTTTCGCCATCTAGGTACTTTTGGTAACGGGATGAGTACTGGCAGTACGTTAAGTGTGCCTTATGCAGTTTCCCTAAGTGTGCTAGCGCGTTTTTAGCTTCAATAAAATTAGGTAGGTAAGCCGTTTTAAACGCTTCCATCAACACCACGTTATTGGCTTTAGCGACTTCAAACATCGATGCAACTTGGGTTAAGTTCGATGCCATTGGCTTTTCACAAATGACATGCTTCCCCGCTTCCATCATTTGTATTGCTTGAGCACTGTGAAGGCTGTTTGGTGAGGCAATGTAAACCGCATCAATCTCTTTTGATGCCGCAAGCTCCTCTAATGAGTCAATAAATAGAGTAGCGCCAAGCGGCTCACCGAATGCACGCGCTTTATCAAGCGCACGTGAATAAACCCCTCGAATCACAAACTGTTCGGTTTGCAGTGCCGCGCGAGCAAATTTCTCGCTAATCCAGTTTGTGCCGATAATTGCAAGCTGAAGCATAGTGTTTCCTTATCCTTTTTATTTCTACTTAAGTAGCTGTGGCTAAGGTTACTCTTTGACATCATCAATGCCAATATCGCTATGTATTAATTTGAGAAGCGGATGACCCCATTTCTTAAATAAAAAGGCGAAAATAAAAGGCGGAAATAAAAAAGGCGCCAATAACTAGCGCCTTCAATTGAGGAAGGTATAAGAACAAAAATTTGATCAGAGCTGCTTAATGGCTGATTGAACTTTATCGACCAACTCAGCGTTGGTGAGCTGACCCGATTCAAGGTCAAAATTATCGTAAAAGCTCGGCACAGAGATACTCGCTTTTACATTACCGCCAAAGTAAGGCGCGGAATTGGTTGCCGCCGCAAGTACGCTTGCAGCGCCGCCTGGTCCTGGTGAAGTAGCCAGATAAACCGCAGGAATGCCTCTGAAGACTTCACGGTCAATACGTGTCGCCCAATCAAACAGGTTCTTGTACGCGGCTGGATGGTGACCGTTGTGCTCAGCATAGGAAATGACCAGTGCATCCGCGGTTGCAATCGCATCAAGAAACGCTTTGGCACCTTCTGCCTGACCAATTTCTTTCTCTTTATCTTCCGAGAAAAGCGGGACATCAAACTGAGTAAGGTCAAGCACCTCAACGTCGGCGCCTTCAATTAAACTGGCGGCGTAGGTGGCGAGTGCTTTGTTAATAGAAGTGCTGCTAGTGCTTGCGCCAAATGCGATAACTTTCATAGTCGATTCCCTTTCGTCTCACATAGTGTTTGATTAAAGGTTAACCGTTCTGCTTGATCCAGCAAGAGAGAAAATCCTATCTAGTTCATCGAATTTTTCGAACAAGCGCATTCTATGTTTATTCTCGTTACTATATTGTCGCTTGTAGTTCAGTCCAAAGATCATGAACAATAACGCGATCTGCTGGGCTCAGCTCTGATTTGGCTTCGTCAAGGCTTGCTTGGATTCGTGATTTAAACTCAGCAAGATCGACAATCCCATCTTCTTCACATGACGCAGCAGACAGTGAAATGTGACCACGCAAGTAACCACCAGCGAACAGCTCATCATCGGAAGCTTGAGTGATTCGAGAATCAATGGTTTCTAACAGTTTTTCTTCGTATTCAATAATCATGTTGAGGCTCTTTAATAGTATTTTGATGATAGAGCTTCGCTCTAGCGCACCACAAAGGTGTTATGAGTCAATTCAGGGGTTTGATAAAAGCGGCGCAATGCATCTGACAGCTGTTTTACACGAGGTGGAATACCCTTCTCGAGGATAGAGAGAACCTCTGCATGAACCTTGCCCATAAATCCAAGACGATCCGGTTCAAAGTCGCCACTTAGGTTATCGCAACTGACTGAAAACGGGAATCCAGCACTAGCGCTAAGGATCCATTCATAGGCTTGAGGACGGATCTCTACTTTCTCGAACTCGGCTTGAACCTCTGCGGTGCGACCATCTGGTTGATACCAATACCCAAAGTCTTCCAACAGTCTTCTCTCGGGGCCGGCGACACACCAATGCGCAATCTCATGCAATGCTGAGGCATAGAACCCTCTCGCGAAAACAATACGATGGTAATCCACCTTATCGTCAGCAGGGAGGTAAATAGGCTCATCGCCACCTAACTCTAGTTTGGTGCGATAATCATCGAAAAATGTTTGATTGAAAACAGTAATAAGGTCTTGGTACTCGTGGTGCATAACAATAGTGTCGCGATAACAATTGGCGTTATTGTGTATTCAATCGCAAGCGACGTAAAGCGCAAACTGAACAAAGCAAACTTAGTGGTCATTTCTTGGTATCGAAAAGCGTGATTAATCCCGAAAAAAGATTAGTTTAAGTAATCCGAAAAACGTTTGCGCAGAAAAACATTTCATTCGTCAACTTTGACACAAATCACTACACTGTCGCCTCTTCATTTTTTCGAGTTTTGAGTTATGTTGCTCACCGTCTTATACATCATCGGCATCACGGCAGAAGCGATGACTGGCGCGCTTAGTGCGGGCCGACGTAACATGGATTGGTTTGGTGTCATGCTCGTTGCCAGTGCAACCGCAATTGGTGGTGGTACGGTACGCGACATCTTACTGGGTCACTATCCGCTAGGTTGGGTAAAACATCCTGAGTTTTTGGCCATTACTTGCCTTGCTGGGATCCTGACAACAGGACTGGCAAAATGGATTATTAAATTTAAAGGTGTGTTCCTAAGACTCGATGCGCTTGGTTTAGTGGTGTTTACCGTTATCGGCACCAATGTAGGACTGAGCATGGGCTTGCACCCGTTCATTTGTGTAGTGTCTGGTCTCGTCACAGGCGTATTTGGTGGCCTATTGCGTGATTTAATTTGTCGCCAAACGCCACTAGTACTTCATCAGGAGCTGTACGCGTCTATTTCTGTCGCCGCAGCCTGCCTATACTTGGCGCTGCTTGAGTACGGGTTATCAACGCTATCAACTACCGTCATCACGTTGGTGGTTGGCTATACATTGCGTATGGCAGCAGTCCGCTTCAAATGGCGTTTACCTTCATTCCAGTTAGACAGTGAAGAAGCACTGCATTAATTCGACTTCTAGTCTCAAATGACGCCGAAGCTGGTATTCACAACTTGAATATCAGCTTTATTGTCTCCCTCATCGTTCTATATATCACCTGTCGGTATAGTGAGTGTCATCCAAGGCAATCACCAACCAACGCCCCAACAATAAAGAGGCGTAACAAAACAGGTAATATTATGCTTTCATCAAAACTGCTGACATCAAAAACTTTTAAAGCCTTCGCTCTCGTGATGGCGCTATTTGCAACAGGATGTGCATCAAACAAAGCCACGGATGAAGACACTGCTAACCGCAATGAAGCGCGTAATCGTGGTGCGATTGGCGGCGCTCTAATTGGTGTGACAGCCGGTGTGTTAACAGGTAGTCCAGAAGTAGCGGTTAAAGCGGGTACCGCAGGTGCGGTTGCTGGTGGTGTATCAGGCTCAATGAAAGATACGGCAGAAGCGCGTGAAACTGAACGTACAGAAATCTGGCAGAAAGCTTACAGAAAGACACCCGTTCAGACTCGGAAAAGCGTGTAGCTGAACTAGAAGCAGAAATCCGCATCAAAGAGCTAGAAAAACAAATCGCAGAGATGGAAAAACAGCAACCAGAACCAACCGCGAGCTCGACATCATCAGATTCTGAACAGGAAAAGAGTAAGTCATAACACGTCTGTGGCTAGAGTGTTCTGTAACAAACTTGGCTTGAAACCTCGGCTCCAACGGTTTTCCGTTGGAGCCGACTTATTTACTCTTGCTCCTCACACACTCGGTTTTGAATCATGGGTGGCGCCGGTTCATAATGACTCAAGGTCATACTAAAACGCCCTTCCCCACCCGTTAACGCTTTTAGCCTACGCGAGTAATCTGCTAGCTCGTTAATTGGCGATTTGGCCACGAGAATGGTACTACCATAAATGCCTTGTTCGCTTCCGACGATGAGTCCTCTATTAGCGGAAAGGTCGCCGGAAACATCACCGACATATTGAGTTGGAATTTCTAAAGACAAATCGACAATGGGCTCTAATACGATAGGGGCTGCCGCTTCTACCGCTTGCAAGAAGGCTTTCTTGCCAGCAATGACAAACGCTATCTCTTTTGAGTCGACGGAATGGTATTTACCATCGAACACCGTCACTTCTATGTCTTTGATTGGGTTACCCGATATCGCCCCTTCTTCTAATGCCTGAACGATGCCTTTTTCTACTGCTGGAATTAATGCAGTTGGAATCGCGCCGCCCACCACTTTATTGACAAATACGAAGCCAGCGCCGCGCTCTAATGGTCTTACTTTCAGATGTACTTCACCAAACTGTCCAGCGCCACCACTTTGTTTCTTGTGACGATATTGCGCCTCGGCAGGCTTAGTAATGGTCTCAAAGTATTCAACGCTTGGTTGGCTGGTTTCTACATCTAACTTGAAGACTTGCTGCATTTTCTCGAGCGCTATCTTGAGATGAAATTCACCTTGGCCGCTCAATACCGTTTCATTGGTGCGTGTACGGTGCTCTATTTTTAGCGACGGATCTTCTGCAGCGATTTTGGCCAATACGTCTGACATTTTCTGCTCATCGCCGCGTTTTTTTGGTTTCAGCGTCAAGCTATACATCGACTCTGGGAAATTAAGGGTTTTGAACTGAACACCATCTTCATCGTGTGAGTCATGAATCACCGAATCAAAGGCAAGATCATCCACTTTCACCAATACGCACAAATCGCCTGCTTTAGCACTGGTGATCTCTTGTCGTTTCTTACCTTGTAAGTTGTATAGGTGACCGACTTTAAACGCTTTACTGCTATCACCAATAAATAGCTGGCTGCCTGCGGTAATTTCACCTTGGAAAACACGTACGTAGGCAAGCTTGCCCATATATGGGTCTACATTGACCTTGTAGACGTGCGCGACAGTATGATCGCGTTTGTCACAATCAATCGCTACTTGCTGACCATTTTTTTCTAGCATCGGTGGATTGCCTTCGTCTGGCATCGGCATAATTTCTGCCAAGGTACGCAGCAGCAGCTCACAGCCAGCCCCTGTATCCGAGGAGACAAAACAGACGGGCACTACGTGACCGGTTCGGAGCGCTTTTTCAAACGGATCGTGAAGCTGTTCTGGTGTTAGTTCTGAGCCTTGCTCCAAATAGAGCTCCATCAGAGATTCATCCATTTCAACAACTTGGTCGACGAGCAGCTCATGAGCTTCATCGACGCCACTAAACAAGGTAGTTTCCTCAGGGTTTGGCTCGAAATAGCAGTCGATGACTTCCGCTGGTTTTTGTGACGGCAAGTTAATCGGCAAACATTGTGCGCCGAAACGCTGTTCGATCTCTTCAAGTAATGCCAAAAGCTTATCGGGGTGCTGATCGATTTTATTGATGATCACCATCTGGCATTTTTTCTGATCTTTTGCGAATTGGAATAAGCGCTCGGAGACTTGGTTGATAGAGCTTCCGGCATCCAACACCAACGCTGAGGTTTCAACCGCTGGAAAGATACTTAATGTTCGACCAAGAAGCTCTGCTTGCCCCGGAGTATCAATGACATTCATTTGGTGATTGTGCCACGAAAGAGTGACTGGGGTTGCTTCAACGCTGTGTTGATAGTGAATAGATTGGTCGTCAAAATCGGTGATCGTGTCACCATCTTCGACATGACCTAGGTTATTAATGGCATGGGACTCAAAAAGTAAACGTTCAACTAAGCTGGTTTTGCCAGTTCCTGTTTGACCGACAAAGGCAATATTTCTAATTTCATGTTGAGACATAAGACGCTCCTTAAATGATTGGAAACAAGCACTGTTACATTGAGTCGGCGGTTTCCCGCCTACTCGTCTTCCAAGTCATTTTTCGGATCCTTCTGTCCAAACAATGCACTCCCGCGTGATGGCTGAGTACCTAGTGTGAACCTATACCCGTACAAATATTGTGACTAATTTCATAACCTCCACAGTTGAGGTTATTTATTGTCCAATCCGTGATTTAGACCAAAAAAAGCCTCTTGGTGTTACCCAAGAGGCTCAATAAACACTCACGATTATGTTAGATAACCGGTGTCTCTGTTTGCACGCCGTGGTTCTGGCCGCGATGGCGTAACAGGTGATCCAGCAACACAATCGCCAACATAGCTTCAGCGATTGGCACTGCGCGAATGCCCACACACGGGTCATGACGACCTTTGGTGATCAATTGCGTTGGCTCACCGGTTTTCGTGATAGTTTCACCCGGTACGGTAATGCTCGATGTTGGTTTTAGTGCGATATTGGCAACAATATCTTGACCAGTAGAGATACCACCCAAGATGCCACCAGCATGGTTACTGCTAAAGCCTTCCGGCGTCAGTGGATCGCGGTGCTCACTGCCTTTTTGATTCACTACATCAAAGCCGTCACCAATCTCGACACCTTTCACAGCGTTGATGCTCATTAGCGCATGGGCGATATCCGCATCAAGACGATCAAAAATCGGCTCGCCTAGACCCACAGGTACGTTAGTCGCGACCACTTGTAGCTTGGCACCAATTGAGTCACCTTGCTTTTTAAGATCACGGATTAACTGGTCAAAAGCATCTACTTTGTCGACATCTGGACAGAAAAACGGGTTATTTTCGATTTCGTTCCAATCTACCTTATCGATAGACACATCGCCCATTTGTGATAGGTACGCACGAATTTCAACACCAAACTCTTGCTTGAGGTATTTCTTGGCGATGGAACCTGCCGCGACACGCATCGCCGTTTCACGAGCTGACGAACGGCCGCCACCACGGTAATCACGGATACCGTACTTTTGGTGGTAGGTGTAATCCGCGTGTCCTGGTCGGAACTTGTCTTTGATTTCTGAGTAATCTTTTGAGCGTTGATCAGTGTTTTCGATCAATAGGCCAATCGACGTGCCTGTGGTTTTCCCTTCAAACACACCTGAAAGGATTTTCACCTCATCAGGTTCGCGTCGTTGAGTGGTGTATTTTGATGTCCCTGGACGACGACGATCTAAGTCAACTTGCAGATCGGCTTCCGTGATTTCCAATCCAGGAGGGCAACCGTCCACCACACAACCCAGTGCGATGCCGTGACTCTCTCCAAATGTGGTTACACGAAAATGTTGTCCGATGCTATTTCCTGCCATTACTTCCTCTGTCTGTCCGAACAAGCGCAATGCCCGCAGCTTGTCCTTTGCTTGTCTATTCTTCGTGAATTCATAGTGACGACAAAGGCTGACGTTGTAAACCCCCAAACGAAAAAACGCTGCAATTCTCATTGCAGCGTCGCTTTATCTAAGAGTCAGTACTCGATTAATCTTTGTAGATTGAGAACTCTTCAGCGTGCTCAAGGATCTGATCACGCGTTAGCATGAACACACCGTGACCGCCGTTTTCAAACTCAATCCATGTGAATGGGATATGTGGATACTGCTCCATCATATGAACCATTGAGTTACCCACTTCACAGATAAGGATACCGTTATCAGTCAAGTAATCAGGTGCATTAGAAAGAATACGACGTACCAATTTCAGACCGTCAGTTCCCGCCGCTAGGCCAAGCTCTGGCTCATGGGTGAACTCTTCTGGTAGTGAGTTCATGTCTTCTTCGTCCACATAAGGTGGGTTAGAGACGATCAGATTGTATTTTTCTTTTGGCAGATCGCGGAATAGATCCGAGCGAATTGGGAACACTTGCTGCTCTAGACCATGGTCTTGAACGTTCTGCTCGGCGACTTCCAATGCGTCTGTTGAAATATCAATCGCATCCACTTCGGCCTCTGGGAAAGCGTGTGCACAAGCAATCGCAATACAGCCACTACCCGTACAAAGATCCATAATACGCACTGGCTCTTCAGCAAGCCATGGCTGGAACTGAGCTTCAATCAGCTCACCGATTGGCGAACGTGGCACCAATACACGCTCATCGACGAAGAACTCTAGGCCACAGAACCATGCTTTGTTGGTTAAGTAAGCCGTTGGTGTGCGGTCGTTAATGCGCTTGATAACGCGCTCAACAACACGCAGACGCTCGCTGCTGGTTAGGCGCGAGTTTAAAACATGTGGTGGCACGTCAATCGGTAAGTACAGCGTTGGCAGGATCAGCTGAACCGCTTCATCCCAAGCATTGTCGGTGCCGTGGCCGTAAAACAGACCTGCTGCATTGAATCGACTCACGGTCCAACGAATCAAGTCTTGAAGTGTGTGAAGCTCAGAAACGGCTTCTTCCACAAAAATCTTATCCAAAATTGCCTCCAAAAAGCGCTACAATACTGCCAATCTAGATGTTTATTGAGTTGTCCCAGTCCATGAGCAAAAAAGACACCAACGCTGATGACGATTTCGCCCTCTTTAGGGATGCAGTACAAGGCGTAAAAAAGTTGCAACAGGATACCATAGTCCAGCAGCCAAACAGAAATAAGAAACAAAAAGAGCAGAAAAGAACCAACCGCGAAGCCAAAGACGCGGAGTTTTATTTCTCTGACGAATTTGAGCCGCATCTCAGCGATGATGGTCCGACTCGCTATGCGCGTGATGATGTTTCCACGTACGAAGTGAAACGCTTGCGACGCGGCGTGTATGTACCGGATGTGTTCTTAGACATGCATGGGATGACTCAGCAAGAAGCCAAGCGTGAGTTAGGGGCGATGATCGCCCACTGTATAAGAGAAAATGTGCACTGTGCCTGCATCATGCATGGCATCGGCAAACACATTCTTAAGCAAAAAGCACCACTATGGCTGGCTCAGCACCCAGATGTGATGGCGTTCCACCAAGCGCCGCTTGAGTTTGGCGGCGATGGCGCGCTGTTGGTTCTTCTCTCTATTCCTGAGAAGTAACCCTTTCTTCAGTTTTTTAGCTTTTTACTTCTTTACTAAGGGTGAATGTGCCAAAGCACTTCGCCCTGTCTTCTCTGAACATCGTATTCGATGCACACTAACCCAGAAGTCGGGAACATTGGCGCACTGATATCGCCAACAAACTCTGCCGTTAAGTAACCAACCAGAGGTAAGTGAGAAACGAGTAAGATTGATTCTAGGCTTTCAATCTCAGCGATCGCAGAGACATACTCCACCACATCCTCGGCCTGCCCGTAAGGCGTAATGTCATCAGAGGTGACGACGTCATCACTGCTGAACTCTTGGCTGATCGCAGCCCACGTCTGTTGCGCTCGTAGATAAGGCTCACCAGTACCTTATCGAAACGCTCATACCCTTGCTGCTTGCACGCTCTGGCAACGATAATCGAATTTTCTTTGCCATGCTCTGTTAAGGCACGTTGCTCATCGGTTGGTGCGTAATGGACGGCTTCGCCATGACGCATAATAAACACTTTCATATTAACACCCGCCTATTCAATGGTTGCCCAAGGCAATCATCTCTAGCGCTTGAACCCTGCGCTATCTATCGCAATTGCCTGCATATTCCGATAACTAGGGTATATACTTATTTAAAAAATTAATTATATCAATTCACTTGCTAAAGGCTTCGACTTTCTTAACAATTTAAAGGTTGATACTTAAAAAAGATTGTAAGTTAGTTTTTGTCTGTCTCCATGAAAGATTGTAAATAGTTATTGGTCATCCCTGTTAGTACCAATTGTGAGACATCGCTTTTGTCGCCAGACGCTTGGTTAAGCTGTCCCAAGCCACCGCTTAATCCGGAGAAGATACGTGCATATAAGTCCAAATGATAATCGCTCATATCGCTACCTCACTCTAAGTAATGAGTTACGCGTCCTGCTCGTCAAAGACGAGCACGCCCAAAAGTCCGCTGCTGCGCTTGCGGTGAACGTCGGCCATTTTGATGACCCAGACGACCGTGAGGGCCTTGCTCACTATCTCGAACACATGCTGTTCTTGGGCACGGAAAAATACCCTAAAGTTGGCGAGTTTCAATCCTTTATCAGTCAACACGGTGGCAGCAACAATGCCTGGACTGGCACCGAGCATACTTGTTACTTCTTTGACGTCTATCCAAATGCGTTCGAGAAAGGCCTCGATCGCTTCAGTCAGTTTTTCACTGCTCCGCTTTTCAACGAAGAAGCGCTAGATAAAGAGCGCCAGGCGGTTGACTCCGAATACAAGCTTAAACTTAATGAAGATGGACGCAGGTTATACCAGGTACAAAAAGAGACCGTTAACCAAGCGCATCCTTTCGCCAAGTTTTCTGTCGGCAATATCGAAACGCTGAGCGATCGTAACGGTGAAAGCATTCGCGGTGAGATCCTTCGTTTCCACCAGCAGCAATATTCTGCTGACATCATGACGCTTGCCATGATCGGCCCACATGAGCTGGATGAGTTAGAGCAGTGGGCAACAGACAAGTTTGCCGACATCGTCAACAACCAACGTATTAGCAAATCCATAGATGTGCCTTTCGCCACCGAAGACAATACTCAAGTCATGGTGCGCGTAGAACCTATTAAAGAGCTTCGTAAGTTAATCCTTGCGTTTCCGTTTCCAGCGACTCAGCAGCATTATCACCAAAAACCTTTGTCTTATTTTGCCAACTTACTGGGCTATGAAGGCAAAGGCAGCTTAATGCTGCACATGAAAGAGCTTGGCTGGATCACGTCTCTGTCTGCGGGTGGTGGCGCATCTGGTAGTAACTACCGCGAGTTTAGTGTCAGTATGACGCTGACACCCACCGGGCTTGAGCACGTCAACGAGATGATTCAAGCCGTTTTCCAATACCTAGAGCTGATTAAAACTCAAGGCATGCAGGAATGGCGCTATTTGGAAAAACGTGCGGTCATGGAATCTGCGTTCCAGTTTCAAGAACCCGCAAGACAAATGGACATGGTCAGTCACCTGGTGATGAACATGCAGCACTATCCGCCTGAGGATGTCATTTACGGCGACTACAAAATGGCGGGCTATGACGAGGCCATGTTACTTGAATACGCCCAGTTCTTAACGACCCGAAACCTCAAAGCGACGCTGGTTGCCAAAGAACAACACTACGATAAACAAGCAAAGTGGTACTTCACGCCCTACTCGGTCACGGCATTCACCGAAGAAGAACTGGCGTTTTTCAATCAGCCTCTAGAAGAGGGGGAGCAACCCTTCTGTTTACCTGAGAAAAACCCGTTCATCAACTACGATTTATCGACCTATCCGCTTGAGAGCGAAGAGGCTCATCCACAGTTGATTGAAGATTTAGACGGTTTTCGCTTATGGCACCTTCAGGACAGTCAATTTAAGGTACCGAAAGGCGTGGTGTTTATCGCTATCGATAGCCCCCATTCCGTCGCTTCCGCCCGTAATATCGTCAAAACACGGCTGTGTGTCGAGATGTTCCTAGACTCGCTCTCTGAGGAAACCTACCCTGCGGAAGTCGCCGGGTTGAGCTACGATATGTACGCCCACCAAGGTGGTGTCACCTTGTCAATTTCTGGCTTTAGTAAGAAGCAGCCTCAGCTTTTGGAGATGATACTCAAGCGCTTTGCGTCGCGAGAGTTTAATCCCGCACGTTTTGAGAGCATAAAAGCGCAGCTAATGAGAGGTTGGCGTAACTCGGCGAAAGATCGCCCAATTTCTCAGCTATTCAACGCTATGACGGGTATCTTACAGCCCAATAATCCGCCAAACTCTGTGCTGCTAGACGCCCTAGAAACTATCACAGTTGACGAACTACCGAGCTTTGTACAAGCGATATTATCTGAGCTGCACATCGACATGTTCGTGTATGGTGATTGGCATAAGCAAGGTGCGCACGACATCGCGACCACGCTCAAAGATGCGCTTCGTATCCACAATCAAAAATACGAAGAGAGTTTGCGACCTTTGGTCATGCTTGGACGCAACGGCAGTTTCCAGAAAGAAGTGTTTTGCGATCAAGATGACTCAGCGATTGTGGTCTACTACCAATGTGAGGACATCAGCCCGCGCAGCATCGCCTTATACTCACTGGCCAATCATTTGATGTCGGCGACCTTCTTCCATGAAATCCGAACCAAACAGCAACTCGGTTATATGGTCGGCACTGGCAACATGCCGCTCAATCGCCATCCTGGGATAGTGCTTTATGTCCAATCCCCCAATGCAGCACCGAGCGATCTTATTCGCTCTATCGATGAGTTTTTGAATGCGTTCTATATGGTGCTACTTGAGCTCAATGACTATCAATGGCACAGCAGCAAGAAAGGACTCTGGAATCAGATTGCGACTCCAGATACCACTTTGCGAGGTCGAGCTCAGCGATTGTGGATTGCCATCGGCAATAAAGACACCAGCTTTAGTCAGCGAGAAAAAGTGCTTGAGGAGCTCAAATCGTTAACACGCGCCGATATGATTCGCTTCGTTGTCAACGAGCTGAAACCGCGCACAGCAAACCGCCTCATCATGCATAGCCAAGGTAAGGCTCATGTTGATGCAGACAAGCTTGATTTGGGATTAGAAATTGGCTCAATAGAAGAGTTTCAACTCAGACCAAAAGACACCGATTTAGGATAAAAAAACACCCCCTCTTTCGAGGGGGTGAATATTTCTAGACCCTAAGTTTTCTAGATGGGTGTTCTAAATTACTTGTAAAAGCTCTCTTCAAGACCCGCTCGAGTAACGAGTCCATCACACGGAGCAAAACGGTCTCCGTATTTTTGAGCGTGTTCATTCATCAATTCCACCACCTTCTTGATGCCTAGTGAGTCCATATAGCGGAATGGACCACCCAAGAACGGAGGGAAACCGATACCGAAAATAGCACCAATGTCACCGTCACGAGGGCTGCGAATAATACCTTCATCGAGACAACGTACCGCCTCATTGAGCATTGGCAGCACACAGCGGATCGCGATGTCTTTTTCTGACATTGTCGCTTCAGGCTTAAGACCTAAAACGCCATACACTGAGCTATCAACGGACTTCTTCTTGCCTTTATAGGTATAGAAGCCTTTACCCGACTTACGACCTTTTCGGCCATCGCTGAGCAGTTTGTCGAACACATCTGGACCTTGGAATCGTTCACCAAGTTCATTGACCAAAATCGGCATGATCTTAGCACCAATATCCACACCAACTTCATCAAGCAGCGTAATCGGCCCTACTGGGAACCCGAAATCTAATAATGCTCTATCCAATGACTCAATAGGTTCGTTGGCAAGAAGCACATTCGCCGACTCATTCATATATGGCGCAAGAATACGGTTTACATAAAAACCAGCTTGGTCTTTCACCACAATCGGTGTCTTACCTTGCTTTCTAGCAAACTGAACCATAGTAGCGATGGTCTCTTCAGACGTCGTTTCATGCGGAATAACTTCCACAAGTGGCATTTTGTCTGCTGGGCTGAAATAGTGCAGACCTACCACATTTTCCGGACGCTCTGCTTTTTCTGCAATCTGTGCAATTGGAATCGATGACGTGTTAGTAGCGAAAATAGTGGTTGGCTTCGCATGCGTTTCCACATCACTCACCATTTGCTGTTTTAGACCTAAGTCTTCAAACACGGCTTCAACCACCACATCCGCTTTATCGAAGCCGGTAAAGTCAGTGCCGCCCGCCATTTGCAGCATTTGTGCTTGCAAATCGGCCTTAGAGATAATACGACGCTTGCGTTTCTTCTCTAGTAGCTTGTAGTTGTATCCCAGCGCGTTGACGATGCCATCATTAGAAACATCTTTGATTCGCACCGGCACTTTCGCTTTGCTAACGGTGACATGAGTGATACCCGCCCCCATTAAACCGCCACCAAGGACTACAGCGTTATTAACCGTGTTTGGCTTAGCATCGCTACCAAACTCTTTTTTCATTTCAGTGGTTGCAAAGAAGATAGAACGCAGCGCTTTTGACTCAGACGTCATGACAAGCTCGCCGAAACGCTTCGCTTCGTTTTCTAGCCCTTTCTTCATGCCTTTTTCTAGACCATAACGAATCACATCCAAAATAGCGTCCGCCGCTGGATAATTGCCGCGCGTTTTCTCATTGGTCTTTTTCGCCGCCTGATCAAAAATTACTTTGCGACCGAGGCCAGTGCCAGACATTAGGACTTCTTTCTTGCTCAGTTTCTTGGCTTTACGTTTTTTGCCTTTCTCCAAAAACTGTTTCGCCACATCGAGCAGGATGGTTTTTGGGACGCTCGCATCAACCACACCAAGCTTTTTGGCTTTTTTGGCGCGAAGCTGCTTACCCGTTAGAATGAGATCCAATGATGGCAGCAAACCAATCAAGCGTGGCAATCGCTGAGTACCGCCAGAGCCAGGCAATAATCCAAGCTGTACTTCTGGTAAGCCAAGCTTAGTGATACCCGCATCGCTACAGACTCGGTAGTCACACGCCAGCGCAAGCTCAAGACCACCACCTAAACAAGGGCCGTGGATAGCCGAAACAACTGGGAACGGTAAGTCTGACAGCTGCTGGAACATCTCTTGTCCTTTAGCAGCTAAAGACTGAGCTTCCTCAGCGGAGGTACAAGCATCAAGCATTCTTACATCGGCACCGGCGATGAAGTTATCCGGTTTAAGCGAGTGGACAATCAGTCCTTTTAACTCAGCTTTTTTCTGCTCTAATTCTTCAAACAACTGCGCCATTTCTTCGGCAAACGCAGCTTGTAACGTATTCATTTTTTCGCCTGGCACATCGATGCCAAGCCATGCGATGTTCTGCTCATCTACCGAAAGATGAAAGGCTTTTTGTTCACTCATTATTCTACCTCCAGAACCATTGCTGCACCCAAGCCACCTGCTGCACACGCAGTGTTAAGGGCAAGCCCTCCCCCGCGTCGCTTCAGTTCATTCAACGTTTGCGTGATCATTCGTGCACCAGTCGCGGCAAACGGGTGACCATAAGCAAGGGAGCCACCAAGTACGTTGAACTTATCCATATCAATTTCACCGATCGCTTTAGAACGACCCAACTTTTCTTGAGCGAACTTATCGCTGGCAAACATCTTCACATTAGATAGTGCTTGTGCGGCAAAGGCTTCATGCATATCGATAAGCGTTAGATCGGACAGAGAAATACCCGCGCGATCTAGCGCCATCGGTGTAGCATAAGAAGGCCCCATCAGCATGTCTTCACGAACGCCAATCGCTGAGAAAGCGTAAGAGCGAATGTAACCCTTGATTTCGAGTCCAAGCTCTTTCGCTCGCCCTTCGCGCATCAACATAATTGCTGCTGCGCCATCGGTTAACGGCGTACTGTTTGCTGCGGTAACGCTGCCGTACTGCCTATCAAAGGCAGGACGCAGTTTGCTGTAGCTAGAAAGCTCGGAGTCATGACGAATGTTGTTGTCTTCATCTAAGCTCTTTTTGTATGGCTCAGGGAATGCAGACATCACTTCGTCGCGCACTTTGCCCTCTTTCCATGCTTGAGAAGCAAGAGTGTGAGAACGGTGAGCAAGCTCATCTTGCTCTAGACGGGTAATACCGTGTGATTTTGCCATTTGCTCGGCAGTTTGACCCATAGAAAGACCTGTCGAGTACTCTGCGACGGCAGGGGGGACTGGCATCAAATCTTTAAACGATAGCTTTTTAAGAATATTGAGTTTTTGGCCGACCGTTTTGGTTTTACTCAGAGCCAATAGGTTAGCAGCAAGTTTCTTGGATACGCCAATGGGTAGCACTGACGACGAGTCTGCACCACCAGCAATACCGGCATCTATCGTCCCTGCATAATGCTTTCACAAACGTTAGCCGCGGCTTGGAAACTGGTCGCACAGGCGCGCGTCACACTGTAAGCATCCGTATGGATGTCCATTCCAGTGCCCAAAACAATTTCACGAGCAATATTTGGCGCTTCCGGCATTTGCACTACTTGACCAAACACCACTTGGTCGATCAACTTAGGATCAATATCGGTGCGTGCCATCATTTCAGCGACGACCATTTTTCCTAAGTCCACCGCTGGTACTTGACTAAATTCGGTACTTTGGCGGGCAAAAGGGGTACGAAGCCCCGCCACAACAGCAATTCGCTCACCGTTTCGAGTGGTGAGATCGATTTTCCCCACGTCCTTACTGCTCATAGTTTCTCCTTCCTAAAGAGGTCTGACCACACGCATTGTAACGGGATTGTTACGGATTTAAAACAACCGTTTGACAAATATCAGCGGTTTTATTGAATAACGTGATAGGGTCGACCAAAATGGAATATGAGAATTGCGTAAAGTCGGCAACAATATGGTGTGAGAAAACAAGAAGATATCGGCAGGATTTCAGGCAAAAAAAAACCACACAGATAAATTGTGTGGTTGGAATCTCTAAAGCAATTAACTTGCGCCAATTGAAAATAATCAGTTTCCTGATTAGGAGAAAGTAAAGTCAGCCTTCAAAAGGAAGTGTCATCTTGCTCAACATGTTAGTCTCGAAAGACCAACGAGATGACAGGGTCTAATATAGCTTCTCCACAGGTCTGAATTTTGAACTAGATCAATTTTGTGTGACTTTACTGACACCACGGGACAAAAAACACGGTTCACAGAGCGAAAACGGGGGCTCCTGTGTCATTAATTAAAAATTTTGGAAAGAAATTCTCGAAACGTCCGGTCAACTCGGATATGGACAGACAAAGAAAATATGAAGCACTGGTGCGTGCTTATCATCGCGACCTCTTCCGATATGCGTATTGGCTATGCAAAGACAAGCCTATCGCGGAGGATTTGGTTCAAGAGACTTGCCTTCGAGCGTGGAAGTCGTTAGACAGCTTGCAAGATGAAAAGGCAGCGAAGTCGTGGCTGATCACTATTCTGCGCAGAGAGAATGCAAGACGCTTCGAGCGCAAGCAGTTCGATCTGGTTGATATTGATGACTACGGCAATGATGCCAAAGTGTCTGATGATCCGTACCATCAACAGGAATGGCTTCAAGCACAAATCATGAAACTCGATGTCGAGTATCGCGAGCCGCTTTTCCTTCAAGTCGTCGGTGGCTTTAGTGGTGAGGAAATTGGCAACATACTCGACTTAAACAAGAATACCGTTATGACTCGATTATTTAGAGCTCGAAACCAGCTTAAAGAGATGCTTGAGTCTGAGGATGCACATAGGGGGCAACAAAATGGATGAGTTAGAATTCCGTCGTCGCGTTATGTCCGATCCTAAGGCAAGAGATCCCGAGCTGTTGGAGGCAACCAAAAACAGTGAGGCTAACGCCAAATACCTGGATGACATTCTGGGTCTAGATGCGCGTATCGAACAGGCGATGAAAGTTGACGTACCTGACGATCTTGCCGATCGAATTTTGTTTAACCAACCGCCAGAGAATAACGTGGTTAAAGTGAGCTTCGGTAAACGAGCACTATCTATGGCTGCATCTGTGGCCTTTGCATTTGGCTTGCTTGTAGGTCAGGTTAACTGGGGTAATATAGTCGTGTCTGACGCGCAAGCATCGCTGCCAGACATGGCGATGGAGCACTTCAACGCAGAGAAAAGCTTTATTGATTCTTTGGATGAAAATGCCTCGAAAGAGCAAATAAACGCCAAGCTATTGCCGTTTTCCTACCAGTTAGGACAAAGCTTTCCATATCATGTGTTTTACATTAATCATTGTGGTTTTGGTGATTCAAATGCAATGCACATCGTGTTTGAGGGCGAGAAAGGTAAAGTCACCCTATTTCTTACAGGTATTGCCACTGACCAAGTGGAAAGCTTCGATAAAGATGGCATGACAGGCATGGTTAAGCCGATGGGAAATAGCAGCTTTATCCTAGTTGGAGAAGAGGGCGAAGATTTAGCGAAAATCGGCGAAAACATCAGAAAAGTCATGAACCCAGCTTAAAAAAACGTAATTAAGAAGGCTTATCTTTCGAGGTAAGCCTTTTTTGTATCTTCACTCGAATTTAGAGCACCAACTCTAAATATCGACATATTCGATGCTTTTACTGCCAAATAGTCGTCATTTATATACTTTTTGCGTCATTTTGATTACTGGTCTGATTTCTAATGTCTATACTAGCGATTAGGATCAGCCCGAATTGAGTTTTAACTCAATTTACACTAACGCCCATAAGAGGCGATTACAAAAAAGGATGTATACTAAATGACTACTTCGCGTCTGTATAAAAAAACACTATTAGCAGTGGCAGTCTCGTCACTCACTTTCGCCTCTCAACAAGCAGCAGCCGCTGGTTTCCAGCTCAACTCTCAATCTGCAACGGGTCTAGGCCGCGCATTTGCAGGTGATGCAGTTATCGCCGACAACGCATCGGTAATGGCACGTAATGCTGCGGCAATGACACTATTTGACTCGCACCAGTTTTCTGGTGGCGTTAACTACATTAAGACAAATATTGATGTAAAAGACATCAACTACATCACAGGAGCTCCTGTTGCGGACGCAAATAATAGCAGCGGTACACCTGTCCCAAACATTTACTACATTCACCGTTTAAATGATCAGTGGGCACTAGGTGCAGGCATCTATTCCAACTTTGGTACTAACAACAACTTTGATGATAACTTTGGCGCCGGGTCAGGTTTCCCTGCAGGACAAATTCCAGCAGCAACAGTCTTTGGTGGTACTACCGAGATTTCAAGCATCAACTACACGTTAAATGCAGCCTACCGAGTTAACGAGCAATGGAGCATCGGCGGTGGTATTGATATCGTACAAGGTAGCGGCAAGTTAGTGCGTAAAACTGGCTTCCCGGCGCCAGTAGATACCGCGGTAGATATCGAAGCTGATGGCGTAGGAGTCGGTTTTAATCTAGGTACTGTTTTTGAATTAAATGAAAACAACCGTTTCGGTCTAGGCTACCACTACAGTCCTGAAATCGAAGCGAAAGGTGATGTATTCTACTCGGGTGATTTGACTGCTGACAGCATCAAGCTACCTTTGCCAAGCATGCTAGAGTTTTCAGGTTATCACAAAATTCAAGATTCAAAGTTCGCTGTACACTACAGTCTTCAATGGATCGGTTGGAGTGTTTTCGACAAAATTGAGACAAACAATGGTGTAACTGTTAAAGACTACGAATGGCAAGATGGTTATCACGTAGCTATCGGTGGTACATATTACCTAAACGATGCTTGGACTCTACGTGCCGGTTATATGTACGATACTGCCGCTCAGGATAAGCTAACGTCGATTTCTGTTCCTGATTCGGATCGCCAATGGTTGTCCGCTGGTTTTGGTTACAACTTCAAACAGCACCACACAATTGACTTCGGTTTCACTTACCTAATGGGTAAAGACGTAAATGTTTCTGAAACAATCGTTCCTGGTGTTGAAATGCTAACAGCAACTACGCGCGCTGACGCAATCCTTGCTGGTATCCAATACAGCTACAGCTTCTAAGCACTAGCCTCCTATATCTCAAAAGGGTCGATGTATCGGCCCTTTTTGCTTTTCTGCACATATCACGCCCTTCCCTCCTTACAGCTGTACGCTCAAATTTCACAACATCTCGATAACAACCAGAATATTCACCTACAAAATAACCCCTGCCGATAGATAATCTTAAAAATGCACTTTTAGTCACAAAATAGTTTTAAAGTTAATGCTCTAAAAATAGAATCTGCGCTCTAAACGCAATTAATTTGAGCGAACAACAATGATAAATACCAAATACTCTCCCCTTGCTATTGCAGTGGTATTGGGAACACTAGCGTCTACGACTGCGTCTGCGGCAGGCTTTCAACTTGCTGAGTACTCTGCGACTGGCCTAGGCCGAGCTTACGCTGGTGAAGCGGCGATGGCGGATAATGCTGGCGCACAATGGCGTAACCCTGCCATGCTTACCTACTTGGAAGGCACACAAATCTCCGGTGGTGTGTTGTACGTTGAACCTAACATTGATGTGAAAGGCACGGCGGCCATTGGTGGTCAACCTGTCTACACCGAAGCGAAAGACATTGCGAACAGTGCGCCAGTACCTAACCTTTATGTTTCCCATCAAATCAACGAACAATGGTTTGCTGGTTTGGCATTGGGTTCAAACTATGGCATGGAAACGAACCTAGGCAGCGAATTCAAAGCGACACAATATGGTAATGAAGCGAAGATCATGACCGTTGAAGCGGTGGCAAACCTTGGTTACCAAATCAATGATGCATTCAGTGTTGGTGGTGGTATCCGTTTTGTTACTGGTGAAGGTAAGATTGGTGCAACGGCTCCTTTTACACTGCCCACATCAGCAACTACAGCTATTCAAAAAGGCTCATACCTTAAATATGTCGAAGGCACTGACAGCTCTTGGGGTTATGTCCTCGGTGCGGCATGGCAAATCAACGACAGCCATCGCCTCGGTTTTGCCTATAAATCTGAAGTGATGATGGATTTTGATGGATACGGCGAGGGCGAAGTCTTCCACTTCCAAGGTCGTCGCGACGGCAAGCTTAGCGTAGCTCTTCCTGCAACCGCTGAACTTGCGTCTTTCCACCAACTCACTGACCAATGGGCGATGCATGCAAGCATTAACTGGACCCAGTGGAGCAGCTTTGAAAAGCTGGAAGCTAAGTTTGTAGATGGTGTGACGTCTCCTATCAAGAACGAGAACTGGAAAGACAGCTATCGCTTCGCATTGGGCACAACCTACCAGTTAAACAGCAAGCTTGCACTGCGTGGTGGCGTGGCATACGACATGTCTGCAGTTGACGACAAGTACCGTACCACAACGATCCCAGAGACTGACCGTACTTGGCTTAGTGCGGGTGTTAGCTACGCCTTTACCAAGCAGTTTACCTTAGATGGCGGTCTGACCTACATAATGGCTCGCGATGCGTCTATTGTTGAACCACGTGATGCACTAGATGGAAGTGCGGCAGTATTTGGTACATTTGAAGGTGAAATCTCAGGTGACGTTTGGATTGCAGGTGTTCAAGCTAACTACCGCTTCTAATCTTCTGACTTGGTAGCAGAGACTACTAGAAATATCGTCACCCCCTTGCAAAAGGGGAGCTCGTACAGCGCGTTGATAACCAAAATGGTGAGTAAACCTATCAATTAATGTTAGTCACACGTCTTAGACGATCTTCACTGTCGTGAAGATGACGACAAGTTTTCTACGAAAAAAACGTCACTCAATTGAGTGACGTTTTATTTTTACTCACTAGGACTACTTGTTAAAGCTACTCATCAAAGCTATCCAAGTAATCATCTATGTACGCTTCTTGCTCTTCATCAACCTCATCACTGACCACTTCAGCATTGTAGTTCTGGCGTTGAATATAGATATCACGTGTTAGTGCATATGGATCTGGTGAGCGTTCCAACGTTGCCTCTTGAGACACGACGAGTGCACGTTTCTCCATGCCTTCTAGCGCCCACTTGCCAAGGCTTGCCCAGAAATTCAAGAATGAAATTGGTGGATAAAGACCATCGACGACATCTGCCCCCTCACGCAAGGTAATTGGTCCGTAACCGGGTACCATGAAGTATGGACCGGTGCCGACACCGTAGTGACCAACCGCATCACCAAACTCTTTCTTGTCGTGCTTCTCTATACCTGCTGCGGAGGCGATATCAATAAAGCCCAACAGACCAAGCGTACTGTTGATCCAAAAACGGTTGAAGTGGTCGAGCGCTTTAGAGCCATTACCCATCACTACGTTGTTCACAGCACTGAATGGCTCATCCAGGTTAGCAAGAAAATTACTCACGCCAGAGCGGATTGGTACGGGGGTATAGTTCACATAAGCCAAAGAGACAGGCCTAACGAAGTAAGGGTCTAGATAGTCATAGTTGAAAGTAAACATCGCCCGGTTGAAACCTTCAAACGGGTCATAAACATCGGTGCCAACTGGCGTTTCGCTACTTAGATCGACACGACTTTGAGCGGCGCTAACACCAGAATCATTCACCGCGTCTTGTGGCGCATTGGTAGCCTCTATCGAAGTACCGACAGATTCAGACTCAATAGGAGGCGTCGTTGACTCCTGAACCGAAGGAACTTGCTCGTCTTTTGGTGCTGAAGAGCAGCCAAATAGAAATACGCTAGATACAAAAACGGCAAAAAGCGTAGACTTTTTGCCGGTTATTGCTGATTGCATAACCTCATCCATAAGCCGGTACAATCTGCGTCTGATGTATTAACTATTTTTCTATTTACTTGATAAGTAAGTAATTAACGTCAGATTGTATTGATAACCACTATGGATGAGTATAGCGGCATGCGACCGTCCAAGCTAGTTAAAGCAACAAGTTGGACACACTTTATTTAACCGCATGCCGTAGTTTGTGGATTAGTACTGTTGGTCAATAGCAAGCTCGACAGTATCACCAAGTGCGGCTGGCTGGCTCTCACCAAACCAATCGCCATCGCGAGTTGCAACGTAGCCATCACTGTCAATACGGGCTCTAACAATCAAACCATCAAGGCTAGATAGCTTACGACCTTGCATCATGCTGTTGTTGTCATCCAGGACTACCGTGCGTGGGAATGTTCCTAACGGGTAGCGTGCTGCCGCGACTGGCATTGGAGAACCATCAGCTGGATGCACAGACACAATCAATGCAGCATCTTGCGGAAAGCTCGCTTGTGGTGAAACAGTAATCGTGACGGCGACAGATTTGCCCTCAACAATGGGCTCACCCATTTTGGCTTGCGCATTTTCAATACTGCGAGTCAACATTTCGTAACGGCTATCGTCAGGGCCAATCATACGTTGCATAACAGACCAATAGCGAACCGCTGCAGGGTAGTCCTGGCGCTCAAAAGCATCAAACGCGAGAAGGGAAAGTACGCGTAGATCCACATACTCTTCTTTCAACAAGCTGTTTAATAGGCCTCGAGCTTGATTCTGCTCTAGCTCATCTTGTGACATCATTAAGGCTTGCGCATAACCCAGCTTCACATCTGCATCATTTGGCTCAAGGCGGTAGGCCTTTTCCATTGCATCTGTTGCTGTTGTCACGTCACGGTTAGCCAGTGCAATACGACCAAGTAATAACCAGCCAGTTGAATCATCTGGTTGATAGTGCAGACGAGTACGAAGCGCTAACGTTAGATCCTGCATTTCGTCTTCTGTCATTGGCTCGGCAGACTCACCCATCAGACGCTTAGAAAGCTCTGGCAAACGACCAGACACCTCTTGCCATGCCTGAACTTTCCCAGCGCCACCAAAATGCATGTACAACCCGTAAGTCATGGCGACAACCAGCACCACCGAAGGCACAAGAATCGTCATTGGTGATAAAGACGTTTTCTTTGTCTCCGCTTGATTTGGAATGTCATCAAGAAGTGATTGCTTAAGATCGTCAATCAAATCTTGCTGGTTTTCAACCAAACCTTCGTTAGTTTCTTCTTCCAGCTCAGTCAGGCGATCTTTGTAGAATGCTTTGTTTAGTTCGTCACGAAGTTGTTCATCATTATTGGCTTTCTTGCTGTTTAGTGTCAGCGCCAACAGCACAATAGCAACGACGACAAGAACGACTGTTGATATCCAAAATAGTGTCATTACTGCTTATCTCCAGTCTCTTTGTCATCCAGTAAAGCTTTGAGTTTGGCCTCTTTGTCTTCGCTCCACTGTTCACTTTGCTGCGCCCTCAAGGCACGATTGTTACGACTGCGGACAACAATCAATCCAAAGCCGAGAACAATGACAAACAGTGGTCCAAGCCAGAGAATCGACGTCGCAAGCGTCAATGGCGGGTTGTAGGTGACAAAGTTACCGTAACGGGCAATCATGTAATCCACGATTTCTTGCTTCGATTTACCCTCTTTGGTCATCTCATACACTTTCTGACGCAAATCTTGCGCAAGTTCAGCATTTGAGTCACCAATCGTGTTGTTTTGACACTTAGGGCAACGCAATGTATGGCTCAGCTCCTTAAACTGATTCTCTTGCTCTAAAGAATCGAATTCATGGATCTCAATTGTGGCGTTTACCGCAAATGCCAAGACTAAGCTTGAGGCCAGGGCAACTAACCATTTTTTCATTGCTTCGCCTCCTCTAGCATTTGCTGATACAACGGCTGAAGTTTTTCACTCCAGTTTTGCGAGTTAACATCACCGACATGGCGATAACGAATGACACCATTCGCATCAATGAGAAAACGTCTCAGGTGCTCCGTACACGCCAAGATCCAGTCCAAGCATACCGTCACCATCGAAGAGACTGATTAGGTATGGGTTACCAAGCTCGTTTAGCCACTGAACCGCTTTATCACGCTGGTCTTTGTAGTTAAGACCAATGATTTTCACGCCATTTGCGGCAAGCTCATTAAGATATTGGTGCTCGGCATAACAGGTTGGACACCAAGTCGCCCATACATTAAGAAGTAGAGGCTCACCTTTAAATACCGCTTGGTCGTACAGCTTGCCGGGTTCCGCCAGGTCTTCTAGACGGAACTGGGGTACCTGCTTGCCAATTAACACCGACTCTAGTTTCGTTGGATCGTCACCCGCTTGGTTGCGACCCAACTGCACGGCAAACACCGCAACCAAGATCAGAAAGGCAACTAACGGAATAAACAGAATCTTCTTATTCATTATGCCTCTCCTTTCGCTTTATCGGTTTTTCTGAATCGGTAACGTTTATCGCTGATCGCCAATATGCCACCAATTGACATCATGAGGGCACCAAACCAAATCCAGCGTACGAATGGTTTGTGGTAGATGCGTACTGCCCATGACTTACCATCATCTAGACGCTCACCCATCGCAATGTAGAGATCGCGTGTTACACCACGGTCAATTGCCGCTTCCGTCATCATCGACTTCGCTGTGCGATAGAAACGTTTCTCCGCGTGCAATGTGTTGATGTACTTTCCATCTTTGGTGATTTCAAAGTCAGCGATATAACCGTCGTAGTTAGGGCCATCTTTATCACGTACACCTTGGAAGTAGAAGTTGTAATCGTACACCTGATAGGTCTCACCTGGAGCCAAGCGAACATCGCGTTCGATACTGTAAATCTGCACCATCGCAATACCAATGATACTCACCGCTAGACCTAGGTGGCCAAGAATCATTGCCCAGTGACTACGCGGTAGCTTCTTCACACCCTCAGCAAACGAGTGACGATGGGTGGCACGCTCGTACAGTTCAAAGCCGTGCATGGTAATGATCCAAGACGCCATCAGCCAACCAAGGAATGCCATGCCAGTGAAGTACTCGGCTAGAACAAACATCATCAGCGCAGAGAATGCTACCGAGATAATGCCTGAGATAATCATTGGTTTAGCAAGTGTCGATAGTTTGTCACGCTTCCAGCGGATCAGTGGACCGATACCTAGTAGGAACGAGAACGGAATCATCAGCCATGCAAACAGCATATCAAAGAAAGGCGCACCGATAGAGACTGAGCCTAACCCAATCTGTTTGTGTACCAGTGGTAACAAGGTACCCACAAGTACGACAACCAACGCCGCCATCAACAGCACGTTGTTGCCAAGCAATGCGTTCTCACGCGATAGCAAATCAAAGTTGCCACGTGCACGCACAGATGCACCTTTCAAGCAAACAGCAACAGCGAGCCACCGATAACAAATACCAAGAAGCCAAGGATGAACATACCGCGCGATGGATCAGAGGCGAATGCGTGCACCGATACCAAGATACCGGAACGAACCAAGAAGGTACCTAATAGACTTAAAGAGAATGCAGAGATCGCCAGCAATACTGTCCATGCTTTAAAGGTGCCGCGTTTTTCTGTCACTGCCAATGAGTGCATCAGTGCCGTACCGGCCAGCCAAGGCATGAAAGAAGCATTTTCCACTGGATCCCAGAACACCAGCCACCCCAGCCAAGTTCGTAATACGCCCACCAGGAGCCAAGCGCCGATGCCCATACGTCAGGAATACC
>NZ_JYJK01000130.1 GCF_003263785.1 Vibrio variabilis
CTAGCTAACGACAATCGCCGGACTGCTGTTTATCTGCAGTTCGATAACTGACGCTTGCGGGCGTCAGTTTCTTTTTCAGGCGCCAGTGGGGCTTGATCGGTTTTAGCGGATAAGTACGCTTTCTCGCGACGATAAAATACAAACTGCCCATTGGCGATGCCCAATCCCCCATACTGCTCTCTAGCCAAGTCCACATGGTGCGATAACGTTTCATTGGAAACAGGGCATAAGTATCGGCATATACGACTTGGTAATTGAGTACCCCGAGCCAATCTTTGATGCGACCTGGAGTGAACATTCGACCACTCCACGGAAAATTGTTTTTACGCCAAGGCATCAGGCTTGCCAATCCCGTAAAGCTCATGGGATTGAACCCGGTCAAAATCAAATAGCCATCATCCATCATCACCCGATCAACTTCGCGCAGTAAACGATGGGGATCTTCTGCATACTCAAGTTGATGCGACATCACTATCGCATCAAAACTCTTTTCTAAAAATGGCAATTCATAGCGGTCAGCGATAACATTGTGAAGAGGGTTTTTAACATCAAGATTGACTTGATGCTGAATATTGCAATTGCAGCTGGTTAACTCGCAGCTTAAACCACCTAATTTAAGTAAGTGGTAACCAAATAACTTCGGACACCACTCGTCAAGGCGCGTTTGAATCGATTCCGATACCCATTGCCCATTGGCGAGTTCATCCCAGGAATGAGGATGGTCTACTTTTTTCTTGCTGCGAGCTGGTTTCATATTCGGGCAATCTCCCAAACCGAACTGGAGAAACAACAATGTTACATATCAAAAGCATACCTGCATTTAATGACAATTACATCTGGCTTATTCAAAATAACCAAAACTTGTGTGCTGTTGTCGATCCAGGCGATGCTGAGCCGGTAATTAACTACCTAGAGCAAAACGAACTTGAGCTTGTGACGATTCTTGTGACCCACCATCATTGGGATCATACCGGCGGTATCGCCAAGCTGATTGAGAAATATCCTTCTATCAGTGTCATTGGTCCTGAACACTCTTCTACTGAACACCTAACCCATAGGGTAGCCGAAGGTCACCGCATAAACCTTTTCCACGAGGAGTTTCTGGTACTGAATTTGCCTGGACATACTCTCGACCACATTGGCTTTGTGGGTGATGGTAAGCTGTTTTGCGGTGATGTTTTGTTCTCTGCCGGTTGCGGCCGCATTTTTGAAGGCACGCCCGAGCAAATGTTCAACTCACTGCAAAAGCTCACGCTACTCCCGGAAGAAACTGAAGTGTACTGCACGCACGAATACACGCTAAGTAACCTCGCGTTTGCCCTCGCCGTTGAGCCACACAATGAGTTTCTGCACCAATATCGCGATGACGCGAATCAGAAAAGAGCCAAAGGACTTCCGACTTTACCTACATCGATTGCCGTGGAAAAACGCATCAACCCGTTCTTACGCACTACGCAAACCGAAGTTGTGAACTCGGTTGCAAATCGCAGTGCGAATAATGATCCCTTAGCCACTTTTACCGCATTACGTGAGTGGAAGAACGAATTTTAACGTTTTGCTGCTTGTTTGGCCCAACGCCTATTAGTATTATGCTCAGCCGTTCAAGTAAGAGGTTGTAGCAAACACAATGCATAAGAAATACAGTTGGGCATTTGCCCTGTTGCTGGCTGGTTGTCAAATGACTCAGCCAGATACAAGCAGCACCACAACAGAGCCAACCAACTCTCCTGCAGAAACAGCGACAACTAAAACAACAAAGCCCGTTTCCGTTACCACTCCTGAAGTAAAACCTGCACCGAAAGCACTCACGCCTCAACAACAAGAGGACGTTTGGAAGCGTATCGCGATGCAGTTGGAGATGGAGATCCCGGATAATGCGAAAGTCGATTACTATCGCAAGTGGTACATCAAGCACCCTAATCACCTAAAAACAGTCTCGCAGCGCGCGAAACCGTTTTTATACCTCATTACTGAAGAGATCGAAGCGCGTGACTTGCCGCTTGAACTGGCACTACTTCCCATCGTAGAGAGCTCGTTTGATGCATTTGCCTATTCACACGGCAGCGCGGCGGGTTTATGGCAGTTTGTTCCAGCCACTGGTAAAGCGTTCGGCCTAGATCAAACCTATTGGTTTGATGGTCGCCGTGATGTGACGCTATCGACCCATGCCGCGCTCGATTACTTAACGCAGCTTAACCGACGCTTTGACGGCAACTGGAATCATGCCATTGCGGCCTATAACAGTGGCGGCGGCCGAGTCTCTAGCGCGATTCGAAAAAATCGCAATGCCGGTAAACCTATCGACTTCTTCTCTCTAGATTTACCCAAAGAGACCAGTGGCTACGTGCCGAAACTGTTGGCTTTAGCTGATATTCTCGCCAACGCTGAGAAATACGGCGTTGATATCCCTGCGATCCCAAACCAACCCGTTCTTGAATTGGTTGAGCCAAATGAACAGCTTGATCTCGCGATTGCGGCTAAGTACGCCGGCATTTCTGTCAAGGAGCTACAGAGCTACAATCCGGCATACAACCAATGGGCAACAGCGCCAAACGGCCCACAAACCCTACTGCTGCCTATCGATAGCGTTGACAAATTCCGCGTTGAGCTAGAGAAAAACCGTGGTAAAGGTATGCGCCTAGTACGCTACAAGGTAAAATCGGGTGATTCGCTCAGTGTTATTGCTCAGCGCCACCAAACTACGACTAAGGTAATTCGTAATGCGAATGGTCTAAGCAACAATAACATTCGTGCAGGTCAGTATCTGTTGGTTCCAACGTCAACCAAGGACGACGCCACTTACAGCCTAAGTGCGGCTAATCGCCTAGCAAAAACTCAATCGACTTCTCGTGGTAACTACAAAGTCACCCATAAGGTAGAAAGTGGTGATAGCTTGTGGTCGATTGCGAAAGCCAACAAGGTGTCACACCAATCATTAGCAAAATGGAATGGCATGGGGCCAAGAGACACATTGCGTGTCGGTCAAGAGCTGGTGATTTGGAAGAGTGCTAGCGATGGCGCTATCATTCGCACCATCTTCTATTCAGTGCGCAACGGTGACACCATTAGCGGCATTGCCCACAAATTTAAAGTGCGCACCAATGATGTGGTGAAATGGAACAGTCTGCAGAAAAACAAATACCTTAAGCCAGGTCAGAAGTTAAAACTGTACGTTGACGTCACTAAGACCAGCGCCTAACCTCTACGTGAGTGTAAATTGTAAAGCCAGTCTGTTGACTGGCTTTTTTGCACCCGCGGATTTTTAAACGCTCAAACAAAAAAAGCCAAGCAGATCGCTTGGCGTTTTCTTATTAAACTCGTCGATTGAGCGAGGTGTGTACTCCCTATGGGCGGTACACTTTCACGTTGCTGAAACCTTGCTCTTGCAAGTACAAGGCTTGCAAACGGCTCATTACGCCACGATCACAGTACAACAGGTACGTTTTCGATTGGTCGAGGTCGCCAAACTTAGTGCCTAGTTTGAAGAATGGCAGATGTTTCACTTCTACGTTATCAAGCTCTAATGGGCTTGCTTCTTCCTCTTCTGCACTGCGAATGTCTAGTACAATTGCATCGTTTTCAACCGATTCCACTTGCTCAACCTCCGGCGCCTGCTCTTGGCTCTCTTTCTCGATATCACGGATATCCATCATACGAGCATCGCGCACCACTTGTTCAAGAACCGCGAAATCAAATTTCTCTTCTTCCGCTTCAAGCTTCGCTTTAACGGCTTTAACCGTTGGTTTGCGGGAGATCACACCACAGTATTCAGGCATGGTCTTAGCGAAGTCTTCGGTACCGATTTCACGCGCAAGATCGATGATGTCTTCTTTATCCCAGTTGATAAGAGGACGAAGAATCAACGTATCTGTCACGCCATCGATGTGGCGAAGGTTAGTCAATGTTTGGCTAGAAACCTGACCCAGCGCTTCACCTGTTACTAGTGCCTCAATACCGAACTTCTCAGCAAGCATACCACCAGCACGCATAAACATACGTTTGAGGATAACGCCCATTTGGCCGTCTTCCACTTTCTCAAGGATCTCAGCAACAACCGGTTCGAAGTCTACAGAGAGGAACTTCACCTTCGCTGACGAGCCGTATTTGTTCCAAAGGAAGTGAGCCACTTGCTTTACGCCGATCTCGTGCGCAGGGCCGCCAAGATTGAAAAAGCAGTAATGCGTTTTTGAACCACGCTTAATGTGCAGGTAACTGGACACGCCCGAATCAAAACCACCGGAGATAAGACTCAATACATCCTCTTGAGTCCCTAGCGGGAAGCCGCCCAGGCCTTTGTGACGTGCGATAACTTGGTTAAGCTTGTCGTTCGCGACTTCGATATTCACAGTCACATCAGGCTTAGACAGTTTAACACTGGCACTTTCAACTGCTTGATTAAGACCACCGCCTACGTAACGCTCGAGCTCAATCGAGGTAAAGTCATGCTTACCACGACGCTTCGCACGTACCACAAAGGTTTTGCCTTCGATATTTTTGCCATTAAGCTCAAGAACTTGCTCATAGATATCGTGCATGTCAGCAAAATCAGATTGCTGAACTTCAAGCACGTGGTGGATACCTGGGGTTTGAGTCAGGATCTCCAATACCTCTTTGTGATATTGGTCTGAACTTGCACTCACTTCAATGTGATCACGACGGTTAAACACCGCCACCGATTCCGTACGGCGCTGGATAATGATTCGCAGGTTGCACTCAAGGATCCTTGTAAAGCGCTTACGCACTGAATCGCTTTTTACAAAAATCTCTGGATGGGGCTTTACGATAAATCTCATAGTCTTTTCACATCTCGTTGCAATGCTGTCTAAGCGCGACAGTATGGGGAAACACATATCAACTGTAGTACAAATTCGCTCAACTCAGAGTGCAAACTATGAGAAGTCACTGAGCGATTGTTCATTAGGGGCGCAAGTATACCCGCAACCTTTATAAGATGCGAGCAATCCACCCAATTCAAACAAAGGGCGTTACTCTAGGGTAAAAAAACGGAAACGCCAGAGCAAAGCTCTGGCGTTTTTAGACGTCATGGCAATCACTTAACCATTAGTTGCCATCAGCCGATACCTCATCGGTGTACACCGGCTCACCTTGCATGATACTGATTTCAACCCGGCGATTTCGAGCCTTTGTCGCTCGGTATCATTCGGTCCTAGTGGCTCTGTATCGGCGACACCAATGACTCTGAGTCTGAGATGAGAGAAACCTTTCACCTTTTCCATCTCTTGCGCAACCGACACGGCGCGCTGCGAAGAGAGATCCCAGCTTGAGCGATAGAGCTCAGAATCGAGTGGAAGATTATCGGTATGCCCGGAGACACGAACCTGGCCAGGAATATCTTTCACAAGATCGGCAACCTGCCTTACCAGCGGCCTAAACTTAGGCTGTAAGAACGCAGAATCTTCAGGGAATGCCCCTTTCTCTTGAATACGAATAACAAGCTGCTGCCCTAGGTTTTCCACTTCGACCGCACCTTGATTAATCTCTTGTTGCAGTGCTTGCTTAATCACTTGCTCCAATTCTTCAAGATCTTCGTTCTGCTGCTCACTGTCTGAAGACGCAGTACCGATCTGGTTCTTCTGTGTACGGTCAGCAGTTTGGCCTCCGGTGATCTTACCATCATCGCGCTGATTGCCACCCGCTCTATCCGAATCTCCTTCTTGAAACTCTAACGTCTGCTGAGTGATATCAATAGTTTGCTGCATGATCACATCAATCGGCGTCGGTTCTGGGCGGCCTGGCCTGAACTCTTGAGCAATAATACTGGTGCCCTTAGGGATATCTTTGACCTCAAGGCGGTTTTGAACACCAAAAGCAAACTTCATCGAGCCTGCGATCTGCTTAAACTTCAGTACGTCCATTTCTGAAAATGACAGAAGCAGAACGAAAAAGCACATCAACAGCGACATGAGATCAGAGAAGGTCGCCATCCAAGCGGGAGCGCCAGGAGGTGGACACTTACATTTGCCTTTCTCTTCCATCACTTAATCCCGTTATCAATCATTACGGAAACGCTACTCGCCATCGAGATCGAACGCGCGCTTGTTTTCATTGATGTAATTTTTAAGATAGCCATCAATAACACGAGGGTTCTGACCATCTTGAATGGCCAACACACCATCCATTATTAGACGACGATTGAGGTTTTCTTGTTCTCTACGCAGGGTGAGTTTATCGGCAATTGGGAAGAACAACATGTTCGCAAGCATCGCACCGTAAAGCGTAGTGAGTAGTGCGATCGCCATTGCAGGACCGATGGATTTAGGGTCATCCATATTCGAAAGCATGGCAACCAAGCCGACCAAGGTACCAATCATGCCCATTGCGGGCGCGACATCCCCGTAAGCTCTAAACACCGCGGCACCTTTTTCATGGCGCTCATCCGTCAGGGCGATGTCTTTTTGCATCGCATTGCGCACCACTTCAGCATCATGCCATCGACGAGAAGGTCAATGCCCTTTTGCATGAAGCTGTTTTGAATGTCCATTTCCTCAAGCGCGAGGAAGCCACCTTTACGTGCCGCATCAGCCATTTCAACAATCTTAGCGATCAAATCTTCTGGCTCATCGGTTTTGAACATAAACGCTTTACTGGCGATTTTGGCGGCGCCAAAGAACTGTCCTAGCGTGAATTTCATCAAGACGACAAACGTCGATCCCCCGATAACGATAAATACCGACGTCGTATCATAGTAAGTCATGATGCTACCACCGAGCACCATCGCAATAATTATCGAAGCGACCCCACCAATGAGGCCTATCAGCGTTGCTAAATCCACTCAACACTCCATAGAAAATTTGACATCTTAGCCACTCAGACGAACCGAAAAGCAGCCCGAGTCTATCTCGTTACTTTTAGGTTATCGACCAAGTGACCATATCTTTAAGCGATTTATGACCACAAAATCACAAAATTGCGTCGCAAACTGTCAGAACTCCTCCGCTCCCATTCGTTTTCTACAGAGAAGATCACGGCTTAGCGGGTAATATTGACGTTTTTTTTAGCAATCAAAATCCGCACAGCGGGTCTTAACAGCATTTTTCGCACCATAAGTTTGACCATCGCTAGCCGCTCATGTAACGTTCGATCATTTCATAAAAAATAAGTACGTTATGGCGACTAAGAAACCTGAGAACATGTCGTTCGAAGCGACAGTAGACGAGCTCGATACACTCGTAGAACAACTGGAAAACGGCGATCTGGCACTGGATGACGCGTTGAAGAAGTTCGAGCGTGGTATCGCCCTAGCGAGAGCTGGACAGCAAAAGCTGACCGAAGCGGAACAAAAAGTGAGCATCTTATTAGCTAAAGATGATGACGCCGACCTTCAAGACTTTGCTCAGCCGTCAGAATAATGTCAAAAGTGAGTATCCCCATGATTGAGACTTTGAAGTCTTATCAAACCCGTAACAACCAGCAACTGGATGCCTGGTTGGATAGCTATCCCTTTCAGCAGCAGCGACTGATTGAAGCGATGCGCTACGCCCTACTTTTGGGTGGTAAGCGTGCGAGACCGTTTTTAGTCTACGCCACCGGCTCTATCTTTGGTTGCAGTGAAGAGCAGCTCGACACTCCAGCGGCTGCGATTGAGTGTATTCACGCCTACTCTCTCGTTCATGACGACCTGCCAGCTATGGACGATGATGAATTGCGCCGTGGCAAAGCCACTTGCCATATTGAGTTTGATGAGGCCACCGCAATTTTGACCGGCGATGCTCTGCAAACCCTGGCCTTCACAATATTATCAGAAGGGCTTTGGCGCCATTTGCCGAATCACAACGTATTACTATGGTAAAAGAGCTTGCTTGCGCTTCTGGCGCGGCGGGTATGTGCATCGGACAGGCATTGGATCTCGACGCTGAGAACCGCCAAGTGACACTCGATGAGCTTGAGCGAATCCATCGCCACAAAACAGGCGCGCTAATAAAATGCGCGGTACAACTTGGCGCCTTAGCAGCGGGTGAAAAAGGTCGCGAATATTTGCCACAGCTTGAAACCTACGCTGAAGCGATTGGCCTGGCGTTCCAGGTTCAAGATGACATTTTGGACATTGTCGGTGATACCGAAACCCTCGGAAAACCACAGGGCTCTGATGTCGAACTTAACAAGAGTACCTATCCAGCATTGTTGGGGCTGGAAGGGGCTCAGCAAAAAGCCACACAGCTTTTTGAAGAAGCACTTTGTGCTTTGCAAGCGATACCCTACAATACGCAACTACTCGAAGACTTCGCCCGATATGTCATCGAGCGCAACAACTAGACTATATTAAAGCGCTAAATAACTATGACACTTGATATTTCAAAGTATCCGACACTGACATTAGCAAACACGCCAGAAGAACTTCGCCTAATGCCGAAGGAATCTTTACCTAAGCTGTGTGAGGAGCTAAGGACGTATTTGCTAAATTCAGTGAGCCAGTCTAGTGGACACTTGGCTTCCGGACTTGGCACGGTGGAACTCACCGTAGCCCTGCACTACGTCTACAATACGCCCTTCGACCAGCTTATTTGGGATGTAGCCATCAAGCCTACCCACATAAGATTTTAACCGGTCGTCGTGAGCAGCTTTCTACTATCCGTCAAAAAGATGGTCTTCACCCTTTCCCGTGGCGTGAAGAAAGTGAGTACGACACACTCTCTGTTGGTCACTCTTCGACGTCTATCAGTGCTGGACTTGGCATGGCGATTTCTGCCGCCAAAGAAGGTAAAGATCGCAAAGTCGTTAGTGTGATTGGTGATGGCGCCATCACTGCGGGTATGGCGTTTGAAGCGCTTAACCATGCTGGTGATGTGCACCCTGATATGCTCGTTATCCTAAACGACAACGAAATGTCGATTTCGGAAAACGTTGGTGCACTGAACAACCACCTAGCTCAAGTGCTATCTGGAAGCCTGTACACCTCTATCCGTGAAGGCGGTAAAAAAGCGCTGTCTGGCCTGCCACCAATCAAAGAATTGGTCAAGCGCACCGAAGAACACCTCAAAGGGATGATTGTTCCTGGAACCTTGTTTGAAGAGCTTGGCTTCAACTACATCGGCCCTGTTGATGGTCACGACGTGAATGAACTGGTCAAAACGCTGAAAAACATGCGTGAGCTTAAAGGCCCTCAGTTCCTGCACATCATGACTAAGAAAGGTAAAGGCTATGAGCCGGCTGAGAAAGACCCTATTGGTTATCACGGCGTGCCTAAATTCGACCCGTCGCACTCAAGCTTACCGAAAAGCAGCTCAAGCAAACCAACATACTCGAAAATCTTTGGCGATTTCTTATGTGATATGGCGGCGCAAGATCCTTCACTAATGGCTATTACGCCAGCAATGCGTGAAGGCTCTGGTATGGTTCGCTTCTCTAAAGAGTACCCTGAGCAGTACTTCGATGTCGCTATCGCTGAGCAGCATGCAGTCACTCTCGCTACCGGTATGGCGATCGCTGGCAATAAGCCCATCGTCGCGATTTACTCGACCTTCCTACAGCGTGGATACGATCAACTTATCCACGATGTGGCCATCATGGATCTACCAGTCATGTTCGCCATCGACCGTGCTGGTCTTGTTGGTGCGGATGGTCAGACTCACCAAGGTGCGTTTGATCTGAGCTTTATGCGCTGCATTCCAAACATGGTGATCATGGCGCCGAGCGATGAGAACGAGTGTCGCCAGATGCTCTACACCGGTCACATGCACACAGGTCCTAGCGCCGTTCGCTATCCTCGTGGCAGCGGCAATGGTACTTCGCCAGAATCTGAGTTCACCGCTTTAGAGATTGGCAAAGGCCGTATTGTTCGCGAAGGTGAAAAAGTAGCGATTTTGTCCTTCGGTACCTTCTTGGACAGCGCTTTGGTTGCTGCGGACAATCTCAATGCTACCGTGGCTGACATGCGATTTGTTAAACCTCTCGATGAGGCGCTTATCCGTGAGCTCTGTGACAATCATGATGTAATCGTCACTCTCGAAGAAAACGCTATCGCTGGCGGTGCTGGCGCGGGCGTGATTGAGTTTATGATGAGTGAGAAGCTGATGAAGCCAGTGCTTAACCTTGGCCTTCCTGACAAGTTTATCGCACAAGGTACTCAAGATGAGCTACACGCAGAACTTGGCCTTGATGCTGCTGGTATCGAAGCCTCTATTCGCGATTACATCTCCAAATAGAGACGTGCACGCACGTTGAATACAGAAAGCGACTCTAGGGTCGCTTTTTTATTATCAATTTTCCTCGCTCTGAGGACACAAAAAAGCCGCAACCTAAGTCGCGGCTTTTCAACATTCATTGCGTGGCAATTAAGCGTTTGCTTCACGCTCAGCGATAAACTCTAGCGCCATCTTAATGCGAGCAATCACGCGCTCTTTGCCAACAAGCTCCATAACAGCATCCACTGAAGGTGATTGACCACCACCCGTCACTGCTACGCGAAGTGGCATACCGATTTTACCCATGCCGATTTCTAGCTCTTCGCAAACGGCAGCAATCACTTGCTCTTTAATGTTTGCCGTTGTCCACTCTTCTAGCGCTTCTACTTTAGCAAGCGCAGCTTCTAGTGGCTGCTTAGCAACACCACGTAGGTGCTTCTTCGCTGCACCCGCTTCAAACTCAGAGAAATCTTCGTAGAAGTAACGGATCTGCTCTGCAAGCTCAACAAGCGTATTACAACGCTCACCTACAAGCTTGATCACGTCTGTGATTGCAGGGCCATTTTCTGTGTTTAGCTTCTGCTCATCTAGGTGCCACTGCAGGTGCTTAGCCACGTACTCAGGTTCAGATGTCTTGATGTAGTGGTTGTTCAGCCAGTTTAGCTTGTCTGTGTTGAACGCTGATGCTGACTTAGAGATGGCGTTTAGTGAGAACAAGTTAATCATCTCTTCTTGAGAGAAGATCTCTTGGTCACCGTGAGACCAGCCTAGACGCACCAAGTAGTTGTTAAGTGCATTAGGCAGGTAGCCTTCATCACGATATTGCATAACAGACACGGCACCATGGCGCTTTGACAACTTAGCACCATCATCACCTAGGATCATTGCACAGTGAGCAAAAGTCGGAACTGGCGCACCTAGAGCTTCATAGATGTTGATTTGACGTGGCGTGTTGTTGATGTGATCTTCACCACGAACCACGTGAGTGATGCCCATATCCCAGTCATCGACCACAACCACGAAGTTGTAGGTCGGCGCACCATCAGTACGACGGATGATAAGATCATCCATTTGGCTGTTAGCAATCTCGATACGACCACGGATTTGATCATCAAATACTACGCTGCCCTCTTTCGGGTTGCGGAAACGAATCACACATGGGTCACCCTCTTTAGCCGCTGCGTTTGCAGCAACGATTTTCGGGTGGTTTGCATCGTAACGAGGGATCTCTTTATTTGCTTCTTGCTCAGCACGGATCTCTTCAAGTAGTTCTTTTGGTGCGTAGCACTTGTAAGCTTTGTCTTCTGCAAGTAGCTTGTCGACCATTTCGTTGTAACGATCAAAACGCTTCGACTGGTAGTACGGACCTTCGTCCCACTCAAGTCCCATCCACTGCATGCCTTCAAGGATCGCATCTACCGCTTCCTGAGAGTTACGCTCAAGATCCGTATCTTCAATACGTAGAACGAATTCACCGCCTTGGTTTTTAGCAAATAACCAAGAGTAAAGTGCAGTACGCGCACCACCGACGTGAAGATAGCCAGTTGGGCTTGGAGCAAAACGTGTTTTAACCGTCATCGAAAGTACCTTGTTGTCAACGTCGCACAATGCTTGTCATCGTGCGTTGCAAATTTTGGGCGCTATTTTATCACCTTACACTAATTCTACAATCTCTATACCTAAATGAGATGAAACCACTTGACCTTACCCTTGAGGGAAGGTTTATGTTTAGCATTAGTACACAAGTATTGAGGTTGGTTATGGTCACTTATACGCTCAATTTATCAGGCTTATCCTGTATGGGTTGCGTAAAAAAAGTTCGCAATGCATTGGAGCAGTCATCGATTGATATTGAAATCAAACAGCTCGATAAGCACACTTTAACGGTCGAGACGGCCGCCAATATCGATGACATTATCCAGCCTATCGCCGACCTAGGCTTTGAGGCCAAACCCGTACGGTATTTTGAGCTCTCAGGCCTTAACTGTGGCAAATGCGTCGCCAAGCTTCAGGCTCAACTTGAAACGCTTGATTCAAGCAATATCATTGCACTAAGTAAGCAGTCACTTACTATTGAATCCAATCTTGATGTTAAACTCATCCAAGACGCCATTGAGCAAGTGGCTTCCAAGCCGTATTGAGCGATGCTCCGCAACTCGACACCGCGAGAAATGAGCTAAGCCATACGACAGAAACTACGACCGAAAATAAGCCTGTCGATTCAGTTAAGGCATCAGCCACCAGCTCAGCGGCTTCTTCTCAGCCTGGTTCCAGCATTCAACTGCTTATTCAAGGGATGACATGTGCAAGCTGCGTTTCGTCGGTCGAAAAAGCGCTGCAATCGGTCGCGGGCGTCGACAAAGCGCGCGTTAACCTTGCAGAGCAAAGCGCATTAGTACTTACTAGCTTAGCTAATTCTGAAATAGAACAACCTCTGCTTCAAGCCGTCAAAAAGGCAGGCTATCAAGGTGAGGTCGTTGAAGACTTAGCCTCAACACAGCAAAAACAGCAGCAGGCACTACAACAACATCAAGCACTGCAAAAGCGTAATACGATTTGGGCATTGGCCATGGGCGCACCTCTTATGCTGTGGGGTGTACTCGGTGGCAGCATGACGATACAAAACTCAACGGATCAGCTTGCTTGGGGCGTTGTTGGCTTGCTGTGTCTGTGGCTTCTCGCGACCGCTGGCCGTGCCTTTTATGCCAATGCTTACCAAGCCCTTAGACACAAACGCGCGACTATGGATACACTCGTCGCCCTTGGTACGGGAGCTGCCTGGCTGTACTCCATGCTCGTTGTGATCATGCCATCTTGGTTTCCAGAGGCATCACGCCATGTCTATTTTGAAGCGAGCGCGATGATTATCGGTTTGATCTCGCTTGGTCATTTTATTGAAGCGAAAGCGAAAGCGAAAACCAATCAATCGTTGCAGGCATTGATGAACTTGCAGCCTCAAGTCGCGACAGCGATTGTCGATGGCCAAGACGTCACGCTTCCAGTCTGTGACATCCAGCTAGGGATGTTGCTGCGCATTAAGCCAGGGGAGAAGGTGCCCGTTGATGGAGAAGTCATTGAGGGCCACAGCTATCTGGATGAGTCGATGTTAACCGGTGAGCCCATTGCGGTTTCAAAAGGCATTAAGGATAGTGTTTCCGCAGGCACCGTGAATACCGATGGCAGCTTGGTCATCAAAGCGACTGGAATTGGCGCCAACACCATGCTTTCGCGAATCATTCATTTAGTGCGAGACGCTCAAAGTAGCAAACCGGCTATCGCCAAGCTTGCGGACTCTATTTCTGCGGTGTTCGTTCCCGTTGTCGTTGCGATTGCACTGTTTTCTGCCTTGCTCTGGTTTTTCATCGGGCCAGAGCCGAAGGCAAGCTACATGCTTGTGGTGACCACCACTGTACTCATTATCGCCTGCCCATGTGCGCTTGGGTTAGCGACACCGCTATCCATCACTGTCGGTATTGGTAAAGCCGCCCAAGCAGGCATATTAATTAAAGATGCGGATGCGCTTCAAAAACTCAGTAAAGTCAACGCTGTGGTATTTGATAAAACCGGTACCTTGACGCTTGGGCAGCCAAAAGTGCAGGCTGTTCATCCTGTCGGTATCAGTGAAGCCGAATTGGCTAAGTGGGTCGTTCCGCTTGAAAAACGCTCGGAGCATCCGCTCGCTAAAGCGGTCATCGACTATTGGAATGACGCTCATCCCCTTGAACCAGAGCAGTTTGAGAATCTCAAAGGGAAAGGCGTGCAAGGCATCGTTGATGGTAAGCGGATCGTCATTGCCTCAATCAATCACATAAAAGCACTGGGCATAGACCTAGAGGCGCTCGAAGTCCCGCTTGCTCAAGCCGCCAATCAAGCCCATACGCCAATCGTTGTTGCTATTGAGGGTCAAGCCGTCGCCTTAATTGCCATTGCCGACGGGATAAAAGTCGATGCTGCGAGTGCCATTAGCTCTCTAAAAGCACAAGGCATTCACACTATTATGCTTACTGGCGACAACCAGCATGTTGCTGGTGTCATTGGTAAGCAGCTAGGCATAGATGAAGTCATTTCTGAGGTACTGCCGGACGAGAAAGCCGCGCACATTGCCTCACTAAAAGGCCGCTATCAACATGTTGCTATGGTAGGCGATGGCATTAACGATGCACCGGCACTTGCGCTAGCCGATGTGGGCATTGCAATGGGCACTGGCAGTGATGTCGCGATAGAGAGCGCTCCTATGACGCTACTCAACAGCAATCCAGAGCGTGTCAGCTATGCCATCTCGCTATCGCGCGCGACGGTACGCAACATTAAACAAAACCTGTTTGGTGCCTTTATCTACAACACCCTAGGTATCCCTATTGCTGCGGGTGTGCTGTATCCTCTGTTCGGATTTTTGCTAAGCCCTGTTTTTGCAGGCGCAGCAATGGCACTTTCCTCGATTACTGTCGTAACTAATGCCAATAGATTGAGAAAGTTTCAGCACAAAGGCTAACCGCTGCTATAAGCAATATCTATAGCTTTGCAGCTCATTGTTTCTAAGAATAATTACTTAAAAGGAAGGATTATGTCGACCACTAAACGAATGATAAAACTGGCTACACTATCGCTGGCCGTATTCACTGGCTCGGCGTTTGCGACCAACGTACTGACCTACAAATCGCCTTACTGCGGCTGCTGTAAGGATTGGGTTACTCATATGGAAGATGCTGGCTTTACCGTGGCGGTAGAAGACCATAAAAACATGAACCCAATTAAACAAAAGCTTGGCGTAAAACCGGAGCTCGCTTCATGCCACACCGCAGTCATTGGTGATTATGTATTTGAAGGCCACATCCCAGCAGACGATATCAAAGCATTTTTAGACAACCCACCTAAAGGCGCGAAAGGGCTTGCCGTCCCAGGCATGCCAGTAGGCTCGCCAGGCATGGAGTATGGCGACCAAAAAGACCCATACCACGTCTATGCGTACAATGAAGAAGGGCAGGTTTTTTCTTACCGCTCGCATAACATGTAATCAAAAGCGCCCACGTTACCGTGGGCACTTTTACATTGAGCCATTTTCAAATTGAACGACTCTAAGGCTAAGCGAGCCAGCTAGACCAACTCGTCAGAAATGATAGCTACCACCAACAACAAACGCTGAGTTTGCGGTACCACGCGGGTAGTAAGGCGTTCTAAAGTGTCCCTGATTTTTGTACTCAAAATATGGCTGAAACGCATATTTCGTGAGCGTAAGTCTAAACTCATGATCCATCGCATTATCGCGATAATTGTAATAAGGGTAGTAAGCGCCGCCCATATGAATCACGTTGTTATAGTGTAATTTAATGGGATGCGACTTCAGCTGATAGGCGATCTTGTTGTCAAAGCGATAATCGATGTCAGGCTTATAGCCAAAACGGTCATGCTGCGCATACGCTTCCACACGTGTGCGGTGACTAAGAGACACGCCTTCATCAAAATCATAACCAATCTTAAATAAAGGTCGATACTGCATGGTCTCACCAAGCTGCATCAAATGCTCATACCCAGCGCCTAGCCAAAAGTTTTTCGACATTTGAAACTTCTGCTCAACCCCCAGCGTCGTGAGCGGTGCCCGTGCTGAGTGACCGTAATAAACATTGTCATGGTGATGATGGTGACTGTGTGGCGTTTGACCAATTGGAATATCTTCAATCTTAAAGCGAACCGTCGTATCCGTATCAAATGTATGGCCTGCTTCCATTTTTGCGGTCGTCTTTGATTCGTAGAGATAGGTACTGTTGAATTGGATGTTGCCCTCGATATACGAAGAGGCAGCGCTCGTTCCAAAACTCGCAAGTGTGAAAAGCGCAATCGATAAGTGTCGCAAAAAAGCTTCCTTGTGCTTAGAAATTTGCGGCAATAATGAGGGGATACGAGCGAAACTCAAGTTCTGACATTGTCATCATTGAGCTAATTAGAAAAGAAAGAAAATATCTATAAAGCCCGTAATTTCATAGCCTTAATAAAAAAAACAAACAAGAAAGTCAGGGACATGTCATCGTCAAAGCCAACTCATACACAATACTGACTTGCCTGCTGCGCTGATACGCAAGTCTCGTGTGCTTTAAAACTTTGCAAAAGAATACCAAAAAAAATAAGCCGGGCTGCGCCGGCTTATTTCATGCTACAGATTCGCCTACAATCGACCTAGGCTCTGGTTTGATCGACCGTCGTTATATCTCATGCGGAATCGCCAATCCAGCTCATCACATACTCCGGCATACGACTTACCCATAATCCCTAACTGATAGGCATCTTGACTACAATACTCTTGGCGACCTTTCTCATAGCCGTCTGAGTAAGCTACAAAAAGCGATTCCTCTTTGAGTTCTAGCCACTCCTGGTCTTTTTTAATAAATCCTTTTTGGCCTTCTTCGTACCCGAATTGACTCCATGACTCAGTAGAACCATCCGTAGGTAAGTTTGTCGCCGCGCATCCCGCTAGTACCATGGTGAGTAACATGGCTCCTAGTGTCGTCCAGTTTCTCATGAACACCTCCAAACGTCAGAGTTGAGTGATTTAAGCGTTTGTACGAAAACGCACCGAATGTGTTCATTATCACGTATTCAAAAAAAGTCTCCACTACCCTAGAGGCCAGAACGGCGATTATTGCGAGACATCACTTAAATTTAACACCAGATGTTACATTCATTACATACAAAAAAGGCTCCCTACGGAGCCTTTTTCATGGGCAAATGACGCCTTAGAAGCCGTAAGATGCACCGAACACCAACGCGTTGTTTTCGTTGTTCGCTTGGTTACGGTACTCGATGTATGGTTGAACGCCGCTACGAGTCCAAGTTGCACGAAGCTCGTGATCCATAGAGTTATCAGCACCACCTTGTTTGATGACATAGATGTTGTTGTAGCTAACCGCTAGAGGTTGATCTTGGAAGGCGTAAGCGATTTTGTTGTCTAGACGAGTTTCGTCGTTACGTTTGTCATCCGCTTGGATGTGGTGACGAGTACGGTTGCTTAGAGAGATACCGTTATCGAAGTTGTAACCGATTTTGATAAGTGGACGGTACTGGAAGGTATCACCGGCTTGAATCAAGTGGTGGTAACCCGCCGCTACCCAGAAGTTGTCATTGATGTTGAACACTTGCTCAGCACCTAGAGTAGTGAATGGTAGCGGACGATCACCATCACGCACATCACCTAGAGGGATTGCATCGATTTCAACCAAAAGAGTCGTGTTTGAATCAAAAGTATGACCTGCCTCTAGTGTAGACGTCTGTTTTGCGCCTTGCAGGTAAGTAGAGTGAAATTGAACGTTACCTGTTACATAAGAAGAACCAGCGAATGCGCTTGTTGATGTTACTGCTAGAGCGGTAAGAGCGAGAACTTTTTTCATGGTTAAAACACCTTTATTTGATTGTGTGTGGACGACTTATGTTGTCGTCTTGTTACATTGCCGTTTTGGCTTGAGCACAATATAACGACATTTAATTCGCGCCAACAAATAATAAACACCCTTTAGTGATCTTTATCACCAATCACAAATCAAATAAAATATAAACCCATAAAAAACAAAGATTTAAAATCAAACAAAAACCAATATCTATTTTTGTAAAGCAATGTAACCAGATCGCCATCACGAAAAAAGTCCGACTTCCCTACAATAAATCGTGATAATGGCAGAAAATTGTAGATACCATCCTCAATATAGACGCCAAAACTGTGATCTTGATGAGGCATTTTAGAAAAAACAACGCTGTTTTTTAACGAGAGACACCACTTAATTCACCACAAAAGATAAGTCTCCAATGCCAATCATAGCCGACTAAGGGGCAACAAAGCCGACTATGCGCGTGTCTAGTTTTGATTGTGCTGACGAATCAGCTCAAGGAAGTCTTCAAACCCAACAAAGCCTGAGGCATGTAACACCGTCGCGTCAAAATCAATCGGGCTACCCGTTGTATCTAAGAGTGAGAAGTCTAAGTTTTGTTCAAACGCTCGTGCATCCGCCTTGTCACGAAATAGACGATATGATAACTGCTCTCGCCTTTTGGGAGGGTAAACTCCAACACTATAGGGTTTGAGCGATGTTTTTCCTTCATGGTGTTGTAAGGCACTGGCTGCTCAAGTGTCACTAAAATCTGATTGTCGCCTGCTGGCAAGTTCAATAATTGCTGGCTGACTAACCACTCTTTATCGACCTCTTTACTATTCACCACGTGTACCACGATACCTCTACTCAGTGATAGAACACTGTCCTCGTTCGCTTGTACACCGCAGGCGACTAACAATGTCATTAGAGCTATTACTATCTTTTTCATGCTTTACCTCAATAAAGGGAGGCACTGCCTCCCTGAAAATAGCCAACAATTAGAATACGTACTCTACGCCTACAGAGACTTCATTAAAGGAGTCCGACTTCCAGCGTCGGTACGCCACATCTTGCCCACCTCTCACCGGCACCTTGTTGTCTCCCATACGTACATCTCTAGCACGGAAGTAAAGAACCGCCGTTGGGTCAACATAATACATCGCTTGGAATGAGATCACGTCATCATCCGTACCCGCGAGCTTTTTGCCATTCACGTGCAGTTCCTCGTTTTTTGCATACCCCAGCTTGAACTGCCAATCAGCAATGTCGTACATGATGGCACTTGATAGAGCGTTCTGTTTCTCTTTTCGTCCAGTGTCGATGCCCGAGGTCACTGACGCATCTTGCCAGCGGTACTGAGTGAAGAATGAAATACCGTTGTCAAACCAACCTTGTAGGCTCGCTAAGTAGGTGTTGTTGTCCCAAATTCGGCTATCCGAGACTTTCTTATCCGTCGTTCCCGGCTTTTCATAACTCAAGGTTTCCTTAGTATTGCGGTTGAGCTCATACGCCCCTGATACTAAAAACGGCCCAACTTTATAATGCGCTGCACCGCCCTGCCACCAGCCTTGATCATTGCCAACCGCTGCAGCTTTGGTTCTACCATAACCGAGGTCAACCGATAGACCACCCCACTCAGGTGAATCCCAACGGATTGTATTGGACGAGCGATCTTGGAATTTCGCACCACCAATGAGTCCCCCCAATCCCAAACGTCCCCCATACCAGGGTTTGCACCAGGCCAATCAACAATTTCATACATAGGCGTCAGCACTCGACCTAAGCGAATTTGCCCAAACGAGTCCCAATCTTCGAAACCGACAAAGGTATCACGCTCCCCCAAGCCACCGCTTGCTTCATGGTTCTTATAGGAAGGATCAACATAGCCAGATTCTATCTGCCATATAAACAGTGGCTTAAACTTGGCAAACTGTTTGCTGCCTCGAAAACCTATTCGGCTTTCATTATTGGTTTGAAAACCTTCTAAGTTCGGTGAGTTTTCATAATCACGAACGTGAGCTTGCAGAGCAATTTTTCCGTATACCTCGTATTTCATGCCTGCTTTGATTGCTTCAATATCGACAATGTTATCGGACGCAAAAGCCCCTGCCGACAAACACGTCAGCATTAGTACTGTTTTTTGTTTCATTGTTGTTTTCTTAGTTGTGGCCTCCCTTTCTCAAACATCCTTTGTTGTGCGCAAGAAAGGGAAGCGTTGGAGGAAAGGGATCTAGTTTTTAGAGGTTAAGGTGGTCACGCGGCTGGCTCTTTGAGCTTGATAATCCACACTGCGTATCCAAATTTCACCGGAAACACTTGGCGCTCGATTTAGCTCATAGCTTTGCCAACTTGCACCGCGGTCTAGCGAATACTGAAGTGCCACGCCGGGGAAGGCACTATTCATATACAGCTTACCTTGCTCAATCACAGCACCTGGCACTGGCAACCTGTAGTGAACATTGGCTTTAGCGAGCTTATTCAGCTCACGCTGCCCTAGAGCATTGGCGAATCGATTGAAATCTTTGGTTAGTGCCGCTTGGTCTACATAGTTAGATTCTTGGCTGTACGTTCTTGTCGCCTGATAGTCCAGCTCCCATTCTGCTTTGTGCCAAGCACGCTCAGCCGCTGCGATGACACGCGGGAACACCATATATTCATATTGTGCGTCCGTTCGCACAGTCTCAGACCATAACTGCGCTGACATGCCATGAAATGGTGTCGCCTCTACCGTGCCTTTAGCACTAAATCCGTTACCATCGCGATCAACAGAGGTTTCGGCGTTTTGCGGCAGGTTGTCAGGTGCAAAGGCAAACATTTTTCTTGAATGGTTGTACCGTGTCGCCCAGTAGTAACCGCGCTCTTTTGGATCAAACTCATAGGGAAAATCCATATAGAGGTAATCTGGCTCGAGATGATCACCTGATAACCTTTGTTCGCCCATTGATATGCTGACGTTGAGCCGCCCCAATAGAGCGTATCCCAGAAATTGACACGAGTTTTTTCCGTAGCAAACTCTGCGGCACTATTCGCCGTTTTAAGCCCATCTTGCCAAGCTTGAAATGCTCCGACATTCAATTCTGCCGCCATCTTGGCTACCTGCTTAGCAAAATAACTCGGCAGTGCCTGTACTGAGTCAACCGTGTTATCAGCAATGAGCGCCTGACATTTGGGCGACTTCTCAAACGGATGGTGCTCTGCACTAAGCTCTATCTCCCCTTTACCAAGCACTTTAGTTTTCGAGCTTACGTCTTGATAGCCAGCTAGCTTTTTGATGTTTTTCGCTTCATCTCCGCCAAAATGCCAAGTCGTTAATGGCACGCCCGCGGTCTCATGCATGGCTAGAACTTCACTCATCACTTTTTTCACAAAGCGGTGAGACGAGTCAAGGCATGGATTTAGAAAGCTTTTAAGGTCGTAGAACTGAACCGTCGTGACATTTGATGTATCTTGAGGATCGAGCAATCGAAACTCATTGGCCTTCTCTATTTCACCGAGCTTAGCGTACTTACCATGTCGCGCTTCCATAGACACAACAGCCGCTCTGGCGTGCGCTGGCATGTCGATTTCTGGAATGACTTCGATATGACGTGCTGCAGCATATTGCAAGATATCGATGTAATCTTGTCGGCTGAAGAAGCCCGAACCAAAATTATCACTAGTAGGGCCAGAACCAAGCTGCGGCAACAAACAGCGAGTTTCCGATTTGTCGAAACATCGCTTAGCACCAATGTCAGTAAGTTCAGGCAACCCCGGAATTTCTAAACGCCAACCCTCATCATCTGTTAGGTGTAAATGCAGTTTGTTGAGCTTATATGCCGCCATTTGATCTAGGGTTCGGAAAATTGCCGACTTGGAATGAAAATTTCGCGCCACATCGACCATCACACCGCGATACTGATAACGAGGCGCATCGGCAACATCAACCAAAGGCAAAACCGTCGGTTTCTTAATATCCACCAGTGAAAAAATGGACTGAACCGCATAATACATACCCGTCTCATCAAACGCGGTAATTGCGATGCCACGATCGGTAATAGACAGTTGGTAACCGCCACTGACCCGAAGCTTGCTGTCCAGCGCATTGGGAGCAATATCGCCATAAACCTTTTGCTCACCTTGCCCAGCCAGCCCCAGCGTCACCGCTCTATGCTCAATGGCTTCTAACGCCTCATTAGAGATTGGCAATGACGTAAAATCGAGCCCTTGGCTTATATCCAAATTTCCATTGCCTAAGCGAACTTGATTCGGCGTGGGTATGATATGACTTGTAATATCGAGTTCGCCTAAGTCTTGGTTTTGCTCGAATCGTGTTTTTGGTGTCATCACAGTATTGCTATCCGTCGACACACGTTTTAATAGACTCGGCGCAATGGGCTTAACAAATTGACTGAGATCTTCCGTGTCCATTTGCGCGAGCACTCTAGGCTCTGCCTGTTCATGATTCACAAATGCTCGCGGCATGAAGTCTGATTCAAACAACTGCCAATATTCGCCAATTACTGGAATATCTAGACTTTCACCTTGCTCAAGACCTTCAAACTTAGCGGTTGGTTTAAGCTCGTATAGGTCACCGGTAAGACGTGCTATCGTGAACTGTTCGCTATCCAAAGACAAAATAATACGCACACTGTGTATGTACAAAGACCAGTCTTTGCTGCGGATAGCTTGACCTTGATTGCTAAGCGTCATCACACTCTTATTGCATAGCGCCCAATCAGCTCCCAATGTTTGGCACGGCAAGTGATTCGCATCTGAGGTGTTAGCCTCGACTTGATAGTGAATCAACAGGTCTTGTGAAATACGATCCACAAGTTGTTGTGGCGTTTGCGTCGCATGGGACATTCCTGATGCCAAGATGGCTAAGCTAATCATGCTGTTACGGAACATGAGTTCTCCGGATGGAAGTAAATTATGCGGCACAAGTTATCTTCCCCTTCAGCAGCATCAATTAGCCCTCCAAATAACTGTGATCTCCATCGTTATCAGAAAAACAAACAAAAAGTAAAGTTAATAATTACAGCAGCTTAAAACCCAAGTGTCGTAATTTTTCAGAATGTCCGCTCAACAATATGACGCTTTTGTTACAGTGAATTTTAGAACTTCTTCCCCATATTCAAACCAATTGATATCCTTTGGTTATCCCTTATTTTCATTGAGCTTAAAAATGTTAGTCGTCTCGCAATTCACCTGGTCAGCATTTAAACCCCAAAAGTCCATTTTGACGTTTTCTACGTTACTGATTTCATTACTTTCTTTTGTCGTCTCCGCAGAGCCTCTGCTATACAAAGCTAAAAAGGGGTCACAAACACTGTATTTGTTTGGCACTGTTCATGTTGGTTCGAAGTCTCAGCAAGCCATAAGCCAGCCGGTTGAAACGGCAATCAAGCAAAGCGACGCGCTCGTCTTAGAGGCTGAACTCGGGGGCAATATCGACTTTCCCAGTCCTGTCGAACATCCAGTTAAGGAAGTATTAACAAATGACGAACTAGCACAGCTCAATAAGATCGCCTCAGAGAGCCAGCTTAATATCGACATGCTAACGTCCCTGCCCTCATGGCAAACCGCTTTGGTATTGCAGCAACATGTTTTTACAGCGCTCGACTTTCATGCCGAGTTTGGCGTGGAACACCAGTTAAGCCACTGGGCACAAATTCATGCGCTTCCAGTGAAAGGGCTTGAGTCGCTACAATTTCAAATCGACTTACTTGCGGATCAGCCACTAGGCGGAAAAAAAATGCTGCTTCAGACGATTCAAGAATGGCCATATACCGAAAACAATATCCAATGCTTAATCAAGTCATGGAGCCATGGTGACATCGCTAACCTAGAGGCAATGCTGCAGATCGATAGCGACAACGACGACTTTTACCAGCGATTTCTTATCGACAGAAATCAAGCATGGGTTCGACGCTTAGTCACCTCATCTGAGTATCAAAATGGGACATTTTTTATCGCGGTGGGGGCATTACATTTAGTTGGACAAGAGAGTGTGGTAGCACTGCTTAAGCAGCAAGGGTTTGCAATAAAGCAAATAAGTCGCTCTGAATCGGCGCACTGCAGTATGAAAACACATGAATAGCGTCTTAAACCTGAGACAGCATAAGACGACAAAATGACCAAAAACTACGAAGACGAGCGACTTTTTCGAAACTGGCTGATTTTTTCACAAAACACCAGTGCAAGAACATTAAAAGTTAATATAAATCAGAATATTAACCCCAAAAGGGTTAGATTATGTTAGAAACAAAGTAATGCGTGATAGGCTATGTATTCGATTTCATTCATTTCCTCAGCATGACTAACCTAAAACAATTCTTTTTAATTTCAATCTATTATTTTTTCTCGTAAGCAATTAAGTCATACTTATTTGGAAATAAAAATTTTTTTATTCTTTCAATATTTTTTGATCTTTATTCTCTAATACTCATACTTAAGTCGACTCGCCAATTTTGCGAGATAGTTCACATTATTTGTATCGATTGAGAGGGAAGGTTATGAAATACATCAAAGCATTGTTGTTAGGGGCGTACTCGCATTTTCATTGCCAAGCGCAGCATACCAAAGTTCAGCAGCAGGCCCATTTGTAGATTGTCAATTACCAGATGGGTCTCGTACCTTTGTCCCACTAGTGGTTTGTCAACGAGCGGGCGGTGAGAAACTATTCTAAAAATAGGCTTTTGCTATAACAATGCGGCTGCGTGTGATTATCGCGTGCAGCCTCTTTTTAAATCATCAACAATCGGGCACGTCGAGTTTTCGTCGCCCGGACATGAAGATATCCAATCGGTTAACTGACTTTCTATTGTTTGTAGTTCAAGGATCTTCCTCCGAACTTCATCCAGTTTCTCAGTCGCCTTTTGTTTTACTTCGGCACTCATACGCTGTTCGTTCATCGAAATAAGCACCAACTCACGACACTCATCCAGAGTAAAACCGACCCCTTTAGCTCTAGCAATAACCCGGAGTTCTTCAATATGATGCTCACCATAGATTCTATAGCCATTACCGTCTCGTTTGGGCAACGAGATAAGCTGCTTGTCTTCATATAAACGGATCGATTTTGCCGTTAGCCCGGTACGCTTGGCCACTTCACTAATGTTCATTACTTACCTTCGTTTCACATTGGACAACAGAGTGATAACTGTCTCGCAAAAATATGTTCTTCCTTCTCCAGTTTACATAGCACTGCTATTATTCGCGAAACAAAAAAACTAAAATCATGGTTACCCTACACAAAGATTGCCATACAGGCAAAGTCTAAAGGAGTGGCAATGAAGCTAAAATACCCTATGCTAGCGAGTCTCATACTCGCACCATCAATCGCATTCTCAGCCGTTACCGTTAAAGTACCCAATGGCATTCAAGTATTAACCGTAAACGAAAAGGACTCTGGCTACTCGAGCTTTGGCTTTGATTCTAAGAGTGATATTCAACTTGAAGATGGCGTCAATCAGATCGTATTCCGTATCTCCAAAATCGTCATGGAGACTGGCTCAGAAAAAACAAAGTATAAGTCTCAGCCTTTGGTAGCAACATTTGAAGGTAAAGATGCCGTTTTGTCATTTGATGTGCCCAACATTAAAACCCTCTATGAAGGCAGCATGTTCAATGACAAACCAACATTTGATATCAACGTAAGCTCCGGTGAAGTCGTTAATGTTAATAAGGGTCAACTAGGTCTTACTTTCAGCCTTGCAGCGGACATGGTAAAAGAAGTTGAAAACTACAATCAAACTGATCTACCTGCGAGTTTGAAAAACTACCGCAATCCAACGCTACTAATTAGCGAAAAAACAACCGACCACTATGATAGCCTGAAAACCACTTTTAAATCCGCATCATTAGAAGATAGAAAGAAGTTCCTAACTTGGGCTATCAGTAATCTAGATGATTAACTAAGTTATTTAATAAGAACTATAAACTCGCTATTCATATAGCGAGTTTTTTATTTTCAGCGATTCAAACAAGCAAAAAAGCCGGCTCAAAGAGCCGGCGAATTAGGCAGTATATTGTATTGAGATTAGAAGTAGTATTCTACACCTAGACCCCAACCAAACTCATTGTCAGAACCATCTTTAGAGATCATGTATGGACGAACATAAGTCACTGCTGAATCATCTAGGAAGTAAAGAGCTTGAGCAGAAACGATGCTGTCTGCTGTATCAGCAACTGAAGAGCCGTCAAGTTTCACGTCCATGTTTGCTGCATAGTTCGCTTTGAACTGCCAGTTCTCTACACCACTGAATACCACACCTAGAGAGTAGCTATCTTGCTCAAGCTTAGTGTTTTCAAACGTTTCAGTTTTGTCATCACCGTTCTCTTTAAACGTAACTGTGATGTTGCTGTAGTCTGCAGCTTCGCGTTTGTAGGCACCGTAGAATGCAAATGTATCAAAGTTTAACTCGAAGCCTAGTAGTGCTGCGTTAGTATCAGACTCACCTTTCGCATCAAATTCTTCGCCAATTGTTGGACCTTCACCAGGGTTTTGGTTCTGCCAACGCTTGACTAGGTCACCCAGCTTACTGATTTGACGATCTTGGCCTGCTTCATAACCACCGTGTACGGTAAAGAAGCCAGCCGTGTAGTGAGCACCTAGACCAACAAAGTTTGAGTCTTTCACGCTTTCTGTACCACGACCTGCTGCAACATTAAACGTAAAGCCACCTAGGTTTGCAGAGTCATAACGAACCATGTTTGATTGACGGTCATAACGTGCACCACCGATGATGTCACCGCCCCAGTCAAAGACAGCACCAGCACGCTGACCTGAGTATGGCCAGTCAATGATTTCGTATAGAGGCGTTAACATACGACCGATACGGATACGACCTGCGTCTTCAAACTCAAAACCACCGTAGGTATCACGAACACCCAGACCGCTACCAGCGCCATCGTCACCAACGTTACCGCCTTCAAGTTGCCAAATGAACTTAGGACCACGAGCCAGTTCATGAGAACCACGCAAACCAAAACGAGATTCGTTTTCTAACTTAATTGGAGCATCGCCGCCGCCAATTTTGTCTTCGCCAAATTGCCAAACAGAAAGCGCAACCTGACCATATAGATCAACGGTATCTGTTGCTGGTTTCGCTTGAACTGCACCTGCCATTGTTAATGACGCCACTGCTGCACCTAGAAGGGTGCGTTTAAACATTTTTTCCATGGAATTAAACTCCTAAAAATGGGTATAGCTGCTGTCCATAATTCACGCTTTAGTTGGCCGCCGAAGAGTGAATCATTTCCTTTTTATTTTTAATCAGAACTTCTGATTAATTTTGCTGTCTACACTGTGTGTATCCATGTTTACTAGACTAACTTCGCGAGAAAAAATATCAATTCAAGACTTATTTTGGGTGAGAAAAATAGGAGGCAGTACAAATTTTGAGGTTAGTTATTGATGGAGATCTTATTTTTAAAACGCACTTTAATGAAATGCTTTACACTGATAAATCAACGGTATTTCGGCAGTTTATCCACGGATTTTCGTGAAGTGACTCGCATGGTATTTATTTTATTTAAATTATTAAAAATATAGAGATCGTGACATTTGATTTTAAATCACCATTGCACTAGAGAAAAATAATTTGATATTACTCGCAAAAAAAAGCCCCGCTATAATCGGGCTAGTATCAAACAATGCCGTTTTAATTAATTAACGCTATCAAATCCGCTTCTGTTTTTATTTCAACACCTAATTCTTGCGCTTTCGCCAGTTTAGAGCCCGCATTCTCACCCGCAAACAAAATATCTGTTTTCTTAGATACGCTGCCCGTTACTTTCGCACCGAGAGCTTGTAGCGCAGCTTTAGCATCATTGCGGTTTAGTACTGATAATGACCCCGTCAATACCACTACCTTCCCAGCAAGTGGCTGAGGAGCGTCTACTGCAAGCTCTTCAATAGCAGGCCAATGTACTCCAGCTTCAATTAATGCTGTGATCACTGATTGATTCAGTTCCGCTTTAAAGAAGAACTGAATATGCTTAGCAACTATCTCACCCACGTCCTGAACTTCAATAAGCTGCTCGTGCGTCGCTTTGCTAATGGCTTCTAGCGTCTTAAAGTGCGCCGCTAGGTTAGCCGCTGTCGCTTCGCCCACTTCGCGAATACCTAGCGAGTAAAGAAAACGAGCCAATGTGGTTTCTTTGGATACGTTCAAAGCATTAACCACATTTTGTGCCGATTTTGGTCCCATACGCTCCAAAATCGTCAGTTGACCCGCCGACAGACGGAACAGATCGGCAGGTGTTTCTACCATCTCTTTATCCACCAACTGCTCAATCACTTTCTCACCTAGCCCATCGACATCCAATGCTTTACGCGATACAAAGTGTTTTAGAGCTTCTTTACGCTGAGCTTGGCAAACTAAGCCACCAGTGCATCTAGCTACAGCTTCACCTTCGATGCGCTCGACTAGCGATGAACAAACTGGGCAGTGGGTTGGGAACGTAATTGCTTTGGCATCGTCAGGACGACGCTCTGGGACGTAAGAGACAATTTGTGGTATCACGTCACCCGCACGGCGAATAATCACACTGTCGCCAGTCTTGACGCCAAGACGTTCTATCTCATCGGCGTTGTGAAGTGTGGCATTGCTTACGGTTACACCACCAACGAATACAGGCTCAAGTTTCGCTACTGGGGTAATCGCGCCGGTGCGACCCACTTGGAAGTCAACCGAGTTCAGTACCGTAATCTCTTCTTGAGCTGGGAACTTGTACGCAATCGCCCAGCGCGGAGCACGAGCAACAAAGCCAAGCTGCTCCTGAAGCGCAATCTCGTCGACTTTGATAACCACACCATCAATCTCATACGCTAGCTCGTCGCGCTTCTCTTGAATGGCTTTATGGTATTGCTTCACTTCCTCGATACTGCTTACTCGTTTGGTCTCTGGCCCCATTGGGAAACCCAGTGATTTTAGTTTCAGGAAGCGATCGTAGTGGCTTGCCGGTAGCTCAGTACCTTCAACAACTCCTAGACTGTAGGCATAAAAGCTAAGTGGTCTTTTAGCGGTAATGCGAGAGTCCAATTGACGCAAGCTACCCGCAGCCGCATTTCGTGGATTAACGAAGACTTTCTCTCCCTTTTTCGCGGCGATTTCATTGAGCTTGTCGAAGCCTGCTTTTGGCATAAAGACTTCGCCACGTACTTCGATACGAGCAGGAATGTCATCGCCTTGCAGCTTGAGTGGAATTGCACTAATGGTGCGAACATTCTCAGTAATGTTTTCACCCGTCGTACCGTCACCACGTGTTGCGGCTTGAACAAGGATGCCGTTTTCATAAAGTAGGCTCACCGCTAAACCATCGAGTTTCACTTCGCAGCAGTAGTCACCAACGCTGGTTCGATTTAGGCGCTCGCAGATTCGCTTGTTAAAGCCATCGAGATCCTCATCAGAAAAGGCATTATCAAGCGAAAGCATAGGAATTTCATGCTGAACTTGACTAAAGCTATCTAACGGTAAACCACCCACTCGCTGACTTGGAGAATCCACCGTCACCCATTCTGGGTGTTCAGCTTCAATGGCGAGCAGCTCTTGCATCAGACGGTCGTATTCGACATCTGGGATTTCGGGGCTGTCTTCAACATAATACTTCACACCATGATAGTGAAGCTGTTGCTTGAGTTCGTTCAATCGTTGTTGTGACATGTTATACCTTGATAGTATTGATAAAAAAGGCTCCAAAGGAGCCTTTTTTGCTTCGAATATATTGGGTTAAGCGCTGGCTTTCGCTCGGTTAAAGTCTTTAATTTGCTGGCGATAAGCATCCAGTCTTTGTGGTGTCATTAGATTACGCTGGTCATCGAGTACATTGCCGCCAAGGTCATCAGAGATCTGCTGCGCTGTACGCAGCATTAGCTTGAAGTTTTGATCGGCTTCACCAAAGCAAGGCAGCGTCATGAAAAATGAGATTCCCTTGGTGGTAAAAGTAGCAGGGTCATCATGCTCAAGTGTACCTGGCTGCATCATGTTAGCGACGCTAAATAGCACCTTACCAGTACCAGAGGGGTCAGTATGGCGGTGGAAAATATCCATCTCGCCATAAATGAGGCCGTTTTGACGCATACTGTCAAAGAGCTGAATTCCGTTAAAGGGTTCTTCGCCAGAGCAATGGACATTCAGAACCAACACCTGCATTTCAGGCTCTTTTGGCTCTTCCTCAACTTCTTTCGCGCTATCCGCTAGGTTCACCCCGGCTTGAGGCTCTTGCTCTAAGTCTTCATCCAGTGAATCTAGATCGATACGAGGTTCACTCTCATCAATATCGTCATTTTCTTTACTTGCCGTAAATGACGGCAATGGCTCTTGTTGCTCTTTTTCTTGAGAAGCGGCAAAGGCCGGCTCAATGTCGTCAGCTTGTGTTGGCTGCAGTGAGGGCGCTTCAACCAGAGACTCTGCTTTGTACGAAGGCTCTGAAACGTCACTATCAGAAGAACTTGACTCTAGCGGATCGTAAGCAGGCTTTTGCGCATCCAATCCAAAATCAGGCTCGGTGCGTGTTTTTCTGATGATTTCAAAGTCATCTTCAGGAGCGACGTATTCATCGTCGGCGTTATCATTGTCGTCTAACTTTCCTAGCGGTCTGTCACCGAATTTCTTTTGACCTTCTTTCTTACTCGACCACAAGCCGTGAAACAACAGCGCCGCGATAGCTAAAGCACCGACAATAATGAGTACGAATCGCAATTCCTGCATTGTTTGCTCTCAATGTTAAAAATAGTCCTTAAAGAAGCGCTTACACACTTCAGCTTTGTCTACTTTACCAAAACTCTATAGATGATTAGAACACCTAAGTATAAGAAGTTTGTGATTTCGTAAACCCTTTTTTGTTATAGTCGAATTCATAAGCAACGCAAAAACCAGATAAAGGACACCAATTTTGAACAAAGCAAACACTGGGTTTGGCTACTTCATGCAAGGTTTTCAAATCGCTTTTATGCCCGGGATCAGGCGCTATGTGCTGATGCCTCTTTTAGCCAATATCCTTTTGGTTGGCTCAGCAATGTATTATTTATTCTCTCACTTGAACACTTGGATTGAGGGTTGGCTCGGCTATCTACCTGAGTTTTTGTCTTGGCTGAGCTATATCTTGTGGCCTTTGTTAGCACTCACTATCCTTGCGACTTTTTCCTACTTTTTTAGCACCCTAGCCAACTTTATCGCCGCCCCGTTTAACGGCTTGCTGGCAGAGAAAGTAGAAGAAAAGTTGACTGGCAATAAAATCAATGATGAAGGACTCATGAGCGTCGTTAAAGATGTGCCAAGAATCATGGCGCGAGAATGGCGCAAGTTGCTGTACACCTTACCAAAAGCGATCGGTTTGTTCTTATTACTGTTGATCCCAGCACTCGGCCAGACAGTCGGCCCTTTCGCATGGTTTATCTTTACCGCTTGGATGTTGGCGATTCAGTACTGTGATTACCCATTTGATAATCACAAAGTGCCTTTTAACGACATGCGCTTGTCGATTAAACAAAAACAAGGCAAGGCATATGGGTTTGGCATGCTGGTATCTCTGTTTACCGCGATTCCGATTTTGAATCTGTTTATCGTACCCGTTTCAGTCTGTGGCGCGACAGCAATGTGGGTGCAAGAGTTTAAGCAACAACACAGCTAGTACCTAAATACTGATAAAAAAGCCCCAAAAGTGGGGCTTGGTATCACTCACGGTTTTAGAGGTTTACGACTAAAGGATTGATTACCACACTTAGCGCAATCGCCAATCACCGTTGGATGATTATACTCGGTCTTATGACCGCATTTCTCACATACCAATACCCCAAGCCCTATCATTTCTCCCGATGTGTACACACCTTGGTGCTCGAGATCTTGGAACAGCTCCACCCATTCCACTTTAGTTCGATCGGTAATGTCCAATAGCCCTTGCCAAATTGAGTTAGCAATCATTAGGTAGAAGGGGCCGCTTTTACTCTCTTCGTAGTTATCGGCAAATTCTTTAAGATCCGATTTAACATATGCAGAGATCAACGCCATCTCATCCTTGGTCATGTCGTTCGCAGCTTCCACCACTTGTCCCGACTTTTCAAGCACGTGCTGTAGCTCTTCTGGACTGTGTTTGAGATTCTCAACCACATCTTCGATCATTTCTTCATAACTGGTTTTACGCTTAGGCATACATCCCCCTGTTATTGGCTATTGTTGACCGAGCTTCCTTTAGGTATTCTATGACGATCTATTAGTCTCTGTAGTAACAGAACTCACAAATTCCAAGATAACCGGACATCATCGATGCAAGAACAATACAACCCACAAGACATTGAACGTAAAGTTCAACAGCATTGGGACAACAATGAAACCTTTGTTGTAAGTGAAGACCCAAATAAAGAAAAATTCTACTGCCTGTCAATGTTCCCTTACCCAAGCGGACGACTGCACATGGGTCACGTACGTAACTACACCATCGGTGATGTGGTATCTCGTTTCCAACGTCTGCAAGGTAAAAACGTAATGCAACCAATCGGTTGGGATGCGTTTGGTCTACCAGCAGAGAACGCAGCCGTTAAGAACAACACGGCTCCTGCGCCTTGGACGTACGAAAACATCGAATACATGAAAAACCAGCTTAAACTGCTGGGTTTTGGCTACGACTGGAACCGCGAATTCGCAACGTGTACGCCTGAGTACTACCGTTGGGAGCAAGAGTTCTTCACTAAGCTTTACGAAAAAGGCCTAGTGTACAAGAAGACCTCTTCGGTTAACTGGTGTCCAAATGACCAAACTGTTCTTGCCAACGAGCAGGTTGAAGATGGCTGCTGCTGGCGCTGTGACACTCCGGTTGAACAAAAAGAAATTCCGCAGTGGTTCATCAAGATCACTGAGTACGCACAAGAGCTTCTTGACGATCTAGACAACCTTGAAGGTTGGCCTGAAATGGTTAAGACCATGCAGCGCAACTGGATTGGTCGCTCTGAAGGTGTTGAGCTCAAGTTTGAAGTTAAAGGTCAACAAGATCTAGAAGTCTACACAACTCGTCCAGATACCCTAATGGGTGTAACGTACGTGGGTATCGCAGCAGGTCACCCTCTAGCGGCGATCGCGGCTGAAAATAACCCAGAGCTTGCGGCTTTCATCGAAGAGTGCAAAAACAACAAGGTGGCGGAAGCTGAGCTTGCGACAATGGAGAAGAAAGGTATGGCGACTGGCCTTACTGCTATTCACCCATTGAACGGCCGTGAAGTACCCGTTTACGTGGCTAACTTCGTATTGATGGACTACGGCACAGGCGCGGTTATGGCGGTTCCAGGTCACGACCAACGCGACTTTGAGTTTGCAACTAAATACGGTCTAGATATTCTTCCTGTGATTCAGCCAACTGATGGTAGCGAGCTAAACATCTCTGAAGAAGCGTACACAGAGAAAGGCGTACTGTTTAACTCTGGTGAGTTCGACGGTCTTGAGTTCCAAGCGGCATTTGATGCGATCGCAGCAAAACTCGAAGCTGAAGGCAAAGGTCACAAGACTGTGAACTTCCGTCTACGCGACTGGGGTGTATCTCGTCAGCGTTACTGGGGTGCGCCAATCCCAATGGTGACGACTGAAGACGGTGAAGTTCATCCGGTACCTGCGGATCAACTGCCAGTTATTCTTCCAGAAGATGTGGTTATGGATGGTGTTACCAGCCCAATCAAAGCCGACAAAGAGTGGGCGAAGACCACATTTAACGGTGAACCAGCACTTCGTGAAACAGACACGTTCGATACCTTCATGGAATCTTCTTGGTACTACGCGCGTTACTGCTCACCACAAGCGGATGACATTCTAGACCCAGAAAAAGCAAACTACTGGCTACCAGTAGACCAGTACATCGGTGGTATCGAGCACGCATGTATGCACCTACTGTACTCGCGCTTCTTCCACAAACTGCTTCGTGACGCAGGTTACGTAACGTCTGACGAGCCGTTTAAACAGCTACTATGTCAAGGCATGGTACTGGCAGATGCGTTTTACTACGAGAATGACAAAGGCGGTAAAGAGTGGGTGGCACCGACTGACGTTGCGGTTGAGCGTGACGGTAAAGGTCGCATCACTTCGGCGAAAGACAACCAAGGCCGTGACGTTGAGCACTCAGGCATGATCAAGATGTCTAAGTCGAAGAACAACGGTATCGACCCTCAAGAGATGGTAGACAAGTACGGTGCAGATACAGTACGCCTATTCATGATGTTTGCATCACCTGCTGATATGACACTTGAGTGGCAAGAGTCTGGTGTTGAAGGCGCTAACCGCTTCCTAAAACGTGTTTGGAAACTGGTTAATGAACACTCATCGAAAGGTGCAGCAGAAGCCGTAGATACTGCAGCTCTTTCTGGTGACCAAAAAGCACTTCGTCGCGACGTTCACAAGACTATCGCGAAAGTAACGGATGATATCGCTCGTCGTCAAACGTTCAACACAGCAATCGCTGCGATCATGGAACTCATGAACAAGCTAGCGAAAGCGCCTCAAGAGTCTGCGCAAGATCGTGCGATTCTAGATGAAGCATTAAAAGCAGTCGTTGCCATGCTTTACCCAATCACTCCACATATCTCATTTGAAATGTGGGCTGCTCTAGGTCAATCTGACATTGATAATGCAGTATGGCCAACGCATGACGAGAAAGCCCTTGTTGAAGACGAGAAGCTGATCGTGGTTCAAGTAAACGGCAAACTGCGCGCTAAACTGACTGTGGCGGCTGACGCGTCTAAAGAGCAAGTCGAAGAGCTTGGTCTTAACGACGAGAACGTCACTAAGTTCACAGATGGCAAAACGGTTCGTAAAGTGATCTATGTACCAGGTAAGCTACTGAATATTGTAGCGAACTAATCATCATCACTTTATGATACTAAGAGTCGCAGTTCGCTACTGCGGCTCTTTCGTCCATTTTAAGCAAAGTCTTATCTAAGTGTCTGCTCTGGGACTTACATAAGCCTTTTCAACGAGAGTCTTCGGTCGCTATGTTTCGATTCAAACAAAAACTAACACAAGCCAGTTTTATCATTCTTCTCTCTTCGCTACTGACTGCGTGTGGATTCCAGTTACGTGGCGAGTACTCTGTACCCGAGGATATTACCGCTATCTCTGTCACCAGTTTCGACCAATACAGTAAGATCACACGCTTGGTCAAAGAGCAGTTGCGCCTTAGCCAAATCGAACTTGTGACACCTAACAAAGATGTACCGAACATACACATCACGGGTGAAACCATCACCGACCGTACCCTATCGCTTTATCAAAACACTCGAGCGGCGGAAAAAGAGATCGTCTACGAGGTCAACTATCGAGTCACTGTTCCTGATCTTGGCGCAAAAGACTTTACCGCAACCATGACTCGTAGCTACCTAGACAACCCTCTATCCGCACTGGCGAAATCCGCAGAGCGTAAGCTTATTGAAGATGAAATGCGCGAGTTTTCTGCGCAGCAAATGATGCGTCAAATGGCAAGACTGAAAACAGAAATTCAAGAGTTTGAAGAAAAACAAAACCTTGAACAATCAAACAGCAACACGCAAGACAACTCACCGTCTTAATAGGTAACCGATAGTGAGAATTTTTGCTGACCGCCTTTCTGAGCACCTTACCAACAGTGGCACCACTGCTTCTTGTTGTTTGGTAATGAACCTCTGTTCGTTCAAGAGAGTCGCGATGCGGTGGTTCGTCATGCCAAGCAGCTTGGCTTTGAAGAACATCACCGTTTTAGTGTCGACAGCTCGCTTGACTGGAATGAGGTGTATGATTGCACGCAAGCAATGAGTCTCTTCTCCTCAAAGCAAATCATTGAACTCAGCGTACCAGAGACCGGTGTTAATGCCGGTATTGCCAAACAGCTCGCCGATATCGCACCTACTCTGCATGAAGACATTGTGCTTATCATCACTGGCACTAAGCTTACCCGTGCGCAAGAATCTGCGAAATGGTTTAAGGCGCTCAGCGGCTGCTTAGTCAGTTGCAATACGCCGGATATTAAACAGTTGCCACAATGGGTCATGAGGCGCTGCCGAGCCCATCAATTAATGCCTGATGGGGAAGCCGTTCAACTGCTTTGCCAATGGCATGAAGGCAACCTATTTGCTTTGTCACAAAGCCTTGAAAAGCTCGGTTTGCTCTACCCTGATGGTCAATTGACACTGCTGAGGGTTCAAGAGTCGCTCAGCAGACACAATCACTTCACTGTATTTCATTGGGTTGATGCCCTGTTGGAAGGCAAGCCAAAACGCGCTCATCGCATCTTGAGTCAGCTTGAAGCTGAAGGCATAGAAGCCACGATTTTACTGCGCACGATCCAAAAAGAGTTGGTACAACTGGGTAAGATGCAAGCCATGCTAGCTCAATCGTCACTGGGTCAGGTGCTTGATCAGTTTCGAGTATGGCAAAATAAAAAGCCGCTCTATAGCGCGGCACTAAACCGACTCTCACCAGAAAAACTGCGCCAAAACATTCAGTTGCTCAGTGCCATTGAGGTGCAGGTGAAAACCCAATACGAGCAAAGCCCTTGGCCATACTTGCAGCAACTGTCTCTTAACCTGAGCAGTGCTGACAACGGCCTGTCTTTGCAACCCTAAAATCGTGATATAATTACCGATCGATTGAGTAGCGATACTCTCCTAACTATACATACACTGAGGAATCTCTTTTGCAACGCGAAGAATTGAAACTTTTTCTAGCTGATAAAGCGGACGATATGAAAGCCCAAGACATAGTCACCCTTGATGTTGAAGGCAAGTCTAGCGTCACAGACTTTATGATCGTCTGTACTGGCACTTCTAGAAGACACGTCATTTCAATTGCGGATCATGTGGCTGCAGAAGTGAAAAAGCTTGGTCTTGAACCACTTGGTATCGATGGCAGCACCGAGGGCGAGTGGGTCGTACTGGATATGGGCTCGACCATGCTACACGTGATGCAGGAAGAGCACCGTGAGCTATACCAACTAGAAAAGCTTTGGAGCTAATCGTTTGAAACTTCAACTGATCGCCGTTGGCACTAAAATGCCTAAGTGGGTAGAAGAAGGCTTTCAAGAGTATCGTCGCCGCTTCCCACATGATATGCCACTGGAACTCATCGAAATTACCGCAGGTAAGCGAGGCAAAAATGCCGACATCGCGCGTATCCTCCAAAAAGAAGGGGAAGCGATGCTTGCTGCCGTGCCAAAAGGCAACCGTATTGTCACTTTGGATATTCCCGGTAAAAATGGGACACACCGCAACTCGCTGAGCAGTTAGAAAGCTGGAAGCTCGATGGTCGTGATGTTTCTATCTTGATTGGCGGCCCTGAAGGATTGGCTCCTGCTTGTAAAGCAGCCGCAGACCAAAGCTGGTCTTTGTCTGCGTTAACACTTCCTCACCCGCTAGTACGTATTGTGATGGCGGAGAGCTTGTACCGAGCATGGTCAATTACCGCTAATCATCCGTATCACAGAGAGTAATTGAGCTAGCGATGAAACGTAAACGCAGCCAGATACGGGACCATCAGGCCGAGGCGCGACTCTTCAAAAGTCGCGCCATTGTGGCGTTTGTTGGTATCGTTGTGATGATGTTGGTGCTCGTCGCTAACCTCTACAACATCCAGATCAACCAGTATCAAGACTACAAGACCCGCTCGAACGATAACCGCATTAAGGTGGTGCCGATCGCGCCAAACCGCGGACTTATCTACGACCGTAACGGTATCTTGCTTGCTGAGAACCGCCCTGTCTTCAACTTGGAAGTCACTCCAGAGAAAGTCAAAGACATGGATGCGACCATCCAAGCGCTGCGGCAATATCTAGAGATCTCTCCTGAGCGAGAAGAAGCCTTCAATCGCGATCGCAAGCGCACACGTCGCTTCAAGTCGATCCCGCTTCTGACCCAATTAACTGAAGACCAAGTCGCGATCTTTTCCGTCCATCAGCATAAGTTCCCGGGCGTTGAGATTGCTGCGAACCTAAAACGCTTCTATCCATACGGTGATGTGCTTACTCACGTGATTGGTTATGTGTCCCGCATTAATGACCGAGACATGCGCCGCCTGATCCGTGAAGAGAAAGACGCCAATTATCAAGCGACTCGTGATATTGGTAAGCTCGGTATTGAGCGCTACTACGAAGATATTTTGCACGGCACCGCTGGCTATCAAGAAGTAGAAGTGAACAGTCGCGGCCGCGTATTAAGAACCCTCAAATTCGTGCCACCAGTCCCAGGCAAAGACATCGTTCTTAACCTGGATATCACGCTTCAGCTTAAAGTTCACAAGCTGCTCGATGGCAGACGTGGCTCAGCGATCATTCTTGATCCTAGTGACAACGGTGTCTTAGCGATGGTATCTAGCCCAAGCTACGACCCGAATGCCTTTGTGAACGGGATCTCCGGTAAAGGCTATCGCGCGCTATTAGAAGACAAAAACCGTCCACTAGTAAACCGCGCGACTTTGGGTATCTATCCACCCGCTTCGACGGTGAAGCCGTTTATCGCGGTTGGCGCACTTCAAGAAGGCGTCATTACCACCAAGACCACACGTAATGACCCGGGGTACTGGCGTATTCCAAACTCTAAGACGCGCCCATTCCGTGACTGGTTGCGTTGGGGACATGGTAAGGTTGATATTGTCAAAGCGATTGAAGAGTCAGTGGATACTTTCTACTACCAAATTGCTTACGATATGGGCATCGACCGCCTATCTAAATGGATGATGATGTTTGGTTTCGGCGATTATACTGGCATTGATATCTTTGAAGAGAGCAAAGCCAATATGCCAACTCGCGAATGGAAGATGGCACGACACCGCACGCCATGGTATCAAGGCGATACCATCCCTGTCGGTATCGGTCAGGGTTATTGGACAGCAACGCCGATGCAGATAGCGAAAGCGACCTCCGTTCTCGTCAATCGCGGTGAAGTTCTCTCCCCTCACCTGCTGCGTGCAACCATCAACAATGGCGACAGCTTTGACCATCAAACCTTGAGTGAAGTTGACTCAAGACCACCCATCACTGGTGTACAAGAGCGCTACTGGGACATTGCGTTAGAAGGTATGCGACGTGTGAATCACGGCGTTAAAGGTACCGCTCGACGTGCCTTCACCAATATGCCTTATCAAAGCGGTGGTAAATCAGGAACCGCGCAGGTATTTAGCTTGGCAGAAGACGAAGAGTATAATGCTGAAGAGCTCGCTGAACACCTCAAAGACCACGCATTGTTTACCGGCTTTGCACCGTTTGAGAATCCTAAGGTCGTGGTTACTGTCGTTCTTGAGAACGCCGGTGGTGGTTCTAGCAACGGTGCGCCAGTCGCTCGACAACTGTTCGACTTGGCATTGGCAGAAAAGGAAGAGAGTGAAGAAGAATGAGATTTGATCCTTCCACCGGTCAAAGCCGAGTAATGTTTGAGCGCTTCCACATTGACTTGCCTTTGGTGCTGGGAATTCTGGCGCTTATGGGGTTTGGTCTTGTGGTGATGTACAGCGCCAGCGGCCAAAGTATGGCAATGATGGACAGACAAGCGATGCGTATGGTGCTTGCTCTTGTGGTAATGGTTGTTCTGGCTCAACTATCGCCAAGAACCTACGAGACCTTGGCTCCCTTGATGTTCTTTGCGGGCGTCATGCTGCTATTTGGCGTGTTATTCTTTGGTGAAGCATCTAAAGGTGCACAACGCTGGCTAAATCTGGGCTTTGTGCGCTTTCAGCCCTCCGAACTTCTCAAGTTGGCGGTACCGCTGATGGTGGCGCGATATATTGGTAAACGTTCACTACCCATCACGTTTCAGACCTTGCTCATCTCGCTAGTGATGGTGTTCGTACCGACAATATTAATCGCTAAGCAGCCAGACCTTGGTACTTCCATTTTGATTGCCGCCTCGGGGATTTTCGTTATCTTTTTAGCCGGCATTAGTTGGAAAATTATCTTTGGTGCCGTGGTCGCACTAAGTGCATTTATTCCTGTACTTTGGTTCTTCTTGATGCGTGAGTATCAAAAAGTGCGCGTACGTACCTTGTTTGACCCCGAGTCGGATCCTCTGGGCGCGGGCTATCACATCATTCAAAGTAAAATTGCTATCGGTTCTGGGGGAATTACCGGTAAAGGTTGGATGCAAGGCACCCAATCACAGCTCGAGTTCTTGCCTGAGCGTCACACCGACTTCATCTTTGCCGTTATCGCAGAAGAATGGGGAATGATTGGCATTCTACTGCTACTTACTCTCTACCTATTCATCATCGGGCGAGGCTTATATCTCGCTAGTTCCGCTCAAACTGCATTTGGTCGAATGATGGCCGGCAGTATCGTTCTGAGCTTCTTCGTTTATGTTTTTGTAAATATTGGTATGGTGAGCGGTATATTACCGGTAGTTGGTGTACCATTGCCGCTTGTCAGCTACGGTGGCACCTCCATGGTGACCCTAATGGCTGGATTTGGCATTCTAATGTCCATTCATACACACAGAAAAGCATTCTCAAAGGCAACCTAATGAACAAATGGAATGACATACTGCGCCAGCGCCTTTCTTGGCTTGGTTTAGCCTTAGGGCTGACCTTACTAGCTGGATGCTCGTCGTCCTCAGACAGTCGCTATGATCTGAAAGACGATGTGGCGCCTAACGCGCCTATTTCTGTCGATCATATTGAAGGCGCGGTGCCAAAATATGAACCATACAGTCTCGGAGGCAATAAGAGTTACCGTCTGCGCGGCAAAAGCTACACAGTGATTAAAGACCCTGCAGGTTTCAAAGAGCGTGGCGAAGCATCTTGGTACGGCAAAAAGTTCCATGGACACTTAACCTCGAATGGCGAAGTGTACGACATGTACTCAATGTCGGCGGCGCATAAAACTTTGCCTCTGCCGAGCTATGTCAAAGTGAAAAATCTTGATAACGGAAAAGAGACGATTGTTCGCGTTAATGACCGAGGCCCTTTTCATGACGGCCGTATTATCGACCTAAGTTATGCCGCTGCAAACAAGCTAGATGTGATTAAAACGGGGACGGCTAACGTTGAAATTGAAGTGATTATCGTCGAAAAGCCGTCCAGCCAACATGAGCTGAGCAAGCACCCGGAGTACACGATTCAAGTCGCTGCCTCACCGCATAAAGATCGCATCGACAACTTGTCCAAGCAACTGAGCGAAAAACTATCGGTTGACACCTTTCTTACCCCGGTAAACAAAAATTATCGACTAATGCTTGGCCCATTTAAAGATTACAAGCAAACCCAAGACGTGCTGGAGCAGGTGCAAAAGATTGGCTACCCCTCAGCTTTCGTCAAAAAACTGTAAACATCATTGACATAAATAACCGTTGTTACTTAGTGTAAGCTATCTAGTTTGCAGGCAACATTCTGTTACTATACGAACTATTACTCAAACGCATTCGAAATGAATAAGAATAAATCTTCTATGAAATTTGTAACCACTATTGCTCTTTCCGCAACTTTGGCAGCGACTTCTGCCTCTGCGGCACCTGTTGTCATGCCTGATGCACCTCAAATCGCAGCCAAAGGCTTCGTTTTGATGGACTACAACTCTGGTAAGGTTCTCGCTGAGAAAGAAATGAATACTCAGCTTCACCCAGCCAGTTTGACTAAAATGATGACCAGCTATGTGATCGGTCAAGAGCTAAAGCGTGGCAATATCGCACCACAAGACGAAGTGACCATCAGCAAGAATGCGTGGGCAAAAAACTTCCCTGATTCATCAAAAATGTTCATTGAAGTCGGCACTAAGGTCACCGTTGATGAGCTAAATAAAGGCATCATCATTCAATCGGGCAACGATGCTTGTGTGGCGATGGCTGAGCACATTGCAGGCTCAGAAGATGCGTTCGTTGACCTTATGAATGCCTGGGCGAAGTCTATTGGCATGACCAACTCGCACTTCGCTAACGTTCACGGTCTAGACAACCCGAACCTGTACTCAACGCCTTACGACATGGCACTATTAGGTCGCGCACTTATCAAAGACGTGCCAGATGAGTACCGTATCTACTCTGAGAAGAAATTTACCTACAACGGCATCACCCAATACAACCGTAACGGTCTGCTTTGGGATAAGAGCATGAACGTTGATGGCATCAAAACTGGCCACACGAGCAAAGCAGGTTACAGCCTAGTGAGCTCTGCGACTGAGGGTAAGATGCGCCTTGTCGCGGTTGTGATGGGCACGAAGAGCGCTAACGCTCGTAAATCAGAAAGCAAAAAGCTACTGAGCTACGGCTTCCGCTTCTTCGAAACGGTGAACCCACACAAAGCTGACGAAACCTTCGTTGAAGAGAAAGTGTGGATGGGTGACAAAGACGCAGTCGCACTTGGTGTGGATCAAGACACGTATGTCACACTGCCACGCGGCCAAGCGAAAAACCTAAAAGCAAGCTTCGTACTTGAAAAACAGCTAGAAGCACCAATATCTAAGGGCGATGTCGTTGGTAAGCTATACTATCAACTAGAAGGCGAAGACGTTGCTGAATATCCGCTGCTTGCTCTTGAAGATGTTCAAGAAGGTAGCCTGTTCAGTCGCTTGTGGGATTACATCGTATTACTTTTCAAGAGCTTTTTCTAAGCCTTAGCGTTTAACGCGAAAGTAATCGAGTCATCGTAAAGCCGCTTTAAGCGGCTTTACTTTTTCATTGGCTTGAGATCGTCCACGTAAGGCATTACTATTCGCACCGTTATAAAGAATTGGTATTTTTTGGAGTCCCTATTATGTTGACCATCAACTCTGATGCAAAACTCAAAGACCTACTCGAGTTCCCTTGCTCGTTTACCTTCAAAGTGATGGGTTACGCTAAACCAGAGCTTCCTGAAAAAGTGTTGGAAGTGATCCAACGCCACGCGCCTGGGGACTACAGCCCAACCATCAAACCTAGTGCCAAAGGCAACTACCACGCTGTATCGATTAACATTACAGCGACCTCAATCGAGCAGGTAGAAACCCTTTACAAAGAACTTGGTGATATCGACATCGTTCGCATGGTTCTGTAAAAATTTGAAACTTTAAATTTTTTTTGAAAGCAGCTTCGGCTGCTTTCTTTTTATTTATCAACGAGATAAAAGTACTTCATCATACATTGGTTAAGAATTCGTTATTTATTGGTAGTTCAAAACCATCAACATGTTTATAATGCGAATACTTTATTAAGTGGCAGCGAGGTGACTGGTGGAAAATCAGCTAGTTGTAAGGAAGCTTGGGCGAAAAGACTACGAACCTGTCTGGAAAGCCATGCATGATTTCACTGACAATCGAACAGACGACACACGCGACGAAGTGTGGTTAGTGGAACACAACCCGGTCTTTACTCAAGGACAAGCAGGTAAAGAAGAGCACCTACTCAACACTGGTGATATTCCCGTCATTCAAAGCGATCGCGGCGGTCAGGTGACCTATCATGGTCCCGGCCAGCTCGTGGCCTACTTTCTTATCAATCTGCGTCGTAAAAAGCTTGGCGTTCGCGAGCTGGTTACGCACATCGAAAACCTCGTTATCAAGACACTTAACGCGTATGATATTGAGTCAGCGGCACGACCGGATGCCCCTGGAGTGTATGTCGATGGTAAAAAAGTCTGTTCGCTCGGTCTGCGCATCCGCAAAGGCTGCTCATTCCACGGACTGGCGCTAAATATTAATATGGATCTCTCCCCTTTCCTTCGTATCAACCCTTGCGGCTATGCAGGGATGGAAATGGTTCAAGTGAGCCAACTGGGTGGTCCAAAAGAGGTCTCGATTGTCGAAGACAAATGATCAAAGCACTATTAGAAATACTTGATTACGAGCAAGTAGAATTCAGCGAAGAAGCATAAGACGATGAGCAAACCTATCCAAATGGAAAAAGGCGTCAAGTACCGTGACGCTGACAAGATGGCACTGATTCCTGTAAAGAACATGCCTACCGAGCAAAAAGAAATCCTTCGTAAGCCTGAATGGATGAAGATCAAGCTGCCAGCGGACAGCCAGCGTATTCAAGACATCAAGTCTGCAATGCGTAAAAACGACCTTCACTCGGTATGTGAAGAAGCCTCATGCCCTAACTTGGCTGAGTGTTTCAACCACGGTACGGCAACCTTTATGATCCTAGGTGCTATCTGTACTCGTCGTTGCCCTTTCTGCGATGTGGCTCATGGCCGTCCAAATGCGCCTGAAGCGGGTGAGCCACAAAAGCTTGCTCAAACAATCAAAGATATGAAGCTTAAGTACGTGGTGGTGACCTCTGTTGATCGTGACGACCTACGTGATGGCGGCGCTCAGCACTTTGCAGACTGTAACCGCGAAATCCGCGCACTTAACCCAGAGATCCGCATCGAGACCTTGGTGCCGGACTTTCGTGGTCGTATGGATGTAGCGCTTGAAGCACTAAAAGATAACCCGCCAGATGTGTTCAACCACAACCTAGAGACCGCGCCTCGCTTGTATCGTAAAGCGCGTCCAGGTGCGAACTACAAATGGTCACTGCAACTACTTCAGAAGTTCAAAGAAATGCACCCTGACGTACCGACCAAGTCTGGCTTGATGATGGGTCTAGGAGAAACCAAAGAAGAGATTATTGAAGTACTTAAAGATCTTCGAGCTCACGGCGTTACCATGCTAACTCTTGGTCAATACCTAGCTCCAAGTCGTCATCACTTGCCGGTAGAGCGTTATGTGCCGCCATCAGAGTTTGATGAGCTAAAAGAGATTGCCCTTGAGCTTGGCTTTACCCATGCAGCCTGTGGTCCATTTGTTCGCTCGTCTTACCATGCAGACTTGCAAGCAAAAGGCGAAGAAGTGAAATAGCTTTATCTTCTTGAAGGAACATTGCTTCTTTGAAGTAATATCGCCTTTTTCGGAACAAGAGACACGGGTTCGCTGTTGAAGCAATCCGTGTTTTTTTGAGAAAAATAGGCAACATGACAATCTCATACTCGCATTTTTGCTATTTTTAAGTAGGCTTAAAGAAAAAGTTTCACCCAATCAAGGATGTAGCATGAAGTTATTGAAAATTGGCTTGCCGATTCTAGCGGCAACAGTGATCGCAGGCTGTGCGCAAAACACTCAGCAAGACAACTATTTAGAAGCGTCATTCGAGCTATGTAACACTGAAGTGAACCTATACTCGGTCAGCGACGATGGTCGCGTTCGTATCGTTTGTAAGGATGGTGCTAAGTTCGCCCTTAACAGCGAAAAGACATTAGATATCATGCGTGATATCAACATTGATTACTGTAATGGCGAAGGCTTGGGTCAGTTTAGTGAGAGTCGCAAGTACTACTCATTCCGATGCAAGTCGGGCACGTTGCTTAATATCAATAAGTAATACTCCCTTCGACCTTCAAATTTCAAGCACTAAAAAAGCGAGCATTTAGCTCGCTTTTTTCATTGCGTTTCGGCAATAGAGAATTACGCGTAAACAGGAAGGCGCTTACAGATCTCTAGTACTTTCGCTTTCGTGGCTTCGATGACTGATGCATCGTTGATGTTGTCTAGAACGTCACACATCCAGTTAGCAAGCTCAGTCGCATCCGCTTCAGTGAAGCCACGGCGAGTGATCGCAGGTGAACCAACACGGATACCAGACGTTACGAATGGGCTACGTGGGTCATTTGGTACTGAGTTTTTGTTCACAGTGATGTTTGCCGCGCCTAGCGCTGCATCTGCTTCTTTACCAGTGATGTCTTTGTCGATTAGGTCAACAAGGAACAGGTGGTTTTCAGTGCCGTTAGAGACGATCTTGTAACCGCGCTCTTGGAACTGTGCAACCATCGCTTTTGCATTCTTAACAACGCGCGCTTGGTACTCTTTGAACTCTGGCTCCATCGCCTCTTTGAACGCCACTGCTTTACCAGCGATAACGTGCATTAGAGGACCACCTTGACCACCAGGGAATACCGCAGAGTTCAGTTTCTTGTACATGTCTTCACCTGCATTAGACAGGATAAGACCACCGCGAGGACCTGCTAGAGTCTTGTGCGTTGTTGTTGTTACCACGTGAGCGTGTGGCACTGGCGTTGGGTAAACACCGGCAGCGATAAGACCCGCTACGTGCGCCATATCAACGAATAGGTAAGCGTCAACCTTGTCTGCGATCTCACGCATGCGAGCCCAGTCTACGATCTGGCTGTATGCAGAGAAACCACCGATGATCATCTTAGGCTTGTGCTCAACAGCAAGCTGTTCCATCTCGTCGTAGTTGATTTGGCCCGCTTCGTCGATACCGTAAGGGATAACGTTGTAGTGCTTACCAGAGAAGTTTACTGGTGAACCGTGAGTCAGGTGACCACCGTGCGCTAGGCTCATACCTAGAACTGTGTCGCCTGGGTTAAGTAGCGCCATGTATACTGCGCTGTTCGCTTGAGAACCAGAGTGCGGCTGAACGTTCGCGTACTCACAACCAAATAGCTCACAAGCACGATCAATCGCTAGTGCTTCCGCTTTATCAACATACTCACAACCACCGTAGTAGCGCTTGCCTGGGTAGCCTTCAGCATATTTGTTGGTTAGCTGAGAGCCTTGCGCTTCCATTACGCGAGGGCTGGTGTAGTTTTCCGAAGCGATAAGCTCGATGTGCTCTTCTTGACGTAGTGTCTCTTCTTGAATTGCTGCAAATAGCTCCGCATCGTAATCAGCGATGTTCATATCACGCTTAAGCATCTGTATCTCCTGACTCAGATTGTTCTGAAAGTTTCAAAAAAACCACACAATGACCAAAAGCAAACGTTTTCGTCACCACATTTGATGACTCGCATGATACATAATTTGATCTAGGTCATAAAGAGAAAATTGGAAATTTCTCATGCAGTTTTTTCATAGTGAACCTTAGGCTTCATCATATACGCCGATAAATCGGCACTATCACGGGCGCTAAGTGTCAATAATTCCATTTACACAGTGTAAAAATTGAATTACATAGGTTTACCGTAAATTTCCCCTTCAAGCTACCGAAAACATCAACTTTTCAATAATATTGCGCCGTTTATTGATTAGAAGAATTTTAAGTTGATGCAAAAACACTCACGTAAAGAAGACTGGATAGCGATTCTCACTGGCACCTTTATCGTCGCTCAGGGGATATTCTTTCTTCAGTCGCTCAACTGTTAACTGGCGGTACTACAGGTCTCGCCCTTCTTATGAGCCAGTTTGTACCGATTTCTTTCGGTACGCTTTATTTCGCCCTAAACAGCCCGTTTTACCTACTTGCTTGGAAACGCTTTGGTAAACGCTTTGCTGCCAGCAGCGCCATCTCTGGTGCCTTAGTGTCTATTATTACGGACAACATGCATCGAGTGGTCACGCTGGATAACGTCAATACCATCTACTGCGCAATTGCCGGTGGCTTATTGATGGGATTGGGTATGCTGATTCTCTTCAGACACCGTTCAACCTAGGTGGCTTTAATGTGCTATGTCTGTTTATTCAGGACAAGTTTGGAATTTCGGTCGGTAAAACGCAGATGGCGATTGATTGCGCCATTCTTATTGCATCATTCTTCTTTGTGTCGCCGTCGATTATCGCAATTTCGATTCTTGGTGCGGTGATGTTGAATTTGGTGTTGGCGATGAATCATAAGCCGACGAGGTATGTGGTGACTTATGGGTGAGGTGGGGTTACTCGCTTTGCTCATTTACCCCTCCTGCCGGCAGGAGGGGTAAAGCTCTAGCTCTTTACTCTTAGTTTATATCCAACAAAAGCGCCAACGTCTCATAAGGCCTCAAAACCACCTCACCTACCAACTCAACCTCACCAACAACCCCATAGTTACTCAACACAGCACGACTCACCAAACCATCAAACTGCTCTGGCAACTCCACGCGAGTCTCCTCACCATAATAGTTGTTCAAACACACCAGCATCGCCTCCTCACTCTCACGCAAGTAACCATGAACCTGAGAGTGCTCTGGGAACAAATCCACATAGCTACCGTCAGTAATCACCGCTAACTGCTTACGAAGCGCGATAAGCTCTTGATAGAAGTAGAATACCGAATGCTCATCTTCAACCGCTGCCTCAGCGTTGATCTGAGGATAGTTTTCAGCAACTCCAATCCAAGGTGTACCTTGGGTAAAGCCAGCGTGTTTGCTGTCGTTCCACTGCATCGGGGTGCGAGAGTTATCACGAGATTTCTGCCTCAGAATAGCCATCATATCGTCATGAGAGGTATCGCCCTGTTCCACCATCAGCTGATACATATTAAGGCTTTCGACATCCCGATACTGACTCATCTCGGTGAAACCTGGGTTGGTCATGCCGATCTCTTCACCTTGGTATATGTAAGGCGTGCCTTGCATTAGATGAACAGACGCTGCCAACATTTTTGCTGACTCGGTTCGATATTGCTGATCATTACCAAGACGACTGACTACGCGAGGTTGGTCGTGGTTACACCAGAATAGCGCCCCCACCTTGACCATTTAGTCCTGTTTGCCAGTGGTTGAAAATCTGTTTTAGCTGCAGGAAGTCAAAATCTGCCTTCGTCCACTTGTCACCATTGGGGTAATCCACTTTTAGGTGGTGGAAATTGAATACCATCGAAAGCTCTTTACCATCCAATGAGCTGTACTGCTGGCAATGCTCTAGCGTCGTAGACGACATTTCACCAACGGTTACCGAGCCGTACTTCTGGAATACTGCTTCGCTGATTTCCTGTAAATACTCATGAACGCGCGGACCATCGGTGTAAAAACGGCGGCCATCACCAATATCATCATCAGCAAAGTCTTGCTGTTTTGAGATAAGGTTGATCACATCCAGCCTAAAGCCATCCACCCCTTTCTGTGCCCAGAACTCGATGACCTGTTTTACTTCTTCGCGAACTTTTGGGTTTTCCCAGTTCAGATCAGCCTGCTCTTTTGCAAATAGGTGCAGATAGTATTCATCGGTGGCCTCGTCTAATGCCCATGCTGAGCCACCAAACTTTGACTGCCAGTTGTTAGGTAGCTTGCCTTCGTTAGGTTTCCAGATGTAGTAGTCGCGGTACGGGCTTTGTTTATCCCCTAGTGCCGACTGGAACCACTGATGTTCGGTTGAGGTGTGGTTCACCACAATATCCATAATGATGCGAATACCTTTCTGATGGGCAGCCGCGAGCAGCTCATCAAAGTCTTGCATGGTGCCAAAGTCAGGGTTGATGGCATAGTAGTCGGAGATGTCGTAACCGTTATCTATCATTGGTGAGGCATACACTGGAGTCAACCAGATGGCATCGACACCTAACTTCGCTAAGTAATCAAGCTTCGAGGTAATTCCTTTGATGTCCCCCATCCCTTTATCACCGCTATCGCAAAAACTCTTTGGATAGATTTGATAAATCGTGGCTGTTTTCCACCAGTCTTTTTGAGCAGTTTGACTCATAGGTTTAATCTCACTTACCAATTTGGAAATTCGTCAAAATAAAAAGCAAAGAAGTGGCTCAAGATGAGCCACTAATGGGGTTACGCGCTCGCAAGCTCTAGCTCGCCTTTTGATTGAGCACGTTTGTACAGGAACAAAGTAAGCATAATCGGCACGGCCATCGCGACTAACATCGCCATGAGATACACCATCCAGTATTGAGGCTGAATCGATAGGATGCCCGGTAGACCACCCACACCGATACCGTTCGCCATCACGCCAGCGCTACCACAGATAGCGGCTGCAATCGCGCTACCAATCATTGCGCTGAGCATTGGGAACTTGTATTTGAGGTTAATACCGTACATAGCTGCTCAGTGACGCCTAAGTAAGCTGAGATAGCCGCAGGAACTGAGATATCACGCTCACCCTCACGCTTACTAATAATGATGATGCCAACAACCGCAGATGCTTGAGCGATGTTAGACAGTGCAATTAGAGGCCAGATTGGCGTGCCGCCTAGGTCTTGCATAAGCTGAAGGTCAACCGCATTGGTTGTGTGGTGGATACCAGTAATCACCAATGGTGCGTACAAGAAGCCAAACACCATAGAACCCAGTACTGCAAAATCACCCGTCATCGCCGCTTTTGCCGCAAATGCAACGCCATCACCTAGCACGCGACCAAAAGGACCGATGAAAGCGTGAGCAAGAATGACCGACAGAATGATTGAAACGAATGGCACCACAACCAGATACAGGTAGCTTGGGACAATACGCTTTAGATTGGTTTCAATAAGCGCTAATGCCACACCCGCGAGCATCGCCGGGATCACCTGAGCCTGATAGCCCACCTTCTCAATCACAAACAATCCAAAGTCCCAAACCTCTGGCACTTCTTTACCAATGAGATAGGCATTCATCAGCTGAGGCGATACCAAGGTCACACCCAACGTGATACCAAGAATTGGCGTACCACCCAGTTTTTTCACCGTAGACCAACACACACCAACCGGTAGGAAGAAGAAGATTGCTTCACCAATTAGCCACAAGAACGAGTGTACGGTTGCCCAGAACTGGCTGATTTCTACTAAGGTTTTGCCATCGAACATGCGGATGTCGCCGATAACGTTGCGGAAACCAAGAATCAAACCACCCGTGATAATCGCCGGCAAAAGGGGAACAAAAATTTCGGCTAAGTGCGAAATACCACGCTCTAGAAAGTTCATGTTCTGACGAGCAGCCAACTTGGCATCGTCTTTAGACGCCGCTTTCTTGCCTGCTGAGTCAATCAACATCTTATAGACTTCGTCGACTTCAGTACCAATCACCACTTGGAACTGACCGGCATTAGTAAAGCAGCCTTTAACAATCTTGAGGCTTTCTAGTGCCGACTTATCGGCTTTATCGGTATCGTTAAGAACGAATCTTAAGCGAGTTAAACAGTGGCTAACACTGGCAATGTTGTCAGCGCCGCCAACACCGTCGATGATCGCTGCAATGTCTTGCTGGGCTATTTTGCTCATCGTTTGTACACCTTTTACTGATATAGAGACGTAGGGTTAAGACGTCTAGGTCCATTTGTCTCGTTGTATTAATAATATCGCAACACGCGAATGGGAACATTCCCAAAAGTTGCGTAAAGTGTGCCACGGAATGATTCAAACAAAAATGGGAACAATCCCATTAATTGAGTGTGATCACAATAATTGTTGATAAATGCGCCAAGTTGATTAAGGGAACTGCTAAGAAAAAGAAGCCGTGATTACACCGCTTCTTGCGTGAGGTGAGAGATAGTTTTATTACCAGTAAGCTGACTGATCAATAGGTTAGCTGCTTTTTCTCCCGCTTGCTGATAGCCAGGATCAATGCTGTAGATATTCGGGAACAGGAAAGATAACAGTTCATTACCACCAACGCCCGTCACCACAATATCTTCTCGGCCAAGCTCTTGTAAGCGTTTGATCGTGCCAAGCGCTAAGGTATCGCTGGCACACACGATCGCTTGAAGTGAGTCCGTCACTACCTCATCAACAAGCTGGTAGGCACTCTCATGATGAAGTTCACCGGTACGATACTCGGCATGCTGATCATTATCATCACACCACTTTTGAAATGCATTGAGGCGAGCCAAGCCCGTGGTTTTATCCCTAGGATCCACACCAATGTAAGCAAGCTGATTGACGCCTTGTGCCTGCAGTTTATTCAAAACCGCTCGGATTAATCCGTGATTGTCGTAGTTGATAGAAGAAACTTGATCGGTATCCATAGCGATGACGACAACCTTCTCCTGCCACTGAGACACTTTGTCGATATCAAGCTCAGTAAAACCGAACACAATGACACCTTCAACGTTGCGTTTACGCAGTACGCTCAGGTGTTCGTTGGTTTTCTCGGGATCGAACTGACTCTCCATGATCACCACATCGTAACCTGCCGAGTAAAGCACATTAAGCATGCTGCTCACCGCTTTGTTCTCAGAAGGCGAGTCGAGACGAGAGATAATGACACCAATGACCTTTTGCACGCCACCCCACGCATCGATTGCGCCGACTTGGAGGGCACATAGCCATGCTCTGCAATCACACGCTCCACTTTCTCGCGGGTTTCGGGTTTTACTTTAGGATCGTTAGTCAGCACTCGAGAGACGGTAGATTTACCGACTCCCGACAGCTTGGCAATATCAAGTATGGTGAGTTTTTTGCTCATGGGTGTCTAAAAGGTTCAATATCCGTTTTTTGGTACGCTTCGCGTAGTCATCATGCAGCTTTTATCGGTTTCACCGGCAATGGTAAGCATACCTTCTCTGCCTTTACTAAACAGCTCAACCTCAGACTCAGCTTGCGACTGGCCATCGAGAGAGTATTTGGTACCAGATGCAGAAGGGACACGATGCAGATGATACTCTTCGCCATCAATGAGTAGCAGAACCTGCTCGCTCGATAACTGGGTTACCTGAAAGCTCTGGTTATCGCACTGATACTGAAGAACATGATACGGGGTTTGCGGCGCTGCCCGCTCCGAGCTACTGCACGCTGTCAAACCACCCGCCATCAACGCGGCAACCAATCCGTATTTAACGTAAGTATTCATAATGACTCCTTTTGGGTCGACTGATTACTTAGCTAAGTATTGCGGCACATCGCGGATACTATCAAGTACCACAGTTGCGACAGACTCCCCGCGCTCAGTAACCGGTTTGCCAGTACGCACTAAGATCTTGGTACCAACGCCAGCCGCTTCAGCGGCCATCATATCTTCGGCTTTATCACCAACCATGACCGAGTTTTCCATATCAATCTTTAGGAAGTCACGAGCAGAGATAAACATGCCCGGCTTTGGTTTACGGCAGTTACAATCTTGCTTGTAATCACCAATACCATGCTCTGGGTGATGTGGACAGTAATAGATACCATCGAACTCAACGCCATTATCAGAGAAGTTCCAATCCATCCACTGGGTTAGAGAAAGGAAGCGATCTTCGGAGAACATACCGCGAGCAATGCCTGATTGGTTGGTCACCAACACTAGCATATAGCCCATGTCCTGCAGTTTTTTCGTCGCTTCAAAGACGCCTTCAACATACTCAAAGTCGTGTTCATCGCTCACATACCCGTGATCAACGTTGATGACGCCATCACGATCCAAAAAAACAGCTGGTTTTGCCACAGTTCACTCTCTTGTTATAGATAGGTGCTAATAAACTGAATTATTACACGCTTTTATAGTCACGGCACTATGAAAATGCCGTTTAGACGTCTAGACGTAAAAATATCTATTGACACTAAAAGGTGAAAACCATAGCATCTTCTATCAATTGAGATGTAGTTCAAACTTTTATGCTACTCACGGACTTCAGGTTGCTTAGATGATCGAAATTAATCAAGTAAACAAAGTGTTTTATCAAGGCGCTAAGGAAATCAACGCCTTGGCAGACATCAATCTGCATATCGCAGAAGGCACCATCTTTGGTGTGATTGGCGCCTCTGGTGCAGGTAAGAGTACGTTGATTCGCTGCGTAAACATGCTTGAAGCGCCAACGTCGGGTGAAGTCATCGTTGACGGTGTGGATCTGACTAAGCTGTCGAAATCCGAGCTGTCAGAAGCGCGCCGCAACATCGGCATGATTTTCCAGCACTTTAACTTGCTTTCATCTCGCACTGTATTTGAAAACGTGGCACTGCCACTTGAGCTTGCTGGCAAAGAGCGCTCACACATAGAAACCAAAGTGACGGATCTTCTAGAGCTTGTCGGTTTGGCAGATAAGCGCGATACCTACCCTGCCAATCTAAGTGGCGGTCAAAAGCAGCGTGTTGCGATTGCTCGCGCGCTATCGTCAGACCCTAAGGTACTGCTTTGTGATGAAGCCACCAGCGCACTTGACCCTGCGACGACACAATCGATTCTTGAACTACTGAAAGAAATCAACCGCAAGCTAAAGATCACCATGTTACTGATCACTCACGAAATGGACGTGGTAAAAAGCATCTGTCATGAGGTCGCAATCATTGGCGACGGTCGCTTGGTTGAAAAAGGCACCGTGGGAGAAATCTTTGCTCATCCAAAAACCGAGCTTGCACACGAGTTCATTCGTTCAACACTCGATCTATCGATTCCAGAAGACTACCAAGCAAGGCTGCAAGCTGAGCGTGTTGAAGGCAGCTACCCGCTTGTTCGCTTAGAGTTTACCGGTGCTACTGTAGACGCGCCGCTAATGACGCAAATTGCACGTAAATACAATATTGATGTCAGCATCCTAAGCTCCGATCTTGATTACGCAGGCGGCGTAAAATTCGGCATGATGGTGGCAGAACTATTTGGTAATGAGCAAGACGACAACGCGGCGATTCAATATCTTCGTGACCACAATGTAAAAGTAGAGGTACTTGGTTATGTCCTTTAACACTGTCACAGACTGGTTATCTCTAAACAGTAACCTACTATTAGGGGCAACATGGGAAACCCTTTACATGGTTGCGGTAGCAGGTGTGGTTGCTTCGCCGTGGGTATTCCACTGGGCGTTATTCTGCATACCACTAAAAAAGGTGGTTTGCTAGAAAATACGCGCTTAAACAGTGTGTTAGGTGCCATTGTTAACGTCGGTCGCTCGGTACCATTCTTAGTATTGATGGTAGCGATCATTCCACTGACCAAGATTTTGATTGGCACCTTTATCGGTACCACAGCAGCAATCGTTCCACTAACCGTTGGTGCGATTCCATTTGTGGCACGCCTTATTGAGGGTGCACTACTTGAGGTACCAACAGGTCTGGTAGAAGCGGCACAATCAATGGGCGCAACACCATACCAAATTATTACTAAGGTATTGCTTCCAGAAGCATTACCTACGATTGTCAATTCGGTGACAATCACTCTAGTGACCCTAGTAAGCTACTCAGCAATGGCGGGTACCGTCGGCGGTGGCGGTCTAGGTGACGTAGCCATTCGCTATGGTTTCCACCGATACGATGTGACCATTATGGCCGTGACTGTGGTGATGCTCATTGTATTGGTACAAATTATTCAGTCTATCGGTGATGCCGTTGTTCGCCGCGTAGACCACAGATAATCGAGATTTTAAGATTTATAACAAGGAGAGAGTCATGAAATTCAACGTTAAGAATTTACTCGCAATTGCAGCCGCTGCATCAGCACTTATTCTATCTGGCTGTGGTGAAAAAGAAGTCGACACCAGCAAGATCAAAGTCGGTGTGATGGCAGGTGCGGAAGCACAAGTTGCAGAAGTTGCAGCAAAAGTAGCTAAAGAGCAATACGGTCTAGACGTTGAGCTAGTTACCTTTACCGACTACGTAACACCAAACGCAGCGCTTGATGATGGCTCTATCGATATCAACGCATTCCAGCATAAGCCATACCTAGACCAACAAGTAGCGGATCGTAACTACAAACTGACTATTGCAGGTAACACCTTTGTATACCCAATCGCGGGCTACTCGAAGCAAGTGAAGTCTGTCGATGAAATCCAAGACGGCGCGCGTATCGCAGTACCAAACGACCCAACAAACCTAGGTCGTTCTCTACTACTACTTGAGCAGCAAGGTCTACTGACTCTACGTGAAGGTGTTGGTCTACTGGCGACAGTTCGTGATATCGAAGAAAACCCAAAGAACATCACTATCGTTGAGCTAGACGCTGCACAGCTACCACGCTCTCTTGATGACGTAGCGCTATCTATCATCAACACAACTTACGCAAGCTCTATCGACCTAACACCTCAACGCGACGGTGTATTCGTTGAAGACAAAGAGTCTCCGTACGTAAACCTAATCGTTGCGCGTGAAGACAATGTGAACGCAGAAAACGTTCAGAACTTTGTCAAAGCGTACCAAACAGAAGATGTGTACAACGCAGCCTCTGATATCTTCAAAGGTGGCGTGGTTAAAGGCTGGTAATCTCACCACCTTTGCACCAAGCATCAAAAAGGGTTGAAGCTTAGCTTCAACCCCTTTTGTATTTTCACCCGATAAGTCTGTTTACTTTAGGTGATCCCAAGAAATATTGGAGACGATTCGGCATGAATCGCACTTGAAGTAAAAGATGTCGTGCAGCGGCTCATCAAGCAACCACTCTCCACCACATTTCGGACACTTACGTGCTTTTTCTTCCTCAAGACTCTTACCGCCTACCTTGTATAGATAGTAGTACGTTGGGATTTGGGTAATGTACTCGATACGACCGCGAATATCCCAGCCTCGACGAAACAAGTCACTACCTACGTCAGACAACTCGCGCAGCGTAGCGTGTTCTGCTTTACAACCACCTGCCATTTGGATTTCATCGCACGCTTGCCACTCGGTTTGCCATTTAATCACCGATTTATGGTCGCCATTGAGTGTTGGTGGATTACGGTACAACGGGATCGGCAACAAGGTTTCACCACTTCGAAGCGGTGAACAGGTGTGCACATAGGTGGTGTACAGCACTTGCCAGCTCGGCGTTTCATCTTCTGCAGCTTGCTCTGAGTTGATATCACGCCCCAGAAGGCGAACCTTAGGTGCCAATAGACACGCATCCGACAAACGCTTTAAACACACTTTTACGAAATCTGAGTGGTTACTTGGGTGCAAGCTATCTTGCTCAGGGCATACCGCGCGAACGAAGAATTCCCCTCGCCCATCACCACAGGAAACTCGCGACCTAACACTTGACCGTTATAGCGCAGCGCGTCCATCAGACCGTTAATGCCCTTCTCTACCGCGCTGATTGTGGTGTTATCAAAACACTCAAAATGAAGCTCTACCACATACATAATTAAACGTCAGGCTCCAGACCATTTAGGAAAGTCTCGATATCTTCGGCAACCACATCACGGCGATCGGTACCCAGACGCTCAAGAATCACGTTACCGGTGATGTTACAGATAGAAATCACATCCATATCCGCATCGGTGGCCGCAATGAATACGGTTGGCTTGAGCTTTAGGCGACGCTGAGTCACCAAGTGACCCAAAATATTCTCTTGCAGACGGGTAAAGTCGTCATCGCTCCATACTTGCAGCAACGTGAGTTCGTTACCTTGCCATGTGGCATTCATGTCTGCGCTGTACTGGTGCCCATAGAAAGCTTTAATGTCATCGTGTAGCGTTAGCTCTATCCCTTGCTCGATGTTTTCCAAACGCTCAGGGACGTCGCGGACGCAGGCACGCCAATACACCGATTCGTCATCTTTGCGGTCAATACAAGGGGAAACTAAACCGTGAAGCTCTTCACTGGCCGGTAGTGTTTGATGCTTTTCTTGCCAAGCTTGTTGATAGCGCTGTGAAAACGCCTCTAAAGCTTGCTGTACACTTTGATTCATATGCTCTCCACTCATCCTTCAATTGTTCGGCGATTTCCGAGCACAAAGGATGACAGCTATTCGGGGATCTCGTAAAATTCGTTTTATTCTAATCGAAATATCACACAATTATGAGCAAATATTCCAACGCGAAAGAGCTTTCGGGGCTCACTCTGGGTCAAAAGACCGATTATGCCAACCAGTATGACGCTTCGCTTTTGCAACCTGTACCACGAAGCCTAAACCGTGACGACCTTGAACTCGGTGATAGCTTGCCATTCCAAGGCTGTGATATTTGGACTATGTATGAGATTTCTTGGCTCAATGCCAATGGCTTGCCACAGGTCGCCGTTGGTGAAGCTTACATCCCAGCAACCAGTGCCAACCTTATCGAATCTAAGTCATTTAAGCTGTACCTCAACAGCTACAACCAAACGCGATTTGATTCATGGGATGAAGTACAAAACACCATCGCTAGCGACCTATCAAACTGCGCTGGTGAAACAGTGACGGTCAAACTTATCCCAGTGGGCGACTTTGAAAACACTCAGATCGTAGGCATGAAGGGCGAGTGCATCGACAACCAAGATATTCGTATCGACAGCTACGACTTCGACGCGGCGCTACTTGAGGGTGCTGCAGGAGAGGAAGTGGTTGAAGAAGCGCTGCACAGTCACCTGCTAAAATCCAACTGCCTTATCACTAATCAACCTGATTGGGGCAGTGTCGAGATCCAATATCACGGCGCAAAGATCGACCGTGAAGCCCTATTGCGCTACCTTGTCTCGTTCCGTGAACATAATGAGTTCCACGAGCAATGTGTTGAGCGTATCTTCACAGATATTATGGCGTACTGTAAGCAACAGAGCTAACCGTGTATGCTCGCTACACGCGCCGTGGCGGTTTGGACATCAACCCGTACCGCTCAAACCAAGACAGCGCACCTTCTCACAATATGCGTATGGCACGACAGTAAGCACTCTCAATTAATGGAAACCGTCATGGGCTCAAAATTCTGGACTGTATTGGCTCTGCTTTGCTCACTTATTGCGGGAGTAGCTCACGCTCAAACGTCCTTCACGTCTCCGATCTTGGTGGAAGCGGATAAGTTGGTGGATATTGAACCAGCAAAAGCACTGGAAATTGCCAACAAGTATCTCACCAGTCGCACTTTTGCTGAGCCCAATGACGACCGACTACCAAAACTCAAGCGTGATGACACTGACCAGCGAATTCGTACACCACTAAGCAGTGTCAATGCGCTGCAGATCATTGCCAAGGCTCAGTTCAATCTAGGTGATAGCCAAGCGGCCATGCAAAGTTTGCTGCTTGCTGAGTCGATGACCGAAAAATACCAACTATTATTTTTAGCGTTGGATGTGCGCATCTTAAAAGCCAGACTGCAGTGGCTTACCACGAATGAAGCAACAAAAGCCTTAGCGACACTTGAGCGAGTTGAGCGTGACCTTGAATCGATCCGAAAAGGGCAAAACATAGCTAACCGCACTAGCTATCGCATCAAGATTCTGCAAGCTCAAATAGCCTCTGCCGAAAATGATTTTGAGCAAGCTAATAGCTTGTTCCAAGCGGCACTGTCTTATATTCCGCAGGACAAGCTATCAAAGTGGCAAATCGACTTTCATACCAAATTTGGCAAACACTATTTACACCACCGCCGATACAACGAAGCCCTGTCTGAACTGCTGCTTGCATACTGGTCAGCCATTGAACTCAACAGCAGTGACCAACTCGCGAGCATCAACCAACAGCTAGCGAAGCTATTTATGCAGCGCCAAGTACTCGACAAGGCACTGGAGCACTTGTCGCAAGCGGCAGATTTTTACGGTACCTATCCAGAGTCACCTATTCTCGCGGACGTGCTCAAGCAGATGGGAGATGTGTACTACCTGCAAGGTAAATACAACCTAGCCTTGGTGCACTACTTTAATGTGATAGACCAAAAGAAGACCGACAAAAACATCGAAAAGGTTATCGATATTCGCCTTAGTCTTGCCTCCACCTATTTGCAGCTCTACAACTACCCATTGGCGGAGCAGTATTTGGCACGTGCCGAAAAGCTGCTTAGCTACTCAGATCTGCCAGAACTAGAAACTAAAGCTGCGCTGCTGGATGCCGGGCTTGGTTACTTTCAGCAAGATAACAAACAAGTGATTGAGCAAGCGAAACGAGCGTTGACACTAAGTCAATCACTCGCCATGAGTGAGTCTCTTGAACAAGCGTCACTTGAGCAGCAGGCTTATCAGTTGCTAGCGCTCGGTTATGAGCAAAACGGCGATTTTAAACAAGCCCTTAGCAACATTAAGAAAGCCAACTCACTGCGTATTTATCAGCAGGCACAGCTCAATCAAATCAGTGAAGAAGCCTTCCGTAAGCAAAGGCAGTTTGTAGAACAAGGTCTGCATTACGAAATTCAAGAGCAAGAGCTTGCAGAGGCGCTAGAAAAACAAAACAAGTTTCAAAAAGTGGCACTTGGCCTCTTCTGTTTGGCCTCACTTTTGGCACTGATGGTACTGCGCCTAAGCTACAGCAATAGACGCAATAAGAATGAGGTAGAACAGCTGAATGAGAACCTGTTTACCCACGCGCGTTCAGGTCTGCCAAATCTGCGCCTTCTTAATGCTAACCTGCCAACTTCACTGCAACGCACCCAACGCTACTTTGAACAGTGGCAAGTCGGTGAGCTTATCAATGAGCCGCTCAGTGATCGCCTGCGCTTTGTCATGATTGACGTACCCTTTCTTCGCAATATGTACCTGCAAAACGGTTACGAAGCAGGCTTAGAGTTAGAACGCGCCTTTGGTGAATTTATTCGTAGCAAAATTGAATCGCCGGCTCGTATCTATCACTTCTCCGACGCCAACTTGCTGTACATCGAGCCAAGCATTAAGCCACGTACTGCAGAAAGTTTGTTTGAAGAGATCCAAGGCTGGCTCAATGATTTTGAGCAGGATCGTAAGATCAACCGTATCGTGCGCGTTGGCATGGCCAACTACCCATTCTTACCTCGCGCCTATACCGCCATCAACGACAAAGAGCTACTCGACATCTTATTAGTCGCCACACATATGGCGCGCGAAGTCAGCATGCACGAAAGCCAAAGTCATTGGGTTTACCTCAAGGCGATTGATAATGCGCCAGCAGCGAGTCTTGCCACCGACAATATCAGACAAGCCTGTCGCACAGCGATAAAACAGGGGTTAATAAAAGTTCATTCTTCTTCCCAGAATGAGGACGGGTTCAAAAAATCGTTGATGAGTGAGTAAAAAGTCCGCAGTTGAACACTGAATAACGTGACGTTGTGATGTTTTTTGATATTATCGATCAATACATCAATAAGATTCCCACCTGGTTTGTTTTAAAGGATTTATGAGCTCACAGGATAGCGAGACATTAGAGCACCTCCACCAGCTAAAAGTGCAGGTGGAGCAATTACGTGTAGCTCATCGCGATGCTTCGCTTAAATCGCGTCGTGAACAAGCCATCCTGAAACGTTTCATTTCGACACTCAGTAACACTCATATTGGCGCCCACTCGCGCATTGACGATAAACTGATTGAACTCCGCCAAGAATTAGAGCATAACAAGGACATAAGTACTCTGGTGCCAAGTTTGCCATCTTGGAGCGTCTCATCGGTCAAAGGTCCGCTTCGATGGAAAAACAACAGCTATCATTGGAAGAGCAAACAAGGCGCAGTGGCGAAACGCTGCAGCGCATTGGTGGCTTGCCTGCTCAAATCAAGCGCGACCTGAGAAACGTATTGGCTTTCAACGATAAAAGCTCGTTGAAGCTCACTGACAATGCCGTCAAGCTGCTGGCCATTTATGAACGCGCGACTAAGATCATCACTTCCAACTCTGCGCTATTACCAAAAGAAGCGGAGCCAACGGAGAATAGTGGCTTACTACACAGCCTCAATGAAGAGCTGCAAAACCTCATCACTGAGCTCGATTTCGATGGTGAACCTGGTGAACAGCTATTTGAAATCCGCTATAAGCTACTCACGGACGCTTCGTCGAATCAATTACTCGAGCATACCTTGCAGGTGCTAAGACTGGTCATTGACGCCACTAAATATGAACGCCGCACCTCGCAGCAGTTCCTGGAGCAAGTCAACGGCTCGCTTTCTTCGTCACTGAAGAATAACTCGCAAAATCTCGACCAAAGCCAAATCTACTTTGAGCAGCGCCAAAATATGAGCAAGGAGCTGCACAACCTTGTCTCTAGTGGTAAACGTGGTATTGCTTCAGTGCAAGACTTAGAGGAAGCCAAGCGCGCCATGACGCCATTGTTTGCTCAGCTTGCGTCATTAACAGAGCGTCTACAACATGCCGAAGTAAGAGAAGCGGCGCTGATTGAGCAGATGACACACAACAAGAATCAGCTAGAAGCGCTTTACGATAACACACAAGACTATCGCCGCCGTTTGGAAGATCAGTCTCAGCGTATGTTACTTGACCCACTGACTAAGGTTTATAATCGCACCGCCCTTTTGGATAAACTTGAAATTGAATACCGCCGCTGGCTGAAGAACCAACACCCACTCTGGGTCGTAGTATTTGACATTGATAAGTTTAAGAGCATCAACCACAATTTTGGTTACAGTGCCGGAGATAAAGCACTAAAGATCATCGCCAAAACCATCGCCAACTCGGTCGACAAAACCGATACTGTCGCTCGCTTCTCTGGTGAAGAATTTATTTTGATTATGCCGGAGCAAAACGAAGCGACAAGTTTGGCAAAAGTACGTGAGATCCAGAAAAAAGTCAGTAATTTGCCGTTTAAGTTCCGCGACCAGCTGCTCACAATTACCTTAACCGCAACCAGTGCCTTGTTTAGCCAAAATGACATTCCTGAAGACGTGTTAGAGCGCTTACACAAAACCTTATCCCACACACAAAAGCTTGGCCCGAACCAGCTCGCGTGGAACCCATAATCTCGCTATATTTTTCAGATAGTTATAGAAACCTTCCTGACATTTGCTACTCTAATAGTTAATCGCATGTAATTTCTGGCCGACGACGCCCGTATAAACATTGCGATAGATAACTATAACAATGAACCCAAATCACCTGCGTTCTCGATTCAGTGGGCACCGAACACCCTATTCTCTCTTACCCCACACAAAAGATCGCAGCTTCGGTTCTAGATAAGGAATTTGCTTATGATCACTCACATTAGTCCCGCGGGTAGCATGGATCTTTTGTCTCAACTCGAAGTTGAGCGCCTCAAAAAGACCGCGTCTAGTGACCTATATCAACTGTATCGCAACTGCACCCTAGCGGTACTGAACTCTGGTAGCCACACAGACAACTCAAAAGAACTACTAGATAAACACCAAAATTTTGATGTTAATGTTCTTCGCCGTGAGCGCGGTATCAAGCTCGAGCTTACTAACCCACCAGAGCATGCGTTCGTGGATGGTCAAATCATCAAGAGTATTCAAGAACACTTGTTTGCGGTGCTGCGTGATATTGTCTATGTCAATATGCACCTTGCAGACAACCAGCGCCTGAATCTGACCAACTCGACCCACATTACCAACCTGGTCTTCGGCATTCTTCGTAACGCAGGCACCTTAATCCCAGGTATCGACCCTAACTTGATTGTCTGCTGGGGCGGTCACTCCATTAATGCCACTGAGTACCAGTACACTCGTGAAGTAGGTAACGAACTTGGCCTTCGTGAACTGAACATCTGTACCGGTTGTGGTCCTGGCGCAATGGAAGGCCCGATGAAAGGCGCTGCGATTGGACACGCCAAACAGCGCTATGCCCACCAGCGTTATCTGGCTTGACCGAACCATCAATCATTGCTGCTGAGCCGCCAAACCCTATCGTCAATGAGCTGGTCATCATGCCAGACATTGAAAAGCGACTTGAGGCATTCGTTCGTATCGCTCACGGTATTGTCATTTTCCCGGGCGGCCCGGGTACAGCGGAAGAGCTGCTCTACATACTGGGCATTATGATGCACCCGAACAATGCTGAGCAGCCGATGCCAATCGTGCTAACCGGCCCAAAAGAGAGTGAAGCTTACTTCCGCTCTATCGACGAGTTTGTACGTTCGACACTCGGTGAGGAAGCGACTAAATATTACGAGATCGTCATTGCTGACCCAGAGAAAGCCGCCAAAATCATGAAGCAGGCCATGCCAGCGGTAAAAGAACACCGTAAGAAAAACGGTGACGCCTACAGCTATAACTGGTCACTGCATATTGAGCCGGAATTCCAGCTGCCATTCGACCCAACCCATGAAAACATGGCTGGACTCGATCTGCACCTAAACCAACGACCAGAAAACTTAGCGGCTGCGCTAAGACAAGCCTTCTCAGGTATCGTTGCGGGTAACGTGAAAGCAGAGGGCATCCGAGAAATTGAGCGTCATGGGCCATTCATGATTGATGGGGACAAGGCTTTGATGAAGAAAATGGACAAGCTGCTCAGTGACTTTGTGACTCAGCAGCGCATGAAATTGCCGGGCTCTGAGTACATTCCGTGTTATCGCATCGCAAACGGCGAATAAAACCTGAAACTCGGTAGCGTTTTATTTACAATAAGGCCACGATTCTCCGTGGCCTTAATTTTATGTCAATTCATCTTGTTATCATCGATGCTCTAAACCTGATCCGCCGAGTCCATGCGGTGCAGCCGGATCCCAGTGACATAGAAAGAACCATACAAACCACCTCCCGTACACTTCGTCGCATTGTCGATGAAGCGCAGCCCACTCATATCATTGCAGTGTTCGATCATCACGAACAAGACCGTGGCTGGCGCGGTGACATCCTGCCTGAATACAAACAGAACCGAAAACCGATGCCAGAGCCGCTCTATAATGGACTCGACAAAATCCAAGACGCTTGGTGGCAGCTCGGTATTGATTCATTGCTCTCCGAAGGCGATGAAGCGGATGATTTGGTGGCAACGCTTGCGGTGAAAGTCGCAAGTCATGGAGAGAAAGTCACGATTATCTCGACCGACAAGGCTATTGCCAACTGCTCTCCCCGACTCTGCAAATCCGAGATTACTTCCAACATCGCTGGCTGGATGCGCCCTTCATTGAGCAAGAATTTGGGGTAAAACCAGAGCAGCTTGCCGATTACTGGGGATTAACAGGCGTAAGCTCTTCACAGGTACCAGGCGTGGCAGGAATTGGCCCGAAAGCAGCAAAAGAGATCTTAACTGAGTACAACGATATTGAAACGGCATACGCCTCTAATGACCTTGCAGCTAAATATCGTAAGAAGCTCGATGAACACATCGAGATGGCGAGAAAATCAAAGCAAGTATCGGCGCTAAAGACAGATATTGAGCTTGGTTTTAATTTGCAGGATATTCGATTTGAAGGTCTAGGCGCTAACACCTAGACCTTTTAGAGACGCTTTAAACGAGATTAATGCGGCGAGATATTGGATAGCACTTGAATGTGCACCGTGATCTCTTCACGGTCATGATATAAGTGCTTCGCTTGCAGCTTGAACTTCACCTTGTTCTCAATCAGGAAGATCTTTAGGTTCTCAATATCTTGCAGAACCTCGTCATAACGGCCTTTCATTGGCAGTTTAAGGTTAAAAATCGTCTCTTTCGCCCAGCCACGAATCAACCACTCACCCATTAGCTGTGCAACGCGAGACGGTTTCTCAATCATGTCGCACACCAACCAAGTGACATTTTTACGTGGTGGCTCAAACTTAAAGCCATCTTCTTGGTGGTGCTTAACCTGACCAGTTTCCATTAGGCTATCCGCCATCATGCCGTTATCAATCGCATGCACGAACATAGAGCGGCGAACCAGTTGATACGTCCAACCACCTGGACACGCACCAAGGTCTACACCCCACATGCCTGATGCCAAACGCTCATCCCACTCTTCTTTAGGAATGAATACGTGAAACGCCTCTTCCAGTTTTAGCGTTGAGCGGCTTGGCGCATCGGCCGGGAACTTAAGACGTGGAATGCCCATAAAGAACGCAGAGTTGTTGTTCGGGTACGAGTAACCCACATAGCAATGACCCGGTGCGATAAAGCAAATATGCAATACTGGCTTTTTAGCATGCTCTTTATTAAACAAGTAACCCTTGCCGCGCATTGCTTGACGCACTGGCACGGTAAACTTACGACAGAACTTCAGCAGCTCTTTCGCTTCGTTGGTGTCTGGAGTCTCAATACGGATATCGCCACAACGAGGGAAGTCTTCCACTTCATCGAGCGCAGCCAGCAGTGGAGAAATGCGATCATCAGATGGCAGTGCTTCAAGCTCACTCGCAATCGCAAACATTTGACGAGCGAAGATAAGCGATTGGAAATCGATATCGCGGATAAGTCTGTCTGCATCACCGTCTTGGTAACACTCGAAAATCACGTAGCCTGAGTTATTTTTGACTCGCGGGAAGCCGAATACCTCTAGGGCTGTCGCTTTGTCTTGAATTTCGCCTGCACACTCTTTCTCGAATCCAGAGCGGCAATAAAGCATTACCTGTTTCACTGATTGACTCCATCTTTGTTTGTTTCGTCAGTCATCTGATATCCAGCATAAGCGAGGAATCCCCAACCTACCATAAACATCACCCCGCCCATTGGAGTGATAGGACCAAACCACTTCACTCCTGTTAGCGCAAGGGCGTATAGACTACCGCTAAAGAAAAGGATGCCGATGATAAAGCAAATCGCGGCGCGATGAAATGCCTTTTGGGCTTTCTCTGCATGGCTATGTAATGCAAAAAGCGCACATAACAGCAGCGCTAAGGTATGGATAAACTGATAGGTCACACCCGTTTCAAAAACGCCCAAAAGATACGGCGACAACATGCTTTTAAGGCCATGAGCAGCAAACGCCCCTAGCCCGACACTGAGAAGTCCCGATAGCGCAGCAATGATAATGAGTGTACGACTACGCACTGACCTCCTCCATGTCATTGATGCCTTTAATAAACAGCGCTAAACGGTCAGCGGCCATTTGGCGGTTTTGCGCTTCGGTGAAACCCGAGGATTTTCTTGGTTTAAAGCTATGATCCCCATCGGGCACAAAGCTCACTTCGACCTTATCTGAGAGCGTAAAATCGGCGAACTCTTCTTGCTTACCAAAGGTATCGCGTTCACCTTGTAAGATAAGGCACGGTTTGGCCATTGTCGCCAAGTGATCACCTTTGAAGTTTTCAGGCTTGCCCGGCGGATGAAAAGGAAAACCTAAACAGGCAATCGATTTGACGAGTTCGTGCTCAGAAAGTAGCGACGCCATTCGCCCCCCCATCGATTTACCACCGATGACAATAGGCTGGCCATTTGCGACATTCTCAATCACTTGCGTCATCGCTTCTAGCAGTTTTGGCGCGCGATCTGGCGGACGTTTCTTACCATCTTCGGCGCGTTTGACCATATAAGGGAAATTAAACCTGACTACTCGGATGCCTTTTGCTGCCAAACGAGTGGCCATATCCTGCATAAAGTCATGCTCCATACCCGCGCCAGCGCCATGAGCGAATAGAAACAATGGACCGTGCTCTGGCCCATCAATAATAAGATTAGTCATCCAATAATACCTCTTGCTCACTTTGTGCTTTGGCCAGCATCCAATCTCTAAATGTTGCGATACGCCCCATATCAGCTTGCTTATCGTGGCATACCACATAGAAGGCGTTCTTACTGACAAGTACTTCATCAAATGGTGCAATCAATCGACCAGCATCGAGCTCTGGCTGAGCAAGTACATTGTTCCCAAGAGCAATGCCTTGACCGTGTGCCGCCGCCTGTAGAACCATGGTTGAGTGGCTAAAGATAGGCCCATGATTAACGTTCACACCATCAAGGTTGTTTTGCTTAGCGAACTGTTTCCAATCTTTACGAGAGGTGTCATGAAGCAACGTGTGCTTCGATAGATCGTCAAGGGTGTTGAGTGGTTTAGAGCCAAGAAGAAGCGCGGGTGAACACAAGGGAACCAAAAACTCTTGATACAACTTGTCAGCACGCAGTCCCGGCCAGTTGCCACGACCGTAGTAAATCGCAACGTCAACATCATCGGTTAACGACCCTTCATCCATATCTACCGCTTTAATGCGTACATCGATATCCGGCTCTTGCTCGTTAAAGTCGGCAAGGCGAGGCACCAGCCACTGAATCGCAAAGCTAGGTGGCAAACTGATGGTAAGAGCGCCCTTCTCACTGCGCTCAAGCACCTTATCGGTTGCTTCAGCCAATGATGTAAAAATATCTTTGATATCAAGAAAGTAGCTTTGGCCTTCTTCGGTAAGTAACAAAGAGCGATTTCGACGGCGAAACAGCTTTAGACCTAAAAATTCTTCAAGCGCTTTGATCTGATGACTGACTGCCGCTTGAGTGACAAACAGCTCTTCCGCCGCTCGGGTAAAGCTCAAATGGCGCGCGGCGGCCTCAAAAACTTTGAGCGAATTGAGGGGAGCAAACGTCTCGACATAACGACTCTCTGATGCATTAGTTTTTTTAATCTGAAACATTATAATTTGTCCATTGCCGAACAGCCAGAGAAATTCTATATTTCATCCCGCAAACGCGAGTCTGAACGGCTCGGTTCTCTCTAGAACCGATTGACTCTGCGCTTGCGATGTTGTGTTTGCAATCTCGATTTTCGAGTTAGGTAGAATTCTACCACCACACCTTGGCTAGTTATCCCCTAGTTGATGTGTGTACTTCCTGTATTTTTGACCTGTCTGTCAAATTTTCTTACACCGCCTATATGGCGGTGTTTTTTTATCTACTATTTATGAATAGGTTTTAGATAAGTATTTCACCAAATACACCCATAAAAAAACGGCCACCCAAGGTGACCGCTTTCTACAGTTTTGTTAATAGCTGAGCTAATCGTTTATGTCAGATTAGACTTACAGGCCAGCATCAGCAAATACTTGATTCACAATCTCTTGTGCTTCTGCTTCAATCTGTTTTAGGTGCTCATCACCCTTGAAGCTTTCGCAGTAGATTTTGTAGATATCTTCTGTGCCCGATGGACGTGCAGCAAACCAACCATTTTCGGTTGTGACTTTAAGACCACCGATAGCCGCACCGTTACCCGGAGCGTGCGTTAGACGAGCAGTAATGGCATCACCTGCCAGTGTTTCCGCCGATACCATTTCTGGTGACAGCTTCTTAAGCACGTTCTTCTGCTCTGTATTCGCTACTGCTTGGATACGGTTGTACTTAGACTCACCGTGCTTAGCTGCCAGCTCTTCATAGTACTGCTGTGGGTTCTTACCCGTTACTGCGGTAATTTCTGCGGCTAGCAGGCAAAGGATGATGCCGTCTTTGTCTGTTGACCAAGGCGTGCCGTCTTTACGAAGGAAAGAAGCACCCGCACTCTCTTCACCGCCAAAACCGAACTCACCGTTGTAAAGACCATCAACAAACCACTTGAAGCCAACTGGCACTTCACACAGTGTGCGACCAAGGTCTGCCACAACACGGTCAATAAGCGCACTCGATACCAGCGTTTTGCCCACTGCCACATCAGCACGCCATTCGCTGCGATGACGGTATAGGTAGTCGATGCATACCGCTAGGTAGTGGTTCGGATTCATCAGACCTTTTGGTGTAACGATACCGTGACGGTCGTAATCTGGGTCATTACCAAACGCCAAGTCATAGTCATCTTTCAGCGCTAGCAGACCTGCCATTGCATATGGCGAAGAGCAGTCCATACGAACTACGCCGTCTTTATCAAGAGACATGAACTGGAACGATGGGTCAACAGCTTCGCTGACCAAGGTCAGGTCTAGGTTGTACGCAGCACCAATTTGGCGCCAGTAGTCGATGCCTGAACCACCTAATGGATCAACGCCAATCTTAAGACCTGCTTTTTGAATCGCTTCCATATCGATAACGTTAACTAGGTCATCGATATACGGCTTCACCAAGTCACGCTCTTCAAACAGATCATTCGCTTTAGCAACGGCGATAGGTAGACGCTTCACATCTTTCATCTCGTTACTGATGATTTCGTTTGCACGATCTTCAATCGCTTGAGTGAGCTCTGCTTCAGCAGGGCCGCCGTGAGTTGGGTTGTATTTGATACCGCCATCTTGCGGTGGGTTGTGCGAAGGCGTGATCACAATACCGTCGGCTTTTTTATCGCTCACTAGGTTATGTGTTAAAATTGCATGAGAGATACCCGGTGTTGGCGTGTAGCCGTTGTCTGCCTGAGCAATAACATGAACACCATTTGCAACCAATACTTCAACCACAGTCGCGAATGCTGGCTCCGATAAGGCGTGGGTATCTTTACCTACAAACAGTGGACCTGTCGTGCCTTTCTCAGCGCGCACTTCTGCTACCGCTTGTGCAATAGCAAGAATGTGGTTTTCGTTAAACGTTGCTTTATCCGCACTGCCGCGGTGACCAGAGGTGCCGAACTGAACACTTTGTGCCGTATTGCCCGCTTCCGGTTGAATTAGGAAATAATTGGATACTAACGCAGGGATATTATGTAGATCTTGTTGCAAAGCCTTTTGGCCCGCGCGTGGGTGTATAGCCATAACTGACGTCCTTTCAAATTCAAGCTTAAAAATACAAAAAACCTCATAATACTCGTTTAAGTTTGAACATTATGAGGTTTAAATCGAAATCTTAGATAGAAGCCGTGATTTTCTCGATGAGCTCTGCGGGGAACTCCATCATGGTCATTACCTGTTCGACCATCTGCCTTTTGCGGCTAGTATTGGTGTTGGTAATCACCCAAAACGGCGTATTCGGAATAGCTTTTGGCTTGGTGGTATTACCGCTCTCTAGTAGCGTCGCTTCATTGTTTGCGAAGTAGACACGCTTGCGGCCTTTTACTTGTGTCGCCTCAGAAAAACTTTCTGGGTTTAAGCGATGCAGCGTAGATAGCACCAGCATAAAGCGATCAATGGCTTTTTTCAGTCCAGCAAACTCGTCAGAAATCAGTAGAGAGCGCATCTCTTTTACTGAATCTACGGCTTCTGCCTTTGGTGCCTGTTTACTCACGACAATCGTCTTAGCGGCAGCGGGTCTCTGTTCCGTCTCGGCTGCATCTACCTTTAATAAACGTCGTAAGATATCTGAAGCACTTTCGCCAATGTGGTGGGTCTGGCTTGCAATGTAACGGTATAGATCCTCATCAACCTCAATTGTTTTCATTCGCTTTTCACAATCTCTATGTTTAAACTCTGGATGATTATAACGAGTTCCGCGATGAACCTCCACGTTAAACACATCACGAATAACAGAAAATGTCAGCTTTATTAAACTACAAAAGAGAAGGTCAAGGTAAGCCAGTCGTTCTAATCCATGGGCTGTTTGGTGACCTAAATAATCTTGCGTACTCGCCAGAGAACTGAAACAGGATCATGATGTCATTAGTGTTGATCTCAGAAACCACGGTCGTTCATTTCATAGTGACGATCATGATTATGCACTAATGGCGAGTGATATCATCACGTTACTAAAAGAGCTCAAGGTCGAAAGGCCTATTGTTATCGGCCACTCAATGGGCGGTAAAGTCGCCATGAAACTGTGTGATTTTGACTCCCCTATTGAGAAGCTCGTGGTGATGGACATGTCTCCTGTTAGATACACGACCCGTCGTCACGACAATGTGCTCGCTGGCCTCAATGCCGTCTGTCAGCAAACTCCGAAGACTCGCGCCGAGGCCATGACCGTCATGAGCGAGCACATTGAAATAGACGGCGTGCGTCAGTTCTTGGGCAAATCGCTTTTTAATGCAGGTGAGCACATGGGGTGGCGTTTTAACCTAAAGGCATTGGAGAAAAACTACTGGAATATTCTAGACTGGCAACCAATCAACAAAACCAACACACCCGTTTTGTTTCTCAAGGGTGCAGATTCCGATTACCTGCAAGCCGATCACCAAGCACAAATCCAACAGCAGTTTGCGCAAGTGAAGGTACATATTGTTGCCAACACCGGGCACTGGTTACACGCAGAAAAGCCCAACGAAGTGCTGCGCGCGATACGCAAATTCATTTAATTTGACCTGTATCGTAAGCGGGTTGATTTCCATGGATTAACTTTAGCGAGTAACAATGGTATAGTTCCGCGCAAGCATATTGGCACAAAGGAATACCATGCTTTACGACTATATAGATAAACTCGAGTCCATTGGTTTGGATCTGTTGTTTGCGTCGATCTTTTTTCTGATCGGCATGGCAATCAAAGATGTACTAAAACAAGGCAATGTCCCGGTGTTTGGTCGACGTATTGTGTGGCTTGTGCTGTTCTTAGGCTGTGCAGGTTTTGTCGCGAAAGGCATTATTCAGCTAAGCTGGGAAGGTACAGGACTAGGCTAATTACCTCCATTCCTGAGTCCAACGAAGACAGATAAAAAGGTACTGAATTTATGGCAAGTGTAGGTCTATTCTTTGGTAGCGATACTGGCAACACAGAAGCTATTGCAAAGATGATCCAAAAACAATTGGGTAAACAGCTCGTTCACGTTCAAGACATTGCTAAAAGCAGCAAAGAAGACATCGACAACTTCGATCTGCTTCTACTTGGCATCCCAACTTGGTACTACGGCGAAGCACAAGCTGATTGGGATGACTTCTTCCCAGAACTTGAAGGCATCGACTTCTCAACTAAGCTAGTGGCTATTTTTGGCTGTGGCGACCAAGAAGATTACGCTGAGTACTTCTGCGATGCGATGGGCACAGTGCGTGACATCGTTGAAGCGAAAGGCGGCACTATCATTGGTTACACGCCAACTGAAGGCTACGAGTTTGAAGCGTCTAAAGCACTCGTTGAGGGTGATGAGTCTCAATTCGTTGGTCTATGTATCGATGAAGATCGCCAACCAGAGCTGACTGACGAGCGCGTATCAAACTGGACTAAGCAGATTTACGAAGAGATGTGCCTAGCTGAGCTAGAAGATTAATCTCAACGCTTTTAAAAACCTCCGCATGGAGGTTTTTTTACATCTGTACTAAGCAATACCTAGCATGAGGTCAGGCATTGAGTGCCTCAACATCACGAAACTGGGCTTTTTTACGAATGTAAAGCTTACGCTGAATGGTTGAAACGACCTCACCTTTGTCGTTTTGAATGTGGGTAACAAATTCTGGGAAGCACTTTTCACCTGTTTGTGTGCTTTGCAAAATGTCGTCTAGCATATCTTGACTGATGACAAACTCCGCTCGCAAATCAGAAAACCCCGGCTTAATGAAGTCAATGCTGGCTTCCTTATCCCAAACGTAATACTGCTCACGCAAAATTCCCATTAACATCAATGAGTAGATAGGATCCGTCATCGCAAATATGCTGCCACCAAACTGAGATCGATTGGCGTTTTTGTTCCACCAACGCAGCTTCAAACGCACTTTAACACTGCGAAAGTCCTCACTGATTTCCTCAATACGAATACCCGCCCCCAAAAAGGCGGCCAGATGTTCAGCGCAAACTTAACGTACTTAGGTTTGTATATTTTGGCGAGTCGTTTGTCCATCGGATCCATCCATTACTACAAGTCCATTAAATGTAAACAAATTGTAACTGGTCAGACGTGCTTGTAAAGTGACACAGTTCCACTTCTATGTTAATAGTTAGTAACCCTTTGAACTTCACGGTTTATTGTTACGCGCTAGTACCCTATAATGGACGGATACATGAAATCTGTTTATTGCTGCAGATCATCACAGGAAAGTTTATGTCAGACAATAACAAGGCACTTAAGGACGCGGGACTGAAGGTCACGTTGCCTCGACTAAAAATTTTAGAAGTACTGCAGAAGCCAGAGTACCAACACATCAGCGCAGAAGACTTGTATAAAAAGCTTATCGACCTTGGCGAAGAGATCGGTCTAGCGACAGTTTATCGCGTACTTAACCAATTTGATGATGCTGGTATTGTTACTCGCCACCACTTTGAAGGCGGTAAATCCGTATTCGAACTATCAACTCAACACCACCACGACCATCTAGTATGTCTAGACTGTGGTGAAGTGATTGAATTCTCTGATGACCTTATCGAGACTCGTCAGAAAGAAATCGCATCCAAATACAATATCGAGCTGACTAATCACAGCTTGTACCTATACGGTAAGTGTATTGGCGGCGCGTGTAAGACTGACCCTAAAGCGCATAAGCCTAAGTAAGTCTTTATTTGGATATGAAAAAACCAGCCATCAGGCTGGTTTTTTTGTGGGTTGGTAGTAGAAGGGGGCGCTTTCTGCCCCAATAAACCTACTTCCCTTCAATCTTCGCCCAAGTATCACGAAGACCAACCGTGCGGTTGAACACCAAAGACTCAGCAGTAGAATCTTTAGAGTCCGCACAGAAGTAACCCATACGCTCAAACTGGTAACCTTGCTCAGCTTTCGCTGCCGCTAGGCTTGGCTCAACGAAACCGTTGATCACAACCAGTGAATCAGGGTTAATAGTTTCAGCAAAGTTATCTGCCGCTGCTGGGTTTGCTACTGTAAATAGGCGATCGTATTGACGAATCTCTGCTGGAAGACCTTTGTCCGCAGATACCCAGTGGATCACGCCCTTCACTTTACGACCGTCCGCTGGGTTTTTGCCTAGCGTTTCTGGATCGTAGCTACAGAAGATAGTCGTGATATTGCCTGCATCGTCTTTCTCGATACGCTCAGCTTTGATCACATACGCGCCACGTAGACGTACTTCTTTACCTAGCACCAAACGCTTGTACTTCTTGTTCGCTTCTTCGCGGAAGTCTTCGCGTTCAATCCAAACTTCACGAGTAAATGGTACTTCACGAGTGCCCATTTCTTCTTTGTTTGGATGGTTAGCAAGGGTTAGCGTCTCACCTTCACCTTCGTAGTTCTCGATAACAATCTTAACAGGATCAAGGACTGCCATCGCACGAGGTGCGTTCTCGTTTAGGTCATCACGAATGCAAGATTCTAGTGAACCAAACTCGATCATGTTCTCTTGCTTAGTCACACCAATACGCTTACAGAACTCGCGAATTGATGCCGGCGTGAAGCCACGGCGACGTAGACCAGAGATCGTCGGCATGCGTGGGTCATCCCAACCGTGAACCAATTTCTCAGTCACAAGTTGGTTTAGTTTACGCTTCGACATCACTGTGTATTCAAGATTGAGTCGGCTGAACTCGTACTGACGAGGCTGACAATCGATAGTAATGTTCTCAAGTACCCAATCGTACAGACGACGGTTGTCTTGGAACTCAAGCGTACATAGTGAGTGGGTAATACCTTCTAGCGCATCTGAGATACAGTGCGTGAAGTCATACATTGGGTAGATGCACCACTTGTCACCTGTTTGATGGTGCTCAGCAAAGCGAACACGGTATAGAACAGGGTCGCGCATCACCATGAACGATGAGCCCATGTCGATTTTAGCGCGTAGACATGCTGTGCCTTCTTCGAAGCCACCATCACGCATTTTCTCAAACAACGCTAGGTTTTCTTCAACTGGACGGTCGCGGTAAGGGCTTGGCTTACCTGGTGCGGTCAGCGTACCACGGTACTCGCGGATCTGCTCTGGACTTAGCTCTTCAACGTACGCTAAGCCTTTGTTAATTAATTCAACCGCATACTCGTAGAGCTTATCGAAGTAGTTTGATGAATAACATACTTCACCAGACCACTCAAAGCCCAACCAGCTTACATCATTCTTAATTGACTCAACGTATTCAACGTCTTCTTTTTCAGGGTTGGTGTCATCAAAGCGCAAGTTGCACTGACCCTGGTAGTCCTGAGCAATACCGAAGTTCAAACAAATAGATTTCGCGTGACCGATGTGCAGGTAGCCATTTGGCTCCGGCGGGAAACGAGTATGCACGCTAGTATGCTTGCCATCCGCTAAATCTTTATCAATGATTTGGCGAATAAAGTTCGATGGACGAGCCTCAGCTTCACTCATCTATAACACCTCTATGTTTTAAGTATTGTCAGATATATAAACGCTAATGATCCACAATTCTTTGAGAAACCTCAACAAGAACTCGCATTTTCATTAGATTATTTTAGTACTGATTTATAGACAGGGGATTGGCAAGGTTCTGAAGGCACAAAAAAAGCCTCTCGGGGGAGAGGCTTTGGTATGGAAATCAATGAGTCAGAGTGATTATGGCAGTTTCACTTCTGATAGGTCTTCACCAGCGCCGATAGACTTCATTTCGCCAGCGATGATTTCTGCTAGAGGGCCAAGGATAACTTGTAGGTTGTTTTCACCTAGTTTAACCACACCTTTAGCACCTAGCTTCTTAAGAACGGCTTCGTCTGCAACAGAGCGGTCTTTAAGCGTAAGACGTAGGCGAGTGATACAAGCATCGATAGACGTTAGGTTATCGTGACCACCTAGAGCTTTTAGGTATTGGCGAGCTAGGTCACCGTTTTTGCCTTCACCAGCAGCTACTTCTACTGCTTCGTCATCGTCTTCACGACCAGGCGACTTCAGGTTGAATGCGCGGATTGCGAAGCTGAATGTGAAGAAGTATAGAGCACCGAAGCCAAGACCGATTAGTAGTAGTACGAATGGCTTAGTTGCTAGACCCCAGTTCAAGATAAAGTCGATTAGACCTGCAGAGAAGCCGAAGCCGTGTAGCGTACCGAACATGTTAGCAACCACTAGAGCAAGACCAGTAAATACTGCGTGCATTGCGTATAGAGCTGGAGCTAGGAATACGAACATGAATTCTAGTGGCTCAGTGATACCTGTTAGGAAAGAACAGAATGCTACTGAGAATAGTGCGCCACCTACTTGACCGCGTTTTTCAGCTGGAGCTGCTAGGTACATTGCTAGTGCAGCACCTGGTAGACCAAACATCATTACAGGGAAGAAGCCGTTCATGAATACGCCAGCGCCTTTGTCGCCGCCGAAGTAACGGTGTAGGTCACCAGACTTAACTGTTTCAGTGACTTCTTTAACAGTTGCTGTGATTTCAGGCGTTACTGAGTTAGCAAATTCGAACGTGTGAGACTGACCAGCAACTAGAGTCTTAGCAAGAGCTGGGTCAACACAAAGCTGTTGTAGTGCAGGAAGTGCTTGACCAGCTGCTTGAGCGCCAGTAACTAGAACTTCTTGACACGTACCCATACCGAACCAGAAGTACGAGTTTAGTACGTGGTGTAGACCTACAGGGATAAGTGCACGGTTAAGTGTACCGTATACGAATTGGCCAACTGCGCCAGATGTAGATACTGCGTGTGCTAGTGCGTCTAGGCCGCCTTGGATTGAAGGCCAAACCACACCAGAAACTGCACCTGCTACTAGAGCAAACAGACCTGCATGATAGGTACAAGACGCTTACCAGAGAAGAATGCTAGCCACTCAGGTAGACGAGTTGCGTGGAACGCATTGTAAGAGTGACCTGCGATGATACCTGCGAAGATACCGCCGAAGAACGACATATTCACGTCTGCGTTAATAGTTGTTGCTGTTGCTGTCAGTACGAAGTAAGCAACCGCACCAGCAAGACCTGCTGCACCGTTACCATCTTTAGAAAGGCCAATCGCAATACCTAGACCGAAAAGAAGTGGCAATTGGCCGAAGATCGCACCACCAGCTTGTGCCATAAATGGAATGTCTAAAAGGTCGCCTTGACCCAAACGTAGTAGAAGCGCCGCAATTGGTAGCGTTGCGATAGGTAGCATCAATGCCTTACCTAGCTTCTGCGCATATCCTAGAATATTCACCTTAAGTTCCCCCTATAGGATTTGAATTTTTTGGACGACTTATTTTAGCCGTTCAATTTAGTCCTATTCAGTGTATGGAATTAAATTCGCCCCGCAAATTAAAACCTTATCAATTGTGATCCTAATCACCAGTTTTTGCCAAAATACAGGCTTTTTGCTAGCGAGATCATAAAACTTATTTTATCATACGAAAAAATAGCCAAATCTAAGTAGGATTCTGGTCAGGAGAGTTGCAAACACAAGCAGTTAAGTTGCGATATAAATCAAGTTTTATACCGTATTGAAACGCTAAAAAACGATAATAACTCTCATGTAATCATTAAGTTACTTTGATTACTTTAACTATTTATAACTTGCTGACTAACAAATTTGTTTCGTTACTAAGAGCTAGAAATCAAGTAAAATCAATATGATTCAAGCACTGCGTCGTAACGGGCTAGAGAGAATACAACACAAGGATTCACTAACTATGTATGCATTAACGAACGGTAAGGTCTTCACAGGTACTGATGTTCTGACCAATCATGCGGTGATCATTGATGGCGACACCATCCAATCTATCGTCCACGAATCAGAGCTGTCTGCCTCTATTGAGCGTATCGACCTTAACGGTGCGAACCTAAGCCCAGGCTTCATTGACCTACAGCTCAACGGATGTGGTGGTGTGATGTTTAATGACGAAATCACAGCAGAAACCATTCATATCATGCATAGAGCCAACCTAAAGTCTGGTTGTACTAGCTTCCTACCAACGCTTATCACATCTTCTGATGAGAACATGCGTCAAGCTCTATCTGCTGCACGCGACTACCACAACCAGTACCAAAATCACTCTCTAGGTCTGCACCTTGAAGGTCCTTACCTAAATGTAGCGAAAAAAGGCATTCACAGCCCAGATTTCATCCGCCAATCTGATGAAGCGATGATTGATTTGATCTGCGAGCACCGTGATTTGGTTGCCAAAGTAACGCTAGCGCCTGAGCAAAATGCTCCAGAGCATATCCAGAAGCTTCGTGACGCCGGTATTGTTGTCTCTATCGGTCACACCAACGCCACTTATGAAGAAGCGCGCAAAGGTTTTGACGCAGGTATCACATTCGCCACTCACCTATTCAATGCAATGACGCCAATGACAGGTCGTGAGCCTGGTGTTGTTGGTGCGATTTACGATACACCTGATGTGTACGCTGGCATCATTGCCGACGGTTTCCACGTTGACTACGCAAATATTCGCATCGCGCATAAAGTGAAGGGAGAAAAGCTCGTATTAGTGACGGATGCCACAGCTCCGGCGGGTGCTGACATGGAATACTTTATTTTTGTCGGTAAGAAAGTATATTACAAAGATGGCAAGTGCGTAGATGAAAACGGCACCCTAGGTGGCAGCGCACTTACCATGATAGAAGCGGTTCAAAATACAGTTGAGCACGCTGGTATCGCTTTGGACGAAGCTCTTCGCATGGCAACGCTCTACCCAGCAAAAGCTATGGGCTTAGATAGTAAACTTGGTCGCATCAGAAACGGCATGGTGGCTAACCTGACGATTTTTGATAGAGACTTCAATGTTCAAGGCACGGTTGTTAACGGACAATACGAGCAAAATTAAGCATGAATGGCGGACAAATAGGTAACGTAGATTTAGTAAAACAACTCAATAGCGCAGCGGTTTACCGTTTGATAGACCAGCAAGGGCCTATTTCGCGCATTCAAGTTGCAGATGTCAGCCAGCTGGCGCCTGCAAGCGTTACCAAAATTACCCGCCAACTGCTCGAGCGCGGCCTCATTAAAGAGGTCGCTCAGCAAGCTTCAACCGGTGGCCGTCGCGCTATCTCCCTCACAACCGCTGTGGAACCATTCCATTCAGTAGCGGTTCGATTAGGTCGAGACTACATCTCTTTCTCTTTATATGACCTAGGTGGCAAAGAGCTCGCGTTTTCTCACAAAGAGCTTTACTACACCAATCAAAACGAGCTAAGCGAAGGCTTAATTGTCGAGCTTCGTGAGTTCCTTAAAGAGCACAGCCCTAAAATCGAACAGTTGATTGCCATTGGCGTCACTCTGCCAGGTTTGGTTAACCCGACGACAGGTGTCGTCGAGTATGTACCGAATACCGACATCGATAAACTTGAGCTCGCAGACCTAGTCAAACAGCATTTCAAAGTCGAGTGTTTTGTTGGTAACGATGTACGTGGACTCGCGCTCGCCGAACATTACTTTGGTGCGAGCCGCGATTGCCAAGACTCGATTCTTGTCAGTGTTCACCGTGGTACCGGCGCAGGTATTATCGTTAACGGTCAAGTCTTTCTAGGCCACAACCGCAACGTCGGTGAAATTGGTCATATCCAAATTGATCCGCTTGGTGAGCAATGTCAATGTGGCAACTTTGGCTGTCTTGAAACGGTCGCATCAAACCCTTCTATCGTTAAGCGCGTGCGCACACTGATTGACCAAGGCTACGAGTCAACGCTGGCACTCAAAGAGCACATCACGATTGAAGATGTCTGCTCACACGCACTCAATGGTGACGAACTGGCGAAACAAAGCCTCGTTCGCGTAGGCAACCAACTAGGTAAAGCCATTGCCATCACGATTAACTTGTTCAACCCACAAAAAGTGATCATCGCTGGTGACATCACTATGGCGAAGGACATCGTATTCCCAGCGATTCGTCGTAACGTTGAAAACCAATCTCTGACGACCTTCCACACAGACCTTCCGATTGTGGCGTCTGAAATTGATAAACAGCCAACGATGGGCGCATTTGCGATGATCAAGCGCGCCATGCTCAACGGCGTTTTGTTACAAAAACTCCTTGAAGATTGAACAAATGTTGCGAAATAACTCAGCACGCTGAAGATAATTTCGAGTAGAATATAGGCCGCACAATCGTGCGGTCTTTTTTATCGTGGATAGTTAATAAAAAATATATGGAATTAATTCTCATCACTGTCGCCTTCGTCGCAGGCTTTCTCGCACTCAAATGCCAACTTCCCCCTTTAGTGGGCTTTCTGCTCGCTGGTTTCCTTTTGCATGACTTTGGCTTTGAGTCGACCACCACAATTACCACTCTTGCCGATCTTGGTGTAACGCTGCTGCTGTTTACCATCGGTCTGAAGCTCGATATTAAGACCTTACTGTCCAAAGAAATCTGGGCAGGTGCCACCGTGCATAACTTGCTATCCACGTTACTGTTCGCGCTGTTATTGCTAGGGCTTAAGTTCCTTGGTGTGACAAGCCTTGCCAGTCTCGACATCAACCAACTCATTCTGCTTGGCTTTGCCCTATCCTTCTCAAGTACCGTATTTGCCGTCAAAACCTTGCAGGAAAAAGGCGAAATGAACGCCACCTACGGCACACTCGCTATCGGTATCTTGGTTATGCAAGATATCTTCGCGGTGATCTTCTTGACCGCATCCACCGGTAAATTCCCTGAGTGGTATGCCATCGCACTGTTTGGTCTGCCGCTACTGCGCCCACTGATGTTTAAGTTCCTTGATAAAGCCGGCCATGGTGAAATGCTGGTACTAAGCGGTATCTTCTTTGCGCTAGTGATGGGAGCGGGTCTGTTCGAGCTTGTCGGAATGAAGCCGGATTTAGGAGCGCTAATCCTTGGTATGTTGCTCGCCTCGCATCGCAAAGCCTCAGAACTGTCAAAAGTCACTGTTTAATCTAAAAGAGCTGTTCCTAGTTTGCTTCTTCCTAAACATTGGCTTAGCCGACGAACCCACCATGCAAGGCTTTATCCTCGGTGCGTTACTGGTATTACTACTGCCACTCAAAGGCATACTCTATTTTGTTGTCATTAACGCCTTCAAATTCCGCGTTCGCACCTGTCTTCTTACCACGCTCACGCTATTCAACTTTAGTGAGTTTGGTCTGATTGTTGGTGGTCTGGCTTTCAAGCTAGGCTGGATCTCAGGAGATATCTTGGTGGCACTTGCCATCGCGGTATCACTGTCGTTTATCATCTCCGCACCACTAAACCGTGTGGGTCACGCCATTTATCTGCGCAGCGCCAAGTGGCTCAAAGAACAAGCGGCTGAGAATATCAACACTCGCGATCAGTTCATCAACCCTGGTGAAGCTCAAGTGTTGATTTTAGGAATGGGTCGTATTGGTAGTGGTGCCTACGATGAACTATTCGAGCGTTATGGCAAAGTGTGTCTTGGCGTAGAGGTACGTGAAGAGGCGGCTAAGCAGCATCAGCAAGAAGGTCGTAACGTCATAGCTGGTGATGCTACCGACCCTGACTTTTGGGAACGAATCCTAGATACAGCCCACGTAAAGCTGGTCTTACTCGCCATGCCCCACCACCAAGGGAACCAAACGGCGCTTGAACTGCTGCAAACCAAACAGTTTAAAGGTCAGGTTGCTGCGATTGCCGCTTATCCAGACCAACTTGCTGAACTCGAAGAGATGGGGTAAGCGCAGCATTTAACATATACAGCGAAGCTGGCAGCGGTTTTGCTCGCCACGTATGTGAACAGCTGCAACCTAACCTTAAATAATCGCCCTCAGTCAGCCACTTTTTAGTGGCTGACTTTTCCTTTTCTGACCAAAAAATAGCCCAAGTTAGAAAACATCCATCTTAACCGGCGCTCTGGTGAATAAAATTTAAAAAGACTCCACTTTTATTTTATTTTTCCTTCCTCACGGTTGCTTTTTTTTGAGCAGATGGCAAATTGAACTCAACAGCGTTAAATTTCATCTAAAAGGAAGTTGTATGTGTTCAGTATTTGGTATTTTAGACATTAAAAGCGATGCCGCCGCTCTACGTCCAGTGGCTCTTGAAATGTCTAAGAAACTTCGTCATCGCGGCCCAGATTGGTCCGGTATCTATGCCTCAGATAAAGCAATTCTAGCGCACGAGCGTCTAGCGATTGTTGGTCTTAACAGTGGTGCTCAACCTCTGTATAGCCAAGATAAAAAACACATCCTTGCTGTTAATGGTGAAATCTATAACCACAAAGAAATTCGTGCACGCTATGAAGGTAAGTACGAGTTCCAAACTGACTCTGACTGTGAAGTCATTCTGGCGCTATACCAAGACATGGGTGCGGACCTTCTTGAAGAATTAAACGGTATCTTTGCCTTCGTACTTTACGATGAAGAGAAAGATGAGTACCTAGTAGGTCGTGACCACATTGGTATCATCCCGCTTTATCAAGGTTATGATGAGCACGGTAACTACTACGTGGCGTCAGAAATGAAAGCCTAGTGCCTGTTTGTAAGACCATCAGCGAGTTCCCTCCTGGTTGTTTCTACGGCTCAAAAGATGCAGAGCCTCAGCGCTACTACATCCGTGACTGGAACGAATATGCTGCAGTACAAGGCAACACCACCAGCAAAGAAGAGCTAACTGAAGCCCTTGAAGCAGCAGTCAAACGTCAGCTTATGACCGACGTACCATACGGCGTTCTACTCTCTGGTGGTCTAGATTCTTCTATCACTTCAGCGGTTGCTAAACGTTTTGCAGCTATGCGTATTGAAGACGATGAGCAGTCTGCAGCATGGTGGCCACAACTTCACTCATTTGCGGTAGGTCTTGAAGGTGCACCTGACTTGAAAGCGGCTCGTGAAGTGGCAGACCAAATCGGTACCGTTCACCACGAAATGACGTACACCATTCAAGAAGGTTTGGATGCCATCCGCGATGTTATCTACCACATCGAAACGTACGACGTGACGACGATCCGCGCATCCACTCCGATGTTCCTAATGGGTCGTAAGATCAAAGCAATGGGCATCAAGATGGTACTGTCTGGCGAAGGTGCTGATGAAATCTTCGGTGGTTACCTCTACTTCCACAAAGCGCCAAACGCGAAAGAATTCCACGAAGAGACGGTTCGTAAACTGCTTGCACTGAACATGTTCGACTGTGCTCGTGCTAACAAATCTTTGGCAGCTTGGGGCGTTGAAGGTCGCGTGCCATTCCTAGACAAAGAGTTTATCGATGTAGCGATGCGTCTAAACCCTGAAGACAAGATGTGTGGCAACGGTAAGATGGAAAAACACATTCTGCGTGAGTGTTTTGAGCACTACCTACCAGAGTCTATCGCATGGCGTCAGAAAGAGCAGTTCTCAGACGGCGTAGGATACAGCTGGATTGATACACTAAAAGAAGTGGCAGAAGCTAAAATCACTGACCAGCAAATGGAAACAGCAGCATTCCGCTTCCCATACAACACGCCGACAACAAAAGAAGGTTACGCATACCGTGAAATCTTTGAAGAGTTGTTCCCACTAGAGTCAGCGGCGAAGTGTGTACCGGGTGGTCCATCAGTTGCTTGTTCTTCAGCGAAAGCGATTGAATGGGATGAGTCATTCCAAAACTGTGTCGACCCATCAGGCCGCGCGGTACAAACGGTTCATAACGACGCTTACTAATCGCTAGACACAAAAAAACCAGCTTCGGCTGGTTTTTTTGTGTCTGCAGCTTACCCCGGATGCCCATCCACCCTTGGCATTACGAGCATTTTCCCAAAATAGAAGACATACATGGCAAACGCCAATGTCCAGAGACCCGCACTTACATCGACAAGAATAAACATATGCTCTGGCCATAAGGCTACGCCAACACTGCGTATCACTGCCGCTACAATCACGGCAACAAAAGCAATCGACATATTCGGGCCTTTATATATGGCTCGGCCTGTGTGTCCCATCGTTACTCGGCTTATCATCGCAAGCACTACACCACCCAGAGCACCAACCGCAAAGAGATGCAACATTGCATGCGACGCAAATGCGTTGGAGAGCAACCCGCGACTTAACAAGCTTAACGGCAAACAGAGATACGTCAGCATCAATGACCACACTAGCGGCTCAGAAAGCGTCAACCAAGGTTTCCATCGAGCCCAACGAGCCGACTGGGCGACACCGGCGAAAAGCATCAAGGGTTGACCCAAGGTCGCAAAAGAAAGCGGGAAAAAGCTCAATACAAACAGAGCCAGCAAAGGCAAGGTTGCCGCCCACTCCAACCATGCAATAGGCTGAGGCTTATCATACTGAAAACGGCGAGCAGCAAAGAAGGGGATCACTCGGCCGCCCATTATCGACAGCAATAAGGTAAACCACCACAACATCGCTTGCCATACTGCACTTGAGCTAAATGGAGGCATGCCTTTGATCGTCGCGTAACTGGCAAAGTTAGCAAAAATCGCCAACATAAACAGCGGGACAAAAAACAGGTTACGCCAACCTTTTGCTCGATAGACTCTAAAGCCGACTTCATAGGCCACCAATGCGATGAATAGTGATTCAATTGATGAGATGAGCCACAGAGGCGTTGGCGTCCAAAACAGCACCCTGGTGATCGTCCAAAGCGCCACCAACAACAGCAGTCGGTAATGTTTGGTGCCGTACACGCCTGTCCAAGTCTGCACGGCAGTGAGTACAAAACCAACCACAATCGCCATCGAAAAACCAAAAATCATTTCATGAGCATGCCACCACAAGGCAGGCACCGCCAATGCGGTCGGCTGGCCATGCTGGAACATTACGACCCAAGCTACAACTGCAAATACCGCGTAGATGCTTCCAAATAAGAAAAAAGGACGAAACCCTAAACGAAGCCACGCAGGAATGGCTTCTTCTGCCTTTTTATCAACGATGTTAATCATACCAATTACTCAATAAATCTAATCTTGTTGACCAAAGCACAAAATGTACCAATTTAAAAAACTATAATTATCAACCAAGTAAACGATATTGAGCCCAAAAAAGAGTCCAATTGACTTGCACTAAAATAACGTCATTTTGACTTACATGAGTTTAATATGACTTAGCTAAATCCGCCGACACTATTGGAATCTCACGGCGTACGCTTTTGGTGGAACAAAATTCGCTCTTTCACAGACAATAATTTCAAACTCAGTTTTTGCTGTGATTATTGTGTTGTGTTTATAGCCATTGAGAGTAAACTTGCCGCCCATTTAACCAAAACCACAACAAGACTAGGTGAATACAATGTCGAACCGTGCTTCAGCGCTCAGTAATAGAATGAACATCGTTGCGCTGACGTGGCCTATTTTTATCGAGGTATTACTCCGCACAGCCCTTAATACTACCGACGTCTTCATGCTAAGTGGCTACTCCGATCAAGCGGTGTCTGCGGTGGGTGTGATCACTCAGATCAGCTTTTTCCTCATAGTGATCTCTATGATGGTTAGCAGCGGCACCGGGATCTTGATTGCTCAGTACAATGGCGCCTCTAAATTCGCAGAGGCTGCGCAAACGGGTGTCGCGAGTATTCTTCTCGCACTGGTTGTTGGCTCTGGACTGAGTTTAGCGCTGTTTTTTGGTGCTGAGCATTTCATCGCCCTATTTGGTCTAGAAGCACAAGTTGCCGCCTTTGGTTACGACTATCTGATCATCAGTGGTTCGATGACCTTTAACGTGACGCTTGGTATCGTACTGACGACCATTCTTAGAAGCCATGGGTATTCTCGGTCACCTATGATGATCAACCTGGTCGCTGGTGTGATTAATATCGCGGGTAACTATGTCGCCTTGTATCAACCGTTTGGACTACCTGTATTTGGCGTGAAAGGTGTCGCGATTGCTACAGTAGTGAGTCAACTGATTGGCACTTTGCTGATGATTGCTATGGTTCGAGCGAAGAAAATCGAGCTACCTTTCGACGCATGGCGTGCTATCCCAACTCAGCTATATAAAAAGATCATGAAGATTGGCGTCATGAACGCTGGCGAAGTGCTTTCTTATAATCTGGCACAAATGACCATTGTTTACTTTGTGGTGCAAATGGGCACGGCATCACTTGCTGCATTTACATACGCACAGAACATCACTCGTGTCTCGTTCGCTTTTTCCTTGGCACTTGGTCAGGCAGGGCAAATCCAAACCAGCTACTTCATAGGTAAAGGCTGGGTTGATGATATTCTCCATCGAGTACAGAAGTACTATCTTGTCGGCCTTGCTGCATCGACTGGCATCGTGGTGAGTTTGTTTATCTTCCGTTATCCATTGATTGATCTCTTCACCCAAGATCCCGAGATTGCTGCCTTGGTTGCACTATTGATCGGTGGCTCTATTTTTGTTGAATCAGGCCGCGTCTCTAACCTAATTTTTATCGCGGCCCTCAAAGGCGCAGGCGATATTAAGTTTCCGGTTCAAATGGGTATTTTAAGCATGTGGGGCGTTGCCGTTGTGTTCGCCTACCTGCTTGGTATTCACTGGGGCTACGGCATACTTGGCGCTTGGATAGCGATTGGTATGGATGAGTGGCTGCGTGGAATAGTGATGATCCGTCGCTGGCGCTCTAAAGTTTGGACACGATTTGCGCTAACCTAGACCTACTGCACCTCTTAGCCCCCTCCAAGACGACGCTCGAGCTGTCATAGCTCGAGCTACAAATTACTTTCTCGTATCGAGCGAAGTATGGACTCATACAAGGCCTCTTTAAGCCACTTGGCCTTATCGTTAAGCTGAGACTGCTTTGGCCAAATAAGGGAAATATCAAAATCCGGCACTGGAACTGGGGGAGGCACAGCACTGAGTTGCGATTGCATCAAACTGATTTGAGCCATTTTTTCTGGAACGATGGCAAACATCGCTCGTCCACTAACAAGCCGACCAATCGTAAGAAAGTTGCGCGATACCGCAGTGACTGAGCGACTCAGCCCGACAGCATCCAAGTGCTTGTCCACATTACTTGAGAACGCGCCTTCTGGGCTCACCAAGCAGTGAGGTAAGGAGACGAAGGTTTCAATATCAACCCGTTCAATATTCACCATAGACGGGTCATATATGCAGACATGTTTCTCGGTATACAACTTTTGGCTCGCAAACTGCTCATCAAGTTCAGGGATGCTACCAATGATCATGTCTAGGCTTTCCTGTTCACTGAGATGCTTGTAGCTGTTTCGATTCACATTGACAAAGCTGACCCTTGAATGAGGCGCATCGGACAAGATAGCATCGTAAATCACGGGTCCGAAAATAAACTCGGCATAATCGGTCAAACCAATTTTACACACCCCTCGATACTCATTGGGATCGAACTCGATGCTCGGTAGCACCTTATATTCAACCAGATTGAGGATTTGCTCTACAGCCGGAAACAACTCACTCGCCCGCTCTGTTGGCACCATTTGATGCCCTTTGCGCTCAAACAACCTATCGCCACACAATTCACGCAGTTTTGCCAAGCTATGACTCATCGCAGACTGACTGACGAAGCATTTTTGCGCAGCGAGAGACACACTTCGTGTCTGATACAGCCGATAAAACACAATCAGCAAGTTGAGATCTATCCGTTTCCAGTCCAGCCTTTCTTGTCCCATTTTATTCATAGTAGGTATCAAAATTATCGATTTGAATCATTATAGTTCGGGTTCTACTATCGGTACCAACTGAAAATTTGATTATCAACTGGGTATATTGTGTCTACTCAACCTTCTGCTGCGCACAACGACGCGCATGACAACGAGCAATCATCACTGTTTGCTATCTTCAAAATCTTTTTCGGCCTTGGCTGGGTAAGCTTTGGTGGACCTGCGGCGCACATTGGCTATTTTCGCAATACCTTTGTTGAAAAGCTCGGTTGGCTTAGTGATGAAGAGTACGCTCAGATAGTTGCTTGAGTCAGTTCCTCCCAGGGCCTGGCTCGAGTCAGGTTGGTTTTGCCGTGGGGTATCAACGCGCTGGTCTAGGTGGTGGCATCATGGCCTTTTTGGGCTTCACTTTACCTTCAGTGATACTTATGTTGCTTTTAGCCATACTAAGTAGCCAATTCACTGAATCCAGTTATTTTCAAAATGTCGTGCACGGCTTGAAGTTACTGGCAGTACTTGTGGTAGCCGATGCGGCATGGGGTATGTACAAGAATTTCTGTAAATCTCCGCTCACGGTCACTTTATGTATTGGTACCGCCATTACTCTAATGCTATTTCAAAGCGTGGCAAGCCAAGTGTTGGTACTCGTGATTGCTGCAGCTATTGGCGTGCGCTATCTCGCAAATGGCAATGTTACTAACGACAAACCAGTCTCTACCACGCGTTCATTCTCATGGCTGCCACTGGCAAGCTTTTTTGTGTTATTGCTTGCTCTCCCCCTCGTTGGCGCATACTCACCATCGGTACAACTGTTTTCCGATTTTTATCAAGCCGGTAGCCTAGTGTTTGGCGGCGGACATGTGGTTCTGCCACTGTTGCAAAACATTGTAGGCAACCAATTGACGCAAGATGCATTTTTAACTGGGTATGCTGCCGCTCAAGCCGTTCCAGGTCCAATGTTTACCTTTGCTACCTATATCGGTTATGAGCTTTTGCCGTCAGCGCCTCTGCTCGGAGCCATCATTGCTACTCTTGGCGTTTTTGTACCAGGCTTTTTACTGCTTGTTGGCGTGCTGAAAAACTGGCAACAACTGGCTGCCATTCCTTCTGTCTCTGGTGCATTGGTTGGCGTTAATGCTGCTGTGGTGGGACTGCTTCTGTGTGCTCTGTATCAACCCGTGTTTACTAGCGCGGTCATCACACCGCTCGATCTCTGCTGGGTGCTATTAGGTGCACTATTGATGAAACAGTTTAAGTTACCGATCGTTTGGATGGTCATCTACTTTGCTGCCGCCGGATTTATGGCGCCGAGCATTGCAAACTTAATCTAAATCAAAGTTATAGTGGATTACTGCTGTGATAGCTCGCAACCTATTTAAAGCGTTTCTACACTAATTATTGGGGCAAGTGCCCCTGTAATACTTGCAATAAAAGGGTTAATGGTAACAAAAGACAATTAATGACTCGATTCACCTAAGACATGCACGCTCCATCAGAGTACACACCACTCGATATGCCTCCATGACAAAGGGTGATATTCAGGAGGTGAGTTATGGATAGCACAAAACTGGGTCAATCTCTGCATACGAGCTCAAATGCCGGCACTATTGGAGAAGCGATTAAACACACCCATCGCGACATCTCTCATCAAGCTCCTGAAATTGTAAGAGTGGCTTTTGCCAGTTACGACGATGTGCAAGGCGCACTGAAAACTTTTGCGCACAGCACAGAGCTTGGCGACCCACTACTTCATTACAGTGCGCCGATCAACAGTCAGTCCTCTCTCGGTAAAAGCATTACTCGCCAACAAGCGCGAGTGCTCAATGACATCCCGTCAACCGTAACCAGTGCTAGTAGCCATTCACATTGGTTGCTCGAACAAGGTTACCAATCGTCGTTAACGCAGCCTGTTTTCGATGATGGTCAATTTCTTGGCATGCTGTTCTACGACGCCACTCAACCACACTACTTTGACTCAGCGACCCGAGAAGAAATCATCACCCACTCTGCACCACTGATCGAAGTGATTACCCATCAACGTCGCTGCGTCAACGCGATGACAGATTTGGGACATGTAGTGAGACGCACCAACTTTGAGCACCAAGATGAGAGCTTAGATCATGCCTACCGGGTTGGTCAGTATGCCCATATTATCGGCACCGAGCTTGCACAGTTGTATCAACTGGACGATGAAACTTTGGATCATATCGTGCAGTTTGCCCAGTTGCATGATATTGGAAAATACTCAGCACTTAGCACCTCCTCGCAAAGCCTATGGCTTGAAGATTGGGGAAATCACTTACAGTTGACCGCTCAAATCCAGCACGGTTTAAACCTAGTTAATGATTTGGCACGACAAATCCATGAGCAGCAACACACCTGCGTGCAATTGCTCCGAGAGATCATACAGTATCATCATGAATATTTAGATGGCAGCGGTGCTCCAAAAGGTTTGCGCCACGCTGATATACCAGTGTCAGCTCGCATTGTTACGGTTGCTAACATTTTTGATGCTCTAACTAGTCACCGCTATTACAGTGAATCTTGGTCATTGACTCACGCCCTACTTGAGCTTGAAAAAATGGTGGCCATGGGCAAGCTTGATGGTAATTGTGTACAAGCACTACGAGCCCAGCAAGACGCTGTCAGGCTTGTGATGCAGTCTGTTCACGTACCAAGAGTTTGACACTCATTTGAGCGCAAGTGATCCTTTAGCTTGCGCTCGATTTTGAAGCGACGCCTCATTAACAGATCTGAGTTTTTACTCAAATTATGTGCTAAAGGCCTCATTTATCAGTCACTCCCTTCTTGCAGTCCCTAATCACAGTGACTAGTATTGTACTGTTAACAATCAATTAACATAACTACAACTATAAAATCTATCGTTCTACACGTAAACGGAGTTCAAGAATGATACAGCCTAATAACGAAACGACTACTTCAAGCTGTACCCTACCGCCGCCCAACGAAATGATCCTAAAGTGGGCGCATGAAAAGCCAAATGAGGTTTACCTTAAACAGATCATAAACCGTGAGTTCGTCGAATTTACTTATGCTGAGGTTGCCGATAAAGCGCTAAGACTCGTCAGCGCACTACGTTCATTGGGTGTGCAACCGGGTGACAAAGTAGCACTGATATCGAAAAACTGCGCCGAATGGTTTATCTGTGATCTCGCCATGATGCTTGGCGATTATGTCAGCGTGCCCATTTTCCCAACTGCAGGTGCTGACACCATTGAGTACTGTTTGACACACAGTGAGAGTAAAGTGCTCATCGCCGGTAAACTTGACGATCCAGCAGCGACTAGTGAAGTCATTGGAGGTATGGACTCACTGATTACGATCTCGCTCCCTTACGACACCGCACCAAGCTGCCAGCATAGCTTCACACAGCTCGTGGCTGACCATCAGCCAAGTGAAGAGCGCCCTGTACACTATGACGATAAACTGATGTCTTTAGTTTATACCTCTGGTACATCTGGTTTGCCAAAAGGCGCGATGCTCACCTATGGCGCGTTCAACTGGTCAGTGCAAAGATTGATTGATCACATAGGCATAGAAGCCAACGACCGTCTGTTCTCATACCTACCGCTCGCCCATATTACCGAGCGAGTATACATCTTCGGCTCATCCGTTATGGGCGGGGTTCCAACTGCCTTCCCAGAATCACTGGATACCTTTATTGAAGATGTGAAGATGCAGCGTCCAACGCTATTCATCTCAGTGCCGAGATTATGGAACTTATTCCAACAACGAATCCAAGACAAGTTGCCACAGAAGAAGCTCAACATCTTGTTGAAGATCCCGTTTGTAAACTCACTCATCAAGAAAAAACTCGCTGATGGCCTAGGTTTGGACCAAGCCCGCGTACTTGGCTGTGGCTCAGCACCGGTTTCACCGGCTCTACTTGAGTGGTATCACAGCGTCGGCCTTAACATTACTGAAGCTTGGGGGATGACAGAGTCGTTTGCCTACAGCACGATTAACCATCCATTTAGAGCAGACAAAATTGGTACCGTAGGTAATGCAGGACCGGGCATTGAACTGAAGATTGCTGACGATGATGAGATCATGGTGCGCAGTCAGGGCATGTTCTCCGGCTACTATAAAAATGACATCGCGACACAAGAGTCTTTCGACAATGATGGTTGGCTGCACACGGGTGATATTGGTGTTATCGATAGCGATGGCTACTTAACCATTCGCGGTCGTAAAAAAGATACCTTTAAAACGGCAAAAGGTAAGTTTGTTGCTCCAGTACCTATTGAGAACAAACTCGCTGAATACAGTCGCGTCGAGATGATGTGTCTTATTGGCCTTGGTCTACCCGCTCCTATCTTGCTGGTTGTGCCTCATGATTTCCCTAACTTTGACCGTGAGCGTTATGCACGTACCGCAGAGCGTGTTATTAAGCGCATGAACCAAGAGCTTGAGTCACATGCGCAAATCAAGGGTGTATTGATGGTTAAAGAGCCGTGGAGCATTGAAAACGGCTTGCTAACGCCAACGCTCAAGATTAAACGCCACCTTCTAGAGCAGAAGTACCACGAAGTTGGTCAGAACTGGCCAAAAGGTCAACTGGTGGTATGGGAAGAGTAATCACTCTTTAATCCAAAATAGGCGACCTCAGGGTCGCCTATTTTATTTCCAGAAAGGTCTACGACTCTCTTGTTTCGCTTCATAAGGAGTGATTCCGATATCATCAAGCAGCCGATCTGACATCTCTGCAAGCGCTTTTCGAGTTCTGTAGTTTTGATGCCAAGTTCTAACTACAGTTAAGATATTCTTTCTTAGCTGAAGTCCATCATTTTCCTGCTCTACACATTCGAGCTTCGTAATAGTTCTGTCCATTTGTTTTCCCTCCGTCTTTTCGTATAATTTTTGTGCACACAGAGAAAACTGACAAACGATCTATCCTGTCATTGAGTTAAGGAAAACTTAAGTGAAAGATAAACTCCCTCCACTCCAAGGGCTGTATTATTTCTATCAGGCCGCAAAGCTTGGTAGCTTCAAAGATGCAGCAGCAACGCTGTATGTCTCAGCAGCGGCAATCAGCCAACAGATACGCCAACTAGAAGAGCAGCTTGGTTGTGAGCTGTTTTATCGACAGCATAGAAAAGTCATGCATACTGCCGAGGGACATTCGCTTTTTAAGGAGCTAAGTCAGGGCTTTGAACATATTCTTCGCGGCGTTCAGAGCATTCATAACGACGCAGAGCCCAACCGACTCTCTATCTCCACCCTTCCCTCTTTTGCTCAGCATTGGTTAGTGCCTAGAATTCAGAGCTTTCGTGAACAGCATCCAGAGCTTAGCCTGCTGCTTGAGCCCAATAATAAGCTGGTGACTTTTCAAGATGACTCGGTGGATATCTGTATTCGCTACGGTGAGGGGCAATACCCAGATGTCGAGAGCCGGCTTTTGATGGAGGACATTATCTATCCTGTTTGCCATCCTCTATATCAACAGCAGTATGGTATCCATACGATTCATGATCTGCATAAAGCCGACTTGATTGAAGATACCTGGCCGGATATGGATTGGAGTTTATGGCTCAATCATGTCGGCGCGCCGATTGGCACGCGAACGCTTCAATATAATGGAGCACACTTTGTGGTAGAGGGGCATTGGCTGTGCAGGGTGTTGGGTTGATTAAACACAGCCTCGCCTACAGGTACATCAAAGAGGGGACATTAGTTCGTATCGGTGACTTCGCGTTAAAGCCTAGATTCGCCTACTACCTATGTGCGCCGGCAAATCACTTCAACCGCCCTAAAATCCAAACCTTTTTATCTTGGCTTAACCAAGAAGTGGATGAGTTTAAGCGCTGTGATATGTCGCACCTCTCTGTTATCGAAACCGACTACGTTCTAAGGCCAAACTCACTGTAGAACCTTAAAATTAGGCGATAAAAAAACCCGCCAAAAGGCGGGTTTTTACTATCTGAAGTCAAAGACCAATTACTTGTTGTCTTCTTTCGCTTTAGCGATAACTTCTTCAGCAACGTTTGCTGGACATGGTGCGTAGTGTTCGAACTCCATAGAGAACTGACCACGACCAGATGTGATAGTACGTAGGTGACCGATGTAGCCAAACATTTCTGATAGAGGAACGTTAGCTTTAATACGAACACCAGTAGTACCAGCTTGCTGGTCTTTGATCATACCACGACGACGGTTAAGGTCACCGATTACATCACCAACGTGATCTTCTGGAGTGAACACGTCAACGTGCATGATTGGCTCAAGAAGCTGTGCACCAGCTTTTGGCATAGACTGACGGAATGCACCTTTCGCTGCGATTTCGTAAGCGATTGCCGAAGAGTCAACTGCGTGGAATGAACCGTCGAATAGCTCAACTTCAACGTCTAGCGTTGGGAAGCCAGCTAGAACACCGTTGTCCATCATAGCTTCGAAGCCTTTCTCAACTGCTGGCCAGAATTCCTTAGGAACGTTACCACCAACAACTGAAGAAGAGAACGTGAAGCCAGAGTTTGGCTCACCTGGTTTGATACGGTAGTCGATTTTCGCGAACTGACCAGAACCACCAGACTGCTTCTTGTGCGTGTAGCTATCTTCAACTGCTTGAGTGATAGTTTCACGGTAAGCTACCTGTGGAGCACCTACTTCTAGCTCAACGCCGTAAGTACGCTTAAGGATGTCTACCTTGATGTCTAGGTGAAGTTCACCCATACCTTTCAGGATAGTTTCACCTGAATCTTCATCAGTCTCAACTTGGAAAGATGGATCTTCTGCAACCATCTTACCGATAGCGATACCCATCTTCTCAGTAGAACCTTTGTCCTTCGGAGAAACAGCGATAGAGATTACTGGTTCTGGGAAGATCATAGCTTCTAGAGTACATTCGTGCTTAGGATCACATAGAGTGTGACCAGTTTGAACGTTCTTCATACCTACTACAGCGATGATGTCACCAGCTTGTGCTTCAGTAAGTTCGTTACGCTCGTCAGCCTGCATCTCACACATACGACCGATACGCTCAGTCTTACCAGTTGCAGAGTTAAGGATAGTGTCACCCTTCTTCATGCGGCCTGAGTAGATACGGATGAACGTTAGTGCACCGAAACGGTCGTCCATGATTTTGAACGCAAGTGCTTTTAGTGGCGCATCAGCGTCAACTGTAGCAACTTCACCAGTTGGCTCACCAGTTTCTGGATCTGTTAGAGGCTGAGGATCAACTTCAGTTGGAGCTGGTAGGTAATCTACAACAGCGTCAAGAACTAGTTGAACACCCTTGTTCTTAAATGCAGAACCACAGAATGTTGGGAAGAACGCTAGGTCACGAGTACCTTTACGGATACAACGCTTAAGGTCTTCGATAGAAGGCTCTTCACCTTCCATGTACGCTTCCATTAGGTCGTCGTCTTGCTCTACAGCAGTCTCAACTAGCTCTTCACGGTAAGCTTCTAGATCGTCAACCATGTCAGCTGGAACGTCTTGGATTTCGTAGTTTTCTGGAAGACCAGAATCATCCCAAACGTAAGCTTTACGGTTTAGTACGTCTACAACACCAACGAAATCGTCTTCACGACCGATAGGCAGAGTCATTACTAGTGGGTTAGCGCCAAGAACGTTCTTAACTTGGTCAACAACGTTGAAGAAGTCTGCACCCATACGGTCTAGTTTGTTAACGAAGATCAGACGAGATACTTCTGATTCGTTCGCGTAACGCCAGTTTGTTTCTGACTGAGGCTCAACACCACCAGAACCACAGAATACACCGATACCGCCGTCTAGTACTTTAAGTGAACGATATACTTCAACTGTGAAGTCAACGTGTCCCGGAGTATCGATAACGTTTAGGCGGTGGCCATTCCACTCACAAGTTACCGCAGCAGACTGGATTGTGATACCACGCTCAGCTTCCTGCTCCATGAAGTCAGTTGTAGACTCACCGTCGTGTACTTCACCAGTTTTGTGGATTTTACCAGTAAGCTTAAGGATACGCTCAGTGGTGGTAGTTTTACCCGCATCAACGTGCGCGAAAATACCAATGTTTCTGTACTTTGATAAATCTGCCATTGTCTTACTCTGTTTATAAGGTATAAATTGCGCGCAGAGTATATCACAATCTGTAAAGACCGATACCTCTGCGTGCATGTGTATTAAAAAAAAGTTATCCGAACCCGACTCGATAGCACGCTACCTTGGGAGAAATGCTCTCTCAAGGCTTATGTCATCAAGCTTCAACGGATTTGGGTGTTGTTACCAGATCGCAGTTAATTTTAGCTGCTCTTGGTGATTTTTCGATGTCATTTCGCAAAATCGTACTTTTGTTGGCGGTATTCTACCTGAAATTGAGCAAAAGCCACCATTAAAGTTCATCAAATGCTGAAATTGCTTCTGAAAGCTTCTTCACGCCATGGATCTGCATACCTTCAATGCCGCCTTTTGGCATATTGGCCGCGGGAACAATCGCTTTTTTGAAGCCGTGCTTAAATGCTTCCATTAATCGTTCTTGACCACTTGGTACTGGACGAATTTCGCCGGCAAGTCCCACCTCACCAAACACAACCACATCTTTCGGTAGAGGACGATCTCTAAAGCTTGAAAGCAATGCCATAACCAAAGCAAGATCGGCGCTGGTTTCAGTTACTTTCACGCCGCCCACCACATTGACGAACACATCTTGATCCGCCATTTGCAGTCCGCCGTGCTTGTGCAGAACCGCGAGTAATAACGACAAACGGTTTTGCTCAAGCCCTACAGCGACTCGGCGTGGGTTCGCTAATTGGCTATAATCCACCAGCGCTTGGATCTCAACCAGCAGCGGACGAGTCCCCTCCCAAACCACCATCACCGAACTACCCGACGTTTCTTCTTCACCACGAGATAGGAAGATGGCCGATGGGTTGCTGACTTCTTTTAAGCCCTGACCTGTCATTGCAAAGACACCCAGTTCGTTCACTGCGCCGAATCGGTTCTTGTGACTGCGAAGCGTTCTAAAGCGGCTATCGGTGCCACCATCAAGAAGTACCGAACAGTCAATAATGTGCTCGAGCACTTTAGGCCCCGCCAAGGTTCCATCTTTAGTTACGTGGCCAACAATGAAAATCGCCACATTGTTTTGTTTCGCATAGCGCGTTAATGCCGTCGCCGATTCGCGAACTTGAGCCACGCTACCAGGAGAAGACTGAACATCAGCAACATGCATTACCTGAATCGAGTCGATAACCATCAGCTTTGGCTGCTCTTTTTCAGCGATTTGGCAAATACGATCTACATTGGTTTCAGAGAGCATTTTTAGATGCTCTTTGGGCAGTCCTAAGCGAGAAGCTCGCATCGCAACCTGCTGAAGCGACTCCTCACCCGTGACATACAGCGTCGGCATTTGCGAAGACAACCAACACATCGCTTGCAAGAGCAGCGTCGACTTACCCGCACCAGGTTACCACCAATCAGAATCGCAGCGCCTGGCACAACGCCACCACCTAATACCCTATCTAGCTCTTTGAAGCCACTGGTAAAGCGTGGCACCTCTTGCAGGTCAATCTCAGACAGAGTTTGAATCGTCGATTCGTTTGCACCACCAGCATAGCCCGTTAGTCGCTCGTTGCGCGCGACTTGAGGCGATGCTGCTAAACGCACCTCACTGATCGTATTCCAACTGCCACAAGCATTGCATTGCCCCTGCCAGCGTGGGAAATCTGCGCCACAATCGTTACACACATAAGCTCTTTTCGCTTTTGCCATAATTTGAACTAACCTACTTACTCTGGTGCTCTAAATGCACTGGTTTGCATTAATTATTGATTAATCTATTAGTTTTGAGCTTCCAAACGCTCAAAGTATTGTCAAGATATGACAATACACAAAGAATAAGGTGAAAGAATACCTTATCTTTCTTGTACATACCGTTAAGGTTTTCGGCATGGTAGCGATATAGGGCACTACGCTGTACTTATTTTGATGACATCCATCATCACAGGGACACTTTAACAAAACTCATGCAGCAAACTGAAATACTTTCCATTGCAGAGCGCTTGATCTCAGCCTATCACGCAGAAGACTTCGAGCTGGTGCTGAATCAAGTCACCGAAGGTGAATCTCCTTCTACCAAGTTATTGGTAAAAATGGAGCTCAACCGTCTTATGGCACCTTGCCACAAGCGTATAGACTTACGTGGCCGCGTATCGACTAACTGCCACGAATACAAATTAGACGGACTGTCTCACTGGCTCGACGATCGTGCATTTAATTCCTATCATCATCTAACCCGAAAATATGGGGGTTATACCGAAGGTGTATGGGAGCTTTTAGTCGATAAAAAGACCCTCAGTAACCTTGGTGATGAACAGCGCAATGCCCATCGAGGCGACCTCACCGATCCACAGAGCCCCTATGCTGCAAGCCCTATTAACTTAGGGTATGACTTAAAACGTAAAGAATGCCGATTAAAAGTGGAATCGCAAGTTTCCATAAGCCTAGAAAATGGTGAAACCATCATTGGTCTCAGTGTCGATCTATCGAGTTCCGGAGCCAAGTTTAAAGTCCCCGGCACCTTTGACTATGATTTGGGCCAGATCATCAGTGTCAGTTTCGATGAGCTTGCCGAAACCAGTCAACTTAAAGAAATCACCAAGCCGATCGAGTATCGCGTTCTCGCGTCGATGGACTGCATGGCGTCTCGCCAGTGAAATACCTACGTACTTTGAGACTGACTCGAACTAACGCGGTTGAGCTTGTCGTTAACAAGATGCTCAATACTGAGTCCAAAAAAGTTCGCCACGACAATCAAGATCGTATTACTCGTGCCCGCACTCGCGGTTTTGAACACACCTATCTTAAGCACGCTTGCAATCTACCGCTGTTTTTCAGTGGCAATGATCTTAAGGTCGCCCTGCTTACCGAAAACAACCAAGACATTTGGCGGTATTGGAATGACGAGCGTAACCAGCAATCACTGGCCTCTTTATTCTCTACCGAACGTATGGAAATGTTGGTAAAAGCCGGAATTAAAGGTTGTAGCAACGTTCTTTACACCTTTACCCATGAGCACAACGGCATGAAGCTGTTTTACTCAATGATGATGCCAGAAGCCGAGCGTCAAGAGCGACAACTGTTCTGGCATGTGGGTGGACGACGCGCTAGCTGGCGCGCATTCCGCCTTTCGGTGTTTGAACTTTCCACCGACGATATGCTGACGATTTCGAAACATTACGGCGAACTGGTTGGGCACGATGAAAAACTCACCCACTTTGGCATACTGCAAGAAATCAGTGACGATAACTCTGCCAGTGACTACCTATTTACCGAAAAGCCGCGTTTAGCAACGAGCTCCCTGAACCGATTTAGACACCCACGAAACGTTAAATCTCAGCCACGCGGTCTTTATTTTGATGCCAAATCGCGCCGCAAAGAGCCTAGGTACCAGTTTCGTTCGCCATTAGTGATGACGACGCCGGAAGGTAACACTATATCTGGTGCCACTGTAGACTTGTCGAAGCATGGCGCCAGCATCCAGCTCAGCGAGCCACTCAGCGTTCCTTCCGGTTCGATCATCTCTGTCGACTACCTAGAGCTAAAGCGATACAACCAACGTATTCCACTCAACCAAGTGCCGTATGAAGTCGTTCGCTTGTCGACCGATCGCAAGACGGCGCATCTAAAGATCGTCGAGTCCGGTAAGACCGTCAAAACCATCGCATTTTTTCGCGGCATTATTGAAAGCAATCAGGACAAACTGGTCGCTCAACAAGAAATATTGCCAAGCTCATCGTTGCTTGAGGCGCTGCATAATGTGTTACTTGGAAAGATGGTCTCGACACCCGTTTACGTTGATAAACGAGGCACCTCAGTAAAATGTCGTTCGGTCGGGGTCAACTTCCCTCTTCCCGGTTACTTACAATTTTTCGAACGCATTGGCCACGAGCAAAAGCTGGCGCTCGAGCCAATCTTCAAAGGTCGCAGTAATTCGCTACTCGCTGAGCCATTCAAACGCAAGCCAGGAGCTAAGCCTGTCGCATTCGAGCTATACATTGGTGTCCTCAAGCTTGGAGATAGGATCCAATCGATTCACACCAAACTTCGCGATGAATTTGAATCCACTCAACAACGGATTACCTTTATAAAAGATGCGCTAAATATGGGTGAACTCTATATTCTGCGGGTTACTTCAGGCCCCGTATATGATGCGTTGACCACTCTGATGAAAAAAGACATCAATGAGCTATTGTCATTGAGTCTCAGTCATGCACGAAATCTCGAAAATGAAATGACCGCCATTATTGGCTATTGCGAATTAGTGGATATCACAGAAGAAGTGTTGATTCGTTTAGAAATGAATAGCTAACCGTAAAGCCTTTAATCACTCACGAAGAACGGCCCTTACGAGGGCCGTTTTCATACTCACAACTAGAAAAGCGCAAGCCTACCAGCCGATTTTTTTCTGCCTTGCTAATAGCCCCGACAGAATACAAACAATCCCACCCAAACCGGCATGCTTAATCGCAACCTGCGCCTGTGCTTCTACTTTTGGTTTCGCGTGATAAGCGATACCAAGTCCAGCAGCGCCCATCATCACTAAGTCATTGGCACCATCTCCAACCGCGATAGTGTTATGTGCTTCAACATCATACTCTTCCGCCAGCTCTAGCAAAATATCCGCTTTAGTTTGTGCGGAGACCACATCACCTACGACTTCGCCTAATAGCTTGCCATCTTTGATTGCCAGTGTATTAGACTGGGCAAAATCCAAGTTCAACATCTCTTTTAGGTGATCCGAGAAATACGTGAAGCCACCAGAGGCAATCGCCGTCTTCCAGCCATAGCTTTGCAGCGTTTTGATCATCTCTTGCAGCTCAGGCATCAATGGTAGCGATTCACGAACCTCAGCCAAAATCGACTCATCGGCGCCTTTTAGCGCGGCAACACGTTGACGTAAGCTTTGCTCAAAGTCCAGCTCACCCTGCATGGCGCGCTCTGTTACCTCAGACACCTGTTTACCCACGCCAGCGAGTATCGCAATCTCGTCAATACACTCGATTTGAATCGCAGTCGAGTCCATATCTAGCACGATAACGCCTGGTTTATTGAGATCGGGGACATCACACAAGCGCGCGTAATCGACATTCAACTCATCCAATATTTGGCTATGCTCGGTGGTTAAGTTGCCTTCCATCAGCGCAACCTCATAACGACCGACTTGCCAAATATCTAAAATACGCGTGGTTTCTCCAACGTAAAAGTCCAAATCGTTGAACACGTCTGTCGACAGGTACGGTGCGTACACAATCCATCTTGCAGTGCGTCGCTCTAAAGAATGAGCGAGAAGCGTCTCTGGGAATCGTTGTTTAAGTGGAATACGCTTACTGATTGAAAGCGGCTTAATAGCATCCATGGCTAATCCTTCCTTTAAATGTGCTCCCAAAACGTTACCTATTGCAATTTAGTTGTGCAAGCATCAATATGAACCAATTCGTCATTTCTTAGTACTTTTGCACTTTTATGGATGGTTCACTGTTTTCATTTAGAAACTTTTTACGCTTAGTCGCGCTTTGTCTAATTGGTGCCATGGTGTTTTTTATCACCACCAACAGTGTGCTGATTAGTAAAGGCAACGAGCGTATTCAAGCCAATCAGCTCGAAGTTCTCTCCAAAGTGCTGATTTCTCAGGCCTCACAATCGGCCAGACAAATGCTGATAGACCAAGATCAAGAGCGACTTGGTGCTCTGACCAACCAGCTTGCTAGCGAGCGTTTAGTACTTGATGCGACTGTCTATGATTCAGAAGGAGTCAAAGTCGCTGCCAGTGATACCGCAAAAACCGTTCGTGATGTATTGGGACTCGACACGCCACTGTCCACGGCTAGTATTGGCCGCCAACAACTCGTCGAGCCAATCATTAATGACCACACCATCATTGGCTTCGTGCGCATAACCTTTGAGACTGGCAAAGTGACCGCTATCTCTGATCACCACTACCGCAAGAGTGATCGCTTTATGTACATGATGATCTTAATGAGTTTCTTATGTGGCTTACTGTTGGTCGTACTACTTCGTAGACAGCCAAAGGACAAAGGCGAAAACCTGTTGCTTAAGCAGCCGTAGAGAATACTTTAGCCAAAACCTTAACCACAACTAAAAAAGCCTCGCAATCGCGAGGCTTTGTCTATTCAGGTAGAGCGCTAAATTACTCAGCGTCACCCAGAAGAACAGAGTCTAGAGCAATTTCCATCATTTCGTTGAACGTAGTTGCACGCTCATCAGATGTGGTTTGCTCACCGGTTTTAATGTGATCTGAAACCGTACAGATAGCCAGAGCTTTCGCACCGTATTCTGCTGCAACACCGTAGATACCCGCTGCTTCCATTTCCACACCAACAATGCCGTATTTGTCCATTACGTCGAACATTTCTGGATCTGGCGTGTAGAACAGTTCTGCTGAGAACAGGTTACCCACTTTTACGTCGATACCACGTGCCTTTGCTGCTTCTTCCGCGTTTTTAACCATTTTATAGTCAGCGATTGCTGCAAAGTCATGGTTCTTGAAGCGAATACGGTTCACTTTTGAATCGGTACATGCACCCATACCGATCACAACGTCGCGTACTTTAATGTCTTCGTTTACCGCGCCACAGCTGCCCACACGGATGATCTTCTTCACACCAAAGTCTTTGATAAGTTCAGTCACATAGATTGAGCACGAAGGAATACCCATGCCGTGACCCATTACTGAGATACGACGACCTTTGTAAGTGCCTGTGTAACCGTACATATTACGAACATCACACACTTGTACAGCGTCATCTAAGAAGGTATCCGCGATGTATTTTGCACGTAGTGGGTCACCCGGCATCAATACTACGTCAGCAAAATCACCCATTTCCGCGTTAATGTGAGGAGTTGCCATTATTTTTTCCTTTATGTTGTTCGTGTAAATTTTAGGATTGGAGCAAGAGACGGCTGAGCTGCTCAGCCGCTATTAATTATAGGAAGTTCTTCCCGTAATCCATTGAGGATGTACCAAAGTAGCTTGCAAGGCTTTGACCAATATCAGCAAAGCTGTCACGAAGCCCCAAAGAACCTGCTGGAACTTTCTGACCGTAGACGATAACAGGAATATGCTCACGAGTATGGTCAGTACCCTGCCATGTTGGATCGCAGCCGTGGTCAGCTGTCAGGATCAATACGTCATCTTCTTGCATCAGTTCAATCACTTCATGAATACGAGAATCGAAGTACTCTAGCGCCGCAGCATAACCCGCTACATCACGGCGGTGACCGTATGCAGAGTCAAAGTCTACAAAGTTGGTGAATACGATGGTGTTATCACCCGCTTTTTGGATTTGCTCTTTCGTCGCTTCGAAAAGCGCAGGGATGCCGGTTGCTTTCACTTTCTGAGTGATACCGCAGTTAGCGTAGATATCCGCAATCTTACCGATGGAGACCACTTGACCTTGCTTCTCTTCAACAAGCTTAGACAGCACAGTCGGCGCTGGCGGCTCAACAGACAGGTCACGACGGTTACCCGTACGCTCAAATTGACCTTTACCTGCACCGATAAATGGACGCGCAATAACACGGCCAATGTTGTAATCCTCTAGCTCTTCACGTGCAATTTGGCAAAGCTCTAGTAGGCGCTCAAGACCGAACGTCTCTTCATGACACGCGATTTGGAATACCGAATCTGCAGAGGTATAGAAGATAGGTTGACCTGTCTTCATGTGCTCTTCACCTAGGTCATCCAATACTTGCGTACCTGATGCGTGGCAGTTACCGAGGAAGCCATCAAGGCCTGCACGCTCTAGAATGCGGTCAGTCAGCTCTTTCGGGAAGCTGTTCTCTTTGTCAGTGAAGTAGCCCCAATCAAACAGAACCGGAACACCGGCAATTTCCCAGTGACCTGACGGAGTATCTTTACCAGAAGATAGCTCAGCCGCGTGACCGTAAGCGCCAATGATCTCAACGTCGTCACGAAGACCCAAAGCTAGCTTACCTGTTGACTCTTTATGAGCCATCGCTAGACCTAACTTAGATAGGTTTGGTAGCTTCAATTCGCCGCTGCGCTGCTCATTGTCCGCCAGACCTTTCGCGCACTGCTCTGCAATGTGACCCAGAGTGTCTGAGCCGACATCACCAAATTTGTCCGCATCCGCGGTCGCGCCAATGCCAAAAGAATCCAACACTAAAATAAATGCACGTTTCATAACTTCTCTCCGTCCTTATGCCAAGTCTTCCGCACGAATATGGCGGTACACACAAGGAGTTTCTGTATAAGGTTCATCTGAGACCGTAATCGCCGCTTTCAGCGCATTTGCCGCCTCTTGCCACTGAGCTTCATTGCGAGCATGGATCATCGCAAGTGGCTTGTCTTGGTTTGCTGTTTCGCCAAGTCTAATGAACTGGTCGAAACCAACTGCGTAATCGATAGAATCGGTAGCGACACGGCGACCGCCGCCCATACCGACTACAGCCATACCGATTGCGCGTGTATCCATAGCAGAAACGATGCCTTCAGCGTCCGCAAACACCGGTTTGATGATTTCTGCTTTTTCTAAGTAGTTGTCGTAGTTTTCAACAAAATCCGCTGGGCCGCCAAGACCTTTGACCATTTTGCCAAAACACTCAGCCGCTTTGCCGTTATCAAGCACTTCGTTAAGCATAGCTTCTGCTTGATCTGTATCTTGTGCAAGCTTAGCCAATACCAACATCTCACTACACAGCGCCATCGTCACTGCGTACAAACGTGGGTTACGATATTCACCGGTTAAGAACTGCACCGCTTCACGTACTTCTACCGCATTACCTGCAGACGATGCCAGTACCTGGTTCATATCGGTCAAGATAGCCGTCGTTTTAGTGCCTGCACCGTTAGCCACAGCAACAATAGAGTTCGCTAACTCTTCCGATGCTTCATAGGTTGGCATAAACGCGCCTGAACCCACTTTGACATCCATAACCAGAGATTCTAGGCCTGCGGCAAGCTTCTTCGACAAGATAGACGCCGTGATAAGTGAAATGTTATCCACTGTCGCAGTAATATCGCGAGTCGCGTAAACGCGCTTATCTGCTGGTGCAAGATCGCCAGTTTGGCCAATGATGGCCACGCCCGCTTCTTTGGTCACTTCACCAAACACATCGTTAGTTGGCGTAATGTTATAACCCGGAATAGATTCCAGTTTATCCAACGTACCACCGGTGTGGCCAAGACCACGACCAGAAATCATAGGTACAAAACCACCGCAAGCGGCAATCATAGGGCCAAGCATTAGCGAGGTCACATCACCCACACCACCAGTTGAGTGCTTATCGACAATCGGACCGCCAAAATTCATATGGCTCCAGTCGATAACCATGCCAGAGTCACGCATGGCACACGTCAGTGCAATACGCTCTGGCATGGTCATTTCATTGAAGAAGATGGTCATCGCAAAGGCTGCAATTTGACCTTCCGATACCGTGTCTTTCGCAACACCTTGAATGAAGAAGTTGATCTCTTCCGCGCTTAGTTCATGACCGTCGCGTTTTTTACGAATAATTTCTTGAGGTAAATACATTAGTGCCTCCACAGCGAAGTGCTGAAGTACAGAATAAGTGTAGGGTAGAAGTTGCGGGGGAGCTGGGCTGGGCGCGGCTTCCTCCCATAAGCCTTCCTCTACAAAGAGGAAGGCTAGGAAGATCAATCCACGAAACCTAAATCCCGCAAAGTAACTTAGTAAGCGCTTGGATCCGCCGTCTCGTCAGTGACTTCTAATGTATTCAGTAGGTTGGTCAGTAGGTTGATGCACCAAAGCGGTAGTGCATGTTGTCTGCCCAGTCTGCGCCTAGGATTTCGTCTGCCATTGCAAGGTAAGCAGCAGCATCTTCCGCAGTACGCACGCCACCAGCTGGTTTGAAACCAACGGTTTTAGCAACGTCCATATCACGAATCACTTCTAGCATCATGCGAGCGTATTCTGGCGTCGCGTTAACTGGCACTTTACCTGTAGAGGTTTTAATGAAGTCAGCGCCTGCTTTGATACAGATTTCTGATGCTTTCTTGATCAGTGCTTCTTCTTTTAGCTCACCGGTTTCAATGATCACTTTCAGAAGAATATCGCCACACGCTTGTTTACACTGTTTCACAAGCTCAAAGCCGACTTCTTCATTGCCAGCGATAAGTGCGCGGTATGGGAACACTACGTCGACTTCGTCTGCGCCGTATGCCACTGCAGCTTTGGTTTCTGCTACAGCAATTTCGATGTCGTCGTTGCCGTGTGGGAAGTTAGTTACCGTCGCGATACGTACTTCTGGCGTACCTTGCTCACGAAGGGTTTTCTTAGCAATAGGAATAAAGCGAGGGTAAATACAGATCGCTGCTGTGTTGCCCACAGCGGTTTTCGCGTCTTGACATAGTGCGATCACTTTCTCGTTCGTGTCGTCGTCATTTAGCGTGGTTAGATCCATAAGTTTAAGTGCACGTAGAGCTGCTGATTTTAAATCGCTCATTTCTATCTCCGGTCAATATATTCAATTAATTATCTGACAAACACGTCAGCAATAAATGAACGGACTTGGTTCCTTGAAGACTCGGCTTGGCAAACTATGCTGCCTGACCAATTGCTATCCTTGTCACCGCACAGTACCTGCTCGTTTACATCACCTTATTCCAAACTGTGGTGAGAACTGGCTCTGGCTGTTCAACTCATCGGTGTTGAAGTTGGGTGCGTTTCCTTGAACCCCACTCGCTGAGTTACTGAGTAGCCTATACAGTATAGGAGCGATATCTAAAACGGTAGTACTGATTAAAACGCAAACGGTTTGTATCTCAAAAAAGTTCCGTTGTCTATTCAAACCCCAGAGTCCTATCTGGGTGGCTGGAAGGTTCACACCTCCAAATAACAAAAAAGCCCCGCAGCAATCTCTTGCTACGGGGCGATTTATAATGGCGTCTATAGTCTGTTTAACCTAACGCGAGCAATTACATGCCAGCTAGAGTTAGACAGAAGCCTGCAATCGTTGCAGCCATCAAGTTAGATAGCGTACCAGCGATTACTGCTTTCACACCCATGCGAGCGATATCACCGCGACGCTTAGGCGCAAGGCTACCCAGACCACCTAGTAGGATTGCGATAGAAGATAGGTTCGCAAAACCACATAGAGCGAATGAGATGATTGCCTTAGTTTTCTCAGAAAGAACAACAGGTGCTGCTTCGCTAGGTAAGGGGCAAACTGAGAGTATGCTACGAATTCGTTCGCAACGGTCTTCATACCGATGAACTCACCCGCGATAGTCGCTTCAGACCATGGCACACCTAGTAGGAATGCTAGTGGAGAGAAGATCCAACCTAGAATCATTTCTAGACGTAGTTCAGGCATACCAATCCAGCCACCGATGCCACCAAGCATACCGTTAACCAGTGCGATAAGACCGATGAATGCGATTAGCATTGCACCTACGTTGAGTGCTAGTTGAAGACCTGCTGATGCACCGCCCGCTGCTGCGTCGATAACGTTAGCTGGCTTGTCGTCGCCTTCAGCGCTCATGTCGTGTAGCTGTTCAACTGGCTCATCAGTTTCTGGCTTGATGATTTTAGCGAATAGAAGACCACCCGGTGCTGCCATGAATGATGCTGCAACTAGGTACTCAATTGGCACGCCCATTGAAGCGTAACCTGCTAGTACACCACCAGCGATAGAAGCTAGACCACCACACATTACTGCGAATAGTTCAGATTGAGTCATCTTAGGTACGAAAGGACGTACTACTAGAGGTGCTTCTGTTTGACCTACGAAAATGTTAGCTGCTGCTGACATAGATTCCGCACGTGAAGTACCGAGTGCTTTTTGCAGGCCACCACCAAGAATCTTGATAACCCACTGCATTACACCTAGGTAGTAAAGTACAGAAATAAGCGCAGAGAAGAAGATTAGTGTAGGTAGTACACGGAAAGCGAAGATGAAACCGCCGCCGCCGAATACTTCAAACATTTTACCTGATACTAGGCCACCAAATAGGAATGACGTACCGTCATTACCGTAGTTGATCACGTTAGATACAGCGTCAGAGAAGCTGCGTAGTACTTCTTGTCCCCAAGGAACGTAAAGAACGAATGCACCTAGTGCAAATTGGATAGCAAATGCGCCACCCACAGTTCTGATATTAATAGCTTTGCGGTTGTCTGAAAGCAGTACTGCGATTGCAATAAGTGCGACCATACCAACCAGGCTCATAAACAGGCTCATAGTTTATGACTTCCTTATAATTAATAATTTGGCGTGTAACAAAAATTGAAGCTCAAAAGCGGGGGCGATTATACAAACCCACAGAAAAGAAAGTAGTACCCCCTCACACTTTCGTCCTGAACACATGGGGGATACACTAAAATTTGTGATCAGATTCACAAAAAGCATCTGCAAACGTTTTCGAATTCACAAATTAAAGCATTTTTAATCACAAAATTTAAACGTGGATTTGCCATTAATTGATAATTGTGAGGCAACCGTTTGCCCAAATTCATTTCGCAACTCAATTAGAGACGTTAGCACCATGTTTACCATTTTTGGTTCGTTAGGAAGCCCCTGATAACCACTTAATGGCATATCAGGAGCATCCGTTTCTATTAACAAACTTTCCAAAGGAAGAGCGGCGATAGTGGCGCGTGTTTTCTTTGCTCTTGGGTACGTGATCACACCGCCAACACCGATTTTTAACCCCAATTTAATGAAGTCCATCGCCTGTTGAACGCTGCCACTAAATCCATGAACCACGCCACCATATTTGGGAGGGTTGCGTTTTAATAACACCACGAGATCCTGATGTGCCTTTCGGCAATGGAGTAAAAGCGGCAGTTGGCTCTGGTTCGCAATATCAATTTGAGCGTTGAGATAGTGTTTTTGTAGTGCTTCATTTTCTCTACCATGATAGAAATCCAGACCGCATTCGCCGATGGCGACACACTTATCGGGCACTGTAGAGGCCACTCTTGAAGCCAAATTATCCAGACTGGATTCACTCAGCCCATCGAGAAACTGAGGGTGAAAGCCGAGCGCGTAATAGATGCCATCATTTTGCTCACTGAGCGTTTGAACCGTTGCCCAATTGCTATCATTAATAGCAGGAACAATGATTTTCTCGACACCTTGCTGCCTTGCATCGCTGAGCACTTGTTGCAAATCTTTTTGCTGGGCGAGCAAATCCAAGTGACAGTGACTATCTATCATCGTCTTGTGGCTCTTTCTTGTATGGCACACAACTGCGCTTATTTTCAGGTGTTAACCCAAGCGACTCGCACCACTCATCATATTTAGCAAGCCATCTCTTGAGCAACTTCAACATGATGCTCCGCTCCTTCGTCAAAAAACATTGTAATCGATTGCAATAACAAGATGTTGCACCTCGATATACAAAGAATAGCTGTAATAGTTAGTGTTTTATCACTAAGTTGTGACTTACACCTCAATGCTGCCATGCAATGCGTTTTTTTTGCACACGCAAACGATAAAATATCGCTCATTGTTTGTAAACTGAGCGGTTTACCCTCAGCATGTCTATTCGAACATTTACAAGCGACTACTTTCTAGGCACAAATAATTGGATATCGCCTAGCCTATCGAAACGTCAATGATGCCCCATCATTCGACACTATAAGGGAATTGATCGTGAAAAAAACTATTCTAAAAATGTCTGCACTCGCAGTGGCAGTGACTTCTTTTGGTGCATTCGCAGCAAAACCAGCAGTGGTTTACGATACAGCCGGTAAATTCGACAAATCGTTCAACGAAGCTGTATTCCAAAACGGTGTTAAGGTTTTCAATGCTGACAAAGGCATCAAAGTACGTGAGTTTGAACCACAGAATGAAGCTCAGCGTGAGCAAGGTCTACGCCGTCTAGCAAGCCGTGGCTTCACTCCAATCGTGGCGGTTGGCTTTAACATGGCATCGGCTGTTGAAAAAGTCGCGACCGAATTCCCAGACATTCAATTTACTATCATCGATATGGTAGTAGACAAGCCAAACGTTCAATCTATTGTCTTTAAAGAGCACGAAGGTTCATTCCTTGTGGGTGCACTTGCTGCTAAAGCATCTAAAACAGACAAAGTGGGCTTCGTTGGTGGTATGGATATCCCACTGATTCGTAAGTTCGAGTGTGGCTACCGTCAGGGTGCGAAGTACGCTAACCCACAAATCGAAACCTTCCAAAATATGACAGGCTCTACACCTGCAGCATTTGCTGACCCAGCAAAAGGCTCTGAGCTCGCGAAATCTCAGTTCTCTAAAGGCGCAGACGTAATCTACGCAGCAGCTGGCGGCACAGGTATGGGTGTTTACCAAGCAGCGAAAGATGCTGGCAACTTCGCTATCGGTGTTGACTCAAACCAAAACCACCTACAACCAGGTACTATGCTGACGTCAATGGTTAAGAAAGTAGGCGTTGCCGCTTACAACACATGGGAAGAAGCTGAGCAAGGTAACTGGGAAGCAGGCATCAAGGTACTGGGTCTTAAAGAAGGTGCGGTTGAGTGGGCATACGATGACTACAACAAAGATCTGATCACACCAGAAATGAAGACGTATCTAGACGGTCTTAAAGCTGACATCGTATCGGGCAAGATCGCCGTTCACGACTACATGTCAGACAACACGTGTAACATCTAACGACTTCTCACTCAGAATGAAGGCCTAGGATTGGTATTTATATCAATAACCTAGGCAAATATAACAACGCCGTTGCCCTCAAGCAGCGGCGTATAATTATAAGGCAGTATCTAGTGACACATGGACAATCTATTGCCATCGAACTCAAGCAGATCGATAAACGATTTGGCGCAGTGCACGCCAACAAGTATATCGACCTGAAAGTTCCACAAGGCACGATTCACGGCATCATTGGTGAAAATGGTGCAGGCAAGTCCACTCTTATGAGTATTATTTACGGTTTTTACCACGCAGATGCAGGCGAGATGACCGTCAATGGCGAACGTTATAAGCCGGCGAACTCCCAAGAAGCGATTAAAGCAGGCATCGGCATGGTGCACCAACACTTTATGTTGGTAGAGACCTTTACCGTACTCGAGAACATTGTTCTCGGCGCTGAAGATGGATGGAAGCTACAAGAAAGTCTCGGCAAAGCGAAGAAGAAGCTCACCGCACTTGCAGAGGATTATGGCTTGGAAGTCCCGCTAGACGCCATCGTTGGCGAGCTTCCAGTGGGGCTTCAGCAGCGAGTAGAGATCCTAAAAGCGCTTTATCGCGGCGCGAAGATCTTAATCCTCGATGAACCAACCGGCGTTCTCACTCCTCAAGAAGCGGATCACCTGTTTAAGATCCTCGACAAACTTCGTGAGCAAGGCACGACTATTATGATCATCACGCACAAGCTGCGTGAAGTCCTCGCGATCACCGACAACATCTCCGTCATGCGTCAAGGCGCAATGGTCGAGCATGTGGTCACCGCCGACACCAATAAAGAGCAACTGGCTGAGCTGATGGTGGGACGTAAAGTTCGCCTTAAAGTCGACAAGTCAGAAGCTAATCCAAAGAGAGAGCTGATTAAAGTCGACAACTTGCAGTATTTCGATGACGCATGCGTGGAGCGAGTGAAAAGCGTGAGCTTTGGCGTGCGTCAAGGTGAAGTGGTGGGTATTGCTGGCGTATCAGGCAATGGTCAATCGGAAATCCTCGCCCTGCTATCCGGCATCATCCAGCCACATTCTGGCAGCATTGAAATCAACGGCAGCCACATTGATAAGCACAACGTCCTTGATCCGCAGCAGGTTCGCGCGATTGGTGTCGGTCATATTCCCGAAGATCGCCACAAACAAGGACTCATCAACAAGTTCGAAGCACAGGAAGCCTATATCCTCGGCTACCATCACCTGCCGCAATACAACAAAGGTCTTCTGCAAGACAAACAGGCCATCAAGGAGAGCTGTCAGGCGAGCATGGATAAGTGGGATGTGCGCCCTAACGACACCACTCTGAAAACTGCCAACTTCTCCGGTGGTAACCAGCAAAAGCTGGTAATTGCCCGTGAAATGGAACAAAACCCAGATGTGCTACTGGTCGGACAGCCGACTCGTGGGGTTGATATCGGCGCCATTGAGTACATCCACCAGCAGATCATCGCGGCGCGCGATGCTGATAAAGCGGTGCTTTTGGTCTCGGTGGAGCTTGATGAAATCTTAAGCCTTTCCGATCGCATTCTTGTCGTGTTTGATGGCGCGATTGTCGGTGAAGTCTCAATTAAAGATGCCGACGAGAAAACCTTAGGTCTTATGATGGCTAACATCATGCCTGACCATCTAAAATCTGCCGCTGCCAATCAGTCACAAGGAGAAAGCGCATGAGCCAGGCAAAAGTTCCAGCTTGGGTAACCGTGGCTTTGCTACCAGCGATTAACGTGTTGGTGGCATTCCTAGTGTCTGCCCTGCTGTTTATGTATATCGACATCAATCCCATTGATGCCGCAAAAGTGATGTGGACGGGCGCCTTTGGTTATGCTGAAGGCTTTGGCTACACCATGTATTACGCCACCGGCTTTATCTTTACTGGTCTTGCTGTTGCCGTCGCGTTTCACGCCGGTCTGTTTAACATCGGTGGTGAAGGTCAGGCTACATTGGCGGCCTCGGGGTCGGTCTTATCTGTCTTACTTTAGGCGAATATGCGCCTTGGTATATTGTGTTTCCGGTAGCGATTGTTGTCGGCGGCTTATTTGGCGCTGCGTGGGCATTTATCCCCGCTTATCTGCAAGCCAAACGCGGCTCACACATCGTTATCACCACCATTATGTTTAACTTTATCGCCTCTTCTTTGATGGCGTACCTGTTGGTCGATATCCTTAAACCAGAAAACACCATGGCGACGGAAAGCCGCGTCTTTGCCGCTTCAAGCTGGCTTCCAAAAATGCATGAGATCCTCGCGGTTGTTGGGATTGAGATGGCACCAAGCCCAATGAACCTGAGCTTTATCTTTGCTTTGTTGTGTTGTGTGTTTGTCTGGCTACTGATGTGGCACTCACGCTGGGGTTACGAGATCCGCTCTGTGGGCTCTAACCCATCGGCTGCCGATTACGCAGGCATCAAGTATGTGAAAATCATCATCTTGACCATGCTTATCTCAGGTATGCTGGCGGGCTTCTTTGGCCTCAACGTACTTCAAGGTGAGCTACACCAAATCAAGCTGAACTTCGTTGAAGGCTTTGGCTTTACCGGTATCGCTGTTGCACTCATGGGTCGTAACCACCCAGTGGGTGTATTACTCGCAAGCTTATTGTTCGGCTTCCTCTATCAAGGTGGCGCAGAGCTGAGCTTTGAGTACGGCGTAGACCGAAACATCGTTGTGGTACTACAAGGCTTGGTGATCCTATTCTCTGGTGCTCTTGAGCACATGTTCCGTCCTTCTCTAGAGAGAACCTACCTCAAACTGTTCGGGAAAAAGCAATCTGAACAACAAGCAGAGAAAGGAGTCGCTTGATTATGTTTGAAACGATTATTCTCATGCTTGATGCCACGCTGCGTGTGGCCACCCCACTTATCCTTGCCTCGCTTGCCGGTATGTTTTGCGAACGCTCGGGTATCGTTAATATTGCCCTAGAAGGTAAGCTTCTGGCGGCTGCGTTTGCGGGTGCTGCGACAGCGCATGTCACTGGCTCAGCTTGGCTCGGTCTGTTTGCAGGTGTTGGCGTATCGGTGTTACTTGCGCTGCTCCACGGCTTTGCTTCGATTACCCACAACGGCGATCAGGTGGTCAGTGGTATGGCTATCAACATCCTCGCTGCAGGCCTAACCATCACCCTTGGCCGTCACTGGTTCCAACAAGGTGGTCAGACACCAGCTCTATCGGGTGACGCGCGCTTTGCGCCTATCACCTTCCCTGGTGCTGATGCAGTAGCGGATGTGCCTGTGCTTGGTCTGCTCTATTCAGAGCTTATCAGTGGTCACTCGATTCTAGTCTACATGGTGGTCTTCATTGTCCCAGCTTGTTGGTACCTGCTGTTCAAAACGCGCTTTGGACTTCGTCTGCGTGCAGTAGGCGAGTCGCCATCAGCCGTTGATACCGCGGGTATCTCGGTGGTTCGTATGCGCTACGCTGCGGTCGCTATTTGTGGCGTCTTAGTGGGTATCGGTGGCGTTTACTTGTCAGTGGCACAAACGGCGCAGTTCATTCCTAACATGAGTGCGGGTAAGGGCTATATGGCTCTAGCGGCGCTTATCTTTGGTAAGTGGCGTCCGTTTACCGCTATGGGTGCCTGTTTACTGTTTGGCTTCCTGGATGCATTGGCGATTCGTATGCAAGGTGTATCGATTGGCGACTTCCCAATTCCTGTACAGGCAATTGAAGCGATTCCGTATGTGTTGACGGTGTTCTTGTTGGCTGGGTTTATTGGTAAGGCGGTGGCACCTAAGGCGATTGGGGTGCCTTATACTAAGGAGCGGGAGTAGAGCGCTGCTAACGCTTCGCGTTTATCCCCTCTAACTCCCCCTTATTAAGGGGGAGAACCTCGGGCTCGCTCCTATCGTCGCATCGCTTAACAACTACAGTCAGGCGACGCGTTAGCGAGCCAGTAGTTCCTCCCCTTAATAAGGGGAGGCTAGGAGGGGTAGGCTCTTAACTTCCGTACACACCAAACAAAAAAGCCGCTCTCCCGAGCGGCTTTCCCATTCAATCAACCAGCATTAATGCTCACGCGTCGCACGGAACTTAATATCCGGGAAACGCTCTTGCGCTAGGTTCAGGTTCACCATAGTCGGTGCAACATAGCTTAGGTTGTCGCCACCATCCAACGCTAGGTTGGTTTGGTTCTTACGCTTAAACTCTTCTAGCTTCTTATCATCGTCACACTCAATCCAGCGTGCTGTCGCTACGTTAACGCTCTCGTAGATTGCTTCAACGTTGTACTCAGACTTCAGACGCGCCACAACCACGTCAAACTGAAGCACACCAACCGCACCAACGATCAGATCGTTGTTTTGTAGTGGACGGAATACCTGTACAGCGCCTTCTTCTGATAGCTGAACCAGACCTTTTAGTAGCTGCTTCTGCTTCAATGGATCTTTTAGGCGGATACGACGGAATAGCTCCGGAGCGAAGTTTGGAATACCAGAGAACTTCAGGGATTCACCTTGAGTGAAGGTATCACCAATCTGGATAGTGCCGTGGTTGTGCAAACCGATAATGTCACCCGCGTACGCATTTTCTGCGCGCGCACGGTCACCCGCCATAAAGGTGACTGCGTCAGAGATGCTGACGTTTTTACCAGTACGAACGTGGTTCATCTTCATACCTTGCTTGTAGGTACCCGATACGATGCGCATGAAGGCGATACGGTCACGGTGTTTAGGATCCATGTTTGCTTGGATCTTGAACACGAAACCAGAGAACTTGTCTTCTGTTGCTTCAACGTCACGCTCATTCGCTTGACGTGTTTGTGGCGCTGGCGCCACTTAGTCAGACCATCTAGCATGTGGTCAACACCGAAGTTACCAAGTGCGGTACCGAAGTAAACTGGTGTTAATTCACCTTTTAGGAATGACTCAAGATCAAACTCAGGGCATGCGCCCATTACTAGCTCAAGCTCTTCACGTACACTTTCAGCAAGATCAGCGCCTACAGCTTCATCAAGATCTGGGTTATCAAGACCTTTGATGATGCGTACTTCTTGGATTTCGTGACCGTGGCCAGATTCATAAAGAATCGTTTCGTCACGGTGGATGTGATAGACACCCTTAAACTCTTTACCACAACCAATTGGCCAAGAGATTGGCGCACACATCATGCCCAGTTCGCTTTCTACTTCGTCCAATACTTCCATTGGGTCACGAACGTCACGGTCGAGTTTGTTCATGAAGGTAACGATAGGCGTATCGCGAAGACGGGTAACTTCCATTAGCTTACGAGTACGATCCTCGACACCTTTCGCAGCATCGATAACCATCAAGCAAGAGTCAACCGCCGTCAGTGTACGATAGGTATCTTCCGAGAAGTCTTCGTGTCCCGGGGTATCGAGAAGGTTAACCAAGCAGTCGTTGTATGGAAACTGCATCACGGAAGTTGTTACCGAGATACCACGCTCTTTTTCCATTTCCATCCAGTCCGATTTCGCGTGCTGTGCACTGCCACGGCCTTTTACTGTACCTGCTTTCTGAATCGCGTTTCCGAATAACAGTACTTTTTCAGTAATGGTGGTTTTACCCGCATCCGGGTGAGAGATGATCGCAAACGTTCTACGCTTAGAAACTTGTTGCAAAAATTGAGGATTTGACATGAATCTCGATCTTCTTGATTTGTAGAATAGCGTTTGAAGGCATTGACCCAACCACTACTCGAAGGCGTCGAAAAAATAATGGGCGCTATTTTCACCGATCTAGCTTTGATTCTCAATCACTAGTTTCCCTCAAACTGCCTTAGTCAGCTATATCACTTAGTAACTTACTGCCTCTCTTTAGGTAACAACGAGTTACACACTGCTTAACGTCAAGCGACTTACCTATACTACTTTCCGCTACTTGAGTTTCGATAGCTAAATGCATGGTTCATGGGTTTAGCTATCGTAATTTCACTTTGGCCTCAGTGCCCTCAATTTTGGAAAATATCATGAAAACCTTTAAACCTTGGTACATCGCTCAGATGTCAATTGGTATTGTGCAATGGGTAGGCATTGCTTTATTGCTCACACCACTCATTATCGAACGTACTGGCAGTGGCGCGCTCATGGGTAGTGTCATGTCATTGATTGGTCTATTTGGCATCAGTGCCCCTCTCATTGGTTGGCTTGCTGACAAATATGGCATTCACCGTCAGATGCAGAAAGTTGCCCTCTTTTCACACCTGCTATCCTTGGTACTGCTTTATTTCGCGCAAACTGAAACTTATACCTATCTACTTGTCGGTCTTAGTATTGGGGTAGGTACTGTTTCATTGTTGGTTCTCAACCCAACGTTTGTTCTCAATTCAACACCAGAAAAAGAGCAGGCACGCAGCCTTAGCCGACTGTTCCAATTTCAATTTTTGGGTATTGTTATTGCCGGAACCCTACTGGGCACAGTGAGCCTACTAGGTTGGAGTAACGAGCAAAAACTTCTCATGCTAATCGCGTTAGTGTGTGTCTCAATCCTCACTGTGTTTGTCTCACCGCCACCTAAAGTACAGGTATCTGCGCTCGACGAAGTGCCTCAAAGTGATTCACCGGCAGAGAGCTCGAACAAGCAAAACACCACAGCGTTTGTGCTTTTTCTTGCGACCGTGTTCGTTTCAATGTTCACATCGAGCAACTTAATGGAAACAGGTCCCCTTGTTATTAAAGAGGTCTTTAGTGTGGATCTTGGACACTCGGCGTTTGGGCTTGCTGGCTCTGCGGTACTGACCATGTTATTGCTCGAACCTGCGGGTCGATTAGCAGAAAAAAACAGCCCATACTTAATTTGGATGGTCGCACTAGGTTGCTACGCTGTGACGGCTATTGGCCTCTGGCTGGCTATTGGCACCAATGTTCCTAACGTATTGCCTATCTTACTCATCGTACTGCTAATGCAAGCTATCTCATGGTTCGACATGGTGATCCCGCGATTGCCGATGAACTGAGCCCGAGCACTCCCGCACTGACACAGGGCATTTTGATGTTTGCTATGGCATTTGGTTTTGGGGTCGGTACTTTTATTGCTGGACAACTGATTGACGTGGGTGGCTTTGTCTCGGTTGTCGATTACTGCGCTGCAAGCATTATCGTGACGCTAGTATTTGCCTTTGCAACGTTACTGTTTAAACGTAAATAGCACCAAGTCAAAACTAAAGAGCTGGACTAGTACTCCAGCTCTTTTCTATTTTACGCTACAACTGCCAAGCATGACCGACGGTAATATAGTACGCCCACTCTTCTGGACCTTTCGCTGCATCGACACCCACTCTCATATTCAGTTGGCGCGCCACTAAATAGCGAAAACCGCCACCAACAACGCTTTGATACTCCGCATCAGAAAAACTCTGACCATCCTCAACCGCTTTGCCCGTTCCGGTAAACCCAACAATCGACCAACGCGGCGTCACATCATAACGAGCTTCAAGCTCAGCCAATGCCATATCTTGGCCTTGGTAGCGCATCGCGGCGATACCACGCATGTTAATAAATGGCCGCGCATAGTATGGCGCATCGTCACTCACCGTTTGATAGTCGCCACGCACACCGATGATGAGGTCATCTCGCACAGGCGCAAAGTAATTCACCTGAGCTCGCGCTTTTTGGTAATCCACATCGCCGCCAAAGGCTTTATTGTGAAAATCCGTACTGAACTTCGCTTTTAGGCCATCATTGGGTGTGAAGATGGTGTCGCGACTGTCGTAAGTCACTTTTAACTCGACACCCGCGTCTTCGAGATCAAAATCAATCGGTCGAATACCTGGAATAGCATTGCCAATATCAAAGGTACTTTTTGAAGAAAGAAGTGAGTATTTGGCACCAACAAACCAATTACTGCCGGCAATCCGATAATCGATGTCCTGCATAAAATAGAGTCCATCGATATTGAAATCGAACGGCACGTCGCCCTCGTAATACTTCAGATTAAAAGACCCGTAAAACAGGCCGCCTTGGTAGCGCCACGTATCTTCCTGCCAAGAGCCAAAATGAAATGCACCTGTGAGCCAAGAGCCATTTTCGGTTCCCGCGGCTGCTACCGCTGTTACGCTAGGTGGCAATCCGACCACTTCATCGGGGTTTTCTTCACGAAGCTGCTTGCGCTTTTCAGACTCATGGAAAAACATCAATGCAGCGCCACCACCGACACCGACCGCAGGATCGGTGATAATGATAGGTACCGGCATAAAGCCAATGGCATTGTCCAACACCCATTGACTGGCATCGAACATACCGTCTTTAGGATCGATGAATTGCTGCATCGCAGTTGCGCTATAAGACACACTCAAAAGTGACAACGCCGTCAGTAACTTCTTACATCTTGTCTTTTCCATGACAACCCCCATAGAACAACTTATCAAAAATCCAATATACATATGAATAGTTACACAATAAGTATTTTTAGGTAACAAAAAAACTGCTAGGGTGTAACCCAATGTAAGTATTGTTAGCGAATTTTTCTCAGGAGGAGGAACTTCAGATGACCGCAACGATCCGTCTTGCTACACCTTCGCTTAACGCCTCACGCGTCCCTGAAGATATCTTAGCAATCCTTGACAAAATGCAGGGATGCCGCGGTTTTCGCTCCACTAAATGGCCAAATAAGATCCTTAACTACCTGATAAATAGTTACTTCAACGATCCGACCCAAAAGATACAGCAGTACGATCTCGCGTTTGATGTGTTTGGTAAAACTGCCGACTTCGATCCTTCCCATGATCCATTGGTTCGCATTCACATGGGAAGATTGCGCCGCACATTAGAGGTGTACTATCAAAATGAGGGGCAAAGCGATCCTCTTCGATTGACGGTACCTACAGGTCAATACAATCTGCATATTGAGACTTCAACATCAGACGAGTCTGACAGTACCTCTAGAGAGAGTATTGAAAACAAAGCTGCTAATAAAGAGTCCAGCATCCCTTCCGTTTCGGTTATCGTTAACAATGAAAGCTACGATTTTTTGGCGAAGCTGCTTTGTACAGCGCTGCACCCCTTCACTACCCTAAATGTGGCACCTTTTGGTCAGCGACAAAACACTCGCTATACCATTGATCTTACGCTGAATAAAACCAGCCACGAGCGCGGCATCTTGCTGGCAAGCTTGAATGACAATCTAAATCAGCGTCAGTTGTGGTCGCAGAGTTTTCAGCTCCAAATGAGCAACGTGTTCGATAATGTTGAACTTAAAATCAACAAGATTGCCAACCAAATCGCGGATGAAATGGGGGTTATTGCGACGCTTACCCATCGCCACTCACACCTCAATAGCGAAGCGTTTACACTTGGTATGTCACTGAGTCCTCTTATGGACAACCCAAGAACCATTGAGCAATTTACCCAGCGTTTAAACCACTACATTCCCGCACCTACCAATTGCTCGATGTCAAAAGCAAGGCAAAGCATCGTAGCGCTGGATGCGTTTACCTTAAATACACCACTTGCAGACAGCTACTATATTTTAGCCTACAACCTAGCGCAGCAAGCCATCGATGCTGACCCGCAATGCATTTACGCACAAATGGCGATGTGCTACTTGTCTCTCGTTAACCGAGACATTGAAGACTTACAAAGCAACGCTAGGCAGCTCCTTGAGAGCAAACCTCACTCTGCATTTGCCAACATGGTAAGCGGATTTTGGCTCTATCTAAGTGGTGCAGAAAATGAAGGGTTAAGACTCCTTGACTATGGGGCGACACTCAATCCCCACTACCCTTCTTGGCTAAATATGGCTTACTTTATCGATAGCTATCGAAACAGCAACTACCGCAACGCCTATCAGATAGCTAAAACCATCGACAGCCAAAACCTCTACTTAGGGTCTATGATGCGAGCAATCAGCTGTACTAAGCTGAATAAGCGCCGTTTTGCTCTGATTGAAATGCAAAAACTCGAATCCATCGACAAAAACTTAGCTGCCAATATTGAACAGCTACTAAGCCAATACTTGCTCGATGACGACTTAGTACAGACCATGAGCCAGGATTTACGCTTGGCACTAAAGCACTACAAACACAGCCAGCTGTCGAATGAACGCTTAATGCTAGTAAAGTGATAAGTGGGCTAATCAAGCAAAGCTCTACTATAGTTATCGATGATAAGTGACTGGTTTTGAGTAGCATTTTCATAGCATGCGTCACTATTTTCTGCGCCAGTCAGCAACGAAGATGAGTTTTTAGCTAAGAAGTGAACTCGTTACTATTTTTCAATGTCCTAAAGTGGCAAAATACTCAGATCCTACAAAAAGAGAGTCAGAAACGGTGTCAGAACAAGCTCCATTAGATATTCGAATCGAAGAAAATCAAACCCGTGTGAAAGATCAACTTAATCGTATTCTTTCCAGTAAGGCGTTCGACCAAAGCCCGAAGATGAAGCAGTTACTCTCTTTCGTCGTCGAACAGACTTTGGCGGGCAATGGAGATCGACTCAAGCAGTTCACCATCGCGACTGAAGTGTTTGATCGTGATGCTGACTTTGATCACCAAGCTGACCCTATTGTACGTATTCAAGCTGGGCGTGTTCGCCGCACACTTGAAACCTATTACCTGACGGAAGGGGTGAACGACCCGTTAGTTCTATCGATCCCTAAAGGCCGTTATAGCCCGATTTTCACCCCGCAGATCCCTCAAGCGGCACGTCAATCAACCACGCTAGCCCAAATGGTGGGTGATACCAATAAGGCGCTCAACCCAACTCTGACTGTACTGCCGTTTTTATCACTCTCCGATGATGCGGAGAAGCGCTTCTTCGCCGAAGGTTTTGGTGAGGAGCTTGCCACTGAGCTCGCTCGTTTTGACATGCTTAAAGTGGTGTCAATGCACGCGCTGGGCGACACCAATATCGATCCTCGCACCTCTGCCGACGTGAAAGGTCTGGGTGAAAAACTGAATGTCTCATTCATCACCTCAGGTACGATGCAAGCCCTTGGCAACAAGGTACGCATTTACGCTAAGCTATATCGCACTGACAGCGGGGAGCAAGTCTGGGCTGAGAAGTACACCTGCGATTTAGCCACCGACGATCTGTTCTCTGTTCAAGATGACATCATTGCTGAAATCGTCGCTGAGCTTGCTTCAAGCTTTGGCATTATCCACCGTGAGATCTACGCCAGCTGCAATCAGAAAAAGATTGAGCATCTGTCGACGTACGAAGCAACCTTACGCTATCGACACTATCTCATGACGCTAACCGAAGATACCCACCTGCAAGCCATGCAGGCACTACTAAGTGCGGTACAAAACGAACCGGATATTGCCCTGCTGCATGCGATGCTCGCTGTGCTCTATTTCGATGCCGAAATGCTCGGCATGGGTCAGGTCGACAATGCGGTAGAAACCGGTCTGAATCACGCCCGTCGTGCCGTGGAGCTTGAGCCAAGCAACCAAGAAGCCCAAATGGCGATGCTGATGGCGTATCAGCTAAAAGACGATGTCAGCGGCATTATCGAAACCGTTGATAAAGTGCTCGCGATCAACCCGAATGCCGCCTATCAAATTGGCCTATGTGGCTGGGCATTGTGCATGGCGGGAGAGTTTGAACGCGGCCTTGAGCTTCTAGAAAACTCCAAAGCGCTTAACCCATTCCGTCCACCGTGGTTCTCACTGGTTTCTGTGGTGCACAAAATCATGCAAGACGACTTTGACGGCGCGGAAAAGTCTATTAGCAAACTGTCACTACGCCGCCTATTCTGGGTGCCTATGCTAAAAGCGGTCATTCAAGTCTACAAAGGCGAATTCAAACAAGCGCAAGCCAGCTACAAAGAGATGCTGCAAATCCGTCCTGATTTTGAAGGCAATGAAGAGCGCTACCTAGCGCGTTTATCTCCAGCCCTGCGATTAAGAACAAGTTACTTGAAGGGCTTGCTCGTTTGTAAGCCATAAAAAGAAAGTAGTAGATAGCAAAAGAGAGCCAAACGGCTCTCTTTTTAGTTTAGGTTTCATAGGTGTCCGATTCAGTGAGAACTAGTAGTCGTAGATATCATCGTCGTACGCCTCTTCAAGATAGTCCTCTTCGATTTGCTCCTCGACTATCTCTTCCGCGATGTACTCTTCTTCGATGATCTCTTCCGCCACCACTTCCTCAGCAATGTACTCTTCTTCGATATACTCTTCGGCTAAGTATTCTTCTGCAATGTACTCATCTTCAATGATCACATCGGTCGCCACTTCGCACTCAGCTTCATAGTAAGCGCCATCAATTGCACCGCCAACGGCACCAGCGCCGCCGCCAATCAAGCTCCGGTTTTCGCACCATCACTGCCATCAACAATACCGCCAACAATCGCACCTGTAACCGCACCATCGACGGCACCGACGACAGCACCTTCCGCTTCTTGATCGCAGTAGTAACCAAAGCTCATTGAGCTTAGCATCATCAAACAGGCACCAATAATTAGACTTAATTTGTTCATTTTACTCTCCTACTGCGCAAGCTGGTTGTAAGCGTCGATGCTCATGCCCGCGCTAAATCCGCCGTCGACACCAATCGACTGACCATTCACAAAAACTGCTGTCTTCTGACGCCAAAAAGTGCACCACTGCCGCCACTTCCTCTGGCTTCGCAATGCGCCCGAGTGGTACCGCACGCTTCTCCATTCGAAGTTGAGGCTCGCCGCCTGAGGCATGAGCGCGGGGCGTATCCACAGAGGTTGGACATACTGCGTTAACACGGATCTGTTTGGTGCCAAGCTCGAGCGCCGCGGTTTGCGTAATACCTAGTACCGCCCATTTAGAGCTCGCAAGTGCGCCAAGATAAGGTACCCCTTGAGTCCCGGCCACTGAGGCAATATTGATAATGCTGCTGCCCTTTGGCATATAAGGCACCGCGTGTTTGATGGTGAGAGCCGTACCAAGAGCATTGACTTCAAAGTTGGCGTTATATTCGGACTTCTTCGATTCCATGATGGTACTGTAACCGTTGGTCGAGCCTGCACAGTTAACCAACACATCGATTTGCCCATAGCGCTCAAACGCGATCGCCATAAGCTCACTCAGTGAAAACTCATCAGTGACATCGGCATAGACATAATGCGCCTCTAAGGTTTGTAGCGCCGGTTCATTGGCATTAATGCCTGCAATCACCAGTTTTGCACCAGCATTGATCAAGCGTTTTGCGATCGATTCGCCGATACCTGACGTACCGCCAATTAGTACCACGACTTTGTCTGTAAGCTGGAAGGGCATAGACATGGTTCTGTGTCCTCATATATTCAACATGGTTAAAATTTCACTGTGAACCAGTGTATCGATTGTCTGTTACGTGCAGCAGTTAGTAACTGGAAACGATCCAGTAACATGCAAATGAATAAGCAGAAAAATAAAAGAGTTACGGATAATGCAAGCTTGTGGAGCGAGAGACTAAGGCATCCTTGCCTTAGAGTTGAGAGGAACTGTTTTGGCTACCGGGTTAGAAGAACCAAGTCGCACCAATGCGAACTTCACGGTTGCCATCAAGGTGTTTCATGCGTGACTCACCGCCCGCTTTAAAGAAGTGCTCTGAGTAGGTCACGTTACCCCAAATACTACCGTCAGATGTTAGCGGCACACCACCTTCAAAGTTAAGCTCAAGCGACTGCTCGTTCTTACCGAATGCGTTGTTGTAGTTTGCGTACTGTGGGTTCACTGTTACGTAGTGACCTTGCTGTGATAGGTAGAACGAGTTGAACCAGTTTGCTTGCCAACCGTTTTCTGAACGACCGTTGTCGTACTCGTTACGCATCACAGCCACATTTGGGTAAGAAACCCAGTTTTCAAATGGGGTGATCACTTTCGCAACCGCACCGATTGCAGCTGTTTGCTCAGTGCCGCTTTGTTTCGCTACCCAGTTAGAACCGTAACTGATGTAATCAAGCGAGAAGCCAATTTCAGGAAGCACTTCTGAGCCAGTCGCGTGTACTTGGAAGTAACGAGCACGGATACGAGATAGACCAAAGTCCTTCGACTTGCCCTCTTGTCCGTCTAGGTTGGTTTGAAAATCAGTTTCAAATTGACCTAGGTAACCGATGTTCTCGTTATACGAGCCTGCCATGTTCAATTGCAAGCGAGTTAGGCCATCTTTGCCTTTCGCGCCAGAGTCGACTTTTAGGTAGGTTTGTGGGCGAGTCACGTCAGCTGGATCATTCGTTTGCTCTTCAGTTGCTTGCGCATTGAACGCTAGCGCGGCAAGAACGGCTGCAGAAAGAGTTGAAAAGTGCTTCATGTTTTTAATCCCATGATTATCAATAATTGCTGGGAAGTATGAAGCACTGGTAGGGTAATCGAAGTAACTCTGGGTAATGTAACCTATATGCAAATCAAAAGGCTAAACACCCCTTCTATCGCTACATTTTATACAAGATGGGCAAGAGCACTACCTCGGCGTCCGACCGTCACTAAACTGAAAACATGAAGTGATAACACATGATGACGGCGTCTTCGCGCCCTTGCTCAGTTGGGTAATAATCTCGGCGTCTGTCTACTTCGTTGAAGCCTTCTGATAGATAAAGCGACACTGCCGCATTATTACTTTCACGCACTTCAAGCCACGCACTGTCAGCTTGGCAAGACTCACAGTAGGCCAATAGGTGCTGAATTAGTTGACGACCGTAACCTTGTCCTTGATGACTCGGCGACACGGCAACATTAAGTAATGACACTTCCCCTACCACATTCTGGGCGTAGAAGTAGCCCACCACTTTATCATCTTCAAGCATCACCACATTGTGGGCACCACGTCCATTTAGCTCGGTGAGCATAGACGTTTTCCAAGGGTGGCTGTGTGCTTGCTGCTCAATAGCGATCACATCATCAAGGTGTGTTTCGCTCATCTGAGTGAAGCTAATATTATTGTTTGGCACGGATTTGATTCCAAAGTTGACGCTTGTGGGCATCTTGACCTTCTATCTCTGCCAGCGGTGGCGAGATCAAAGTACGTGGCGACTGGTTTAGCTGATTGGCATGTTGCTCTGTCCATTGCTCCAGTCGCTGCTGCGCCGATTCAACGCCACAAAGCCAAATCCAATCCGGCATCGGCTCTGCGTCCAATTGACTCAGCATGTCCGGCGTAATATGTAGCGCCTGGGACAGTTCAAGCTTCATCGCTTTGAGGATCTTTTCGAAAAAGGCAACCTTGTCGCCCTGTGGTTTCATAGACGAAACAAGTAACAACTGACAAGATTCGGGCAGAGAAAAGCGAGCTTGAGCACTGTGCGGTAGTCGCTCAGGGTGCGTCAACTCCCAGGTCTGGATCCCCATCAACTGTAACGTCGTGCGGTTGTGCATAGATTGGCCTCTATCTCAGGTTTGAGCAAAGATGTTGCGCCGTTTGAGGCAATTGAGCGAAGTGTAACAGAGCAGGTAAGGTTAGCCAAACGGCAAGCCATTCCAAAAACGGACGTAAGTTAAAATAATATGTAGCCATAAGGGTATGGCCTACGATAGACGACAAGCTTGAACTGAGAACAATTACAGCTCTAAAAATTCAGGACTGTACTCAATGGTGCCCGTTTTGCCTTCCAATAAGTCTGTAATCGCTTGCTCGGTTAATGATTTCACTTGGAATGCGCCTTCTGGTACTTCCCACTGGCACTTTAGGCCAAACTCACTGGCAGAGGTAAAACCAAATTTCGAGTAGTAATTCGGGTCACCAAGCACTGCACATGCGGGATAACCAAAATCGAGTAACGTTTCGAATGCCTCTTTAACCAACGCTTTCGCGATACCCTGACCTTGGTGTGACGTCGCCACAGCAAGTGGTGCAAGCCCTTGCCAAGACAGCTCTTCGCCATCTATCGATACTGGTGAAAACAGGACATGACCAATCACCTCGCCTTCGTCACTACAAGCAACCAAAGAGAGCGTTAAACGGCTGTTTTCACGCAGCGCCATGACCAGATTGGCTTCGGCGTCGGTGTCAAATACCGACTTCAGTAGGCGGTCAATCGCCAGTATATCGGCAGGTGCCTCAGTTCGAATAAGCATTAGACACCTCTTTTACGTCAGGTACGGGTTGCAACCTTTATGTACAAACTCAGCTAAGTGCATGAGTGCAGATAGCATCGGCTTTGGCAGCGCATCAAGATCGACACTGTCCATCAAGTTTTTCACTTCTAAACCTAACTCAGTGTCGCCTTCGATACTTAAACGGCGCTGGAAGAATAACGTATCAGGGTCTTCTTTACGACCAGCAATCAAAACTAAGTCATTGAGATTTCCACTGAAGCTGACATCTTCTTGTGGCTCAAAATCAGCAACAATCAGCGATTCATCACTGTAGGAAATGTACCAACTGAGGTTTAGATCACGAATATGGACTTTCAACCACTTATCTTCAAGAAACTCGAAGTCACCGTCCTCAAGTGCTTCTTTAAAAACGGTTTTTAGTCCTTCAAGCAGGGCACGGTTCTGAATTTTGTTCGGCAGAAAATGGACTGGAGATCGCAAAATTTGTGCTGCGTTTTTAACTAGTTGACTACGAATCTTGTCTAACACGCGGTTTTTCCGTTAGTTTGTACTTAAGAAACGCCATAATACGGTATTCGTACAAAAAAAATCCTGTTGTGCGTCAAAAATTTTTTGCTTTTGTCTTAACCCTTTCCTAACCGATAAATCACAGTTATAGTGTGTGGGTTACTGATATATAAGCGCTTCAGAGAACTGGTAGTACATTGATGTCATCCAAATTGTTAAAGGAATACTTTGCTAAGTTAACGTCTAATAGCCCCTTCTTTTTTGCTATTTTAGACGACGAGCACCGTTATTGGATGGTCAATGATCGCTACTGCGATGTGGCCGGTCTTACCCACAGCGACCTCATTGGTATGAATGATCATGAGGTACTTGGCACCCGTTTCTACCACCAGCTCAAACCTTATTACGAACGCGCTTTTCTTGGTGAGTCGATTGAAGCGGAAGTGACTCTCGACGAATCCGACATCGAATCCAGCCTGCATTTTAGTGTCTCTCCCATTGAGCTCAATGGTGTGGTCGAGTATGTGGTTTTTCATGCCATTGATACTTCTGAAAAGCAGATCATTACCCGTTCACTCGAAGAGTCTGAAACTAAGTTTTTAAAGCTGACGGAGCTGATTCCTGACGGACTATTATTGGTCGAAGACGGTTGTATTATCTCAGCCAACCCAGCTTCAGCGCGACTATTTGGTTATTCAAGTCAAAGTGATTTACTTGGCGAGTCTCTCACGCGTTTGCTTCGCAACGAAACTGATAACCAACGAGTGCAGCTCGATCTGCATCAGGTCAACGCCAAAGAACCCCTGCACTTTATGACCAGTGAGTATTGTGGCATCCAGCGACGCTTGGTGCTGCATGTCGACACTGCGAATTTATTTGGCGCCAATGCGCATTTGATCTTAGTGCAAGACCTCGATGAAAAGCCAAACCCAGTGACACAAACCAGTCACGAAGATGCCAACATTGATGCGCTAACGAAACTCTATAACCGACTTGGTTTTACCCGCTGTCTCGATCATTTTATTGAAGCAGGTACGCCGTTTGTCATGCTCTACCTGGACATAGACAACTTTAAGAATATCAACGATTCACTTGGCCACCACATTGGCGACCGAGTGATCCAAGAAGTGTCGGCACGCCTTAAGCGCTACTTACCACAAGAAGCGGTATTAGCTCACTTGGGCGGCGATGAATTTGGCATCATTTTGCCTGAGCCCGATAGCAATATCGCTGCCGACGAACTGGCAGAGAAAATCATCGGCTTGATTAATCAGCCCTTTGATCTACACCACTTTAGCAAACGACTCGCCTGCTCCATCGGTAGCGTACAATCACCAAACGACGGCAATGATGCACGTATCCTGCTGCAAAATGCCGACACTGCGATGTACGAAGCCAAAGCGCGCGGGCGCAACCGGTTAGTGAAGTTCAATGACCAGATGAACAAAGAGGCGCGAATGCGTCTATGGTTGGAAATTGAACTGCAAAAAGCGCTGCAACAAAATGGCCTCGAGGTTTGGTATCAGCCTAAAGTTAATGCGCGCGATTTCAGCATCAATGGCGCAGAAGCTCTGGTACGTTGGAAGCACCCTGTGGAAGGCTATATCAGCCCAGCCTCTTTCATCCCAGTTGCTGAGCAAGCGGGCTTGATCGAAAGCCTTGGCCGTGTAGTCATGCGCGATGTGTTCACTACAGTAAAACGCTGGAAACTACAGGGCATTTTGCCGGGACGTGTGGCGATCAACTTGTCCCCTGAGCAATTTGGCAACCCTAAGCTGATTGATTATATGGAGCGCTTGCTGCGAAGCACTGGACTCGATCCCAGCTGCATTACCTTCGAGCTGACCGAAAGTGCCGTCATGAGCAACAGCGAACATACACTGCAAATGCTGAACTCCATTAAAAAGCTTGGTTTTGCACTGTCAATTGATGACTTCGGTACGGGCTACTCTTCGCTCTCGTATCTCGCTCATTTCCCTATTGATGAACTTAAGATCGACCGCGCATTCATCATGGATATTGATACCCTGCCTAAGCAGCTAACGGTGATTGAAAACATCATTAATTTAGGTAAATCACTTAACTTGTCGGTTGTGGCCGAAGGGGTGGAAACGCGTCATCAGGCGACACTGCTGTCAAATCTTAACTGTAACTCGATTCAGGGTTTCCACTTCCACCGCCCGCAACCTAAGCACGAAGTGGAAGCGCTATTTGCCCAAAATCGTCGCCACCGAAACTAGTTATCATTGTTATCCAAAGAGGCCAGATGTTGACCTTTCAGCAAACTTACCTCTTTGGTGTTAATTCATTGCTTATTAAGCGAAACCTGCCTTATATCAAACTCGCCTACAGTAACTTTTCATAAAATGCGCTTTACTGACAGAATTATGGTATTGAGCATATGGAACTCTTATGCCCAGCGGGTAACTTACCTGCATTAAAAACGGCAATTGATTGCGGTGCCGACGCCGTCTATATCGGCTTTAAAGACGACACCAATGCCCGTCACTTTGCGGGTCTTAACTTTACAGGTAAGAAGCTTGAGCGCGCGGCTCAATATGTTCACGACCACAACAAGAAACTGCACATTGCACTGAACACGTTCGCCCACCCGAATGGATTTGAACGCTGGACTAACGCGGTCGACCAAGCCGCCGATCTCGGTGTGGATGCGTTGATCGTTGCCGATATCGCCGTGCTGGATTATGCCGCGAACAAATATCCGGATCTTGAACTGCACCTTTCAGTTCAAGCGTCAGCGACCAACGTGGCGGCCATCGACTTCTATCACAAGAACTTCAACGTCAAACGTGTGGTACTGCCACGCGTGCTGTCGATCCACCAAGTAAAACAGCTCTCTCGAAACATGACATCTGACGTCGAGTTAGAAGTGTTTGCCTTTGGCAGTCTTTGCATTATGTCTGAAGGTCGCTGCTATCTTTCTTCTTACCTTACAGGCGAATCACCAAACACAGTAGGTGCATGTTCTCCAGCAAAATACGTTCGCTGGCAAGAAACTGAAACCGGCCTAGAATCACGTCTAAATGACATTCTGATTGACCGCTATGCACAAGGTGAAAATGCCGGCTACCCGACTTTGTGTAAAGGCCGCTTTGAAGCGGAAGTGGATGGTGAGCGTAAGCGTTACCATGCTCTTGAAGAGCCAACCAGCCTGAATACCTTATCTATGCTGCCTGAACTGTTTGCTGCCAATGTTGCCTCTGTGAAAATTGAAGGCCGCCAACGCAGCCCGGCCTACGTCGAGCAAGTGACGCGAACGTGGCGCGAAGCGATTGATATGTACCAACGTAATCCAGAGCAATACCAAGTAAAAGCAAGCTGGGACAGTGCTCTAGCCAACGTTTCTGAAGGTACACAAACCACACTCGGTGCTTACCACCGTAAGTGGCAATAAGGAGCAAATCACATGAAATATGCATTAGGGCCACTGCTGTACTTTTGGCCAAAGCAAGATGTAGAGAGCTTCTACGAGCAAGCAAAATCGAGCTCTGCCGATATCATCTATCTGGGTGAGAGTGTTTGTTCTAAGCGCCGTGAGATGAAACCAGGACATTGGTTCGATATTGCAAAAGAACTCAGCGCATCGGGTAAGCAAGTGGTGCTGTCCACTATGGCACTGCTCGAAGCACCTAGTGAAGTGAATATCATGAAGAAGTACATTGACAACGGTGACTTTGCGATTGAAGCTAATGACGTGTCTGCTATCCAACTGGCTAGCGAAAGCAAGGTACCATTTGTCGTAGGACCTGCGGTCAACACCTACAACGCTCGTACGCTGCAGCTATTTGCTAAGCAAGGCATGATTCGTTGGTGTATGCCGGTTGAGCTATCACGAGAGTGGCTTGAGAACGCAATGAACCAAGCCGAAGACTTAGGTATCCGCGGTCAATTCGAAGTAGAAGTGTTTAGCCACGGCTACCTGCCATTGGCTTACTCTGCACGCTGCTTCACTGCTCGCGCGGAAAACCGAGCAAAAGATGACTGCGAAACCTGCTGTATTAAATACCCAACAGGCCTTCAAGTAGAGAGCCAAGAAGGTCAGGCAGTATTTAATCTAAATGGGATCCAAACCCAGTCAGGTTATCAGTACAACCTAATCAACGATCTTAAATCGATGGAAGGCTTGGTCGATGTTGCACGTCTGAGCCCACTTGGACTGGATACCTTTGCCGAAGTGGATCGTTTCAGAGCCAATGAAGACGGCAGCAATCCGCAAGCGTCGCTCGATCGTCAGTGCAACGGCTACTGGCATCAGATTGCTGGTCTCGATATCAAGCAAATCTAAACAAACGAGCCTCGCTAATCCGCGAGGCTCTTTTTTAATGGCAATGTTCTGATTCAGTGATGTTAAACCGTTGCCGTCTCATAGCCGTTCGCACGCAGCTTGCGAATGTCTTTCCACATCATGGCTCCAACTACCAAACTCAATGCGATGTTCGATAGAGGATACGCTATCCACACACCGTTCACTCCCCAAAGCTTTGGCATAGCGTAGAGGAATGGCAGTTGGATCAGCATGTTTCCTAATGTCACGAACAGCGCTTTTCGGTTGTGACTGATCGCTTGATAATATGCCGCAGCCACAACGATGAACCCATCAAGAAACATGGAGAACAAATGCAAGCGGATACCGACCACCGTATATTCGATAAGTTGTGGTTCACTGGAGTTAAACACTGAAACGGCTTGGTAAGGAAACAAGTTAAGGAGTCCCACAAAAACCGCACCACCGAGCACGGAACTGAACATAGCGACATTGAACAGCTTACGCATGTTGTCTTCACGACGAGCGCCATAGTTGTAGCTCAATAGTGGCTGCATCGCATTTGCGATACCTTCGGCAATTAGATAATAGAAAGCAACGATATAACCCAGAATAGCGTATGCGCCGACCAAGGTCATCGAGCCATACTCCGCAAACAGAGCATTATGCAGTGCTACCATAAAAGAGCCGTAGGCGTACATGAAGAAGCTTGCGATACCAATGGAGAATATCTTAGGTAGCAGTGGCCACTGGAACCTAAAATCACGCAGTGATAGGCGCATTTTCGCCTTCGAAGTAAAGAAGTATCCTACCCCCAACACGGTCACCACAGCTTGAGCTATCGCTGTTGCAAGCGCTGCACCGGTGAGTTCCCAATCGAGAACTGCAATAAACCAGTAATCGAGGACGATATTAATCACCGCGCCAACTACCATCAAGACAGTCGCCATATTTGGGCTATCGTCATTTCTTAATAAGAAGGGCACGGCAATTGAGCCGAGAGTGAACACACCGCCTACGATCAAGATGTCGAGGTACTGCATCGCGAGATCGTACATGCGCCCCTGAGCACCTTGAATCAGGATCATCTTGTCGGCGTATTGCCAAAGTACGACAGCAACAACAGGACTCAACGCTAGCAATGCCATTAAACCGGTTGCCAAAGCTTGCTTCGCACCCACAAGATCGCTCTCACCTTGCTTAATCGACGCCAGCGCTCCAGTACCGACACCAATCATCATGCCAAGGCCAAGAATGACACTAATCACTGGCCAGGCGACATTGATGCCCGCAAGGCCATCGCCTCCCATATACTGCCCAATAAAGATGCCGTCTACCACTTGGTATAAACCGTTGACCAGCATAGCGGCTACGGTAGGTACGGCATAACGCCAAAACTGTTGGTAAATTGATTTTTGATTCATCACGACGTTACTACGATTATTTGTTTTCAAGCGACTCTTCAGAGTCTTACTGTTGATTAAGAACGAGCAGCAATTAGCGCTTTAGTCAGAAGCTGGTTGAGGGAGGTAAACTCGCTGTCTGTAAGGTTCGCCTTTAATTTATCAGCAACCACGCTATAAATTTCCAACTCTGACGCTAGAGGGATACGTGCCTTCTCTGTCAAAACCACCCGTTTAGCACGAGCGTCTTCTGGACACGCTAAACGCTCCACCAGTCCCTTCTTCTCCAACCGTTTGATCATATTGGTGGCTGACGGCTTGGACACCTCTAACTCTCGAGCCAAGTCAGTGAGCCTAATCGGTTCCTCAGAGGCTTGAACGGTTTTGAGATAGTCATATTCATTAAAGCTAAGGTGAGACAGTGGATCTTCTTTACAGTAACTGCGCCAAACCTTAGCCGTTAGGCGTTCCACTCTCTCTAAATTGACCTCTATAGACATTCATACCACCTATTAATTAGCCTAGCTAACTATATTAGGGCTATTGGAGATAAACTGCAACGCATAAAAAAACACCAGCATATCGCTGGTGTTTTAATGTCTTAGATTTATTGAGAGAAACTAGGCGTCGCTTGGTTCTGCGCTCGATTGTTCTTCTTGTTGTTTCTTCGCTTCTTCTGCTTGCTGAGCTCGAACAATTTCAAAGATTTTGGTCAGCTCTAGGAATGCGTACTTATGCTCGGCGAAATCATACACATTTTGTGCGATAGCCAGCTTGTAGAGCGAAACTGCTGTTGGGTAGTCACCGTCGATTTGATGACGCTTAGCAAGGTAGAAGTACACCTCAGTCAGACGCTCTGCCAGCACATTGTTGTCTCGGCTGCTCGCTAGGATCGCTTGGAATGCTTGCTCCTCTGACACTTGGTCAAGCATCAAGGCAACCAAAATCCAGCCCCAGTCGTTATTACGAGCAAGGTACTGCTTGTTTAAAGTAATTGCCGCTTCCGATGGGCTCGCCTCGCGAGAAATGATGTAAAGCCACAGCGCTCGGTACGGATCCGATGGGTTCTCTTGGTAGTAGCGCGTCATTCCTTCAATTGCTAGAGGAATGCGGTCGCCGTAATACAGTGCGATCGAACGGTTACGAAGTGCGTAAGAGTTGGCTGGATCGAGCTCTAAGCTTGAATCAAACGCTTCATAGGCTGAGTCAAAATCACCGATCTGAGTGAAGTATTGACCAACTTGGTTGAATACCACAGGCTGAGCTGGGTTTAATTGCAGTGATTGGTTGAAATCAAGCTGCGCCAAATCGCGCATACCTAGGCTATTGAAATAAGAGCCACGCTCAAAGTGCATTTTAGCGCGCACATCGTTTTCGAGATCGCTGCGCTGAAGTAACTGAGTCAGCCTTGCAACCTGTACTTCATATTGAACATTGGCTTGCAAAGGCACTGCCATTGGTGGATTTAGCCACTGCTGATCTTGCGTTGATGAGTTGGATGCACAACCCGTCACGACGGCCACTAAACTCAATCCTAAGATTCGAAACCACTTCACTATATTCTTCTCCTTAATGCCTGCTATCGCTAAGCGTAACCGACGGCTTTTATTTAATTTTTTTGCCATGCTGCTTAATGGGTATAGCAGGTAATTTCCTTCGCGCACTAAAAAAGGGGCGATTGCCCCCTCTTTATAGCATGCTTTTAGACGCAATGGTCTAGAAATGCGAATTATTCTGCGTCAGGTGCCGCTTTTTCATTCGCAGCTTCAGCTGGCTGTTCTACCGCTTCTTTCATGCTCAGACGTACACGGCCTTGGCGGTCGATTTCAAGTACTTTAACTTGAACCTCTTGGCCTTCTTTCAGGTAGTCAGTCACTTTCTCAACACGCTCTTGAGCGATTTGAGAGATGTGTACTAGACCATCTTTACCTGGAAGAACCGTGACGAATGCACCGAAGTCAGCTAGACGAGCAACTTTACCCGTGTAGATCTTACCCACTTCAACTTCTGCAGTGATAGCTTCGATACGAGCAATCGCATCTTTCGCTTGGTCACCGTCAGTCGCCGCGATCTTGATAGTACCGTCGTCTTCGATCTCGATAGTCGTACCAGTCTCTTCAGTTAGCTGACGGATAACCGCGCCACCTTTACCGATAACGTCTTTGATCTTGTCTGCACTGATCTTCATTGTGTGGATACGCGGAGCAACTCAGAGATCTCTTCACGAGCACCAGAGATCGCTTCATCCATGACAGAAAGGATGTGCTTACGTGCACCTTGCGCTTGGTTAAGAGCAATTTGCATGATCTCTTTAGTGATACCTTCGATCTTGATGTCCATTTGAAGTGCAGTGATACCAGTGTTAGTACCTGCTACTTTAAAGTCCATGTCACCTAGGTGGTCTTCGTCACCAAGGATGTCAGAAAGAACAACGAAGTCGTCGCCTTCTTTAACAAGACCCATTGCGATACCCGCAACAGAAGACTTGATTGGTACACCAGCATCCATAAGTGCTAGAGACGTACCACATACAGAAGCCATTGAAGATGAACCGTTAGATTCAGTGATTTCCGATACAACACGCACTGTGTATGGGAATTCTTCAACAGAAGGCATTACTGCTGCGATACCGCGCTTAGCCAGTTTACCGTGACCGATTTCACGACGCTTAGGAGAACCTACAAAACCCGTTTCGCCAACACAGTATGGAGGGAAGTTGTAGTGTAGTAGGAAGTGATCTTTACGCTCACCAGTTAGCTCATCAATGATTTGAGCATCACGCTGCGTACCAAGCGTCGCAGTTACTAGCGCCTGAGTCTCACCACGAGTGAACAGTGAAGAACCGTGAGTACGTGGAAGAACGCCAGTGCGTACATCCAGTGCACGAACCATGTCTTTTTCACGACCATCGATACGTGGGTTACCCGCGATGATGCTACGACGTACAACTGTCTTCTCTAGATCGTGGAAGATAGTGTGGATTTCTTTCGTGTTCGCTTCTGGATCTTCAGCAAGAAGAACATCGTTCACTTCTGCTGCAATCGCGTGAATGCGATCGTAACGAGCCATCTTTTCAGTGATTTGGTACGCTTCAACTAGCTTAGCTTCAGCTAGCTCTGCGATACGCTCGTTAAGAGCCGTGTTCTCTTCTGGAGCAACCCAATCCCAAGCAGGAGTAGCAACTTCAGCTGCAAACTCGTTGATTGCAGTGATGACAGTTTGCTGTTGGTCGTGACCGAACACAACTGCAGATAGCATTTCTTCTTCAGTTAGGTTATCAGCTTCTGATTCAACCATTAGTACTGCAGATTCAGTACCCGCAACAACAAGATCAAGCTTAGATGTTTCTAGCTCAGTGTTGCTTGGGTTAAGAACAAGCTGACCGTCGATGTGACCAACGCGTGCTGCACCGATAGGACCGTTGAACGGGATACCAGAGATAGCAAGTGCTGCAGACGTACCAATCATTGTTGGAATGTCTGGCTGTACATTCGGGTTAACAGAAACAACCGTTGCGATAACCTGAACTTCGTTTTTGAATGCGTCTGGGAATAGTGGACGAATTGGACGGTCGATTAGACGTGCAGTCAGTGTTTCGCCTTCAGAAGGACGACCTTCACGCTTGAAGAAACCACCTGGGATTTTACCTGCCGCGTAAGTGCGCTCTTGGTAGTTTACTGTTAGTGGGAAGAAGTCTTGACCTTCTACCGCTTCTTTTTTACCAACAACAGAAACGAATACTGCTGTATCGTCCATTGTTACCATTACAGCTGCAGTAGCTTGACGTGCGATAACGCCTGTTTCTAGCGTCACAGTGTGGTTGCCGTATTGGAACGACTTAACAACTGGTTTTTCGAACATTGTATTTCCTTTTTTCTGGAGCGAGTCCAGATCATTTGATTGTGCGCTCAATGCATTACAAATCGCGACTAGTTCAAACAAACTTATCTCTAAGCAGCGAGTTCTATGCCGCTAAAAGCGAGCAAATGTGCTTGGAATAGTCGCGACCCTGCGGTCGACAAAATGGACTGTAATGTACTGAGCAGATTGTGGCTAAACGGAGTTGCTTTAAACAACTCTGTTTAGACGGGACGTAGTATAAACTACTTAGTGGAAGTTTTGCCATTAACTAAAGAATTTAGCTAACAAAAAAGGGGCATATAGCCCCTTTTAACAAACTTTCTATGCAGACGCTGATTAGCGACGTAGGCCTAGACGTTTGATTAGGTCTTGGTAGCGAGCTAGGTTTTTACCTTTTAGGTAATCTAGAAGCTTACGACGACGAGAAACCATACGTAGAAGACCACGACGGCTGTGGTGATCGCCTTTGTGTGCTTTGAAGTGACCTTGTAGGTGGTTGATAGAAGCTGTAAGTAGAGCTACTTGAACTTCTGGTGAACCAGTGTCGCCTTCGCCTTGTGCGTATTCTGCAACGATTGCTGCTTTAGTTTCTGCATTCAGAGACATAATTCTCTCCTAATAAGAGTAAGTTTAAAAGTTGTAGCAGCCAATCTCTGATTCAGCCGCTACGCGAAGCGCGAATTATAGGGAATAATTCTAGCTAGAGCAAGGAGTATTCGTCGCTCTATTGAGCACTTTCTTCCTCACGGAAAACAACGAGTCGCTTAGGCGCCAGCTTACCATCGTCATTCATAGCACCAACGCCAATAAACAAACGCTCTTCACCCATGGTCATGCGTACTGGCGCATCGACTGGCAAGCCTGAAACCTGCACAGGCTGACCATGCTGAAGCAAGTCACCCAGCTCAGGTGATACATTCACTTCTTGAAGATCTTGTACTGCACTGTCCATTGGCATCAGCAGTGGGTCAAGCAACTCACGCGGCTGACGCTCTTCGCGCTTTGCCTGCTCAAATAGCTCGTTAAGCTGCTCAAGAGTCACCATGTTCTCATAAGGTACTTAGCAACCGCCGTACGACGTAGCATAGTCACGTGAGCACCACAGCCTAGCATTTCACCGAGATCATCAACGATAGTTCGGATGTACGTGCCCTTCGAGCAGTGTACTTCCATCTCCACTTCATCACCTTCAAAGCGGTGTAGGACGATTTCATACACAGTGATCTTACGTGCTTCACGCGGCACTTCGATACCTTGGCGAGCGTACTCATAAAGTGGCTTACCTTGATACTTCAGTGCTGAGAACATTGACGGCACTTGATCTGACTCACCACGGAACTTGTCGATGCACTCGTCAAGAAACTCTGGAGTTACGTTGATATCACGAGTTTCAACCACTTCGCCATCAGAGTCAGAGGTATTGGTGCGCTCACCAAGTTTTGCGATCACGCGGTAGCGCTTGTCTGAATCTAATAGGAATTGCGAGAACTTAGTGGCTTCGCCCAAGCAGATTGGCAGCATGCCCGTTGCTAGCGGGTCAAGAGCACCCGTGTGGCCGGCTTTCTCAGCGAAGTAGATACGCTTTACTTTTTGCAGCGCGTCATTCGATGAGATACCGGTAGGTTTATCTAGAAGGATAACGCCGTTGACTGGACGTCCCTTGCGACGTCTAGCCATTACTGCTCTTCTCCCTCAGCGCCGTTTTCTTCGCTGCGACCAGCTTCATCTTGCTTGCGCTTGTCTTCGTTCACCACTTCGCTCACTAGATTAGACATACGCATACCTTCAACAAGCGTGTTGTCGTAGTGGAAACGTACTTCTGGTGTTAGGCGTAGGCGAATGCGTTTACCTAGCATCATACGAATGTGCGCTTCATGTTCACGAAGTGCTGCTAAGCTCGATTCTGGAGTCTGCTCACCCACACATAGGAAAGTCACGAATACTTTCGCGTATGCGAGGTCACGAGACACTTCTACGTCTGAAATCGTCACCATACCTAGGCGAGAATCACGAACTTCGCGTTGAAGGATAAGAGCAAGCTCTTTTTGTAGTTGCTGCGCAACACGTTGTGTGCGGCTAAATTCTTTTGACATTTCTTTTCTCACTATAGAAAGAATGGGGGATGGTATCAACCAGCCCCCATGGCGTATTCAACAACCATCAATACTCAATTTAGAAACTGAGTAGCGATTTTGTCAATTAGTCTAGAGTACGTTTGATTTCAACGATTTCGAATACTTCGATTTGGTCGCCAACGCGAACATCGTTGTAGTTCTTAACGCCGATACCACACTCGTAACCGTTCTTAACTTCTTGAACGTCATCTTTGAAGCGGCGTAGAGATTCTAGCTCACCTTCGTAGATTACAACGTTATCACGCAGTACGCGGATAGGGTTGTTACGCTTGATAGTACCTTCTGTCACCATACAACCCGCGATTGCGCCAAGTTTTGGAGACTTAAATACGTCACGTACTTCTGCAAGGCCGATGATTTCTTGCTTGAACTCAGGAGCAAGCATACCGCCCATTGCTTGTTTCACTTCGTCAATCAACTGGTAGATGATCGAGTAGTAGCGTAGGTCTAGGTTTTCAGTTTCAACAGCACGGCGAGCAGATGCATCAGCACGTACGTTAAAGCCTAGGATGATAGCGTTAGACGCAGCTGCAAGTACTGCATCAGTTTCTGTAATACCACCAACACCAGAACCAACAATGTTCACTTTAACTTCATCAGTAGACAGTTTCAGTAGAGAGTCAGAGATTGCTTCTACAGAACCCTGTACGTCCGCTTTTAGTACTACGTTTAGTTCAGCAACATCACCAGCAGCCATGTTAGAGAACATGTTCTCTAGTTTCGCTTTTTGCTGACGTGCTAGCTTAACTTCACGGAATTTACCTTGACGGTAGTTCGCTACTTCACGTGCTTTACGCTCATCACGTACAACGGTTGCTTCGTCACCTGATGATGGAACACCAGATAGACCTAGGATCTCAACTGGGATAGATGGGCCAGCTTCAGTCACTTCTTTACCTAGTTCGTCACGCATCGCACGTACACGGCCGTATTCTTGACCACAAAGTACGATGTCGCCTTTACGTAGCGTACCAGATTGAACTAGAACTGTTGCCACTGGACCACGGCCTTTATCTAGGAATGATTCAACAACCACACCAGATGCCATGCCGTCAGCAACCGCTGTTAGCTCAAGTACTTCTGATTGAAGTAGGATAGCTTCTAGAAGACCATCGATGTTAGTACCTTGTTTCGCAGAGATGTGAACGAACATGTTCTCACCGCCCCACTCTTCAGGGATAACATCGTACTGCGCCAGCTCGTTCTTAACGTTGTCTGGGTTCGCGTCTTCTTTATCGATCTTGTTCACGGCAACAATCAGAGGTACGCCAGCCGCTTTCGCGTGTTGGATCGCTTCGATTGTTTGTGGCATTACACCATCGTCTGCAGCTACAACTAGAACAACGATATCTGTCGCTTGAGCACCACGAGCACGCATTGCGGTAAACGCCGCGTGTCCAGGAGTATCAAGGAAAGTGATCATGCCGTTGTCAGTTTCTACGTGGTATGCACCAATGTGCTGGGTAATACCACCCGCTTCGCCTGAAGCAACGTGAGTGCGACGGATGTAGTCAAGTGTCGATGTCTTACCGTGGTCAACGTGACCCATGATAGTTACAACAGGAGCACGAGAAACTGCTTCTGATGTTTCATCACGGTCAGACAGTACTGCTTCTTCCAGTTCGTTCTCTTTACGTAGAACAACTTTGTGGCCCATTTCTTCAGCAACAAGCTGTGCAGTTTCTTGGTCGATAACTTGGTTGATAGTCGCCATTGCGCCCATCTTCATCATCACCTTGATAACTTCTGTTGCTTTAACAGACATTTTGCTCGCTAGCTCAGAAACAACGATAGTTTCGCCGATCACAACGTCTTGCTTAGCAACTTGAGCGGTCTTATCGAAGCCGTGCTGCATAGACGTAGGCTTAGCTAGTTTGCCTTTCTTACCACGTTGGTTACGACCGCCACGACCGCCGCGGTTGTCTTCTTGTGGGCTCGCCTTCTTCTTACGACGGCGAGGTGCTTTTTTCTTCTTTACGGTCTTGAGCATCTTCTGCTTCACGAGCGTATTTAGAAGTGGTGGTGTGGTAGTCACCCTCTTCTTTTGGTTTCTTCTCTTCAGCAGTCCAACGAGCTTCGTTTTCTTCCGCTAGTTTGCGAGCTTCTTCAGCTAGACGAGCCGCTTCAGCTTCCGCCTTACGTTGCGCCTCTTCTTCTTGACGACGTTTTAGCTCGTCCGCTTCTTTCTTCGCTTCAGCATTCTTTGCGTTCATTTCTTTCTTAGCCTTTTCCGCTTCTGCGCGCTTAGCAGTGTTTGCTTCAGATTGCTCCGCCTCACGTTTAGCTTTTTCCTCTGCTAGACGTTTTTCTTCGGCTTCGCGCTGAGCTTTTTCTTCTGCTTCACGCTGTGCTTTCTCTGCAGCTTCACGTTTGGCTAGCTCTTCGGCTTCACGTTGGGCACGCTCTTCCGCCTCACGATTTGCTGCTTCCTCAGCTTCACGTTTTGCTTGCTCGTCGATCGCACTGCGTTTTACATAAGTGCGCTTCTTGCGCACTTCTACTTGTACATCTTTGCTCTTACCGCCACCGGCAGAAACAGACAGAGTGCTACGAGTTTTACGCTGCAGCGTAAGACGAGTAGGCTCTGACTCACCAGATGTATCACCATGTTCTTTCTTAAGGTGAGTAAGAAGCGTTTGCTTCTCTTCGTCATTCACCTGATCGCTTTCTGATTTTTTCAGACCAGCATCAGCAAGTTGTTCAATTAGGCGTTCAACTGGCGTACCAATCTCTTCGCTAAGTGCTTTAACCGTAAGTTTTGTCATGCAACTACCTCCTTGCTGATTATTATTCTTCGTCGCCGAACCAACAGATGTTACGTGCAGCCATGATTAGCTCACCTGCGCGCTCTTCTGTTAGCCCTTCAATGCCCTCTAGCTCATCGACACCTTGGTCTGCAAGGTCTTCAAGAGTAGCTACACCTTTTGCAGCCAGTTTAAATGCCATCTCACGCTCTAGACCTTCTAGTGCTAGTAGGTCTTCAGCTGGCTCAACACCTTCGAATGACTCTTCCTGAGCAAGAGCAAGTGTCGTTAGGGCATCTTTTGCACGGCTACGAAGCTCTTCTACAAGCTCTTCGTTTAGGCCGTCGATTTCTAGAAGCTCGTTAACTGGCACATATGCCACTTCTTCTAGAGTTGAGAAGCCTTCCTCAACAAGCATTTCCGCGAAGTCTTGCTCGATGTCTAGGTGCTTCATAAAGTTTTCGATAGAAGCCGATGCTTCTTCTTGGTGTTTCTTCTGAAGGTCTGCAACCGTCATAACGTTCAGTTCCCAACCCGTTAGTTGAGAAGCTAGACGTACGTTTTGACCGCTACGACCGATAGCTTGCGCTAGGTTGTCAGCTTCAACTGCGATGTCCATAGAATGTGCATCTTCATCAACGATGATAGAAGCCACGTCTGCTGGCGCCATTGCGTTGATAACGAACTGAGCTGGGTTATCGTCCCAAAGAACGATATCGATACGCTCGCCGCCAAGCTCACCAGAAACCGCTTGTACACGTGCACCACGCATACCCACACACGCACCAACAGGGTCGATACGCTTGTCGTTTGTTTTCACTGCGATCTTCGCGCGAGAACCTGGATCACGTGCTGCGCCTTTCAGCTCGATAAGCTCTTCAGCAATCTCTGGCACTTCCACACGGAATAGCTCAGCTAGCATTTCTGGCTTAGAACGAGTAATGAATAGCTGGAAGCCGCGAGCTTCTGGAGCCACTTTGTATAGAAGACCACGTACACGGTCACCTGGACGGAAGTTTTCACGAGGAAGCTGGTCATCGCGTAGGATAACGGCTTCAGCGTTGTTACCAAGGTCTAGGATGATGGTGTCACGGTTAACTTTCTTAACCACACCTGTCACTAGGTCGCCTTCGTTGTCGATGAACTGCTCAACGATTTGCGCGCGCTCAGCTTCACGTACTTTCTGTACGATAACTTGCTTAGCTGTTTGCGTGGTGATGCGGTCAAACGTTACTGACTCGATCTGCTCTTCAACAAAGTCACCCAATTGGATAGACTCGTCGTCGTATTGTGCCGCTTCGATAGAAATTTCTTTCGTTGGGAATTCAACTTCTTCTACTGCCATCCAGCGGCGGAAGGTTTCGAATTCACCTGTTTTGCGGTCAATGGCAACACGTACATCGATTTCGATTTCGTGTTTTTTCTTAGAAGAGGTTGCTAGTGCAATCTCTAGCGCTTCAAAAATACGCTCACGAGGAACAGCTTTCTCGTTAGAAACTGCTTCTACTACCGCTAAAATTTCTTTACTCATTTATCTAGCCTCTAAGCTTTTATTATTAGGGACCTAAAATTTAGGGATAAGGTTAGCTTTGGAAATGTTGCTTAGCGCCATTTCTTCTTCGTTACCATCGGCAAGGATGGTCACTGTCTCGCCATCAATAGATTGGATGACACCTTTCCACTTACGACGGTTGCCGACAGCCATTTTCAACACGATGCTGACCTCGTGACCAATAAACTGTTGGTAATGTGCTGCTTTGAAAAGTGGTCTTTCTAGGCCTGGTGAAGACACCTCTAGGTTATAAGCCACCGTAATTGGGTCTTCGACATCCATTACTGCACTTACCTGATGACTTACTTCTGCGCAAGCATCAACAGTAATACCATTTTCATGGTCGATATAGATTCGAAGGGTAGAATGCTCACCAGCACGGATGAACTCTAAACCAACAAGCTCGTAGCCAATTGCCTCTACAGGCGCTTCGAGCAATTCTGTAAGTTGTCTTTCTAAACCAGTCATTTAACCACTCCAGAAACAAAAAAAGGGCATATAGCCCAATTTAAATTCCAAGCACTTGTATTTGCTGCCTTTTAAAAAGCGCAAATAACAAAAAACCCCGAAAGTCGGGGTTTTTTGTTGCTGGACCCTGATCATCGAGAAAAAGTAACACCCTAAAAAGATAGTTGGTGTTCTCTCGATGTGCAGTGATTTTTTCACACTGCTAAACTTGCAATCCATCAACACTTAGAAAGTATTGGTTGCGGGGGCCGGATTTGAACCGACGACCTTCGGGTTATGAGCCCGACGAGCTACCAAGCTGCTCCACCCCGCGTCCGACGTGCTGAGCATTATACGCTCAACCACCTGTATTACAAGTTTATAAATAATGGTGCCGAGAGAGGGACTCGAACCCTCACACCAAAGGCACTAGCACCTCATGCTAGCGTGTCTACCAATTTCACCATCTCGGCATCTAAGCTTCTTAATTCGTTAGAATCAATCGACTTATTGAGGGATCTCGTCGCTGTTTTCAGCTGGGACATCACTCGCTGTATCAGCTGCTTGCTCAATCACTTGACCTTGAGTAGGGTCAACCCATTGAGACTCACCTTTGTGAGTGTACATGTTGCCAAGTACTAAGCTGATAACAAAAAATACGATTGCAAAAATTGCAGTCATTCGGGTTAGGAAGTTTCCTGAGCCACTAGCACCAAACACTGTGTTTGAAGCGCCAGCACCGAATGAGGCTCCCATATCTGCGCCTTTACCTTGTTGAATCAACACTAGGCCAATAACACCAAGCGCAGCCAACAGGTAAATCACAAGTAGAACTTGAATCATGTGTCCACCTATGTTCCTAATTGTTGAGCCAGCGCTGCTTTCCTTGCTGTACGCATTGAAAACCTGGCTATGGCCTCCTAAGTGAAGGCGGTGGCAATACTAGCGAATGCCGCACTGACTGACAAGAGAAAAATGACAAAAATCTTTCGCCGAGCAACTGAACGCTCAAAAAAAGGGCAAAAGAACAATTACCGATAAGAATAAGCGAGTAATCATATAAAAAATAAGCAAGAACCAAAAGAACATAAATTTGATTCTTGCTCATGCTAATGCGTCGAGACTTAGCAGTTTTCTTTTACGATATCAGCAATGTACTGCGCTGACTGATTGACTAGCGCGTCATCTTCGCCTTCAACCATAACACGCAGCAGTGGCTCAGTGCCCGATTTGCGAAGCAGTACACGACCTTTATCGCCAAGATCGGCTTCCGCTTTCGCAACCGCCTGCTTGACGGCTTCTGCTTCTAGCGGATTTGCATCGCCACTGAAGCGAACATTGATCAGCACTTGTGGATATAGCGTCATACCACTGGCTAGCTCATTGAGTGACATCTTCGCACCAACCACGGACGCAAGCACTTGCAGTGCAGCGACGATCGCATCACCTGTCGTTACTTTGTCGAGTAGAATAACGTGACCTGAGTTTTCAGCGCCAATACGCCAGTCACGCTCAAGTAACTGCTCCATTACGTAGCGGTCACCAACGGCGGCACGAACAAATGGAATACCGAGCTGTTTAAGGCCATTTTCCATACCAAGGTTGGTCATTAAGGTGCCAACAACACCACCTTTTAGCTCACCACGGCGAAGCGCATCACGTGCAATAATGTAAGCGATTTGGTCGCCATCCACTTTATTACCTAAGTGGTCAACCATGATGATGCGGTCGCCGTCGCCATCAAAAGCAAGACCAAGCGCGGCATTCTCTTCAACCACTTTTGCTTGTAGAGCACGCACATCTGTCGCACCCACTTCTGCGTTGATGTTAGTACCGTCAGGGTCAACACCCATTGCAACAACGTCTGCACCCAGCTCTTTAAATACCGAAGGCGCAATTTTGTAGGTTGCACCATGCGCACAGTCGATAACAATCTTTAGGCCTGCAAGGCTTAAATCATGCGGGAAAGTACTCTTACAAAACTCGATATAGCGACCAGCAGCATCGTTCAGACGGCTCGCTTTACCAAGCTCAGAAGACTCGACACACTCGATGTCTTTATCCAACTCTTCTTCAATAGCAAGCTCAATCGCGTCCGGCAGCTTTGTGCCCTCCGATGAGAAGAACTTAATGCCGTTGTCATAGTAAGGGTTATGCGATGCAGAAATCACGATACCTGCTTCCGCGCGGAACGTCTGGGTAAGGTATGCCACAGCCGGTGTTGGCAGCGGACCGGTAAAGATCGCTTTAAGACCCGCTGCAGAAAGACCTGCTTCAAGCGCCGATTCCAGCATGTAGCCAGAGATACGCGTATCTTTACCAATGATCACTTTCTTAGTGCCTTGCTTTGCAAGCACTCGACCCGCAGCCCAGCCTAGTTTAAGTACAAAATCTGGTGTGATTGGGTACTGACCCACTTTGCCTCGAACACCATCGGTACCAAAATAACGTCGTTGTGACATTTTATTTCCTTATTCGTTTTTATAAATTTGATTGCATCATTTGGACGATCTTCATCGCCTCGACTGTCTCAGCCGCATCATGAACACGGATGATTTGTGCCCCTTTCGCTGCAGCAAGGGTAGCGCAAGCCAAGCTCCCAGCGAGACAATCGGCAGGTGCTTTATCAAGTAATTTAAAAATCATTGACTTACGAGACATACCCGCAAGCACGGGTAGTCCAAATTGATGGAACTTATCCAAATGCGCCAGCAGATGATAATTGTGTTCCAGCGTTTTGCCAAATCCGAAGCCAGGATCGAGGATGAGTTTATCACGTGAAATACCGACCGCTTCACATGCTGCGATTCGTTCCTGTAGGAATTGTGCCACATCCTCTAAGAGATCTTCATAGGTTGGATTCATCTGCATGGTTCGAGGTTGCCCCTGCATATGCATCAAGCAAATGGGCACACCTGCCTCAGCAGCCACTTCCAAAGCACCGGGCTCCTGTAGTGCACGAACGTCATTGATAATATCAGCGCCTGCTTCTAAGGCTTGGCGCATGATTTCGGCTTTACTGGTGTCGATAGAAATCCACACATCATACTTATCTCGTATCGCTTTAATTACGGGAATGACGCGTGCTAGTTCTTCTTGGAGCTCAACATCAGGTGCTCCTGGGCGTGTTGACTCACCACCGATATCAACAATCGTCACACCCGCGGCAACCATCGCTTCAACCTGCTCAAGCGCAGCATCTACTGAATTGAATTTGCCACCATCAGAAAAAGAATCAGGGGTGACATTGACGATACCCATCACTTGTGGCGTATCGAGAGAGAGAGTTTTCTGGTTTGCTTGTAAAATCATAACTACTTTAAACGACAAAAGCCCCGAGCAAGGCTCGGGGCTTAATCAGAAGTGATTATTCTGAATCTTTCTTAGTTGGCTCAGAAGACACATTTTCAGCCTTGGTTTCCGAGTCAGCGGCTGGCGCTGCTGGCTCTTCTGCTTTCGGTTCTTCAGCTTTAGGCGCAGGCTTCGCCTCTGCCTTTTCTTGCTGAGCTGCAGCTTGGTCTGCCCAACCCGCTGGCTCACGAATATCCGTTTTACGCTCCATCAGGTCATCAATTTGACCTGCATCGATGGTCTCGTATTTCACAAGCGCATCTTTCATAGCGTGCATGATATCCATGTTCTCTTCTAGGATTTGCTTCGCACGGTCATAGTTGCGATCAATGATATGACGAACTTCTTCATCAATCAATTTCGCTGTTTCTCCAGACACGTGTTTAGTCTGAGTCACGCTACGACCTAGGAATACTTCACCTTCATCTTCTGCGTACAGTAGAGGACCCAGTTTTTCAGAGAAACCCCATTGCGTCACCATCTTACGAGCGATATCAGTCGCACGTTCGATATCGTTTGATGCACCCGTCGATACCTTGTCTTTGCCGTAGATAAGTTCTTCGGCTAGACGACCGCCGTACAGACTTGAGATCATCGACTCAAGGTGCTGACGCGACATGCTCACACGGTCTTGCTCAGGTAGGTACATAGTCACACCCAGTGCACGACCACGTGGAATGATAGATACCTTGTACACAGGATCATGTTCAGGCACCAAGCGGCCAACAATGGCGTGACCCGCTTCGTGGTATGCCGTTGACTCTTTTGTCTCTTCAGAAAGCACCATTGAGCGGCGCTCTGCACCCATCATGATCTTGTCTTTCGCTAGTTCAAACTCAACCATAGACACGTTGCGCTTGTTACCACGAGCGGCAAATAGCGCTGCTTCGTTCACTAGGTTAGCAAGGTCTGCACCAGAGAAGCCTGGTGTACCACGTGCGATCAAAGATGGCTCAACATCAGATGCTAGAGGCACTTTACGCATATGTACTTTCAAGATTTGCTCACGGCCACGTACATCAGGTAGACCAACCACAACTTGACGGTCAAAACGACCAGGACGAAGTAGTGCAGGGTCAAGTACGTCAGGACGGTTAGTTGCTGCAATAACGATAATACCTTCGTTACCTTCAAAACCATCCATCTCTACGAGCATTTGGTTAAGGGTTTGCTCACGCTCATCGTGACCACCACCTACACCAGCGCCACGCTGACGACCTACCGCATCGATTTCATCGATGAAGATAATACAAGGTGCCGCTTTCTTCGCTTGTTCGAACATGTCGCGTACACGAGATGCACCAACACCCACGAACATTTCTACAAAGTCAGAACCTGAGATAGTAAAGAACGGTACTTTCGCTTCACCAGCAATGGCTTTAGCAAGTAACGTTTTACCTGTACCAGGAGGCCCCACCATGAGAACACCCGTTGGGATCTTACCGCCCAGTTTCTGGAATCGGCTTGGATCACGTAGGTAGTCTACGAGTTCTTTAACATCCTCTTTTGCCTCGTCACAACCTGCAACGTCAGCAAACGTGGTCTTAATCTGTTCTTCGCTCATCATGCGAGCTTTACTCTTACCAAACGACATGGCGCCTTTGCCACCGCCGCCCTGCATCTGGCGCATAAAGAAGATCCAGACACCGATAAGAAGAATCATTGGGAACCACGAGATGAAGATAGTGCCAAGCAGGCTCTGCTCTTCCGGTGGCGTACCCGAAACTTTCACGTTTTGGTTAATTAGGTCATCAAGAAGTTTTTGATCATAAACTGGCATGTAAGTCACAAAGCGACTGCCACCACCACGGCGAGTAAAGGTTATCTCGCTGTCTTTGAATTGAGCTTCCTGAATCTGGCCATTGCCAACTTCCTGTACGAACGTGGTGTAATCTACCGCTCGACCGTTACTTTCCCCCGGTCCGAAGCTTTGGAATACCGACATCAACACAACGGCGATGACTAACCACAAAATTAAATTCTTTGCCATGTCACTCAAGGTGTCAGCCTCTCGATAACTAATTGTAATTAAAGGTAGGGTACTACAGTTTTTAGGCTGTAGCTACATTGTTAATTTTGTCTTTGTAAACTAATGTTCAGCCTTTGAAGCCATTAGCTACAATAAACACCTCACGAGAGCGAGCTCTAGATGAGTCCGGCTTGCGAATCTTCACCACTTTGAAGGCTTCACGCACCTGTTTTACGTATTCGTCAAACCCTTCACCTTGGAACACTTTCACTACGAAACTGCCGCCAGGGGCTAAAGTTTGATGACACATATCTAATGCTAGTTCAACAAGATACATAGCTCTAGGTTGATCGACAGATAAGTTTCCTGCCATGTTAGGAGCCATATCTGACATTACTACGTCGACCATATCCGGTTGGATTCTTTCTAGTAGTGCATCAAGCACCGCTTCTTCACGAAAATCGCCCTGAAGGAAGCTTACACCAGAGATAGGATCCATCGGCAGCAAGTCACAAGCAATCACTTGTCCCTCGTCGCCAACGACTTTAGCAGCGTACTGAGACCACCCACCAGGAGCAGCACCAAGGTCAACCACAGTCATCCCAGGTTTCAGTAGCTTATCCTTGTTTTGAATCTCTTCAATCTTAAAGATAGCACGTGAACGATAGCCTTTTCTTCTGGCCTCATTGGCATATTTATCATCAAAATGCTCTTTTAGCCAACGACCCGAACTGGCCGAATGTTTTTGCTTACTCATTCAATTTCCAACTCAATAAGGGCATGCCCTTAGAATAAAGTATAGTCTTCGTCATTAGATGGCGTTAAAATACGACTTTTCAACCCTAATAGTAAATAAATTTGGCCGCGTTATGAACCTAAGCACCAAACAAAAACAGCACCTAAAAGGCCTAGCACACGCACTGAAACCCGTTGTGCTTATGGGCGCAAATGGACTAACAGAGGCTGTACTAGCGGAAATCGAAATCGCTCTTGACCACCACGAACTGATTAAAGTGAAAGTGGCGTCAGAAGACCGTGAAACTAAACTGCTGATTATCGACGCTATTGTGCGCGAAACAAAAGCAGAGAAAGTTCAGGTTATCGGTAAGACTCTTGTTCTTTACCGTCAGTCAGAGCAAAAGAAGATCGAACTGCCGCGCAAGTAATTTGCTCAGCTGTTGATTTTTATAGAAACAATTTGTTTCAAAGTGGGAAAGGTCGCTTAGGCGGCCTTTTCATTTTTCTGACAACAAGTATTCGCCAATTCCTTGTAATGACACCAACATGCAAATGTAAAAAAAGCCGCCAATTTGACGACTTTCTTTCAACTTTTCGGTCAACAACAGTGCTTAAACGTAAGCAACCTTGTCAATTTCGAAGTCTTTTTGACCGCCAGGGGTCACGATAGTCACTTCGTCACCTTCCATTTTACCGATAAGGCCACGAGCGATTGGTGAGCTTACTGAGATACGACCAGATTTAATATCCGCTTCGTCATCACCCACGATTTGGTAAGTCTGCTCAGCATCCGTATCGATATCAATCAGAGTTACCGTAGAGCCAAAGATGATCTTGCCCGTGTTATCTAGCTTAGTCACGTCAATCACTTGCGCGACAGATAGCTTGTACTCGATATCACGAATTTGCGCTTCACAGATGCCCTGCTCTTCACGAGCCGCGTGATATTCTGCGTTCTCTTTTAGGTCGCCAAGTTCACGCGCTTCTGCAATTGCTTCAGAAATCTGTGGACGAAGTTTAAGTAGACGATCTAGCTCTTCACGTAGCTGTTGTTCGCCACGTACAGTCATTGGAACCTTTTCCATTATAACAACCTCTTTTCCAAAGCATCCTTTGGACAATAAAATCCTACTCAAGCATGCCTGAGTACAATTTGAAAAATAAACTGGATTAAGCCTAGTGTAATCAATCCGTGGATACAAATCACCGTTATTCGGATTCTGAGGCAACAAGCGAGCACTTATTGCTGGCACTGGCTGTGGTGCTCTTTCTGATAACAATCAGAGTTGTTCTTTTTGAGCAACGCAACAATATAGCCTAGTTAGCTTTGATTTCGCAAGGTAAACAACATCGGTGATGGTATGAAAATGTGAGCAACCTTGTGTCATTATCTCTACAAAAAGCAGCGTCGATTTATTTCCACTTTTTTGCGAAAATTTAACGCTTTATCTCGACTTAATTGGTTGTTAGCCTACATTAAAAATTAAGCCCATCCTGATGAATTCGCTATGACAGCCAAACTATCACTCACCTGCCTACTTATTTTCTCCACTTCGACGTTTGCAGGTAGTGCCGATGCAACCAAACATCTCCCTTATGGAAGCCGTAGCGCGCAGCTCATTGCGCCACTGTCGGCTCCGCAACAGGCACTAGTTGAGTACAATACTGAGCAATTTTTTCCCCCAGCTAGCACACTAAAAGTTGTCACAGCCTTGGCAGCCAAACTGGCACTGCCTGATAGTTTTCGCTTTGAGACGACACTCTATACCTCGGGCAATGACCTCATTATCAAGTACTCAGGTGACCCTACATTCAGCCGAGCCTCTCTCACGACTATGCTAAAACAAGCCAAATCAGAGGTAGGAGCGCGATTTAACAATATTTGGTTGGATGACAGCGTTTTTACGGGTTATCAGCGCGGAGTCGGCTGGCCTTGGGATATTCTTGGGGTTTGCTATAGTGCACCGGCCTCTGCGATTACGCTTGATGGCAACTGTGTTCAAGGCGCGTTATACACCAATAAAAATGGTACGACGCGTATCAATGTGCCTTCACATCAACCTATCAGTGCGTCGACTTCAGCAAAGAGCGTCTCAAAGGACTACCAAGAGCAAAGCCATTGTGATCTGCAACTAGAAGTGAACCCTAACAATCAATACTCGCTAAGTGGCTGCGCGGTCGAGCGAAAGTCGCCAATACCGCTCAAGTTTGCCATTTCGTCGCCTGAGCAATTTACCGTCGATGTCATCAAATCAGAGCTTCAGCGTATCGGCGTGACTCTATCTGGTGACGTCAAAGTAGGAACCCCCAACATAAAAGGACAAAAGCCGCTATTTGTTCAGCGTTCTCGGCCGCTAAACGACCTGCTCGCAGTGATGCTGCAAGACTCTAATAACCTGTATGCTGATAACATCACCAAGACCCTTGGAGCCCACTATTTTAACGAATCTGGATCCTTTAATAATGGCACCGAAGCGATAAAAGCCATTGTTAAACAAAAGGCTGGTATTAACCTTGATCTGGCAGTACTGGAAGATGGCTCGGGGCTGTCGCGTAACAACCGTGTCACCGCCAGTCAAATGCGTGAAGTACTTAGCTACATCCACAACAACGACAGCACGCTCAAGCTTGCTCGGCTCATGCCAGTCTCTGGCAACAACGGCACATTAAAATATCGTTCAAGTATGCGAAAGGCACCGATTAAAGGCGCGCTAGTAGCAAAAAGTGGATCTCTGTTTGGCACCTATAACATGATGGGATTTGGTCTTGGTAGCAGAGGTGAGCGTGAAAGTTTGTTTATCCAATTTGTGACTGACTATCATCCAAAGAAAGCAACCACCAACAAACCTGTTGAGTCACCGTTAACACAGTTTGAAAAAGCCTACTATCGCCAAGTCGTCGATTACAGCTATTCATTGGAGCGCTCAAACAATAAAGCGCAGCCATAGCTGCGCTTTAACATCTGAATATCGACTTAGTAGATTGTGGTTAGTTAAGATAATCCTAGGAAGTGATTCACCACTGTAAAGTAAATCCACATACCTGAGATATCTACAATTGATGCCAGTACTGGGCTCACCAGTACTGCAGGGTCGAGTTTAAACACACGAGCGATGATAGGCAGCACGCCACCCAAGGTCGTTGATACCGTGACCTGAATAAACAGTGCGACTGCTATCGCCATCGCGATAAGGTTAATATCAAAACCGCCTGCAGAATTCGCATCGCCAAAGACTAGAATACGTCCAACCATCACCAGTGCTACTGCGGCAGCCAAGCATACCGCCACACGGCTCTCCTTCCAGAGTACCTCTAACCACTGCCTCTTGCGAAGCTCACCGGTTGCTAGTGCACGTATCACCAGAGTTGCGGCCTGCGTACCCGTATTACCACCAGCGGCAGCAATCACCGGCATGTAAACGGCCAGTAGCACGAGTTGGCTTAAAGTATCTTCATACTGTGCAATGATAAGACCAGAAACGATGCCTAGCAGTGCTAAGGTAACAATCCACCCTATGCGCTGCTTGACGTGCTCGAGTACACCCGTCGTCAAATAGCCACCTGTGGTCTCCGCTTCTGAGTGGATCAACCCCAAATGGTGTGCATAGAGTCTTGCTCGCTTATCGTGCCCCTGTAAATCAAGCTCTTCAATTAAGTACTGAACTTGCCCCAAGGCACAGTGTTGCAGCACACCTACCGCTTCATCGATCGGCATGACCGTTAGTAGGTTTAGCTGCTGATCTGTATCGTATTGCAGAAATGCTTTCGTTGCAGCACTGATCTCCTCTTCAGAGAAGCGAGGTGCTGCATTTTCAATATATGTATTGCTCATTACCGTCATGGCGAATCTCCCGATTAGCATTGGTAACGACCATCAAAACGTCAGCTCTCCATGCGCACAGTTAAACACAGCAAAACTGCCATGAAACAAGCACACTTATAGAGTAACTAAATAGAAGAAAGGAGAAAAATATCAGGATGTTATAGAAGGGAAACACACCTACCTCAGCGGTAGGAACGAAGATCGCAATTACCGACGCGAGGCTACTTTTCTCCTTTCATACTAGGAGGATGGTCGGTATTGTTCATAGTTATCTCCGAAAAAACTACCCTACTGGTAGCGCGGCGTAGGATACCAAAATACGCCCACGAGTAAAGTCCATTTTCTCTATGGAAATCATTTTTTACGTTTGTTCATATAAGTGTCATATCACATGTCTCGTTCCACTCTTTTTACATCCTCTTTGATGCTATGCGCCAGTGTTTTGTTCTTTGGCTGTGATTCTTCAAATAGCGGGGGAAGCACGCCTTCTCAGCCGCCAAGTGCCAATCGTTGTACTGTAGATTGGCAACAAAGCTTCACCGATCTCAACCGAGACTGGACTCGCTCTCAATACGATCACAATTGTGCTGAAACGACGGAGCCTGAATCTCAGTTCACAACAAATTCTGATGCCTCATCTTCGGTTCAGTACGCGAATATTTTCGATGGTGAGCGAGAACGCTACGGTTACAACCCAAGATTCATCCCTGGTCGTCCCTATTTTGATGCCAACAACCTACCATGGATGATCGTCAACAACATGAACCAGTTCAATGTCGGCGACGGTCAACCTGGCTACCATCAAGACCCAGTGACTCTAGAGAAAACTAATAAGCCGTTACACGCACTGACGTACGACGACCGTGTCTATTCATCTTTATATAGCGACGCCAATCCATGTACCGACTGTGACTCATACTTAGTAAGACTGACGCCAAACGGCGAATGGATCAGCACATCACTGAGAGCGATGGAGCAAGAATTTGGGTTTAGGCAAAATGCCGATGGGCTAGATGGTTATCGCTATCGTTATATTGAACAAGTGTATTTTCAAGATAATGGCGATGTGTTCTTTAAACTCGATCACGGTGCTATCCGCTATCAGGCACAAACCCAAACTTGGGTGGGCTATAAAAAGAACTGGTTGGCACAAACGGAAATGGTGGGGAATGGCAGCCAGCCACCGCTATTTATCCGCACATCGAATAGCAATAGCGAATACGCCATCTCTCGCTTAATCGACATTGGCAATGGTGAACTCGACTGGCAAGAAGAGACACTATCACTACCAATTCGCCTAGGTCTGTACCGAGGTAGCAAGCCCGTCATCTGGGAAGGCAACACCTTACATATCGCAGCCATTAGCTACGATGAGAGTGCGCTGAATCGTCTTGATTACAACACGGGGCAATACTATGTTCGCTATCAGCTTGGTACTGAGCAAGCTGACGTTCTGTTCATGGGTTGGAGCGGTTCGACCTCTGAGGCAACACCAGATGGGCACAATCAACCTATCCTTTTGCTCGACAGCCAAAAACGATTGCACTTTATTTCTGGCGCTCACAACCACCAGATCTGGCATCGCTACTCATTAGCGCCCGTCACCAACAGTGAATGGAACAATGGCGATAATTTATGGGGCAACGTAGCAGCAAACGATAAATTTTCTTACGGACGAGAGACGCCCGTTGGTCGCTACCCAGAAGATACTTCAGTGGATGACAAGGTCAATTATGTTGGTCAGCCTTTGGGACGCTATACCTACGTCCACGCCGCTATCCAAAGCGATGACAGCATTGTGTTGGCGATGCGCAACACTGCGCCAGCGACCGATGCTCCGAGTGGCTATCGACTTGAGTGGATAACTGGTACGTCACAAGCAAATGGTCAATACCATTGGCAAGACAAAGGGGTCATTGTGATGCCAAACTGGCAGCAGTATTCAAACTACACTCAAAAACTGCATCAGGATAAACGTGGGAACCTATACCTGTTATATACCTATGAGATCCAAAACTTCAACGATGATACTTGGTTTAACCAAGCGCTGCGTGTTTCCAAATCGAGCCAACAAGAGTGCGCGCTGCTGTCTAATGCCAAGGATTGCATTCATGTGGTTAGCGAGCATTATCGCCGCTGGCCCAACGAAATGCTGGCCGGCAGTCCAAGTCGTTACAGTCAGCAATTTCAGCACCACCCTGTATTGCTGGTCAGCTCCGATAAGGGAAACACCTGGCGATTAGCTACCACAGAAGCCCTGCTGTCCCAGCAAACCAAGTAACTTTAAAACTCAATACTAAGTGACGATCAAAAACGCCGCGTTTCAAACGCGGCATTTTTATTTAAACAATCGGAGTTACAGTGAGTGAGGGTTAATCAACCACTTTAACTTGAAGCTCTCTTGGCACTTCAAAGAACATGTTCTCTTCTCGGCCTAACACTTCCTCAACATCATCAGCGCCCAGCGCTTTGATTCTATCGATGATTTGATTAACTAGCTCTTCTGGTGCTGACGCGCCGGCAGTGACACCAACCAAACCTTTTCCTTCAAACCACTCAGCTTCAATCAGATCAGGCGTGTCCGTCAGGTATGCTGGTGTGCCCAGTTTTTCAGCCAGCTCTTTAAGACGCGTTGAATTCGAAGAGTTTGTCGAGCCTACGACAACCATGACATCAACGTCACCTGCCAGCTCACGAACCGCATCTTGGCGGTTCTGCGTGGCGTAGCAGATATCGTCTTTACGAGGGCCTTGGATATCAGGGAACACTTCACGAAGCTTATCAATCACATCAGCGGTTTCATCCACAGAAAGCGTGGTTTGACTCACGTAATGAAGATTCGTTGGATCTTTAACTTCAAGCGTTAGAACGTCTTCTGGACGCTCAACAAGGTACATGCCGCCAGTCTCACTTGAGTACTGACCCATTGTCCCTTCTACTTCAGGGTGACCCGCGTGACCGATAAGCACGACTTCCATATTGCGGCGACTCGCGCGAGCCACTTCCATATGGACTTTGGTTACCAGCGGACAAGTGGCATCAAATACCGTCAGTTCACGCGCTTTCGCTTCTTTGCGAACCGCTTGAGACACACCGTGAGCTGAAAAGATCACAATATTGTCATCAGGCACTTCACTCAGTTCCTCAACAAATATCGCACCACGTTGCTTAAGGCCTTCAACCACAAAGCGGTTGTGTACCACCTCATGACGAACATAGATTGGCGGCTGATACATCTCAAGCGCGCGCTCAACAATGCTGATCGCTCGGTCTACACCCGCACAAAAGCCACGCGGGTTAGCTAGTTTAATTTTCATTTCATTACTCATTGAAAAGCCGCTATTACTTATCGTATTTATCTGAGTGGTTTATTCTACTTCGAGAATTTCAACTTCAAAGGTGACATCTTGCCCTGCTAACGGGTGATTAAAATCAACCGTTACCGAATCGCCCGCAATATCCGTAATGATACCAGGGATCTCCATACCATCAGGACCAGAGAAGGCCATTATTGTACCGACTTCAACCTCAGAGTCACCCACAAACTTTGCGCGATCCATGTGGTGAACATTGTCTGGATTGGGCATACCAAACGCATCTACGGCTTTTAACTCAATGGCTTTGTTGTCACCCGACGTCAAACCCACCAAGCATTTTTCAAAATTATCACTTAAGCTACCGTCACCAATAATAAATTTGGCAGGCTTACCCATATTATGGGTGCTGTCTGCAACCGAGCCATCGCTCAGCTTAATAGTAAAATGTAGGGTGACAGCGCTATCTTGGGAAATGATGCTCACGTTACGGCTTCCTTGTGTTATTGAGTCTGTGTTGATTGATACGCACAGCAGCTCTTTATCATTTAGCTTGTTATATAAAAAAGCGCCGTGCATATCAACGCACAGCGCTTAAGGTTATTCGTTATCTGCGCTACTTTTGCTCTTTACTGCGAAAGCTATCGATAATAATCATCGCCGCACCAATACAGATCGCCATGTCTGCGAGGTTGAAAGCGGGCCAATGATAATTGCCCCAGTAGAAGTCTAAGTAGTCGACAACAAAGCCATGAACCACACGGTCAAAAACGTTACCTACTGCGCCGCCGATGATCATCGCATAAGCAATGTTGTTCCACTTCTCTTTTGCCGGAAGCTTGCTCATCCAGTACGTTAGCATGCCAGTGACGACAAACGCGATACCGGTGAACAGCCAGCGCTGCCAACCTGCTTGGTCACTTAAGAAGCTAAATGCCGCACCATAGTTATGGACGTAGAGCAAATTGAAGAATGGCAAGATTTCAATTCGATTTGCCCAACCGTAACCCATGTTATCCATGACCACGAGCTTGATGCTGATATCAGCAATAAAAATCACCACCGCTAGCCAAAGCCAGCGTACACCTGATTGTCGAAATGTGATTGCCGTTTCGCTCATCTGTTTCCTTTCTCGCTACCTTGGGTAGCAAACACTTAATGAATTATATGTTCAATCAGTTAGCTGATAAAAACAACCCCAGTAAAAACTGGGGCTGTTAAATCTTTCAAAAGTTCCGGTTAGCTTACCATTAAGCGAACTTACGAACTTCGCCTTCACCATCTACGTTCGATACGCAGCGACCACAAATCTTCTCGTGACCCGCGATAGTACCTACGTCCGGAGTGTGGTGCCAACAACGGTCACACTTCTCGTTTTCAGTAGCTGCTACTTCAACGAATAGACCTTCTAGTCTGTCGATTTCGCTGCATCTGTCTTCTCAGACATTGGTTTGACCGCTGCTGCAGACGTTAGCAATACAAAACGTAGCTCGTCTTCTAGTTTGCTAAGTTTCGCCGTTAGCGCATCATCGGCAAACAGAGTGATTTCAGCCTGTAGTGCACCACCGATGGTTTTCTCGCTACGCGCCGCTTCTAGCTGTTTGTTTACTGCATCACGAACCGTTTGGATTTCAGCCCAGAATTCGTTATTTAGCTCTTCGCCTTCAGCAAGACCGAACAGACCTTCGAACCACTCACCCGCGAACACAAACTTCTCACGTTGACCTGGCATTTCGTTCCAGATTTCGTCAGCAGTGAACGACATGATAGGTGCCATCCAACGAACAAGTGCTTCAACGATGTAGTAAAGTGCAGTCTGACAGCTGCGCTGTGCGTGACCGCCCAGTTTCGCTGTGTACTGACGGTCTTTAATCACGTCTAGGTAGAACGAGCCCATTTCGATAGAGCAGAACTGCATTAGACGCTGAGTCACGCCGTGCGTGTTGTACTCTTCGTATGCTTTTACGATCTCTTCTTGAGCTGCTAGCGCGCGACCTACCGCCCAGCGATCCAGTGCCACCATCTCTTCTGCTGGTACTAGGTCTGTTTCTGGGTTGAAACCGTTTAGGTTTGCTAGGAAGAAGCGAGCCGTGTTACGGATACGACGGTAAGCATCTGCAGAGCGTTTTAGGATTTCATCAGAAACCGCAACTTCACCCGTGTAGTCAGTCGATGCAACCCATAGACGCAGAATGTCTGCACCTAGCTTGTTAGTCACATCTTTTGGCGCAACTACGTTACCGATTGACTTAGACATCTTACGGCCGTGACCATCTACCACGAAGCCGTGCGTTAGCACTTGCTTGTATGGCGCTTCGTCTTTCATCGCGATAGATGAAATCAGCGAAGACTGGAACCAACCACGGTGTTGGTCAGAACCTTCTAGGTATAGGTCTGCACTGTTGCCATTGAATTCTTCACGAGAATCAACAACCGAGTAGTGCGTCACACCCGAATCAAACCAAACGTCGAGTGTATCCAGAACTTTCTCGTACTGATCAGCGTCGTCGCCAAGTAGGTCTGCAATTTCTACATCCCACCAAGCTTGAATGCCCTTCTCTTCCACTAGCTGAGCCACTTTTTCAATCAGCTCTAGCGAGTTTGGATGAAGTTCTGCTGTCTCTTTGTGAACGAACAGAGCGATTGGCACACCCCAAGTACGCTGACGAGAGATACACCACTCAGGGCGACCTTCAATCATACCTTCGATACGGCTTTGACCCCACTCAGGCATCCACTCAACACCCTTGATTGACTCTAGTGCTTTCGCACGTAGACCCGCTTGATCCATAGATACGAACCACTGAGGTGTTGCACGGAAGATGATTGGAGTCTTATGTCGCCAGCAGTGTGGGTAGCTGTGCTCGTAAGCGTGATGATGAAGTAGCGCACCTTTTTCTTTCAGTACTTCTACAACCGCATCGTTGGCTTTAAACACGTGCTGACCTGCAAATAGCTCAGTATCTGGCAAGTAAACACCGTTAGAACCTACCGGGTTAGCCACTTCTAGATCGTATTTTTGACCAACCGCGAAGTCTTCTTGACCGTGGCCAGGTGCTGTGTGAACCACACCAGTACCTGATTCAGTCGTTACGTGATCGCCTAGGATCGCCGGAACAGTGAAATCGTAGAATGGGTGGTTAAACTGAGAAAGCTCTAGATCGGCACCTTTCGCAAAACCAAGGTTGTGGAAGTGCTCGATACCAGCACGATCCATCACGTCTTTCGCTAGCTCAGAAGCCACGATGATACGCTCTGGGTTGTCGCCTTCTGTTTGGATTAGCACGTACTCAAGGTCGTCGCGTAGACATACTGCGCGGTTAGCAGGCAGTGTCCATGGCGTTGTGGTCCAGATAACGATTGAGATGTCACCTTGACCTTCATGACCTTCGCTTAGCGCGAACTTAGATACTAGCGCAGCTTCGTCGGCCGCTTTAAAGCGTACGTCGATAGAAGGAGACACTTTATCTTTGTACTCAACTTCTGCTTCAGCAAGTGCAGAACCACAGTCTGTACACCAGTGAACTGGCTTAAAGCCTTTTAGCAGGTGGCCGTTATCAGCGATCTTACCTAGTGCACGAATGATGTTTGCTTCAGTTGCAAAGTCCATCGTTCGGTAAGGCTTGTCCCACTCACCAAGAATACCTAGACGCTTGAAGCTCTCTTTTTGACCTTCAACCTGACCTGCCGCGTATTGGCGACATTTCTCACGGAACTCAGCCGCAGTCACTTTTTGGCCTGGCTTACCCACTTTCTTCTCTACCATCAGTTCGATAGGTAGACCGTGGCAATCCCAACCTGGAATGTATGGTGCGTCAAAACCTGAAAGTGTTTTGGATTTAATAATAATGTCTTTAAGAATCTTGTTTAGAGCGTGACCAATGTGAATGTCACCATTCGCATATGGAGGGCCATCGTGTAGCACGAAGGATTTTTTGCCTTTTTTAGCTTTACGGATCTCACCGTAAAGATCTTCTTTGTACCAACGCTTAAGCATTTCTGGCTCACGATTGGCCAGGTTGCCGCGCATTGGAAACCCTGTTTCAGGTAGGTTCAGGGTATCTTTATACTCACTCATCGATTCTTAATTCCGTTGTATTGGGCGAAAGTTAGACATTATGTTAGCGGTGGAATCTTCCGCTAACCCTTAAACTGACGTAGCCACACCCTTGCTACATCAGCATCCAATTCTATTTGCTGCTTAAGCAGCTCCAGTGACTCGAACTTTTTCTCATCACGGATTTTATGAAGCAGTGCCACTTCAATTTGTTGACCATAGAGGTTGCCCTCGTAGTCAAAGATATGCACTTCAAGATCGGGCGTTGTCCCCGCAACCGTTGGCTTTTTACCTATATTGGCAATGCCTGGTAGCGGCTTATCATCAACACCAAACACCTGCACCGCATAAACGCCGCGAACAGGCACGACATAACGCTTGAGTGAAATATTGGCGGTTGGAAACCCAAAGCCACGCGCTAACTTTTGACCATGGGCAACACGCCCCGACAAAGTATAGTGACGTCCCAACATTTCTGCGCTTGCGTCGAGTTCGTCATTAGCAAGAGCCTGACGAATGGCCGTTGAACTGACTCGAGTCTCTTCAACACAAAAACTTGCCGTATTCACCACCTCAAAACCGAACTCCTGGCCCGCTTTTTGAAGCATCTCGAAGTTACCTTCACGCCCTTTACCAAAGCGGAAGTCATCGCCGATGACAAGGAACTTAACACCCAATTTACCTACCAACAAGTCTCGAATAAAAGACTCCGCAGTTAAGCTGGCAAATCGCTGATTAAAGTTCACGCATAACAGGCGATCCAGTTCCATTTTCTCAAGCAGTTCGTACTTATCACGTAATCGAGTCAAACGCGCTGGCGCTTTATCTTTCGCAAACAGCTCCATCGGTTGTGGTTCAAAAGTCATCACAACCGCAGGTAAACCAAGCTGTGACGCCCTCTGTTTTACCTGGCTCAGTACACGTTGATGTCCAAGGTGGACACCGTCAAAGTTGCCGATGGTTAAAACGCAGCCATGGTGCTGATTTTTAAGGTTATGTATGCCTCGAATGAGTTCCATGAAACGACTAAACCACCTGCTTAAGTAAATGTTACGAGTGTGAAACTGACGGATTATAACCAATCATTGTTAATCTGTCGCTGCTTTTACGTCTTTCGGGCGAATTCCCAAAATCAGCAGTGCCGCCAAGTATGTCAGCCCTCCAAGACCAATCAGTACCGTCAAGCTAACAATACGCTCAGATAAGCCCCAGCTCAGCCACTGCTGCATGTCTTGTAGCTGCCACATCAATACTGCCACCATGGCGCTACCGCCATCACTAGACGAACGACAAAGCCAATGGTTTTCTTGGTAATGCGATAGACATTTTGACGATGAAGTCCACGATAAAGCAGCGCCATATTAATAAAGGCAGACAACGCTGTTGCCATTGCCAGACCAACATACCCGTAAAAGTAAGCAAAGATCGCATTGAAGACCATGTTGGACGCCATAGCAATAATGCCATATTTCACTGGTGTCTTCGTATCTTGACGCGAGTAATAGCCTGGTGCGAGTACCTTGATCAACATAAAGTTAAGTAGGCCGGATGCATAAGCTAATAAGGATAAAGACGCCTGCTCAACATCATGAGGCGTAAACTCACCACGCATAAATAGCACCATCAGCATAGGTTTTGCGAGTACCATGAGTCCCAACATAGCAGGCAAGCCGAGCAGAATGACCATGCGTACGCCCCAATCCATGGTGTGAGCAAAACCTTCACTATGGGCGTCTACATGCTTACGTGACAGCGCCGGTAAAATCACGGTAGCAATGGCAATACCAAACAAACCAAGCGGGAACTCGAGAAGGCGGTCTGAATAATAAAGCCAACTGATTGAACCTGTGGCTAGGAAACTGGCAATAAAGGTGTCGAACAGCAGGTTTATTTGGCTTACCGATACACCAAACAGCGCAGGGATCATCAGGGTGCGGATCTTAGTCACCCCAGGATCGCGCCAGCCCCATTTAGGTTTAACCAATACCCCTCTTTAATAAGGAAGGGAATTTGGAACGCAAACTGGACAAAGCCACCTAAAAACACACCGATTGCTAAGCCAATTTCCGGCTGTGCCAGGTTTGGTGAAAGGAACCACGCACAGGCAATGATCATCACATTAAGAAAAACAGGGGTAAAAGAAGAAACCGCAAACTTGCCTAGCGTATTAAGAATAGCCCCGGACAAGGCGACAAAGGTGATGAACCAAAGATACGGGAAGGTGATTTTAAGCATCACACTGGCGAGTTCAAATTTCGGTGCTGCAGGGCCATCATTGAGCCAATCGAGAAACCAACCAAAACCAAATAAAGCGGTAACAACACTCGAGCCTAGGATGCCGAGTAACGTCACAATAGTGACAATCACCCCCAACGTACCGGACGCTTTAGCGATTAAATCCCGAGTTTTGTCTTTATCACCAGAGGCATGATATTCGGTCAGTACAGGAACAAATGCCTGAGAGAATGCGCCCTCTGCAAAAAGGCGTCTAAGAAAGTTGGGGATTTTATTGGCAAAGAAGAAGACATCAGCGCTCGCCCCTGCCCCATTAGATTCGCCACCACCACATCACGAACCAGTCCCAATACTCGAGACACCAGCGTCATGGCACTCACTATCATGCCTGACTTAAGAAGGCGTTTACTCACGATAACCTCTGAATGACCTAGCCAATGCTTTTGCTATTTATCGGTTTCAATAGCCTTTGTTATTGAAGAGAGGATTAGTATTAGCATTGGTCGAAAAATACTGTTAGAATCCCCGCCATCTTAACCGCGATAGCCCACAGATATCAAAAATTGTTTTATATCGTCGGGTTTTTGCACAAATCATTTGACAATTGAGCGCAAATGAGGGATATTCCTCGCCCTTAAATTGTCACCGAACTAAGTTTTTGGGAGTTAGACCCTTGGCAAACAGTAAATCTGCTAAGAAGCGCGCTATCCAAGCTGAGAAACGTCGCCAGCACAACGCTAGCCGTCGTTCTATGATGCGCACTTACATGAAGAAAACAATCGCAGCTATCGAAGCTGGCGACAAAGAAGCAGCAACTTCAGCATTTGCAGAAGTTACTCCAATCCTTGACCGCATGGCGACTAAAGGCCTTATTCATAAGAATAAAGCTGCTCGTCACAAGTCACGCTTCTCTGCTGCAATCAAAGCTCTATAATTTAGACTTTGTATTGTGTTAAAAAAACCGGCTAAGGCCGGTTTTTTTGTATCCGTATTTTCTGTATTGACCGTTTTCTCTATTAACAAGAAAACACTCGCTACCACAAAATAGCGAACGTCATCACTTACTTGTCGCTGCAGTACATGCCATGCAACGTTTCAATCAACTGGCGAACTTCGCTGCTGCTCAAGGTGTAAAACACCGTTTGTGCCTCTTTACGCGTGGAAACCAACCCATCGCGGCGCAACCAAGCTAAATGTTGCGACAATGCTGATTGGCTCAATTCCAAACGCGCGCACAACTCACCGACCGACAACTCTGTATTGTGTAGCATGCACAGAATTTGCAGGCGTCTCTCATTAGCCATCGCTTTTAAGAGTACTACCGCTTGTGATGCGTTTTTCTCCATATCCTGCAAGTTCATAATCTACCTCTATTCATTTGGTGATATCATTGCCAATGTGCCAGTCTTTGTCACAGAAAATCACAACACTGGCCATTTCCGACACATTTTACATGGTTAGCCCGCGCATGCTAACGCTTTGTTTAATTAACTGTTGTTGAAATAAGTAAATTGATAACTAACTCTAAACTTAAAACGCAAGCAGATCAGTAAAATCGGCTTCACAGACACTTTTTACCGCTGGATGTTGGATCATTCGCTCTGCGAAGATTACGTAATACTCTTCTTTAATGTCTTCAATATCTCCAATCAACTGCAAGTTACGCTTATCTTTTATTTCCGACATGTAGATACTCGGTGCGAGGAAGATGACATCGTCTTTGTACATAGAGAAGGCCTTCATCAACGCAACATCGTCAAACTCACCCAAAATATTCGGCTGGATCCCCTGTTGGTCAAACCATTGGATCACTTTACGACCCATGGATGTACGGCTACCTGGGATAAGAAGCCGGGTCTGTTCCAGCACTTCAGGAAAACGCACATTCTCCAAATGCCCTGAAGTAAAGAAGCTCATACGACTTTCGCCCAGTTTTTTACTGAACAACCCCGGACTCTGGCTGGAGTCCACTGGACAATCAGACAGAATCATATCCAGCTTATGCTGAGCCAGTTGCTCTAGCAGCATTTCGTGTGTTGATTCAAAGCAGCGAAGATGGATGTTGTTATCTTCAGGGATGGTCGTCATCAAAATCTTACTGACGAGACGTTTAGACAGTGCATCCGCGACACCAACATCAAACAATAGATTGGAGCGCTGGCTGTAGTTAACGATGTCCAGCATCTCATAACTCAGTCCAAACATTCGATCGGCGTATTTATAGACCAGTTGTCCAAGCTCAGTGGGTTCAACACTTCGACCATTTCGCTTCGTCAGTTTGCCATCCATACGCTCTTCCAGCGCTTTGATTTGACCGGTGACCGTTTGTGGAGTCAAAAACAGCGCATCGGCCGCTTTGGTAACGGAACCTTGTTTGCACACCATCCAGAAGTAGTACAAATGGTTGTAGTTGAGATGAGACATGCTAAATCGCCTAAATTGAGTGACTCTCTTTTATAGCAAAATCTCGCCACATCAACAATATTCGATATAACCGATGTCAAAAACAAATTACCCATCTTTTTTACGAAACAAGCACTGTCACATTCGCCACACTACTGTCATATAAATGACAAAGTGGTCAATATAAATCGATTTAATTCATCAATAGTGTCAGATTAATCTCTTTTTCTCAAAAAGAATCACTCCCTTTGATATCAATAAGTTAAATGCGTAAATGCAAATTTACAGCACAAAAATCAACCGATGATCGCACTTAAATCACATAGAAATAGTTTCGTCATATTTCTGTAATATTCGAGTTCTACTATCGCGTCAGATTCAACAACAGGCCGCAGATAGATTAACCAAGGCCAAACGGAGAAAACTATGATGAACCAAGCAACTACAGCGACGACTCCTATGTCGACTACGACGCGTTGGCTGCGCTGGGCTAACTTGGCATTCATGCTTTACTTATTGCTACTTGCTGTTTCTATGGTAGGTAGTGGCTTCAAAATGGCGACTGGCGAGCACGCAAAAGTGCTGTTCGAGTTTGCTTCTCACCCAGTTGCAGGCTTGATGATTGGTCTTGTTGCTACGGCACTTATCCAATCTTCTAGTACCGTTACGTCTATTATTGTTGGTCTGGTAGCCGGTGGCCTACCTGTTACAACAGCAATCCCAATGATCATGGGTGCTAACATTGGTACTACGGTAACCAATACCCTAGTAAGCTTGGGTCACGTTCGTTGTAACACCGAATTTAAGCGCGCTTTTGCAAGTGCAACGATTCACGACTTCTTCAACTTGCTTGCTGTGGCTATCTTCCTGCCACTGGAAATGATGTTCGGCGTGCTAGACAAGATCTCTAGCTGGCTGGTATCGCCTATGATGGCAACAGGCGACATGAGCATGAAGGGGCTTAACTTCATCAAACCAATCACCAAACCAGTAGTGAGCGCGATTCAAGAGCCGCTAAGTGCATTTGGTGGTGTGACTGGTGGTGTACTACTTATCGTGCTTGGTATCGCAACTATCTTCGTTGCCATCACTGTGATGGGTAAGCTCATGAAGAGCCTAATGGTTGGCCGTGCTCGTGAGATTCTGAAGAACGCAATTGGTCGTGGTCCAATTCACGGTATCGTATCTGGCTCTATCGTGACTGTACTGGTTCAGTCTTCATCTACCACCACCAGCTTAATGGTTCCACTAGTAGGTACTGGTGCTCTTAAAGTTCGTGACGTGTACCCATTTACGCTAGGTGCGAACATTGGTACTTGTATTACGGGTCTACTCGCTGCAACTGCGGTATCTGGTGAGTACGCTGTGTTTGCTCTGCAGATTGCTTTGGTACACTTAGTGTTCAACATTATGGCAACGGTATTTATCTTCGGTATTCCGTTCCTGCGTGAACTGCCAGTAAAAGGCGCCGACTTTATCTCTGATATGGCTATCAAGAACAAGGCCGTTGTTGCGGGTTACCTAGTGTCTATCTTTGTGGTTATCCCGGGCTCTATTCTAGCGCTGACCGCTTAACGATAAGCTCACTAGCGCCACTTTATGGCAACAATAAAAAAACGCTCAGCACCTGCTGAGCGTTTTTGTTGTTTAGAAGTCACCATAATCGTAGGCGTCATAAGCATCGTACGCATCGTAATGCTCGATAAGATCGGCTTCGTCGACGTAGTCCCAGTAATAATAGCGATCATAGTAGTAGTTATAGTACGGGTCGCCGACATAGTAGGTTTTAATGCGTTTATCTTCCGTCCAAAGGTAGTAGTTTGATGCCTTTAGCACTGGGACAGAAAGGGTCTGCTCACCCACTTTAATATCCGTTTGGCCTTCAATCGTGCCGACAAACGTCATCGGCTTACCGAGTACAAAGATCTTCGGATCTAAAAATCGCTCTACTTTGACAACAAAACGGCTACTTCCCTGACGGGTCTCATCAGGTCGCCCCTTCGCATCCAGTTCAAAATAACTGATTTGTAGCTCACTACTACTTGCAGATGGATTGGTAAGCTTTGCCACGACTCCCCCCAACGAGCAGGTTGGCCTTTAAAAGGCGTAGCATCAGGGCTCGCATCCTGATAGCTCACTAATAGCTTTTCATCGGCAACTTTGATCTCATCAGGTCCGCTACTGCAGCCCACTAGCAATGCTGCCAATATCCATACATACGCTCGCATTTTTGCTCTCCTTTGTCTTCGTCATTTTATTATGAGTCAACCGCTTAACGCTTCGCAAGTGACAACCTACTGTGAGTCTTTGCATCCTATTATTGACACATTACCCACTAAGGCTAGCCGTCAATACAGCTCAACAATACCCCAACTAGAAACTGACCCAAGATTGACGCTGACCAACTTACCGAAGTTTAGCTCCTTGTTTACTCTATTACGCAATCACTATGTATAGGACTCTGTCATGAAAACAAAAATTCTACTTCTCAGCGCACTGATCGCCTCACCTAGCTTTGCTTACTACTGTGACCAAACCGCAGAAGGTGCTATCGATGGCGCCGTAGATGGTGCAATTACAGGCGCGGTTGTCGGTGGCATTGTTGATGGTGGTCGCGGCGCAGCGGCCGGAGCTGCGATCGGTGGCGGTACAGGTGCGGTTGTGGGTACCGTAGATGGTGCTTACGATGAAGAAGCATGTGAAGTGGTTACTGACGTGGCAGTAGAAGACGAAATCGTGGCTGAGGAAGTGGTAGAGGAAGAAATTGTCGAAGAAGAGATCATCGACGAAGAAATTGCTGAAGAGTACTACTACGACTAACGTTTTACCTTCACATTTTGGCAGTTACTTAGAGGTAACATCCCCCTGTGTTACTGCCATCCTTTTCTTCCCAGCGATAGACTGCAGTCAATAAACTCGACGAAAAGGTCCAGTATGCACAAAATCGCACTCGTTACCGGTGCGTTTCAAGGGATCGGTCTCGCCACATCTGAAATGCTCATGGAACAAGGTTTTCACGTGATCATGGCGGACATCCAATCTTGCAGCGCCCTCGCCAATGAATTCCGCCACAAAGGCTATCTCGCGTCGCACGTCAAAATCGATCTTGCGATGTCTTCTATGTTTCCAGCTATCGCCAATAAGATAGACGATGAATTTGGTCGTTTGGATGTGTTGGTCAACAACGCTTCGATCTTAGCGGATTTTGGCAAGCATCCATCGCTGATCGATGAAGATACCTATCGACGAGTGATTGAAGTCAATCAGATTGGGCCATTCTTACTTACACGAGCCTTGACCCCGCTGCTGAAAAAATCCACTGGGGCACGCGTGGTCAATGTCTCGAGTCAAGCAGCGCAACTTTCTCAGCTCGCCAATATGCACTCTCCATGGAGAGACGATGTCTGCGCAGCCTACCAGTCTTCAAAAATTGGCGTCAATGCCAATACTGTCCTGTTTGCCAAAGAGCTTGAGTCATTTGGGATTAAGGTGAATTCCTACTGCCCTGGCTGGGTCGATTCTGGCATGAACCTAGACGAGCTTCCCGAATATGGGGACAACGTGAAGCTGAAAACGCCACGTGAAGGTGCCGACACAGCGATCTGGTTAGCGACACTAGAAGATGATGGTCCAACTGCAGGCTTCTTTACCGAACGTGAAGCCATTAGCTGGTAACGAAGCTATTACTCCGTAGCAAAGCGACTATCTGGTCACAAAAAACGCCGAGCAGACTGACCTGCTCGGCGTTTTTGTTCGATTCCTTACGCGAAACGCTACACTGAGAACGGATAACGAATCGGCTCGTGACTCTCGTAACCTATCACTTCAAAATCATCCAGCGTTACCCAAGTTTCTAAGTCTTCTAGTGACTTAATTTTAGGGTTAATGCGGAACTCTGGCGCGGCCAAAGGCTCACGTTTAAGCTGCACATCACGCATTAGCTCAAGCTGGTCTTCATAAATGTGTGCATTGACGATCTTGTGGTAAGCCTGACCCGGCTTCTTGCCCGTAATTTGCGCCATAATGGCTAAGAACACATACACCTGAACCATATTAAAATTAAGTCCAAGCGGCACATCACAGGAGCGCTGAGTGCTGTTTAGATATAGGGTATCGCCCAGTAGAGAGAAGTGGTGGCTGTACATACATGGACGTAGGCACCCCATGTGAAATTCACCTGGGTTGTAGAAATTAAGAATTTCACCACGATCATCAACCCCCTTTGAAAGGTCATCAACAATCTTGCGAAGCTGGTCGATATGGCCACCGTCCGGTTTAGCCCACGCTCGCCCCTGAACACCGTACACACGTCCCATATCATCTTCACCTTTACGATAAGGATTATTTAGCCATGCTTCATTGAGATTTGCATTGGCATCCCATGTTTTGGTGCCCAACTTACGAAAATCTTCCGCATTGTCATAGCCGCGGATGTAGCCAAGTAGCTCAGCGACGGCTGCTTTCCAAAAGCTCTTGCGAGTTGTGACCAATGGAAAGGCATTACCAGCAACATCGTAAGTCAGATCGGCATTAATCACGGTTAAACAACGTTTACCTGTGCGCTCGTTCTCAACCCAAACACCCTCGTCAACGATTCGCTGACATAAGTCTAAATACTGCTTCACGACAATTCCTATTACTTCGATACTTTTGGAGCGGTTGCACCGTTGACTTTATAAGCCCACGCGACCATCAAACCGCCAATGATCACCATTGGCAATGAAAGGATTTGACCCATTGAGATAAATCCACCAAACAAACCTAGGTGAGCATCAGGCTCGCGCACGTACTCTACCATAAATCTAAAGGTTCCATAACCAAGCAAGAACAGGCCAGAGACTGAGCCTTCTGGGCGAGGTTTGCGAATAAACCAGTTCAAGATAAGGAATAAAACCACACCTTCTAGTGCAAACTCATACAACTGAGATGGATGGCGTGGTAATGGACCGCCATTTGGGAAGATGATCGCCCATGGCACATCCGTTACTCGTCCCCACAGTTCACTATTCATGAAGTTGCCAAGACGTCCCATACCTAAGCCAAACGGCACTAATGGCGCAATAAAATCAGCAACATTGAAGAAGGTACGACCGTTTTTACGTGCATACCAGAACATCGCGGTGATCACACCCAGCAACCCACCATGGAATGACATGCCACCCGTCCACACTTTGAATAGATAAAGCGGGTCTTGTAGCAATTCTTCAAAGCCGTAAAACAATACGTAGCCGACACGACCACCGATAACCACCCCAAGAAAGCCGGCAAACAGAAGATCCGACACTTGCTCTCGAGTCCAACCTGACCCCGCCTTATCTGCGCGGCGGTTTGCAAGCCACAAAGCGAAAGCAAAACCGATCAAGTACATCAAACCGTACCAACGGACAGATAGTGGACCTAACTCAAACAGAACAGGGTCAATATTTGGAAACTGGATATATCCCTGAGACATAAAACGCTCACTTAAAGTTATTAAATAATGGGGCTAAAACATCATAGAAAATGCCACAAACAATAGAAAGACTGCAAAAATCTTTTTAAGTTTCGGTGTTGGCATCGTCGTCGCCAACTTGGCACCAAATCGCGTCGTCACCATTGAAGTGGCAGCAATCGCAAACAAAGCAGGTAGGTAAACATAACCGATACTGAACTCGGGCAACCCTTCAACCTTTGCACCATGAAACACGAAGCCTAACATGCCTGCCAGTGCAATCACACAACCGCAAACCGAAGAAGAACCCACCGCACGACGCATTTCAACGCCATGTTTACTCAAAAAAGGCACCGACATCGAGCCTCCACCGATGCCCGCAAGACTCGACACCATGCCAATTCCCGCACCGCAACACGTGGTGATCAAAGGAGATGGCAGATTCCGTACCGCTTGAGATTTGATCGATAAGAACATTTGAATCGCTAACATCAACACGATAAAAGCAAATACTTTTGGGAGGTAATGCGAAGGGATCCACTCTGCGATGTAAGAGCCAGCGAATCCGCCGATGACCACGCCCGGCATAAGCCACTTAATCACAAACAAATCAACATTGCCTAGCTTTAGGTGATTTATCGCCGATGAGCCAGAGGCAATAATGATCGAAGCCAACGAGGTCGCCAGCGCGATGTGCATAACAAGCTCACTACCAATGCCAAATTTAGGCAGCAAAAACGCCAGCGCAGGTACAACAATCAGACCGCCACCAATCCCCAGCAAGCCCGACATAGTTCCTACCACGGCACCAAGCAGTAGCAACAGCAATATCAATTCGTAATTCACAACAAGACCAAAATATAAGAGTTAAAATTTACCTGCACGGATAAAGCCTGCAAGACCTTTGGCCTCAAAGAAATCGCGCATTTGATTGTAGATAGTTTTTCCGTAGGGTTGCATCAGCGCTTTGTCAGCAAGTTGCTTAAGCTCATCGAGCGAACTCTGCGCAAGCAAGTACTTCACTTTTGCCACGTTAGAGGTGTTCATACTCAAGGTATCGTAACCTAAGCCAACGAGTAAAAGCGCGCCAATAGGGTCACCTGCCAACTCGCCACAGATACACACCGGCAAGTCATAAGCTCGGCAAGTCGCAAAAATATGCTTCATTGCCGCAAGCACCGAGGGATGCAACGTTTCATAGATGTCGGCCACTTGCGCATTATTGCGGTCAACCGCCAACAAATATTGAGTTAAGTCATTGGTGCCCACGGAAACAAAATCAACTCGCTCAGCCATAAACGGCAAAATATACAGCATCGATGGGACTTCAATCATCACACCGATTTGTGGCTTTTTCACTTCTGGATACGCATCATGCACTTCCTGATAAGCTTGTTCTATCAGGGTGGCCGCGTCATCAAATTCCTGAACCGAAGAGACCATCGGCAGCAAGATGCTCAGATTGTCGATGCCAATACTGGCACGTAGCATCGCACGTAACTGAATCAAAAAGATATCAGGATGATCGAGGGTAAAACGGATCCCACGCCAACCCAAAAATGGATTGTCCTCATCGATGGGCAGATACGGCAATGCTTTATCACCACCAATATCCAGTGTACGCATGACAACTCGCTTATTCGAGTAAGCGCTTAGCACTGAGCGATATTGATGAAGCTGCTCTTCTTCCGATGGAAACTGCTGCTGCAATAAGAATGAAATTTCCGTTCGGTATAAGCCAACACCATCAACGTTTTTGTTGATAGAAATACTGGTATCAGCGCTAAGACCCGCATTGAGCATAACTTGAATACGCTGACCATCTTTAGTGGCGGCTTCAAGATCGGCCGTCGACTCCACCATTTGTGACAGTTCTGACTCTTCACTGACCAGCTCACGGTATTCCAATAACAACTCTTGGCTAGGGTTTGGAAATATTTCACCGCTGTAACCGTCCACAATACCGAGCTTGCCACTAAGCAGCTCCGGATTGGTATTCACCCCCATAACCGCTGGAATACCCATGGCTCTGGACAAAATGGCCGCGTGCGAGTTAGCGGCGCCTTCCAGCGACACAACCGCAAGCAATTGCTCTTTTGGAATAGAGGCTAAAATGGAAGCCGTCAGCTCTCGAACTACTAAAATCACGGGCTCGTTAAACTCGTGAATGGGGTACTCGGTGTCATGAAGGAAGAACAGCAGTCGCTGACCCAGTTCTTTAATGTCTTGCGCCCGCTCACGTAAATACACATCGGACATTTTTGCAAAGCGGTTAGCGTAGCTCTCAACGACTTGGCGTAGCGCCCAATCCGCCTTGTCTCCTTTTTGGATCTGCGCTTTGAGGTCGTTTCTCAGCATCGGATCGTTGAGCAGGTGAGTAAACAGATCAAATATCGCCAGCGCGTCTTTATTGAGCTCCAAATCGAGCTTTTTACGCATGCGCTTAAAGTCCGTCAATGCATGTTCAATCGCAACTGAAAGCATTTCTTGCTCACGCGCCACATCGAGCGTAGACGCAGGAAATACGTCACTGAGATCTGGCTGAGTGTTGTCCCACCAAATTGGGCCGATCGCAACACCAGAAGAGGCGCCAATGCCCTTGATAACAGGTGCGGCATTGTCTTCAAAAAAACCATGCCCCTGGGCAATCGCGTGAGCAATCAATACCGCAATCTGCGCAGACAGTGTGACCAAAAAAGACTCTTCCATTTCACTAAACTGACGGGAGCTTTTTTGCTGCACGACCAACACACCGAGCACTTGCTTACGATGGATAATAGGCGTGCCTAGAAAGGAGTGGTAGACGTCTTCCCCCAGTTCAGGGAAAAACTTAAATGCGGAGTGCTTGGCGGCCTCAGCCAGGTTGATAGGCTCGGCGGTACGCTTAACTAAGCCGACCAAACCTTCATTGAAGCCTATATGAATCGTATCACCTTGAAAGGTAAGCCCTTGGGTCGCCATGAGCTCAAGGCGCTGCTTATCGTCGTTGGCAAGATAAATGGTGCAGCACTCGGTGTTCATCGCTGAACACGTTTGCTGCACTAACATCTCGAGGGCTGCATGCACGTCTTCTACTTTTGAGACGTGCTCAACTATATCCCTTAGTTGCGATAGCATACTTACCCTCTTCGATGCTTTCTTTTGCCTTTAAATTTTCGTTCTTTAAACGGCATTGCTAGCGACGCAAACTCTTTCATCGCACGGCGGTAGACATCACGCTTGAACGAAACCACTTGTCTAACTGGGTACCAGTAACTTACCCAACGCCAACCATCAAACTCAGGGGTATTACCGCGCTGCATATTGATCTTGGACTCATCGCAGTCCAAGCGCAGTAAAAACCATTTCTGTTTTTGCCCGATACAGACTGGTTTCGAATCCCAGCGCACCAAACGCTTAGGTAACTTATATCTTAGCCAGTGGCGACTGACCGCAACGACTTTAACATCGTTTTTAGTCAATCCCACCTCTTCGTACAGTTCTCGATACATGGCTTCTTCGGCGGATTCACCTTCGTCAATACCGCCCTGAGGAAATTGCATGAGTGTTGTCCGTATCGTTTAGCCCAGAAGACCTGACCATGGTTGTTACAGATTACAATACCAACATTAAGTCGGTAACCATCGCCATCTATCACTGGCCAACCTCAATTAAATTTTCATTACCTTGATTTTTCCACATATCCCCAACTTGAGCAAACTTATGGATGTGTAAATTTGAACAATTACCACTTCTTTGTCGCTCACTGGATAAGATTCGAACAACACCGTAGTTATCAACACTACAATGAGACATAGGCCACATTTATTCACCTTTTCTGTGAATAACTGTGTGCAGAATCGTTGATCTCTCGGAAAAATCGTAGAAAAACCAGAACCTACTAAACTGTACCCAAAATATAGGATGAAAATAAAAACCTAATAAACAGACACTTAAACACACAATCGTCATATCTCATTCGTAGTTCTTATGATTATGATTTGCCACCACTCAGATCGGTCAAAGATCCACCACAGAGTAGTTTATCCACATTAGGTTTGCCAATTTTCATACAAAGCCCGATATTTCAAGCAGTTTGTCGGGGTAAATATACTGATTATTTATCCATGCATTCATTTTTAGTGTCATTTAGGCGTCATTGTTGTGGATAACTATTTAATAGATCAAGTTTTCAGCGAAGTGATCCTTTTTTGTACAGAGATAGAACTCGTACTCATGTTAAACTAGCGGCGGTTAGAAAAAACAGCGACATTAACACCGATGAACACAGCACCAAAATCCGAAGCCGAACTGTTAAAACGCGCCCGTCAAATCGCTGGTATGAGCTTTGGCGATCTTGCCAAACAAGCCAACATGCGTGTACCTGATAATCTCAAGCGGGATAAAGGTTGGGTTGGTCAGTTGCTGGAATGGCACCTCGGTGCAACGGCGGGTAGCAAGCCTGTACAGGATTTTCCTGAAATTGGTGTCGAGCTAAAAAGCATCCCAATTGGCTACAATGGCAAACCACTAGAGTCGACCTTCGTTTGTGTCGCCCCATTAACAGGGATCACTGGGTTAACTTGGGAAACCAGTCATATCCGCAACAAACTGTCGCGAGTCCTTTGGCTACCTGTAGAGGGTGAGCGTGAAATCCCTGTCGCAGAGAGGCGTGTGGGATCACCGCTTATCTGGAGTCCATCGTTGCAAGAAGAGACTTTACTCAAAAACGACTGGGAAGAGCTTATGGATTTGATTGCACTCGGTGATGTTAATCAAATTACCGCCAGAAGCGGTGAAGTGCTGCAAATAAGGCCAAAAGCGGCCAACAGCCGAGCGAAGACGGAAGCGTATGGCACCAATGGACAACCAATAAAGACCCTGCCCGAGGCTTTTACCTCAGAGCGAGCTTTACAGGTTATATCTTAGAAACCTACTTTGCCTGATTTAGCCTAATGCTTAGTGCAAGTTGAGTTCAATATCGCAGTAGCGATTCATCTCTGCGCTGCCGCACTCATCATATGCGTTGTGAAGCCTCAGATAGGCCTTCTCCACACCGAGACGTGTCAGTGCTTCTTTTACAGAATCTAATGACTCGTAATGAATAGGCTCATCATCTTGTTTAATGGGTTCGAGTTTGTGCTTGTATTCCACTGCAAGTAAATAGTGTGAAATATCAGCACAACCGATCACAAACACCTTAGGTGGTTTATAACTCTCTTTGTGATGTCCGTGTATCCAACGATCGAGCTGATGTTTTTGCATAGTCCACCTCCTTTGCTTTTGTGGATAATGCGTGACTTATCACTATCAGTTTAGCCAAAGCGCAGCCAGTTGCGCATAAAATGAGCAGATCTTTTATAAAAACGGGGTATAGTGGAATCAAATAACAACAAGCAAGGATGGCTCGATGAAATACCACAAGCTCCCTCACTCTTCGCTCGAAGTCAGTAAAATCTGTTTGGGAACCATGACATTCGGTGAGCAAAACACCAAGCAAGAAGCCTTTGAACAACTTGATTATGCCGTTGAACGCGGGATCAACTTCATCGATACTGCTGAGATGTACCCAGTTCCGCCCAAACAAAACACGCAAGGGTTAACTGAGTCTTATATCGGTGACTGGCTATCGCATTCTGATAAAAGACAAAAAGTCGTGTTGGCAACCAAGGTCGCAGGCCCGCGCAACGTCCCTTACATTCGCGAAAATATGAGCCTAGATCGCCGCAACATCCATCAAGCGCTTGATGACAGCCTCACTCGATTAAAAACCGACTATATCGATCTTTATCAGCTTCATTGGCCTCAGCGTAAAACCAACTGTTTCGGCCAGCTCAATTACCCTTATCCTGACGACAATGAAGAAGTCACCTTGATTGAAACGCTCGAAGCACTCAACGAGCTGATTAAGGTAGGGAAAATTCGCTACATTGGCGTATCGAACGAAACACCATGGGGCGTAATGACATTGCTCAAGTTAGCGGAAAAGCACGACCTGCCAAGAATCGTTTCCATTCAAAACCCGTACAACCTGCTTAATCGAAGTTTTGAAGTGGGACTGTCGGAAATCAGTCATCATGAAGGGGTTGAGCTACTCGCCTACTCGCCATTAGCCTTCGGCTGCTTGAGCGGTAAATACCTCAATGGACAGAGACCAGAAGGCGCACGTTGTAGCCTATTTGAACGCTTTGTTCGCTACTTCACGCCTCAGGGTATCGAAGCGACTCAAGCCTATGTGGATCTTGCCCATAAACACGGTCTAGATCCATCACAAATGGCGCTGGCATTTGTGAATCAACGTCCTTTTGTCGCCTCCAATATTATTGGTGCCACCAACCTCGACCAACTGAAAAGTAATATCGATAGTATTGACATTACCTTGTCCGATGAACTGTTAGAAGAGCTACAAATAATAGGGCAAGGTATTCAAACCCTTGCCCCTAATCTTACTTTTTACTGTGTGCGAGGAATGGAAATATGATCCAACCTCGCTATCTCGAGTCATCGGCGGGCAGTGACACTGCCCGCCTTGAGTTACGTAGCTAATCTTGACTGCAACTCTCGACGCAGGTGACGAGCTTTACGCTTAGCGACAACTTGAGGAGCAGCAACATGACCAAGTGGACGACCCTCTTTGTCTAGGCCGATGTCTCTTAGCAGGTGTTCGCTGTGAAGTGGTAGTTGATACGCATTGCGACGGTAGCGTCTTTTCCACTCACGCTCTTCTTTTTGAATGTCTGCTTTGATTAGCCAAGTTGCGATAGTTAGATATACAGAAGTACGCATAATAATCTCCAGATTAAGAAATAAAGAGGAGAGAAATAGCGGTCTAGGAAAGATATAAAAACCCTTATGTGACTGCTATTTCCGCAGCCTCATAAGGTTACGGATTAATTAAGCTTGTGCTGAATTTGCTACCGGTTTATCGGCGACGGTGGCGGTCAAAACTAGACCACACATATGATCAGCATCAGTACGGCGAACAGCACGAGCGTTGATAAAAGAAATACGATTCATCATTTTCTGTGCCTCCATACTAACTTGATTAATCCTGAAATTTGGGTAAGTGAGCGTCTCGCTCACGGTTAATTCTTATGCAGTTCGTTTATTAAATCAACAAAACATATACAAAAAAGTGAAAAACAAATGAATACTCTAGTGATGATGATCACGAGTGTTTTAGTGCCGAATATTTAGTCAATCACCCACCAAAGTACGGTGATTTATTTTATTTAAGCAAAATACAACCTGATATTATTTCAAGCTCAATTAGTGCGAGCTGCATCAATCTTACATGTAATTGCAATGCAACCCCCTAAAAACGGTACCTATTCAACCAAAAAAGGTGCCGAAGCACCTTTTGTTGTTCAAAGTCCAGCCCTTGAGCTACATCGTCTCTTCTGTGATCAAGTTGTGCTTATTCAATAAGCGGTACATGGTCGCACGTGAAATACCTAGCTCTTTCGCTGCTTGCGTTACCTGCCCGTTGTGACTATCGAGCACCAAAATAAGCGCATCACGCTCTGAGCGTTCACGAATACTCTTCAGGCTACGTTTGCCTGAAAAGGTGCCCGGTAGCTCAAAATGTTTTTTCGCTAATACCTCTTCTTCGGTCATTAATACTGCGCGCTTTACCTGATTCATTAGCTCTTTCACGTTTCCAGGCCAATGATAATAAGTCAGTGACTTAATTGCATCGTCGTCAATGGACTTCACAGGCGAATTAAATTCTTTAGAAAATTGGTTTATGTAATGAGTGACCAATAGCGCAATATCTGTCGCACGCTCTTTAAGGCTAGGGACATTAATTCTTAGCACATTAATGCAGTGAAAGAGCTCCTCATTAAAGGTACCGTCGCCCAAGGCTTTCTCAATATCTGAAGAATCCGCCGCTAAAATACGCACATCAAATTCTTTGATGCCTTTAGCGGTTTCAATTTGTCCATCTTGATAGAACTTCAATAAGTTCAGTTGCTGCTTGGGTGGCAGGGTAAATATATCGTTGAGGACAATGGTGCCGCCTGATGCTTGATCCAGCAATGAACTCTGGGAAGCGTCATGCATACCAAAAAACTCGTTTTCGAACCGAGCATCCGAGAACGCACGACAATTGACAGCAATGAACGGTTTTTGCGAGCGAGCTGAGCAGCGATGAATCGCTTTGGCGACCGACTCCTTACCCGCTCCAACCTCACCGTGGATCATAATACTCACGTCTGTTGGACCAATACGACGAATTTGGTCACGTAGTCGTCTAATGGGCAACGATTGCCCGACTATGCCTAGATCATTGTCGTTACCATTGTGCGGCCAAACTTTTTGCTCCAATTTGAGCATGCCAAGCTGGTGACCTATGGTACTCATCAGCCTTGAGTCTGGAATTGGTGTAGTGAAGAAATCGATACAGAAGTTGACGATAAATTGGCAAATAGTATCGGAGCTGAGCTGCGATTCTCGAATAAAAGCAATCCAACGCACTTGCTTATGCGTGCTAACAAGCTTCGCAATGCCATTTAAACTAAAATCGTCCCTTGTGAGATCGACAATACCAATACATGGTCCAATCTCAGAAAATAGCGCATCGGCTTTGCGAAGATCAGAACATTGCGTGCAGCGCCAACCTGCTTGCTCCAGAACAGACAGCCAAGGCTCGTAAACTCCCCCACCACGACTAAAGAGCCGGGGATTGAATCCATCCGAAATTCGGTTCCCATTACATCATTCCTATTATTATTTTAGATTCAACAGATTAATTCTATGCAAATAAACCTATCTATCAAACACACAAATCGCGTTTAAAACGTACAGAGGTGTCTCATAAATAAGACTAGTGCACGATTTATGACTTTTCTATAAACATTCAAGGAAATTTGGCATGAAAAAAAGCCTCTCCGAAGAGAGGCTTTGTAGGAAATCATAACCTTAGCAGAGAACTTACTGCTGAGGACGCATCGCTGGGAAGAGGATAACGTCGCGAATGGTGTGCGTATTAGTAAATAGCATCGCTAGACGATCGATACCAATACCTTGACCCGCTGTTGGCGGTAGGCCGTGCTCTAGTGCAGTAATGTAGTCGGCATCGTAGTACATCGCTTCATCATCACCCGCATCTTTCGCATCCATCTGTGCTTTGAAGCGTGCGTCTTGGTCTTCTGCATCGTTAAGCTCAGAGAAGCCGTTCGCCACTTCACGACCACCAATGAAGAACTCAAAGCGATCAGTGAAGAATGGGTTGTCATCGCTGCGACGCGCCAGTGGAGAGATATCTGCTGGGTAGCCAGTGATGAACGTTGGCTGGATGAGCTGAGGCTCAGCCGTCTCACCAAAGATCTCTTCAAGAAGCTGACCACATGTCCAGAACGTCTCAACCTCAACGTGTACAGATTTCGCAATTGCAACCATCTTGTCACGGTTAGTGAGGTCTTCTTCTGTTAGCGCTTGGATTTCAGCGTGATCAGGGTTGTAGTGTTTGATCGCTTCAAACATACTCATGCGAGCGTATGTGCCACCAAACTCAACCATTTCATCGCCGTAAGGCATTGACGTTGAACCTAGAACATCCATCGCTACCGTGCTTAGCATCTCTTCAGTGAGATCCATCAGATCTTTGTAGTCCGCGTACGCTTGGTAGAATTCCATCATTGTGAATTCTGGGTTGTGACGTGGCGATAGACCTTCGTTACGGAAGTTACGGTTAATCTCGAATACGCGATCAAAGCCACCTACCACTAGACGTTTTAGGTAAAGCTCTGGTGCAACGCGTAGGTACATGTCGATATCAAGCGCGTTGTGGTGCGTGATAAATGGACGCGCAGTCGCACCGCCAGGAATTACGTGCATCATTGGCGTTTCAACTTCTAGGTAGCCTTTCGAGCTCATGAAGTTACGAATTGCCGATACTAGCTTAGAGCGAATGATGAACGCGTGACGAGAGTCTTCGTTAACGATTAGGTCAACGTAACGCTGACGGTAACGCATCTCTTGGTCAGTGAGACCATGGAACTTCTCTGGTAGTGGACGAAGTGCTTTGGTTAGCAACTCGTACTCTTCCATATTCACGTAAAGATCGCCTTTACCAGACTTGTGCAGTGCACCTTTCACACCGATGATGTCACCGATATCAAGGCCTTGGTATTTCTCTTTTAGCTCTTTTTGAACATCTTTTGCGGCGTATGCTTGGATACGACCTGACGTTTCTTGAATCGCTAGGAATGGACCACGCTTAGCCATAACACGGCCTGCAATTGCCACTACGTGGTTTAGCTCTTCTAGTTCTTCTTTCGTCTTCTCACCAAATTCCGCTTGAAGGTCGCCCGCTAAGTGCTCACGACGGAAATCATTTGGGTGGCCGTTCGCTTTGCAGCTTTTACGGATATGATCCAGTTTTGCGCGGCGCTCAGCGATTAGCTTATTTTCTTCAGGTGAATAGGCTTCTTGTGCGTTTTCGTTTTGAACAGCATCAGTCATTTTTCGATGTATCCTGTTTTAAAAGTGGTGAAAAGCTTACAGGCCTGATTTTAGGCTAGCTTCGATAAATTTGTCCAAGTCGCCATCAAGAACCGCTTGAGTGTTGCGGTTTTCAATGCCAGTACGCAAGTCTTTAATGCGTGAATCATCAAGTACGTAAGAGCGAATTTGGCTGCCCCAACCGATGTCAGATTTCGCATCTTCGTTCGCTTGCTTCTCTGCATTTTGCTTTTGCAGTTCATGCTCGAACAGTTTTGCACGCAGCTGTTTCATCGCTTGGTCTTTGTTTTTATGCTGAGAACGATCGTTCTGGCACTGAACCACGATGTTCGTTGGAACGTGAGTAATACGAACCGCAGATTCCGTGGTGTTAACGTGCTGACCACCCGCACCAGATGCGCGGTAAACGTCGATACGAAGATCAGACGGGTTGATCTCGATATCAATGTTGTCATCAATCTCTGGATACACAAACGCAGACGCAAATGAAGTGTGACGACGGCCGCTTGAGTCAAATGGTGACTTACGAACTAGACGGTGAACACCTGTCTCTGTACGCAGCCAACCATAAGCATACTCGCCCGATACCTTCACAGTCGCGCCTTTAAGGCCTGCCACTTCACCTTCTGATACTTCGATGATTTCTGTCTTGAAGCCTTTCGCTTCAGCCCAACGAAGATACATACGTAGCATCATGTTAGTCCAGTCTTGCGCTTCGGTACCACCAGAGCCCGATTGCAAGTCGATGTAGCAATCTGACGCATCGTGATCACCGGCGAACATACGGCGGAACTCAAGCTTCTCTAGCTTGGCTTCCAGTTCAGCAAGTTCTGGTTCAATTTCATCGAAGGTTTCTTGGTCTTCTTCTTCAACCGCAAGCTCAAGAAGACCGTCTACGTCTTCTACACCTTGGTCAAGAAGATCAATGGTTTCAACAACCGCTTCCAGTGAGGCACGTTCTTTACCGAGTGCTTGCGCACGCTCAGGCTCGTTCCATACATTCGGTTGTTCAAGTTCTGCGTTGACTTCTTCTAGACGCTCTTTCTTAGCGTCATAGTCAAAGATACCCCCTCAGGATATTTGTGCGTTCAGACACATCCTGTAGGCGGTTTTTGATAGGATTGATTTCAAACATATTTGCTCAGCATTTATGAGTAGAATTTAACCGCAGAATTCTACTCAAAAATGTGACGAAGATACAGGAAAATATCGATTTTCCTTGACCGAAATATTAAGCCCCTAGCGAGGCTCAATATGGTCGACCATCAGTTGCAGCGACTGGTTTCCACGAAACTCGTTAATATCCAGTTTGTAAGCGAGAGTGACCGTTTTCACCGAGGCATCTGGCCAGCGGCGCAGATCCACGTTAAAGGCGATCGCATCCAGCATAATGTTGGTGCCAAACCCTTTGTGCATCGGCTCAACCATCAGCTTGAGGTGTTTTTCACCCACCAACTTTTGATGCAGCACTTTAAACTCACCATCAAACACAGGATCGGGGAACGCTTGCCCCCAAGGACCTCCAGCACGGATCTGCTCTGCTGTATGCATGGAAAACTCTTCCGGCATTAACTCGCCATCTGACAAGATAATCCCTTTTAGCGCGGTATCACCTAGCTCTTCACGCACCACCTCATCAAACAGCTTACTAAAGCGCTCAAAGTCTTTTTCCATAATAGTAAGACCGGCTGCCATCGCGTGACCACCAAACTTCAAAATCAACCCCGGGTTCTGGGTATCAATACGGTCAAGGGCATCGCGCATATGCAGGCCTTGGATAGAGCGACAAGAGCCTTTGATCGTCCCTTCACCACCATCGGCAAACGCAATCACCGGACGGTGGAATTTGTCTTTGATACGCGAGGCCAAAATACCAATCACACCTTGGTGCCAGTCACGCTGGAACAGCGCTAGACCATAGGGCAGCGCCGCCTTATCGCTAATTTGCAAGCGCTCACAAAATGCCAATGCCTCTTGCTTCATGCCTTCTTCGATGTCTTTACGTGTCTGGTTAAGTCCATCAAGCTCACTGGCCATACGACGAGCAGCGTGGATGTTATCCGACATTAAAAGCTCAACACCGAACGACATATCATCCAAACGACCTGCCGCATTGATTCTTGGACCCAGTGCAAAGCCAAAATCGGATGCCACCAGCTTTCTTGCATCGCGCTTAGCGATTTCAATCAAAGCTTGAATGCCGGGTCTGGCTTTGCCTGCTCGAATTCGCTGTAAGCCTTGGTGCACTAATATGCGGTTGTTCTCATCCAAAGCCACCACATCGGCAACGGTACCGAGCGCCACCAAATCAATCAGCTCCATCAGTTTTGGCTCAGCCATACCTTGCTCGGCGAACCAATTGCGCTTTCTCATATAAACGCAAAGTGCCATCATCAGATAAAATGCAACGCCAACACCGGCAAGTGCTTTCGATGGAAACCCACACTCGTTGAGATTGGGGTTGACCATGGCATCCACATTCGGCAGCTCAGAACCTGGTAAGTGGTGGTCAGTCACCAACACCTTGATGTTATTGTCTTTGGCGTACTGCACCCCGGAAATCGAAGAGACACCATTATCAACGGTCATGATGACTTCAGCGCCAATCTCGATAGCTTGATCAACCACCTCAGGCTTAGGCCATAGCCATCTTCAAAACGGTTAGGCACTAAATAGTCCACATTGCGGCTGCCTAGCATTCGAAGAGCCAACACAGAAAGCGCAGAACTCGTTGCACCATCAGCATCAAAGTCACCGACGACAATAATGCGTTTTTGCTGCTCAATCGCCTCAAACAGCAGCTCAACAGCGGCGTCAATGCCTGCTAGCTGTTGGTAGGAGTGCAGCCCTTTGGCCGCTTTTTCCAATTGAGCAACATCACTGACGCCACGGCTGATGTACAGACGGCGTAGCAAAGCAGGAATAGAGTCAGGAAGTATCGAAATATCGACATCAGGACGGCGTTGGATTTCTATCATAAAGTGCAATGGGCCTTAAAAGGCCCCAATCCTAATCGTTATTGAATTTGTTGAAGACGCTTTAGAAGATCAGCAGGAGGAAGGTAGCCACCGACCATTTCACCATTTGGTAGGAAGATTGCTGGCGTGCCACTGATACCTAGCTCGCGTCCAAGCTCGTAGTGTTTAGCTACGGTCTCTTGGCACTGCTTCAGATCACCATCAAACACCGCTTCTTTGCGGTTAACTTTCGCATCGTGCATCGCGTCTGCTGGATTTTCTGAACACCAGATTTTCGCCATTTGATCAGCCACCGAGCCTGTCGCGCCTTGTCGTGGGTAAGCAAGGTAGCGCACCGTAATTCCAAGGTCGTTGTATTGTTCCATTTGGCTGTGCAGTCTCACGCAGTAGCCACACGTAATATCAGTGAATACCGTCACTACGTACTTCTCGTCTTTTGCTTTGTATTCGATGACTGTGTCAGCAAAAGAGGCAATTTTTTCCGCATTGATTGGCGCTTGGCGCTCAGCAATCACGTCTTTGTAATTGCCGTCAGCATCAATCGAGTACAAGGTACCAGCAATAAAATGATCACCAGATGGTGATGCGAACAAGATACCGCCAGGAGTACGAACTTCTACCAGACCCGCAATATCTGAAGCCACGACTTCTGATACCTCAATGCCGATTTTGGCAAATCGTTCACGGATGGCCGCTTCGTCTGCTGTGCTGCTTACCGCCGCCGCTTCAACGACAGGTGCTGGTGTTACTTGGCTTGGTTGAGATTCTTCTGCACCGCAAGCCGTCACGAAAAATGGCAGAGAAAGTAGAGTTAAGCGGCGTAATACGCTCATTAAAATCACCTTTGTATAGAAAACGTTAAATTAAGCCTTGGATGATGCTGGCTATGAATGTTCTTCAATCGTTCAGTTGCTACGTGAGTATAAATTTGTGTCGTGGATAAGTCACTATGCCCTAGCAACATCTGTACGACACGCAGGTCTGCACCATAGTTCAATAGGTGCGTCGCAAAAGCGTGTCTTAATACGTGTGGCGACAATAACTCGGTATCGATATCAGCCAACACAGCATAGAACTTAATACGGTGCCAAAAGGTTTGTCGAGTCATCTGCTTGGCGCGTTTACTTGGAAACACAACATCTGAGGTTTTCTCACCAAGCAGCTGCGGGCGACCTTTATCGATAAACTCAGAGATCCAATCAATGGCGTTCTCGCCCATAGGCACTAAGCGCTCTTTGTTGCCTTTACCAACAACGCGCACCACGCCCTGTCTGAGGCTAATGTTTTCCATCGTCAGGCTCACAAGCTCTGTAACACGAAGGCCTGTAGCGTAAAGAAGTTCTAGCATCGCTTTGTCGCGAAGCTCTATTGGATCGTTCGGATCGGGCGCATCAAGGAGCGCCGTCACTTGATCTTCGGTTAAATCTTTCGGTAGTCGCTTGGGAAGTTTGGGGCTCACCAATAGTGCAGTCGGATCATCCGAGCGCAGTTTTTCTCGGTGCAGATATTGGAACAATCGACGGATCGCAGACAGCATTCTCGCTCTGGAGCTATGCTGGTAGTTTTGATCCGCCAACCAGCTTTGATACTCCTGCAAGCCCGCTAAACTAATAAAATCCAGTTTATAGTTGTGCTCATGCATCCATTTCAACAACTTCACCAAATCATTTCGATAAGACGCCAAGGTGTTTTCTGACAACCCTCGCTCCATCCACATGGAGTCGAGAAATTGCTCCACTAAGCCCTGATCTTGGATATTGACGTCGCTCACGACTACCTCTTGGATGTTTATACAGTACTTTGAACAGAGTAAGCGAGAAAAAACCAGATTGCCATAAAAAACCACCACCTAGCGAATAAGCGCTGCAAAGATGGTCGAATTCAGAGTAGAATCTTGGCCAATCATCACAACCAAGATACAGTGAAGTTATGAAAATAGGCTTATTTTACGGCTCGTCCACCTGCTACACCGAGATGGCTGCAGAGAAAATCCGCGACATCATCGGCCCTGATATCGTCGACATCTTCAACGTAAAAGAGACACCTATTACCAAGATGAGCGAATACGACCTGCTCATCTTAGGCATTTCCACTTGGGATTTTGGTGAACTCCAGGAAGACTGGGGCGCAATTTGGGATCAAATCTCCGGTGTATCACTTAATGATAAAGTCGTCGCTCTGTTCGGGTTAGGCGATCAGGAAGGCTATGGCGAATGGTATCTCGATGCCATGGGCATGCTACACGACGAGCTTAAACCAACCGGCGCGCAATTCATTGGGTACTGGAATAACCAAGGCTACGAATTTGAAGCGTCAAAAGCACTCACCGAAGATGGCAGTCAGTTTGTCGGTCTTGCTTTGGATGAAGACTCTCAATACGAGCTCAGCGACGAGCGCATTGCAAGCTGGGTTGAGCAGATCCTTGTTGAGTATCAGCAAACGCTTTGATGCTGACAAAGAAAAAATACCTAAACAAACGGCGCCTATCAAGCGCCGTTTTTCGTTTTTTTGCAGTCTTACTGGCAGACTTTTTCTATTAGCATGCTCTACTAGGCAGCTTCTTGCTCTAGACTTTGGTCACTTCGACCAATAAAGCACATGCAAACAATTGCACCAAATGTAGGCATTACCCAACCCATGCCCACACTAAACAGTGGCAATGCGTTGAATGCAGACACATCAATACCCGCTACTTTCGCAGCATCGATCATGGCAAATGCCAGTGATACTAAGATAACCACGCGGTAAGCAAGTTTCGGGTTCGCTAGGTACTTGCGAGTAAATGTCAAAGCGACTAGCGCAATCGCTACTGGGTATAGTGCAAACAGTACCGGAACCGATAGTGAGATAAGCTGTGCCAAACCAACGTTTGCTACAACAGCACATGCCACACCAATGATCACAACCCACTTCTGGTAGCTGATAGATGTGAGTGAGCTGAAGTAATCAGAACACGCTGAGATCAGACCGATCGCCGTCGTCAAACACGCGAGCAATACAATCACAGAAAGTACGATTTGCCCGTATGGACCAAACAAGGCTTGTACGTATTGGCTTAAGATAGCACCGCCGTTGTCAGCACCTGCTGCAACCGTCGCGCTTGTCGCACCTAGGTAGAACAGTGAGATGTAGACAAATGCAAGACCTGCTGCTGCAATGAATGCCGCGCTAATTAGGTACTTAGTCGTTGCTGCTTGCTCAGTGATGCCTTTCTTACGCAGTGCATCCACAATCAACATACCAAACATCAAAGAGCCGAAGGTGTCCATGGTGTTGTAACCTTCAAGGAAGCCTTTGGTCAGAGGCTGACTTAGGTACTCTCCAACTGGAGTAATCATCTCACCTTGTGGGTCAATGAATACCGCACCAGCAAGAACAATGAGGCCAACAAACAGAACAGGCGTAAGCACCTTGCCGATCACATCAATCAGTTTGCCTTGCGACCAAGCAAATGACATAGCAACAGCAAAAAACAGGATTGAGAAAATCGTTAGGTGGACTTGGGCGGCGTCAGCGAAGAATGGGCGAATCGCCATTTCATAGGCGACTAGACCGGTACGAGGCGCAGCGAATGCAGGGCCGATAATAATAAAGATCAGTACCGCAATCAGCGTCGCCGCTTTCTTTGGCAAATCTTTTGTCAGGTGCTCCCAAGAGCCTCCTGCCACTGCAACAGCAATAATGGTAATAAGAGGAAGACCTACTGCAGTGAGAAGAAAACCAGTCATTGCTGGGAGCAAGTTCTCACCCGCTAATTGACCCGCTAGTGGTGGAAAGATGATGTTGCCAGCACCAAGGAAAAACGCAAACAGCATAAAGCCGACTGCTATAATATCTGTTGTTTTTAACGTCTGTTTCACAGATATGCCCTTACTTGTTATGTTGTGTTTCTGTAGAAGGAATCTTGGTTCCCTCGTAAAATAAGGCGGGCATGATGACGAATCACTAGTCAATAAGCAATAGATATAGATATAAACACTATATAAATTTGTTTAATTGAATTAAAAGCAGTTTGAATAACTAGACTGACAAATAAAAGCGGAATTTTATCTCGATCATTTTCTTACACACATCGCTTACATGCAGAACATATCACTACTCAAAAATTTAACACTAGTACCTATCACTAAAAAGCAAACGATTAACAAGATAACTTATGACTAGTAGCACATCAAAAACGAAAGGCTTTCAATTCAAACAGTTCGCCATTCTCGATGGTCACTCAGGGATGCCTGTCAGCACCGATGGCGTACTTCTGGGTGCGTGGGCACAATATTCCAGCGCCGAGCGACTGCTCGATATCGGTACTGGTACAGGCCTTCTAGCCTTGATGAGTGCGCAGCGCTTTCAAACTGCCGCGATAACAGCGATCGATATCGACAGCACGGCGATTAATGACGCCAAACGCAACTTTGCGGAAACTGGATGGAGTGAGCGTCTAACTCTGCTTCAAGGAGATATATTAAAGCAGAGCTTTAGCGAGCGCTTTACTGGGATCATTTGCAACCCACCCTACTTCAATAGCGGTGAAGTCGCGCACAATGCTCAGCGAGCGACCGCCAGACACACCCATACCCTAGCTCATGAGCAATTACTAGAACGCTGCCAAACCTTGCTTACAGAAGAGGGGCAAGCCAGCTTTGTCCTACCAACACCAGAAGGTGAGCAGTTCATCGCAATGGCTAAGCAACAGGGTTGGCATTTAACACGTCTATGTCGAGTGCAAACTACCCCTAAAAAGCCTTGTCACCGTCTGCTGTTCACCTTAAGTAAAGTATTTGAAGCGTGTAGAGAGGAGCATTTGGTTATCCATGGTGACGCCGGTGGATATTCTGCGGACTTTATTACTCTAACTAAAGACTTTTACCTTAAAATGTAAGTGCGCCGCGCGTTCGTTTGAGTATAATAGCCGCCCTACTTTTTCCCTGTTTGATGTTTTTTTGTTCAGGGTTAACCTACGTCTTGTGGAGACACTATAGTGATCAGAACCTTTGCCGAACTCGATCTAGATCCGGTCCTTTTAGAAGCGATTGAAGAAATGGGCTTTAGCCGCCCAACTGATATCCAGGCTCAGGCTATTCCACAAGCATTGGATGCAAGGGATATTCTTGCCTCGGCACCAACAGGAACAGGTAAAACCGCGTCTTTTGCCATCCCAGCCATTCAGTACTTGCTCGACTTCCCTCGCAAGAAGGCAGGGCCAGCACGCATTTTGATCCTAACGCCAACTCGTGAGCTGGCAATGCAAGTAGCAGAGCAAGCAACGGCACTCGCGAAGTACACTCGTCTTAAAGTCGCGACCATTACCGGTGGTGTCACCTATGACTCACACGCTGCCACACTGGCAGAGACTCAAGATATCGTGGTAGCAACGCCAGGCCGTTTGATGGAATACATCGAAGCAGAGCGCTTTGACTGCCGTGCTATCGAATGGTTAGTACTGGATGAAGCAGACCGCATGTTGGATTTGGGCTTTGGTCCAACGGTTGACCGCCTATCAGCAGAGTGTCGCTGGCGTAAGCAAACGCTGCTGTTCTCTGCAACGCTTGAAGGTCGTGGTGTAGAAGGTTTCACTGCCGATCTTTTGAAAAATCCAGCAGAACTCGAAGCACAGCCATCAACACGCGAGCGCAAAAAGATCACCCAGTGGTATCACCGCGCCGATGATGCGAGCCACAAACTGAACTTGCTAAAACACATCCTAACCGAGCAAGCTCAGCGTACTATCGTATTCGTAAAGACGCGCGAACGGCTAGGCGAGCTTCGTCAGCAGTTAGATAGCGCGCAGATCCCATGCTCGTGGATCCAAGGTGAAATGCTACAAGATCGTCGTAACAACGCGATCAGCCGCTTCCGTGATGGCCAAGTGAATGTCCTGCTCGCGACCGATATCGCCGCACGTGGTATCGATTTGCCAGATGTCTCTCACGTCATCAACTACGACATGCCACGCAGTGCCGACGTCTACCTGCACCGCATCGGTCGTACTGCTCGCGCAGGTAAAAAAGGCATCGCTATCTCTATTGTAGAAGCACACGATCAACCAATGATGGATCGCGTCGCTCGCTACACCAAAGAGACCATCAAAGAGCGCTTCATCGACGGCATGCGTCCAACGCACAAAAAGCCAGTCTTCAAGAAGAAAAAGCCAAAGAAAGACGACAAGAAAAAAGCGGTGAAGAAAAAGAAAAGCGCTAAGAAGAAATAAACGCGAACATCAAATAATAGAAAAGGGTGTCAGACTTGGTCTGACACCCTTTTTGATCACTTTCGATATCTAATTACTGCTCTTCGCGCTTAAACACCAGCTCCGTCGCCGTCGATTCTTCTTCAACAAAGTAGTAGCCTGCAACATCGAATGCCGTCAGCTTTTCAATCGAATCAATACGGTTCTCGATGATGTAACGTGCCATCATGCCGCGTGCTTTTTTAGCATAAAAACTGATGACCTTGTATTGGCCGTTTTTGCAGTCTTTAAATACGGGTGTAATCACCTTGCCATCGAGCTGTTTTGGCTTGACCGCCTTAAAGTACTCATTCGATGCTAGGTTAATCAGCACATTGTCACCCTGTGCATTCAGTGCATCATTGAGCTTGTTGGTGATAATGTCGCCCCAGAATTGGTACAGGTTAGTGCCGCGCTCATTGGCAAGCTTAGTGCCCATCTCTAAACGATAAGGCTGCATTAAGTCCAATGGCTTGAGTAGACCATAAAGGCCAGAGAGCATGCGCAAGTGCTGCTGAGCAAAGTCAAAGTCATCCTCAGACAAACTTTCTGCTTCCAATCCAGTGTATACATCGCCTTTAAACGCGAGGATAGCTTGACGAGCATTGTCTGTTGTAAACGTTTCTGACCACTCTTCAAAACGCGCCACGTTCAAGCCAGCGATCTTATCGCTCACCTTCATCAAAGCAGAGACATCGGCCGGGGTGAGCTTACGACACTCCTTGATAAGCTCAGCAGAATGTTCAATCAACTCTGGTTGAGTGAATCGCTCGGTGGCGAGCGGTGACTCATAATCTAGGGTCTTCGCGGGTGAAACAACAATAAGCATGACTTTACTCTTTTAATAGTGGTTTACTTCAGTATAAAAAAAGCCACGCACTTTCATCAATGAAATAGTGCATGGCTTTTTCTATTTTTGAGATAGGTAAAAGCGATTACTTGTTCGCTGTATCCTTCTCATCATACCAAATACCTTCTTCAAGCTGAGATTTCAGCTCTGGGTAATCATTGGCATCGAAGGTTGGCACCTTGCCTGCTTTGAGCTGCTGGTTGTAGTCTTTAGCAAGCTTGATCACGATACCTGATAGCAGGATGATCGCAATCAAGTTAACAATCGCCATCAGACCCATGGACACATCCGCGAGCGCCCATACCATCGGCAGCGTTGCCACCGAACCAAACATCACCATGCCTAGTACGATAACACGGAACAGACCAAGACCCGCTTTATGGTTATGCTCTAGGAAAATCAGGTTCGTTTCTGCGTATGAGTAGTTGGCAATGATAGAGGTAAACGCGAAGAAGAAGATCGCAACCGCTACAAAAATGCCACCCCATTCACCCACTTGAGAGCTCAATGCACGCTGAGTCAGCTCGATACCCGTGATTTCACTGTGCGGTACATATTCACCCGACATTAGGATGATAGCCACAGTCGCCGTACAGATAACGATAGTATCGGTAAAGACACCTAACATCTGTACGTAACCTTGAGACGCAGGATGCGGCGGATAAGGCGTTGCTGATGCCGCTGCGTTAGGCGCAGAACCCATACCAGCTTCGTTTGAGAACAAACCGCGCTTGATACCTTGGATCATCGCTTGAGCGATAGCATAACCTAGACCACCCGCTGCAGCTTCTTGAAAGCCGAATGCGCTCTTAAAGATGTAAGCAATCACATCTGGCACTTTCTCAATGTTCATGAACATCACGACAAATGCCAGAACAAGGTACGCCAGCGCCATGACTGGAACGATAAGCTCCGCAGTACGCGCAATCTTACGCACGCCACCAAAGATAACGAATGCAGAGATAAGAACAATCACCACACCCACGATCATTGGATCAAAACCAAACGCGGTATTCATCGCATTGGCAATCGCGTTGGCTTGAACCGCGTTGAACACCAAACCAAAAGCAATAATAAGGAAGATAGAGAACAATACGCCCATCCAGCGCATGCCTAAGCCTTTTTCCATATAGTAAGCTGGACCACCACGGTAGTTACCGTCGTCATCTTTGGTTTTGTATAGCTGTGCTAGCGTACTTTCTGCGAATGATGTCGCCATACCCAGCATTGCAATTAGCCACATCCAAAAGATAGCACCAGGCCACCAGCTGTTAGCGCAACAGCCACACCTGCCATATTACCTGTGCCCACACGAGCCGCTAGACTGGTACAAAGTGCTTGGAAAGATGAAATACCAGCAGTGTCTGCTTTACGGCTGTTTTTCAGCACACTGAACATGTGACCGAAATGGCGGAACTGAATAAACCCAAGGCGTACTGTAAAGTAAATCCCCACACCTACGAGCAAGTAAACAAGAATCGATCCCCAAAGTAGATCGTTCATTAGATTAATAACGTCTGTCACTTTAAACCTCACTTAAAGTTAGAGTCCGAGCTGCACTTCCGAGTGCGTCCTAAGCGCCATGGTCTTCTCCATCCGTGAAGTTTTGTTCATTTCTTTCTTTTTCACGGCAACTTAGCTTGTATTTCTTACCACTTGAGAACGGCATACAAGTCGGCGTATTTTTTGACGGAGCGGATTTTGCAGCCATGCTCACGAAAAAGCAATACGCAATCAGTGGTATATTATTGTTATTTTTCACCTTAAAATCACGAAAAGTTAACACTAAGCAAAGCAAATGATTCACTTTTTCGCCTCAAACTCGCATCAAATATACAACAACCTTTAGGTGTTAGCCGCGAAGCGCTTAGGGTTAGGCAAAATTGGTGCAAACCTTGTTAGCACAACGGGTCTACGCTCATTGACCAAACGAGGTACTTTTTAGCAGTTATCAGGCAATGAGAATGCTTATCGTAGCACGCAAACGTTGCCCTTCAGCCCGATTCGCACAGAGCATTAACAAAACTCACTGAAGGACTCTTTTGCAATTTGTGATTTAAGTGGTCATTTTTCATTCGATTCTAAACTCTAAAAATGTGAGATTGAGTTCAAAATGGCATAAAACATTCATAGTCTCGAAACAAATGAGAAACATATCAAAGTTAGTCTGCGTAAGAATGTGGTACTTAAAGGGCTCCGTAGGGAGAACAAAAACAAGTGAGGTAGCTTATGGACGGCTTTGAACTGGATGAGATTACGGAAGTAGACGCACCTAGAGGGCGCGCCGCTCGCTCGAAACCTGTCAAAAGAAAATGGCGTGAAATTGAGGCCATTAAAGACAGACAGCGCCTACAAAAAGAACTCAACGACATGGACATTGGTCTCGACTTTGCGCTCGACGATGTTGACCTTTAAATGATTACTCAACCTTCAATCACGAATTTTCGGTGATGATGAGCCTGAAACCTCGTCACTGATAACACGTAAAACCCTCTTTTAAGAGGGTTTTTCTTTATCTAACTAATGAGCATTTGTGATTCATCCCCCGAGAACAAATTGACGAAAGTCAAATGATAACTCATATCAATATCATTTAGTCTGTATTTCTTTTTGCGCTTGCCCTACAATACGCCTTCGTTTCGTTCGATAGCAGCGCAGTGCTGTCGACGTCATCCTAATACACTATCGGTACTTTCTAGTAACAGCAGAAGGCTATAGAAATGAACAAGACGGCTCTTCGTCTCACCTTGTGTTCGCTTCCACTGCTCACCATGAGCAGTGTCACGAATGCAAATGACCTCAATACGGCTCGCAACGTCGAAGCACAAACTATTACGCAAAGCGCACAAAGCCAAGCTCGCATCAACCAGAGCAGCGATAAAGCCTTCGAGCTCAAGTCAGATATCGCCATGCTTGAGCAGGAAGTGGCTAATCTTGAGGTTTATGAGCGCCACCTAAAAGATGTCGTTGAAAACCAACAGCAAGAGATGACGAGCATTGATAGACAGCTTGAGCAAATCAATGACACTCGCCAAGGTGTTGTGCCTTTGATGTACCAAATGCTCGAAGGTCTGGAACAACACATCGCTAGCGACAAGCCGATTCGCCAGCAAGCTCGCCTAGCAAGGCTCGACGAGCTAAAAGCTCTGATGCCACAGGCTGATGTGAGTGATGCAGAAAAATATCGCCGCATTCTTGAGGCTTACCAGATTGAGATGGATTACGGCATCAAGCTAGGTAGCTATCGTTCTCTTATCAACGTCGGCAGCGAGATTGAAGCTGAACAATTGTATCTTGGTCGTTTGTCATTGGTTGCTCGCAGCCTAGACCGAAACCAATACTGGACTTGGGATAGCCACCAAAACAGCTGGGTTGCTGTCGATGCCGCTCTGGCGCCACAAATTGACAAAGCATTTGCGATTGCCAACAAGCAAGCCTCTCCTGCTCTGATTGAGCTTCCAGTGTCTTTACAGAAGGATCCAAGCTAATGCGCAATTCCGTATTTCTCGCCGCATTGCTTGCATTCGGCGTATCACAACCAAGCTTCGCTGCAGACTCGCTGACATCAAAGGCACAGACAGCACAGCAGCAAGAACGTGCTCACAACAGCGAACGTGAAGCGAAGTTTAAGCAAGAAGAGCAATCACTAGCAGCTCGTAAAGCGCAGCTGGAAAGTCGTAAAGCTAAGCTTGAAGAGAGCATCGAGTCATTGAGCACCGCGTTCTCAGAAAACGAACGTACTTTGGCGGAGCAGCAAAAGAAACTGCATCTAGAAACAGGTAGCTTAGGTGAACTGTTTGGTGTGGTGCGTCAATCAGCGAAAGAGCTGCAAGTCGAACTTGAGCAATCTGTTGCAAACACGCAGCAGTCTGCGCAAATTCAAGCAATTGACAACATTGTTGCTGCAAAAACACTGCCTTCTATTCAAGAACTTACCGGCCTGTGGGAAGCCTACCAAGCGCAAATCGCTTCAAGTGCTACCTATGCGGACGTTAAAGTCCCATTTGTTAACGGCGCTGGTGAAATCACCACGATTAACGCGACTCGTTTAGGTAACTTTGCGCTGCTTGCTAAGCACGGCCCAATTGACTGGAACGGTAAACTGGCGAGCGATTTCCCTCGCTTACCAAAAGAAGTGCCGACATCGGCAGAAACCGCGGGCATTGTGACAGGTCAAACCGCAACGCTTATCGACCCAAGCCGCGGAGACATCTACAAGCAACTTGCGGACACCCCGACCCTTGGCGAGCGTTTTGCCCATGGTGGTATTGTCGGTAAGATCATTGCAGGTCTCTTTGCCATTGGTATGATCATCGCGCTGTATCGTGCTGTGGTTCTTACGACGACAGAACAAAAGATTAAGAAGCAGCTTAAAACTCCAGAAACGCCAACCGACAACCCGTTAGGTCGCGTACTCAGCTCTATAACAGCGAGAAAAAACTGCACGTAGAAGCGCTTGAGCTACGACTCCTTGAATCTATCATGGATGAGCAGCAACATCTTGAGCGCGGCTTGAGCATGTTGAAACTTCTGGCAGCACTCGCTCCGATGCTTGGCCTACTCGGCACCGTAACGGGTATGATTGAAACCTTCCAGGTCATCACACAATTTGGTAATGCGGAACCAAGAGTGATGGCTGGCGGCATCTCAATGGCGCTTGTGACCACGGTTCTTGGTTTGATTACTGCTATGCCACTGCTTCTTGCTCACAACTTATTAAGCTCAAAAGCAGAAGCGATCCGCAACGTTCTAGAAAGACAGAGTGTGGGTCTTGTCGCAGAGCAAGCTGAAGCGCAAACCATGGAGACTAAGCAAGCGTATGCCGCATAACCTCTTTAGTTGGTTGCCAGGAAGCGAGCACTTAAATCAGTTTATGACACAAGGTGGGCCAGTGCTTTGGTGGCTGGCCGCTGTTGTGTTCATCTTCTGGGTAGTGGCCGTTGAGCGCGTCATCTATTTCGCCAAGATCTTTCCCTCAGAAAGGAAAACCTGGGTGGATAAATGGGCGATGCGCCAAGATCACTACTCTTGGTATGCCCAGTCGCAACGCAACGCCATGCTTAGTGAGGCAGAGAATAAACTCAAGCAGAACATTAACTTGCTGAAGTGCCTATTAAGCCTGTGTCCGATGCTTGGTTTGCTAGGTACTGTAACCGGCATGATCACCGTGTTTGATACCCTTGCAGCGCAAGGCAGTTCGCAGCCAAGACTGATGGCAGCAGGCATCTCTATGGCGACTATCCCAACAATGGCGGGCATGGTTGCTGCACTTTCTGGCATGCTCGCCTTTTCCCGTATTCAAAAATGGAGCAGCAAGAGCCTGCTTCAACTTGAGCAGCTACTGCGTAGTGAGCGTCAAACCGCTATTGCTAAAACCAGTCAGCCTGCTGATGGAGACTCACAATGAGATTAGGTCACCGTAGAAAACAAAATGATGAAGCCAACATCGATATGACGTCGATGCTCGACATTGTCTTCATCATGCTTATCTTCTTCATCGTTACAAGCTCCTTCGTGCGGGAGTCCGGTGTTGATGTTAATCGCCCACAAGCGAGCCATGCGGTCAGTCAAAAAGATGCTGGCATCTTTGTCGCAATCACATCGTCTAACGACATTTATATCGACAAACGCCGTGTAGATGTTGAGCGAGTGCAAGCGACTATTGAGAAACTGCTTCTTGAGCAACCGAATGCCTCTATGGTTATTCAAGCCGATAAACATGCCTTCAATGGTACCGTTGTCGAGGTGATGGACAGCGCTAAAGGCGCAGGCGTAACCAAGATTGCACTGGCGACGGAGAGTCCATAGATGCTTCGAGTATTTGCGAGTATACCGCTCGCAGCCGCCCTCGCGTTTGCCCTATTCTCGTTTATGAGCTGGATGATTGATATTGGCCCAAAATCTAAGCCAGATGAGAAGCCAAGATTGAGCTATGATCTCGTGATGGTTGAACCCGACAGTGAGACCGCAAGACGACAACGTACTTTGCCAGAGCCACCAAAAATGCCATCCACCCCGCCATCTGCAGCAGTGGTTGAGCAAAGCTCTCAGGTATCTAGCGTTCAAACGCCAAGCACTCCGCAACTGCCGAATATTTCGGTATCGACTCAGGTAGCGGGCGTGTCGCTAAACGCACCGACTGTGCCAGACATTGGCCAAAACCAACAAGTCATGCCATTGCATCGCAAAGAGCCCCGTTATCCACGTCGTGCTTTGCAGCGCAATATTCAGGGCTATGTGGTGATGTCTTTCACCATTGATGAGCGTGGTCGTCCAACCGATATCGAAGTGGTCGAAGCCAACCCTAAGCGCATGTTTGAGCGAGAAGCTATGGTCGCGTTAAAACAGTGGAAATATCAGCCTATGGTCGTCAATGGTAAGGCAACGCCTCGTATTGGCCAGACCGTAAAACTAGAGTTTAAGTTGAATCAATGAGTAAACGTGTATTAACGCTCTTTGCCCTATCTCTTAGCGTGTTAACCGGAAGTGCGTTCGCAAGCCAGGAGCTTGGAATGCGCACCGCAGCTCAAGTATCCAAAGCCTACGAGCTAGAGCAGGAAGAGAAACTTAACGAAGCCATTACACTATTAGAAGGGTTAAAGCCTAACGCAAACTTTGACAAGGCGTATGTCGCTCGCATGCTCGGCATCTACTACTGGCAAGCCGAGCAGCCAAAGAAAGCCATCACACAATTGCAAATCGCCGTCGATACAAAAGCGTTTAAAGATGAACAGGGTTGGCAAACAGAGCGTATGCTTGCCGAGCTTATGCTCTCCGAAGATATGCCTGAGAAAGCGCTGGTTCACTTTAACAACTTGGCCAAGACAGCAAACTCTTACGAAAAGCTGTCGAAGCAGCAGATCACCGGCGTTTGGTTAAACAAGGCTCGCGCTCACTACCTACTTCAAGAGTGGAAGTCGTTACTGGCCGCGATCAAACACTACCACCAGCTCGATAGCACGCCAAAACTGCAACCATTGAGCCTACAGCTTAGCGCTGAGATGCAGTTAAACCACCTGAAAAGTGCGATTTTAACCACGCAAAAGTTACTCGCTCTGCAGCCAGACAACGTCATGTGGTGGCAGCAGCTTAGTTCACTGTATATGCAAACCAAACAGTACAAGTTGGCGCTCGCGACACTAGTCTCCGCCGAACGAGCAGGTATTCAAGTCCCGGACAATTTGAAGTTGAGTAAAGCGCAGCTCTACTCTCAACAAGGTATTCCCGAAAAAGCGGCAGAGTCGTACGCTGACTTGCAAGTGAAAGAGACCGATATCGACACCATTATCAAGCAAGCCAGACATTGGCAAATGGCGCGCGAGTGGACAAACGCACAAACGGCTTGGCTCGCAGCAGCAAGGCTAAATGGAAAATACTATGAAGAAGTGTCGCGACTTGAATTGCAACAGGGCGATTTCAAACAAGCATTGGCGTCACTTAGCAAAGTGAAAGGCATGCCGGAGCAAGAGCGATTACTGCTAGAAGTACGCGCTTATGTGGGATTGAAAGACTACGCAAAAGCGGCGAAAGTGGCCGAACAAGCACACCGAATTAAACCAACCACGCAAAGTGCTGATTGGCTGCAATATCTACAGCAGATGAGGCGTGCACATTAATTCGGCCTGCACGCTTTATTAGCAGAGTCGAGTTAGCAAAACCAAAATGGTACCCAATAATTCCCTCTAATGAGGGAATTATCATTTATGGGCGTCTAAACACTCTCTAACTCGTTTTGTCTTACCCGCTCAGCAAGCTGTTTATAGCGGTCAGCAATCGTCTCACCAAACACCGGATCATCCTCTGCCACAGTCCACTGGCTCTCCACCTGCTGCCAATCCGAAGTGGTAAAACGCTTTTCAATCAATGGCAGCACCGATTGCTCTTCCAAATCAAGGTGCTTTTTCTGATCTTGGATAAACTCCGATAACCGCCCGATGAACAGATCTTGTGGCACCACCGCATCGTGCAGAATCATCTCAACAATATCCAAAAATGAATGCGTTTTCTCTGACAGTGTCTGGTGATCCTTTTCTAAATTATCGATATGCTCTTGCGAGCCATACTTATCGATAAAGTAACGATAAAGAATATCTTCTTTAGGGTGGTGGATTTTCTCTGAGTGATTAGCAAGGTAATCAACAATCTCTTTGATCACCCCGTAGTTGATAGGTTGCTCTTGCTCGAGCAAGTGCACTTTTCGGTTCAATATCGCCAGCAATCGCACCATATAGCCGTGCTCACGCCTAATCCTTTCGATCATCATAATCCTTCTCCCATATCCATACTCCTTATAAGTGTATAAGAGAATCTGGAAGCGTGTTTTGATGATGCTCGAAAAACCGCCAACTCAAAAGATAAAGCTAGTCGAGTCGGGGCTGCCAATTAATGGTGGGCTTGCCAAGTTCTTTTAGTAACTGGTTCGTCTTAGAGAAATGGCTACAACCAAAGAAACCTCGGCGTGCCGACAGAGGCGATGGATGCGGCGCAGTTAATACATGATGCCTTTGACGATCAATCATTGCTCCTTTCTTTTGAGCGTGAGCGCCCCAAAGTAAGAATATAATGTTGTCACTGTTTTGGTTTAGCGCTTCAATCACTCTGTCGGTGAAGGTTTCCCAACCTAGCTTAGCGTGAGAGTGCGCCTGCCCCTGCTCGACCGTGAGCACGGTGTTTAGAAGCAGTACGCCCTGCTCAGCCCAACTTTTAAGATAACCATGCGCTGGGATCTCGAACTCAGGAATATCTTGAGCGAGTTCCTTGTACATATTGACGAGCGACGGCGGCGTCTTTACACCCGGAAGTACCGAGAAACAGAGACCATGCGCCTGATTGGGACCGTGATAAGGATCTTGACCAAGAATCACCACATTCACATCGGCAAATTCGGTATAGTGAAATGCATTGAACACATCGCTCGCTGGGGGTAGATGATTTTACCCGCTTCGCGCTGCTCCTCAACAAACTCCAGGGTTTGCTGAAGATATGCTTGCTGTTTCTCTTTACCGATGACGTCTTGCCAGGTGAGTGTTGTCATTATCGTCCCCAAGATGGTGAAATCTGGGGCGTAGTCTATCACTCAATGGAGGGTCACCACTACTGTCATTTGGCTTTATGCCACGCACCTTTGACGCGTTTTTTGAACGTCGGTGCTGTTATCCAGTTCGTCAGTTTATCAATGATGCTGATTCTTCATCTGCGGCGTTCGGTAGTGCCCGTGACAATGAATATGACGGTTAGGACTTGGATAACGTGATGAACGTGTTGTACTTGGTCTTGGAGCAGCTGGACGAGTCATATGGCACCTACCTTATAAAGTCACAGAATTATGCAACATGCATGTAATTCATTATGAAAGAAAGATGCCAAAATGCTTAATTGAGGAATAAAAAAAGATCAATTAATTGCAAATAGTCTCAATTGCTGGATCTCATCGGCCCAAATCTCAGGCTCTATTGTCTCTAAAATCAATGGAATAGAGTCAAATCGCGGATCTTTTGCGATATATTCAAAACAGTCCCATCCAATCTCTCCTTTACCCAATGAGTGGTGGCGATCGACCTTACCCGCTAAAGGTATCTTTGAGTCGTTTAGGTGCATAGCCCTCAAATAGTGCATACCCACAACACGATCAAACTCCGCAAACGTCGCCTCACATGCCTCTTTGGTTCTAAGGTCATAACCCGCCGTAAACGTGTGGCACGTATCAATGCAGACCCCGACACGAGACTTATCTTCTACCTTGCTGATAATGTGCGCCAGATGTTCAAAGCGCCAACCTAGGTTTGTCCCCTGCCCTGCCGTATTCTCAATCACGGCAATCACCTCAGGCACGGCTTGGTGAGCGAGGTTGATCGATTCGGCAATCCTGTCCAGACACTCTTCTTCCGAGATCTTCTTCAAGTGACTGCCCGGATGGAAGTTCAATAGGGTCAGCCCGAGCTGATGGCAGCGTTCCATTTCATCAATAAACGCCGCTCGAGATTTTTCGAGTTTCTCTTGTTCCGGCGCACCTAAGTTGATTAAGTAGGAATCGTGCGGAAGAATTTGTTCCGCACGGAAGCCGTATTTTTGACATTCCGCTTTAAAGTTTTGAATGACTTTTTCATCAAGCGGCTTTGCCACCCATTGACGCTGATTTTTAGTAAATAACGCAAACGCGTTTGCACCTATCGCATGGGCTCTTTGTGGCACATTATCCACACCACCAGCCGCAGAAACGTGCGCCCCAATAAATTTATTCATCTTTACCTTCACTAGATCGAGATCACATTTTTAGAACTGTTATTTAGCGATCTTATACTTTCAGTTTTAGCTATGGAAATCGTTGATTTTTGGTTTCCAGAGCAATAAATCGGCTCATTTTGTAGTTTTATTACAACAAAATGAGTATTCAAATATATTTGAATAGTTAAAATATCATTTAAAGGCACCATTTTTAAAGGTTTAGTTGACCTTGGTCAAAAAATTAACCCTGATGTTTTTAATGTTTTTTGTTGTAATCTGATCTAAATCAATACTAAAATGGCCGTAACAGGTTATACATAGACCAGCTCAACAAAATTTGAAAATTAACACCATAAGTTTACCACTCTGAAAGTGGATTAGGAGATAGTGATGATTCAAGGTATCCAAATTACTAAAGCAGCAAACGACGATCTACTAAACTCAATCTGGCTGATCGACGGCGAGAAAAACGAAGCTCGTTGTGTTGCAGCAAATGCTGGTTTCGAAGCTGACCAAGTTATCGCTGTTAGCGACCTAGGTGAGTACGAAAGCCGTGAAGTAGCCATCGAAGCTGCTCCAAAGATCGAAGGCGGTCAGCACCTAAACGTGAACGTTCTTAAGCGCGAAACTCTAGAAGACGCAGTCGCTAACCCAGAGAACTACCCACAGCTAACTATCCGTGTTTCTGGTTACGCAGTACGCTTCAACTCACTAACGCCAGAACAGCAACGTGACGTTATCGCTCGTACCTTTACTGAGTCTCTATAATTAGAGACGCTAAGTAAACGAATACTAAAAACAGACGCACAAGCGTCTGTTTTTTTATGCCTGTGAATCGGCAATCAACCGATACAAAAAAACCTCCCGAAGGAGGTTTTTACAGCATTTTCACGCCATTGAAGATTACTTCAACGTCACACGAGCAAACTTGCGTTTACCCACTTGGTAAACCGCTTGGCCTGCTGCTGGCACTAGCTTAGTATCTTCTACCTTCTCGCCATCGATCTTCACCGCACCTTGGCGGATCATACGCATAGCGTCAGACGTTGAGCTCACAAGACCGGCTTCTTTTAGTAGGTTACCGATTGGAAGGCCTGCATCGAAGTCGAACTCAGGCATCTCTTCTGGCATCGCACCTTTTTGGAAACGATTGATGAACTCTTTTTCCGCCGCGTCAGCGTCTGCTTCTGAGTGGAAGCGAGCAATGATTTCTTTCGCCAGTAAGATCTTAACATCACGAGGGTTCTTACCATTCTCGATGTCCGTCTTAAATTGAGCAATTTCCTCCAGCGGACGGAATGACAACAGGTCGTAGTAGTTCCACATTAGATCATCGGAAATCGACATGATTTTTCCGAACATCTCTGATGGTACTTCGCTGATGCCGATGTAGTTGTTCGCCGACTTAGACATCTTCTTCTCACCGTCTAGGCCAACAAGTAGTGGCATGGTCAGAATAACTTGTGGTTTCTGACCGTGTGCTTTTTGCAGTTCACGACCCATCAGCAAGTTGAACTTCTGGTCAGTACCGCCAAGCTCAACATCCGTTTCCATCGCGACTGAATCGTAACCTTGAAGCAGTGGATACATAAACTCGTGGATTGCGATTGGCTGGTTGTTGCCGTAACGTTTTTTAAAGTCGTCACGTTCAAGCATACGAGCAACCGTTTGGTTTGCAGCAAGGCGAATCATGCCTTCTGCACCCAGCTCAGATAGCCATTCAGAGTTGAATGCAATCTTAGTCTTTGCAGGGTCTAGGATTTTGAATACCTGCTCTTTATACGTTTCTGCGTTACGCAGTACGTCTTCACGCGTTAGTGGTGGGCGAGTGGTGTTCTTACCCGTTGGGTCGCCAACCATGCCAGTGAAGTCACCGATCAGGAAAGTTACGTCATGACCCAGGTCTTGGAAAGCACGTAGCTTATTGAAGATAACTGTGTGACCCAGATGAATATCTGGCGCAGTTGGATCGGCACCCAGTTTAATGCGAAGAGGACGGTTCTCTTTTAGCTTCGCAATCAGTTCTTCTTCTGGAATTAGCTCGTCGACACCGCGTTTGATTTCAGCCAACGCTGCTTCAAGGTTCGCCATTCTTGTTCACTCCCACAGATTTGGCAAAAATAGTTTAGTTGGACATCTTACTTGAATAGCGATGTTTTTTGAAACCAGTTAGACTATTTGGTTTAGGAAATTACAAAAATAATGTTGAATTAAACGCTCATGGTCTCTGTTTTTAAGCGCTTGCCTTGGCTACACCGCGCGCTCATCGCCTTTTTTAGTGCCATTATCGTCGTTGCACTGTTTCTGCCTGATATCTCAGAGCTTGATGATAGAAACGACCGACTCGAAATTGGCAAGCACTACGCGCTCTCCATTGACAGCGATGCATTCCCTGTTGGCAATGCCGCTCCGCCGACCGTAGTACTGAAATGGGAAGAACACACCGTTCGCTCAGGAGAGAGCGCCGCCATTCTATTTCAACGTCTTGGCCTTTCCCCTCGCCTACTTCATGACCTTATCTATACCAACGATGACATTAAGCAGCAGCTTTCTCGTCTACGCCCCGGTGACAAACTGACGTTTGGTTTTGATGAAAACAGTGACTTCGTGCAGTTAAAGCGCCGCATCAATGACTATGAGACCTTCAAAGTCACCAAAACCGATAAAGGCTTTACCTCTAGCTGGGACAAAAAGCAGGTCGACTACCAATATAACTACGCCCAAGCAGAAATCAGTTCAAACTTCTGGAATGCCGGAATTGGCGCTGGACTGACAGCGAACCAAATCATGGAGCTTGCCGGTATTTTTGGTTGGGATATCGACTTTGCGTTAGATATCCGCTCTGGCGATTACTTTAAGCTGCTGTATCAAGAGAAGGTCGTCGAAGGTGAAGTGATTGGCCGCGGCAAGATCATCGCCGCTATCTTTAAAAACCAAAATGATACCTTTACCGCTATCTTCGATGACAAAACAGGCAACTATTACGATGAAAATGGCCGAGCAATGAAAAAGGCCTTTTTACGTGCTCCATTGGACTTTCGCCGCGTAACTTCCAACTTTAATCCTAACCGACGCCACCCAGTGACAGGTAAAGTGCGCGCCCACCGAGGCACTGACTATGCAGCGCCTGTTGGTACGCCAATTTGGGCGGCTGGTGACGGCACTGTCATCAAATCAAGCTACAACCAGTTTAATGGTAACTATGTGTTTATCAAGCACAGTAACACCTTTATTACTAAGTACTTGCACCTACAAAAACGTAAGGTGAAAACCGGTCAGCGAGTGAAACAGGGACAAACAGTCGGTACACTTGGTGGAACAGGACGAGTCACAGGGCCTCACCTACACTATGAATTCTTGGTCAACGGCGTGCACAAAAACCCAAGAACGGTCAAACTGCCGCAATCTAAATCTCTAACGGGTAAAGCGAAGCAAACTTTCTTAGCCAATGCGCAAAATCGCCTCAATACGCTAGACCGATACAGCGAGCTGCTTTACGCCAACAACTAGCAACAAGATACTAAAAAGCCCCAAGCATTAGCTTGGGGCTTTCGTTTATGGGCTTTGGGAGAAGAGAAGCCTATTATTTACTAGGCGTATCGCGATACATCTCTTCGATTTCATCTTGATAACGGTCGTTAATCACCTTGCGGCGCAGTTTCTGCGTCGGTGTCAACTCGCCTTTATCCATCGAGAAACCGTTAGGAAGCAGTTTAAACTTCTTCACCTGTTCAAACTTAGCCAGCTCTTTTTGCAGCTCAGTGATGCGCTTTTCAAACATCTCCACCACTTGGTGGTGCTTGATGAGCTCTAAGCGATCTTGGTAAGCAATGTTTAGCTCTTTGGCATACTCTTCGAGCGTATCGAAGCAAGGTACAATCAAAGCAGAAACAAACTTACGCGTGTCCGCAATAACTGCAATCTGCTCGATGTAATGGTCTTTACCGATCGCGCCTTCAATCGCTTGGGGAGCAATGTACTTGCCATTTGAGGTTTTCATTAGCTCTTTGATGCGGTCAGTAATGAACAGGTTACCTGCTGCGTCAAACTCACCGGCATCGCCAGTTTTCAAGAAGCCATCAGCGTCAAAGGTCTTAGCGGTTTCTTCTGGCAACTTATAGTAGCCACGCATCACCATAGGGCCGCGCACTAAGATTTCATTATTGTCACCGATCTTCACTTCCGCGCCGGGCATCGGCATACCGATGGAGCCAGGGTTGTAGCAGGTATCATCCCAGCAAGAAACGGTCGCTGTGGTTTCAGTCATACCGTAACCAAGCTTGACGTTGATGCCAATCGCTTGGAAGAAGCGGCCAATGGTTTCATCCAATTTCGCACCGCCACACGGCATGAAGTTAATACGGCCGCCTAGTAACTCGCGAAGTTTACCTAATACGATCTTGTCCGCTAGCGCGTAACTCTTCTTGAGTAACAACGAAGGCTCCACGTTATCTTGACGGCACTGCGCCATTTTCGCGCCCATATTTACCGCCCAGGTAAATAGGATCTTGCGATGGACAGGTGCTTTAGATACTCGTTCGTGGATCGCTGAGAAGATCTTCTCGTAGAAACGAGGAACGGCACTCATTACAGTTGGCCGGATCTCACCAAGTGCATCACGTACTTGCATCGTATCTTGCAGATAGCAGTTCGTGCCACCTCGGTACAATACATAGAAAGTCCATGCACGCTCGAAAACATGCGAAAGCGGCAAGAAGCACAGCGAAACATCATTTTCACTAAGGCTTAATCTTTCATCGTGTCCTTGTAGCTGAGCGGCAATATTGGCGTAATCTAGCATTACCCCTTTCGGCTGGCCTGTGGTACCTGATGTATAGATAAGTGTCAGCAAATCGTCGTAGTTGGCTTGCTCAAGTCGCGCGTCTAATTCAGGTTGGACGTCACTGCTTACATCGGCAGTAAACTGCTGCCAAGTCATAGAGAAATCATTGTCAGCCAGAACAATCTCTTCGCTCATCGCGACGATCAGCTCTAATTGCGCACATTCTTCATAGATGGAAACGGCCGCGTCATATTGCTCTTGCTCACCAACAAAAAGAATGCGGACATCGGCGTTTTGTACGATATAGCTGGTTTGAGCGGGTGTATTCGTAGGGTAAATGGGCACAGTCACTGCGCGAACTTGAAGCGCAGCCAGATCAGCAATGGTCCATTTCGGCATGTTATTGGAAATGATACCGATTTTATCTTGAGGTTGGATTCCTTTTCCGAGTAGCGCGAGTGACAGCGCATCGACGCTAACGCCAAACTCTTTCCAGCTAATCCCTTGCCATACATTGTTGATTTTATGTCGTAAGGCGATCTTGTCGCCACCTTGTGCGATTCGCTCACGAATCTTAGTTACGATATGGAAATCTAAATTAGCCATGTTCTATCTTACCTTTTAGCTTACACATGTAAGCCTTTTTGAGCGCACAAGTGTACCTGTGCCGCCGAAAAAGGCAACAGACCGACATCAAAGTTATCAATAATTCCTGGCAGCTTTTCCACTGGGTGATAATAAGCGTCTGACCAGTATGAAAAAAGCCCTGAATACATCGTACTCAGGGCTTTTAGAATTAAGTTGTAATGGATTATGACAAAGCAACCACTTCGCCACAGATAACCATGAGTTGGTCACGCAACCAAATGTGGCCTTTGTCTTTTTCGCTAGATTCATGCCAGCTTAGGAAGCCACTGATCTTGTTGTTTTCAGTAGGCAGCGTCAGTACTTGAAGCTGATCTTTGTTTACTGCGTTTTCAACCAACCAACGCGGCGCGATGGTGACTAGCTCAGATTGACCAACCACGTAAAGTACGTTGCTTAGGCTAGTACCTTCGTAAGACGCTTGGCACTCTAGGTCACGGTAAGCTTGCTCTGAGAAGCTACGAACGCCATGAACTTTTGATAGCTTAGCGTGCTTTTCGTTTGCTAGCTGTGCTGTGCTGACTGCACCGTGAATGCGTGGATGGTTTTTCGCCGCTACCACAACCAATTCATCTTGGAAGATCTCAGTGCTAGAGAAACCTTGAGCATCGTAGCGAGCGTAATCGATAACGAAGTCAATCTCTTGGAAACGCATACGGTCAGCTAGCTGACGGTCTGCTTCTGCATCTAGGTGAAGCTGAACGTGTGGCGCTTGCTCAGAAATAGTTTGCATGATGCGCGGTGCAAAACGCATATCACAAGGAGAGCAGATCGCCATCTTAAATAGACGCGTTGAAGTCTCTGGAGTGAAGATTGAGCTTGGTAGCTCGTTGCGGATCAACTGAAGCGCTTGACGTACAGGACCAAATAGCTGACGTGCACGTTGAGTCGGCTGAATGCCACGACCCTGGCGCATGAACAGTTCATCGTTGAACATCACTTTAAGGCGCGCTACTGCGTTACTTACTGCAGGTTGCGACATACCTAAATTGTGCGCCGCGCGAGTGATATTCTGCTCTTGCATCACTGCGTCGAATACAGTCAATAGGTTTAGATCTACGCCGCGTAATGTGCTTTCCATGCGGTAACTAGCGATTGCGCTCATAGCATCTTTTTTGTCTAACATTTAGTAAGCCTCGTGTAATTTCAATCTCGACTATTGGGGTAGGTAACCAATAAAACAGAACAATGAGAACAGCGTCATCGCCCGTGGTGTACCTTACGTCATTCTATTAATCCTCTGCATACTTCGAGGACGAAACCAACTATCCACCAATAATTGACCCAACACCAACAAGATTGACAAAGAATCATCAAATTTTATCGAGAGAAAAGCAATAACCTTAAACAACAATAAGTTACATCATATATAAAAAAAGATAAATTATATTTTTAATAACTTTTGTTGAGAAAAGCAGCCAGATACATAACCAAGTACTATGACACCCACCAAAAGGGAGAACAGAGCCTATTTAATGCGCGCACAAAAGGCAACCGCAACTATTCGTATGGCATATAGTTAATATCTATCGGTATGGAACATTCTTGAACACAAAAGAAAGGCACGCAGTTGCATATAACCCATAACAATAACACCAAAACCCGAATCAAAGTGAGATTCGGGTCTTGTTATTGTTATGCCCAACTAACCTCAAGGTTGGTCGGGTTATGGTGAAGTGCGCTTAAACTGAGGCGTAACTAGGAAAGTCGACTTTGTCCCAAAGGCGCTTACGCAAATTAGCACTACATGACCAATTTCCGCTGACTAGCCAATCGGCAATGCCTTCAGCAACATTTGGATAAAAAACCCGTTCAGCTTGTTTCTCATCTAACCAATCGCGAATCACACTGGCATCAAGAAAGTCCATAGATTGAGCAAGCCCCAAACTATCAAGCGTTGCTGCATTACTCTGCTGCTCAAATTGACCATCCAGTGGCTTAACGAGTAACTTCTTGCCTAAGCTGAGCGCTTCTGATGGCAACTCAAAGCCACCGTTCGCAATCACACCAGCACAGCGATGGAGATCGCACTGAAAACTCTCATGACCAAGCGGTTTCATTAAGATGTTTTCTATCTGCGCCTGTTCAATATTCTCAGGGTGGTAGCAAATAAAGTTGTTTTGCCCAAATCTAAGCAACAGGTCGACGATAGCGTCAGGACTTTCAAACGGAAGGTAGACAAGAATAAAGTCTTCTGAGGTCACATCCTCTCCTAACGTATGCACAATGGGTGGCAAAATCGGCTGCCCAAAATGATACCAATGTAGACCAAGCTGATACTGCGACGGTGCGAAGTACTGAATCACTGAATCATCCAGCCAGTTGGCGCCTTTTTGAGGGACATCAAACAGAAATGCGTTTTGGTGGCTAATGCTCACTGTAGGAATTTTTTGCTGCTTTGCCGCCCAAGCAGAAACTGGCTCAAAGTCATTGACCACCACATCATAACCAGAAACATCGAGCTCTCTGACTTCACGAATAAAGTGAGGTAGACTGTTCTCAAACGCCGTTTTCATATAGTTCACACGGCCGTTTTCCGTCACGAAGCTAAACCCGCGGCGCGTTTGGTAATCACCAAACTGCTCCATCGAGAAGTACTTACTTTTCTCTCGTCCGGAAAATAAAAAGTCGACTTGCACATCATGGTTGGCCAGCGCCTGGCTCATCGCTCTTGCCCTGGCAATATGGCCATTACCCGTGCCCTGTACACCATAAAGTATCTTCATTTACACGCCTCCTAACCAAGCCTGTACATATTCAAGCGCAATGTACGCCGATGACATCCCCAGTACCGCACCAATCACCACATCGGTAAGAAAATGCACTCCAAGCAGAATGCGTGAAGCGCCAATGAGCACTGCCCACATCAGCGCGGAATCGTGCCACTCGGGATAAAACTGACCAATAATGGTCGCCATCAAAAAAGCGGCTGCAGTATGCCCTGACGGTAAGCTGTAGCGATCAGACGGGGTAATAAAGGCCTGCAGTAAATGAGAAAACTCTTCAGGCCTGCGACGCTTGAAGCTGTTTTTCGCTAACCAATAAATCGGTAACTCGATAGCAAACGCCAACAAGGCTGTGGCAAAAAACAACTTGCCAACAGCGTCATCTAACCAAAAAACCGCGATGCCAAGTAACAGGTACAAATGACCGTCGCCCGTTCTAGACACCCAACGACTCACCGATGCTACTTGGGCGTTAAAGCGATGCTTTAAACAAAACAATGAAAAAGCCAAATCCATTCTTGCTATGGGTTCAATCGTTCGCACAACCTACTCCTTGTTAGACGCGCAGTTCATGATCAAAAAGTAGTCAGCAACAATGACAATTCGGTGACGATTTATTGGAGAAACGATGAAAGTTAGCGCTAGAGGAACCCTAGTCACTAACTTTCATTTTATTGAGAGATGAGATTTATGGCGTGTTAAAGCTCTTCATGTTTATGCACCAATCCCCAATCTGCAAGAATGGCGTAGGCCGAAGGAATCATGAACAACACCAAAGCTGTGGACGCAAAAATACCGAACACAATTGAAATAACCAGAGGCTGAATAACCTGAGCCTGAAGGCTGGTCTCGGTAAGCAATGGCAGCAAACCCGCAGCCGTAGTCATTGATGTCAAGAATACAGCTCTAAAGCGCTCACGGCTCGCTTTCACCACAGAGTCATGCACTGAGTCGCCTTCATCAACGTGGTGACGTATGTACTGCACCAGTAAGATAGAATCGTTGACAACAATCCCCGCCAAAGACACAAAGCCCATAATACTTGGCATACTCATCGAGTGTCCCAGTAACAAGTGTCCCCAGACCACGCCGATAAAGGCAAGCGGTATTGCCAGCATCACCACAAACGGCTCTAGGTAGCTTCTGAACTGGTAGCTAAGAATGGTGAACACGCCAAAAAGCCCTAGCAAAAAGCCTTTCGCCATCGATGCGCCTGTCTCCGCGCTGTCTTTGGTTTCACCCTCAAAGTCAAAACGCAGTCCTGGGTACTCTTTTTGTAGCTTAGCGACTTCTTCGGCTTGGAACTGCCTAATAATATCAGTTGAGCTCGCTTTAGTGGTATCAACATCACCAAACACACTGACCGTTCTCAGGCCGTTAACACGTTGAATACGAACATAGTTACGCTGAAAATCGAGCGTCGTGACCGATGCCAACGGTACTTGCGAGCCGTCCGCCAAGAAAATCGGGAAATTCGATAGCTGCTGAATGTCACCGATATCTTGCTTGTCGAGCTTCACTTCAATCTTAATGTTCTCAACGCCCACTTGGATCTCATCGGCGGTTTGACCAAAGAAGGCCGCACGCAACTGACTTGCGATCATCTGACCGTTCACCCCAAAGCTCTCAGCACCCGGACGCAGTTTAACTAAGATCTCTTCTTTACCGAGACGCATGTCATCGAGCACACCACTCACACCATCAAACTCATTGAGGTATTGCTGGATCTCGACCGATGCGGCTTTGAGCATATCCAGATCATCATGTGCGATACGCACTTCAATCGCACGACCACCTGGCCCCATCGTAGGCTGCTTAAAGACCATAGAGATTGGGTCGGCAAGCTCTCCCACATCTTCGCGCCAAGCATCAATAAACTCATCGATCAGCGTATTGCGGATCTCTGCACTCAGCAGATCTAGCCTGACTGTCGCAATATGAGGACCGGATTCGTTGGCATCTCGGTTAGTGTTGAACTGACTGGTGATTTGCTTCACCAAGGTTTCACCACCTTCAACCTCTTCACTCCACTGCTCATTGAGCTTTTCAGCGGACAGAACGATTTGATCGACCACTCGCTCCGTCTGAGACAACGATGCCCCCGGAGGCAGAATAATACGAGCTTCGGCAATATCACCATCCAATGCAGGGAATGGATTGAACTTCACCACACCACCAGCCAGTAGACTGACAGAGATAAGCAGCGCCGCAAACACACTGCCCATGAAGACGTAGCGATAAGAGACGACTTTATCTACCGCATTCACTAGCGTGGTGTTTCTGAAGTGCTCAAATCGCTCCAGCAACACACGTTTGAACTTCACAGGCTGCTTGTCACGATTATGTTTATGCAAAGAGTGAGATAAGTGGTTAGGTAGAATCAAGAAGGCTTCAACCAGACTCAGTGACAAGACAAGTATCAGCACCTGAGGCACAGCTCTCAGCACTGCGCCCATCTCCCCTTGTAAGAACAACAAACTGCCGAAGATACATACTGTGGTTAAGAAAGATGAGATAACACCTGGTAGCACCTTCTTAACGCCGTTTATCACCGCATCATCAATTTTCTGCCCACGGTCTAAGTGCGCCTGAATAGATTCCGCGATCACAATGGCATCATCCATCATGATACCAATCGCCATCAGCAGCCCCACCAGAGACATAATGTTGATGGAGAGCCCGAGGTTCGCCATCAAGAACAAGCCACCAAGGAACGCCACCGGCAAGCCCGCAGCTACCCAGAATGAGTAACGGAAACTAAAGAACAGCCACATGGTTGCAAACACCAGCAAGATACCTTGCCAGCCGTTTTTCACCATCATGGTCAGGCGATCCCACAGTATGGAAGACATATCATTGGTCATCTCAAGCGTGACCCCTTCAGGGGCAATTAGGCGCTGCGCTTCAACAAACTCCGTCACCTTCTCTTTCACACGTAGCGCGTCGTCTTCTTTGTTCTTGCTGATTTTCAGTACGGCAGATGGCTTGCCGTTAAACAGGACTTTTTGCTCATCCAGTTCGAATCGGTCGGTAATGGTCGCGACATCTTTGAGACGAATCAACGCACCACTTGGGCTGGAGCCCACCACGATCGACTCCAACTCTTGAGGGGTAATCCGCCTCTCATCAAAGCGAATCAAAAAGTTCTTATCTTCCGTTTCGACATTACCGCTTGGCAGCTTAATATTTTGATTACCAATCTGGGTCGCAATATCACCGATACTTAACCCAAGCTGACGCATGATCTGAGTATTGAGCTCAACGCGATACTGGTGATCAGAAAAGCCACTGACATCAACGAGTGAAACACCATAGTCGAGCTTAAGCGTGCGCTTTAATTGTTCCGCATAGGCTTTTAGCTCTGGCCAACTGGTTTCAGCGGTGATCGCCACATCGACAACAGGTTCGTTCCAATCCAGCTCTTGCACGACAGGTGATTCAATCTCTTCTGGAAAATCGTTGATCGCGTTGATCTGAGTTTGAACATCCACCAGCATTCGGCCAATGTCCGCTTTTTCATCAAGCTTAAGGGTCAGTCTTGCGGAGCCTTCAATCGCTTCACATTTGGTCTCGACGATGTTTGAAAGGCCGTCAACGGCATCTTCCATACGTACACACAAGCTCTCTTCCACTTCTTGTGGAGAGGCGCCTGGGTAAGTGATCGCAGCCATGATGTAGGGCGGATCGAACTCAGGAAAGGTCTCACGCTTGATGGTCGACAGCGAACTGATACCCAGTATCAGCAGCGCGAGCATCAATAGGTTTGCCGCTGTTGGGTGTTTGGAGAAAAATCGAATCATTGGGTGACCTCTCCAGCGCTGTCATCATCACTTTGACTATCGCGCAGTAGCATCCCTTCAATGGCAGGCAAGATATCGTTGAGGATCACTTTCTCACCCGCTTCGAGATCACCAGAAATGATCACCTGATTGTCACGACGATATTCGACCTTCACATCGCGCATTTCCAAACGGTTTTCAGCGTTCATTAGATAGATTTTGTCACCATGCAAAGCACGCTCAGGAACAGACCAAGATTGCTGTTGTTGCCCTTCAATTGTTGCCTTCACAAACATGCCATTAACCAGCACAGGCGTACCCGCCAAGCCGTTACTGCTTGGTAATTGCGACACCTCTAGGATCACCCCAGCGGTTGCTTGGTTGGCATCCACGGTTTCACTGACACGCGCAACTTTGGCTGGCCAAGTTGCGGTTAAGTTGCCGCTGCTGAGTTCGACCGTCGCTTGCAGCTTATCGAGCTCGCCGCGCTCGGCTTGGCTCTCATCCCATGAGAGTGTGTCAGAGAGCAGCTGTAGGTCGTGGATCGACAATTGAGCTTCTACTTCCATGACATCGTTTAGGTGCGCGGTGACCATGGTTTGCTGTAAGTTCACCACCTGATTGATTTCAGCATCGACCTCTGAGATACGCATCGTCATCGGCAGCGTGATGCGGGTTTTCTCTAGCGAGCGCTGCGCTTCATCGGCTTTTGCTTGATTGACCTTAACTAGCGCTTCAGATACCCCACGCTCATCTGGCATCAGCGCCAGTTGGTTTTCAATCTCTTGGACTAGCTTCTTTTGTGAAAGCATGTTTTGCTGCTGAGTATCTACATCAGACTGTGAAGTAAGCCCGCGCTTATTTAAGTCCACACGGCGCTGATACTCGTTTTCCGCTAGTTTCAAACGATTCATCTCAATCGACAGGGTCTGCTTTAGGTTGGTTTCTTCTTGATCAAGGCGCGCTAACTGGGTTTGGCTCGACTTCAGGTCGGCAATGGCTTGAGATAGCTTGAGCTCATAGTCTAAAGGGTCAATTCGAAGAATTTCTGTGCCCGCTGCTATCACTGTGCCTTTCTCAAGATTGGGGTGTTTGTAGATAACCGCCCCGGTTACCTCAGCTATGGCTTGCCATTGAACTTTTGGTTCTGCGCGACCAAAACCAATCGCTACTGGCGCTGACATCTGAGGCTGTAGCGGCATGATATCCACCACTCGTGAACGATCGCCTGCCGGTTTGGTTGGCACGTCAGGACGCAGGTTAACGGCGGCGATTAAAGCCACGACACCTACTGCAAAAACTGGAAAGAACAGGAGTTTTTTGTTTATAGACTTCATAGAGATACATTCTTCAAATTAGGATGGGTCACGTAACAACCCACGCTTAAGCAAGGCGATGTTATGTTCGAGGAGTTCATTTAAAAATTCTTCATTGACTTCAATGCCGTGCAAGCTCAGAAGTCCAGGAGGTGCGATAAATGGAAACACCATTAGGCTAATGAGTGAGATTTTGCACATACGTGGGCTCAACCCTTCATGTAACAATCCGAGTTTAGACATTTTATTGAACATGAAATCTTGGTCTGGACGACCAATGTCGGCAAACACTTTTTCAAACAAGCGACGCTGCGTGGCTGAGGGAGGCATGTGCATGACTTGAGAGATCAAGCGCGGAAACTGCGGAACTTTATTCATTTCAAAATAATAAGTACGCATGAAGTCAGTGAGGTTGCCGTAATCACCATTTTTCATCAGCGATTCCATTTTGCTCTTCATTGGCTGCAGGGTTTCGCGTACCATGGTCTCAAACAAGCCTTCTTTGTTACCAAAGTAGTAGCGAATCATGGCGATATTAACGCCCGCCTTTTGCGCAATGAGACGTGTAGAAACTTTGTCATAGGGCATCACTACGAACAGATCACGAGCGTTAGTAAGCAGCTTCTGCCTAGCATCTGTGCGCTCTTTGGGGCGACCAACTTTACGAGTGGTCTCAGCCGCGTTCGTCATACCAATCCTTGCTTTTATTAATCATTGATTAATTGTAGAGTAAAGCTTGTTCAACCCGCGAACAGTTAAATTCATCAAATATTAATCAGATGATTAATTATAAGTAAGCAACTCCCTCCCCCTCTTAGAATAAAGAGTGAACTGCTCCGATATCCATAAAAATTCAGATTAACCCTTGACGCATGAAGCTGAGTGCGGTACTAATCTTGTAACTTATTTTTGTGGAACGCATAACAGTGTCATTACGTTTTTCTCTACTCCTGAACCTCCTCCTTATCGTGAAAACATCGCGCGGGTAGGTTGTGGACGAAAAACACCACATAAAGAATTCCAAAAAACCCGCTTACACAAGCGGGTTTTTTTATATCGATTGAACTGGACGTAAACGATTAACCTGGAAAAAGAGGAAGCAAATATGAACGATCAGGTGATTATATTCGACACCACATTGCGTGACGGCGAACAAGCACTTTCAGCAAGTCTAACAGTGAAAGAGAAGCTGCAAATTGCTTACGCGCTCGAGCGTCTGGGTGTGGATGTTATCGAAGCTGGCTTCCCTATCTCCTCTCCAGGTGATTTTGAATCGGTACAGACCATCGCAAAACACATCAAAAACAGCCGTGTGTGTGCTCTATCTCGAGCGGTAGCGAAAGACATTGATGCGGCAGCTGAAGCGTTAAAAGTGGCGGATGCCTTCCGTATCCACACCTTCATTTCCACCTCGACCGTCCATGTTCAAGACAAACTGCGCCGCAGCTACGACGATGTGGTTGAGATGGGCGTAAAGGCGGTTAAGCATGCGCGTAACTACACTGATGACGTTGAGTTCTCATGTGAAGATGCAGGTCGTACGCCTATCGACAACTTGTGTCGTATGGTAGAAGCCGCTATCGATGCTGGCGCTCGCACCATAAACATCCCAGACACCGTCGGCTACACCGTCCCAAATGAGTTCGGTGGCATTATCCAGACACTTTTCAATCGCGTTCCAAACATCGACAAAGCCATCATCTCTGTGCACTGTCACGATGACTTAGGCATGTCAGTGGCCAACTCGATCGCCGCTGTACAAGCTGGCGCTAGACAAATCGAAGGTACTATTAATGGTATCGGTGAGCGTGCAGGCAACTGCTCGCTAGAAGAAATCGCGATGATCATCAAAACGCGCCAAGAGTTGTTAGGCGTTCACACCGGTCTTCAGCATCAAGAGATCCACCGCACCAGTAAGCTAGTGTCTCAGCTATGTAATATGCCGATTCAGGACAATAAGGCGATTGTTGGTGCCAACGCGTTCAGTCACTCCTCAGGCATCCACCAAGATGGCATGCTCAAGAATAAGAACACTTACGAGATCATGACCCCTGAGTCTATTGGTCTGAAAAACAAAGCCTTGAACCTAACCAGCCGCTCTGGTCGTGCAGCGGTTAAGAGCCATATGGATTCAATGGGTTACAGCGAGCATGAGTACAACCTAGATACTTTGTATCAAGATTTCTTGAAGCTTGCGGATCGCAAAGGTCAGGTATTCGACTACGACCTAGAAGCATTAATGCACTTTGCTAACTTGCGCGAAGAAGACGACTTCTTTAAGTTGAACTACTTGAGCGTTCAATCAGGCAGCATCATGGCAACCACTAGCATTAAGATCCAATGCGGTGATGAAGAAAAATGCGAAGCGGCTGTGGGTAACGGTCCGGTTGATGCACTTTATCAATGTATCTATCGCGTAACAGGTTACGACATTGTACTAGACAAGTTTGATTTGACAGCGAAAGGCGAAGGTGAAGATGGCCTGGGTCAGGCGGATATCATCGCCAACTACAAAGGCCGCAAATATCACGGTACGGGTATCTCAACCGACATCGTTGAGGCTTCAGGTCAGGCACTACTTCATGTTATCAATAGTATTCATCGTGCGGATCAAATCGAAGTGATGAAGCAGAGCAAGGCTGAAGCGGTATAGAGATGATCCTTGGTC
>NZ_JYJK01000131.1 GCF_003263785.1 Vibrio variabilis
CGCCGTCACCGATGATCATGCCGCCAAGGCCGTGTGCTGCGTCTGCACATTCAATGATTGCAGAAAGCTGTGGGTACCCAACACCCGTTTTAACACGTGTAGTACATACAGAACCCGGACCGATACCAACTTTAACGATGTCAGCACCCGCTAGGATTAGCTCTTCACACATGTCGCCAGTGACTACGTTACCTGCAGAGATAGTCTTGTTTGGGAACTCAGCACGTACTTTTTGCACGAACTCAACAAGGTGCTCTGAGTAGCCGTTCGCGATGTCGATACAGATAAACTCTAGATCTTCGCTAAGCGCAAGGATTTCTTTCGTTTTCTCGAAATCACGCTCAGACGTACCTGTTGATACGAATACTTTGTTTAGCGTCTCTTTAGATGCGCCTTTTACGAACTCTGCCCACTGCTCAACCGTGTAGTGTTTGTGCATAGCTGTCATTACGCCGTGCTGCGCAAGCGCCGTTGCCATTTCAAAACTACCCACTGAATCCATATTTGCAGCGATAACTGGTGTACCAGACCATTGACGACCACTGTGCTTGAATGTAAAATCGCGCGTTAAATTTACTTGAGAACGACTTTTTAGTGTTGAACGCTTAGGGCGAAACAGTACATCTTTAAAGCCTAACTTAAGTTCTTGTTCGATACGCATTGTAAAAATTCCTCGATTTATTAGTACATGTTCCAGTGGGCATATGTCTAAACATGATGCGTTGGCTTACCGTTGGCAGACGGTGCACCTTTCTTCGGACACAAAAAAACCGGAGCGTTGGCAGACGCTCCGGTTTTCAGCATTATAGGTCGCGAAAACTTTCTCGCAAGACTGATATTGCATTTTTTTTTGTGATACTATTCCGAAAAGCTACAAATCCGCCCTCAGCAAAATCCCCTAACACTCTCAAATTACCCATTGATTAACTGCAAAATCAGACACTTAAGAAAACCCACCCTGTGTAATGCCATTCAAAACATCCAAAGCAAACGTTTATCTATTGATGATAATCTCATCGTTCAGCACAAATCCAAGCAAAAATCGGTCGCTTTAGCGCTCAAAAATCACTCAAAGCTTCTTTGAAAAGATCGTTTTTTTGGAAAAATTCTGTCTAAGTGCTCAATCCCAGCACTTTTTTGCACTACATACATAACGAATATCATTAAGTACATCAGAAGCCATCATACCGACTTCCCCTTTCATCTGCGCATTTCTATCTGCTGCACAGCTATGAACGAGTGTTCCAAGAACTGCGGCTTTAAAAATAGGATAGCCCTGAGCCAAGAATGAAGCGATGACACCCGCCAGCACATCCCCATCCCTCCCGTCGCCATTCCCGGATTACCCGCATGGCAAACAACGGTCGTTGAACTATCACAAATAATGGTTCCAGCACCTTTGAGTACAACCACGCCACCAAACTTATGCTGTAAGTGGCGAGCTGCTGAAAAACGATCGCCTTCAATCTGAACGTTTGTGACACCCAATAGCCTTGCCGCTTCTCCTGGGTGGGGGTTAATACTCGGTTGTCCTTATGCTCTGATTCAACATTTAACCAGTAAAGGCCATCGGCATCGACAACCATTGGCTTGTTGAACTTGGTACTCAATTGCACGGCAGATTTGTAAACACTCTCTCCCCAATGATCTCGCCCAAGGCCTGGACCTATGCATAGTGCATTCGCCCATTGCACTCGCTGCTCTAGCAAAACAGAATCAGTTTCATGGCCACTAACCATAGCCTCAGGGAGCAAAACACGTACCGCTAAACAACTCTCGGGATGCACATAGGTCGCTGCTAACCCCGCTCCTGATTTTAAAGCCGCGCAAGAAGCAAGATAAGCTGCGCCGCTCATTCCATCATTTCCCCCAACAACAAGTACACTGCCTTGTCTTCCCTTGTGCGTATCACGCGATCTTGCTTTCAATAACTCAAGCCAAAACGACTGTGCGAGTAACGCGTTTGCTGTGTTTTGCTTAGTAAATACCTCATCGACGCCAAGACCAGCAAAACTCAGTACACCCGTGTGTGCTCTTGCCCTCCCTGTCACTAATCCTTGCTTCACACCAATAAAAGTGACCGTGTAGTCAGCTACAATCGCGGTACCCGCGACAGCGCCGGTATCCGTATTTAACCCACTTGGTGTGTCTATTGCGACTATTGGCGCTGTGGCTTGATTAAGACGTTCGATAAGGTGAGCAAAGTAAGGTCTAACTTCGCCTTTGATACCAGTACCCAACAGCCCATCAACAATCACATCCACCGAACTCGGAACCGTATTTTGCTCAGGCTAATGAATCCGCCTGCTTCAACGAATGCATCACGTGCAGTAGCGGCATCACCTTTCAACTGCTGTGGAGAACCTACCTGCCAAAGGGTCACAGCAAGATTATGCTCAAGAGCAAGCTTGCCAACGACATAACCATCACCACCATTATTGCCTTTTCCGCAGCAAATCAGGATATGTTTAACGTTTGGGTAGCGATGAAGTAATTCATCAAATACGGCTTGGCCAGCGCGCAACATCAGGGAATACATGTCAATATGACATGCTAGTGCTGCCAGCACTTCGCCTTCACGAACTTGCTCGGAGGTATAGAGTGTCTCTGGAAGAGATGGATGACTTGAGGGTATTGGAATCATAGCGCGTCCCTTTTCTATGCTTGCATCAACAAGCGTAACAGAGAGTCCGCGCTATAACTGTGAACCAGGGTGAGTGATAGCGAAATTTGAAACGCTCGCAGCACACATCACATAGTGTGACTTGGCTAGTATTGAGGCCAGAAAATATGAAGAGCAAAACGAAGGACGATAGCAAAGATGATCAACGCCACTCCGAGCCTGTAACGCTTGTACTCAGCAACGCTCATTGGTACACGTTTATAAAACATGGTCACCACGCCTTTCCAATCGTGGCTACGGCGTCCATATTGCACAATGCCGGTCAAAATAAACAACGCTCCAACGACCAATAGTGCTTTTTCTGTCCAGAATAGTCCTAACTCCATCATAGGGGTGCTCACTCCTTATATTAGTACCCGTTTAGTGTATGCGGTCAGTGCGAGAATTTCTCTTGGACTATGGTCTAATGTCATTGAGGTCATTAAGTCTTTTGCGATATCACGCCATTCATCAATCTCAGAGGCCAAATGTGCCTGTTGTTTGGCATTAATGCTGTTGATGGTGAGCGCAATATACTTTCCAGCGAGCTGTTGATTGTGGTCGATTTTCGCTTGAAGCTCTGGTGAATAGTAGCTGTCTGAGTCATTGAGAAAGCGCTGAAACTCTGGCTGATAATAAGCAAGATCATTGCGCCTATTTAGAAGCTGTCGCATATAGTAGTTCATCTGCCTGCGGTGCTCCTGCCAGTCGAACACGGTCACTTGCATGTTAGACGCCCATTCTTTTGCATAACCTTTCTGCTCATCTGTAACCGTACCAAACCAGCGTTCAAAGTTCTCCTCAATGCGCTCTTGATAGATTTCTCTAACATCATCGTCATTCATGTCTTGGTATTTTTTTACGAACTCACGATTCTTCTCTTCAAAATTTTCGATAAGCTCTTTGACTTGCTCATCACTCATTTGCTGAGTGAGTGCATAAAGATCTGGGGTGACTTGCTCTACGAGTCTTTTAGTATGTGCTCTCACATCGTTCATTTGCTGCAGCACATAAGCACTATCTACCTGCTTAGGATCTTTCGCGCGAATCTCATCCAGCTGTTTTACGTATTGAGGAAGCTCGTTCTCTTTATGCCATTGTCCAAGCACCAAGATCCGCTCACTTAGAATGTCTTCCTGGCCGTCACTGAGCGTGACGTAGTCATCAATATATTCAACCAGTAACCAATCAAGATTACTGTAAAGAAACTTTGTTGTGCATCCGGTGATTACCAACAGCAATCCCACCAGCCATAGCCTTGATTTCCTGAACACTTTTCTCTCCATGTCGAACGCAGATAAACTCAACTCCGTTATACGCACGATACATCAAGATTAGATTGAAAATACAAAAAACGCCCATTTAAGGACGTTTTTTGAGAGAAGAAAACCACGCTTTAAGCGCGAAATGCCATTGCACCTTTGCCAACACCTTCGTAGGCAATCACCTGCAGTGTTTGATCCTCCGCCAAGGTTTTACTTACCTCATCCGCAATATAGTTCGCCAAAAGCTCAACGGTGGTATCGGTATCAAGAATTTCGGTCTCTAGCTTAGAGATAGCAAGCTCAAACTCACCTTGTGGTGCCAAATAGCGAAACCCGTAGTGCGTACCGTCAGTAATACCCGTAGCATTATCACTTAAACTAAGAGCTGCAAGACTTACCTTGTCTTCTTGCGAACCAAGGTAGATATCCTGCCAGCGCTCAGCAAACGCCGCTTCGCGCTGCACATCTCGTTTCCCGTTTACTACAAGTTCGATTGGAGAACGATGGCCATGTGCAATACGCTGACAGTTACCATCATGTTTTTTAAGGCCATGGGTGTAATGATAAAATGCGCCATTAATAACCTCGTGACGCAGCGTAATCTCAAGCCCTTGTACATTTTCGGGTAAGTTACCTTTTAAGATCTCATAGATATAGTTCGTAACCGACTCTATGGTTATCTCATCAGTATCAATCAAGCAAAATGCTTGCTCCGGGCTGTGGAGATGTATGCTTCGTTCACCCCTTAGGAAATCTAATTTGGCGTAGCCGGGTTTTGAAGCTTGGTGGAGTACGGCGCCGCTTCTCATGGGAACGAGTAAGCGATGGTCAACATATTCATCAATTAAGTGTTTGATCTGTTTTTTTACTTTGCCAAAGTCGAGCACCATGCTCATCTCATTGAGTTCACCGGACAAAACGACATCCACAATCCAACTCTCACCTACCATTCCGCGCTGTTCGCATAGGTAAGAAGAATCGATAACGGTGAGGTCTCTGACGAATAAATTCAAACTGAATTCCTTATTGATATTAGTTGTCATTACGCTGAACTGCGCATTATACCTATGTCACAAAAAGAAGCATCAATTAGAACCAATAAAGCCCCATCAAGGGGCTTATCAATAAGTAAATAAATCTAAACTGATTAGATCTGAGGACGTGCTGTACCATGGGTTGATGGCGGTAAGTGTGGCAATGTCACTTGCGGCTGTTCACCTGTTAACGTCGTCAAGAATGCGGTGATCTTCTTAGATTCCTGCGGGGTAAGCGTTTGACCCAGCTGAATGTCAGCCATGATTTCAACTGCTTTTTGCAAATCCCACTCTGAACCGTCATGGAAGTACGGGTAGGTCAGCTCAACGTTACGAAGTGTTGGAACCTTAAACACATACTTGTCAAAATCGTTACCAGTGATCGCTTTACGCCCAATATCAGGGTTGTCCGTTTTGAACTCTTTCACTAGACCCATCTTCTGATACATTTGACCACCAGCCAATGGACCACTGTGACACGCTGTACACCCTTTTTGCTTAAACAGTGCGTAGCCTTCTACCTGTTCTGCTGTCAATGCGGAATCATCGCCTTTTAACCACTGATCAAACTTTGAGTTTGGTGTGCGAAGCGTTTTCTCAAATGTCGCAATCGCATCCGTGACTTCGGTAATTGTGAACTCTTCTTTTCCGTAGCTTCTTTAAACCACTGGCGATACTGTGGAATCGACTTTAATGTGCCAATTGCTAATTCGTGCGAAAATGCCATTTCAATTGGATTTTCAATGGGTCCAGCAGCTTGTTCTTGCAAATCTTTAGCCCGACCATTCCAAAATTGAACAAAATTTAAATCTGAGTTAAGTACCGTTGGTGAATTAATTCCACCCACCGCCCACTTATGACCAATCGAAGTTGGCAAGTTATCAACACCACCCGTCGCGACGTTATGGCAAGAGTTACAAGAAATAGTGTTTGACGCCGACAACCTTGGTTCAAACCAAAGCGTTTTTCCTAGCTCAACCTTTGCTGCATCAAGACCCATAACAGGTTCAATCACTTTAATTGGCTCACTGCTTTCACGCGATGCATACGCACTGCATGACGCCACTGCGACCAGCGACACTATCAACATTTTCTTCATACGACTTCCTTTTGTGTATTCAATAAATATGAGGCAAGCATAGGTTGAACATAGCGAATTATAATAATTTGCATGCCTTTAATAATTATTTAGCTTGAAGCTTCCTTTGGCTCGAAAATAATATTGAACAACTAAGAATTTATATAATTCAAAAACTCGATAAACTTGATGAAAAAAAGGAATGTTAAAACCCATAGACAGTTATTTGCCCACGTATTTACAACAAAGCCAATACTAATGACAGTTCTGACATTACAATTAAGAAACAAAATATTTACGCAATTAGTTGATTAAAATCAAGTTTGTGTCACCGACAACGCAAACCGCTATAGTGCAGACCGGATCGGTCACTCATTTTGCAAATTCACACTGTAAATACCAACTATAGCAGGCGCTTTAGAGCCCATACCCCATCGTTAGAGCAGCAAAATTCCAGAGATAATATCGGATATTCCAAACTCAGTTTTTCAATGGTTTACCATAATGCTCTAACCAATTGGAGCACGATTATGAAAAAAACTGTCTATACCTTAGCGCTAACTCTGTTCGCATCAATGCCAAGTTTCGCGAACATCATTGTCGATATGGAAGGTGTGGATGAAAAGGACTACGTCTACGACTTACATAAGTGTGAAGAAATGGCTGGCCAAGTACAAAAACAACAAGCCTCCGGTGGTGCAATCAGCGGCGCTGCGAAAGGCGCAGCCTTAGGCTCAGCCGGTGTAGCGATCGCTGGCGGCTCTGGTACAGAGGGGCTAAAAAAGGTGCCGCTGTAGGACTTGCTGCGGGCGTTTTAG
>NZ_JYJK01000132.1 GCF_003263785.1 Vibrio variabilis
CACCGATACATAGTAGGTTGTTATCGAAAGATGCACCGCCGTAAACGCCAGCCGCAGCTAGGTCTAGGTTAGCAGAAGCGTCTACGATGACAGGTGGGTTACCAGCGCCAGCGCCTACACCTTTCTTACCCGATTGTAGGATTGCTTTCACTAGACCAGGACCACCAGTACCTACTAGCATGTTAACTAGTGGCGACTTAGCGATTTCGTTTAGCGTTTCTAGCGTTGGCTCTTTTACCATAGTCACTAGGTTTTCAGGGCCGCCTGCTTCAACGATAGTTTTGTTGATTAGATCAATCATTACCGCAGAAACCACTTTAGAAGATGGGTGAACGTTGAACGTTACCGCGTTACCAGACGCTAGCATAGAGATAGCGTTGTTAACGATAGTTTCCGTTGGGTTAGTGACAGGAGTCACCGCACCGATAACACCGTAAGGTGCACGCTCTTCTAGAGAGATACCATTGTCGCCAGACCATACTTTCGTTTCTAGAACTTCAGTACCTGGAGTTTTAGCAGCAGTTAGTTGGTGCTTAGCGATCTTGTCTTCAACACGACCTAGCTTTGTTTCTTCACGAACCATTTTTGCGAAGTCTTCTGCTTTAGCTAACACTGCACCACGGATAGCAGTAAGGATAGCTTCGCGGCCTTCTTTGGTAGACGTCGCATAAAACTCAACTTGCGCTTTATGAGTTGCTTCAATCGCAGCGTCCACTGTCGCGAATACACCTTTAGCTTTGTTGATATCAAAAGACATAATGATTACCTCGTAGAGAATGAATGGTCTGTATGACTACAGGACTCTTGTTGTGTTTGCACTTTAATAACGGTGAGTTATGTATGCTTTATCACTGAACGACGTGATTTTGCTTGCCGCTATCGAATGACTATAAATTAGCCACCCAGCTTCAACTTGTAACGTCACTGAGAGTCAATAAAATTGAACACAACATCAAAAAACTGACGATTCATACAGGTTGTGTTACTTGACTTGTTGTAAACACAATTCATTTACTCACAAAATGTTAACCAAACTCACAAAACTACGTATAAAGCGAGGTAAACTGATTTATCAGGCTACTTAAATGATACTGGAGTGTATCTGTAACCCCTAAGTAACTTACTTAGAACGGCAATCTGATGTTAACGTGTCATTCATAGCAAAAATACTTGACCACCAATGCATTAGTCACCAGTGTAAGTTTTTTTGACTCTGGGTGACGTGTTGTTTTTTCAACCACCGACTACACTTGGTATCAACAAATCAAATCATGACTTTTCAACGATTTCGTGAGGAACGAATATGAAATATCAAGCGCGTTTAGAAGACTCAGTAAAGCAACTAAGTTCTGTACTAGAAGAGCAAAAGCAACTTCTTGCTGAACACAAAGCAAACCAAAACTACGCTGAGCGTCTACAAAACATCCTAACGCCAACTGACGAGCTAGCAACGAAAGGCGACGATCTTTACATCGGCGGCTGTAAAGCTTCTGATCTGGTTGAGCAGTACGGTAGCCCGCTATTCGTTCTTAGCGAAGACACGCTACGTGGCAACCTGCGTCGCGTTAAAGCAGCATTCGGTTCAAACTGGCCAAAGCCTGTGAACGTTATGTTCGCGATCAAATCAAACACTAACTTCGCCGTTCGCGCTATTTGTAACGAAGAAGGCGTGGGTGGTGACTGTTTCGGTCCAGGTGAAGTTGAAGCCACTCACATCGGCGGCGCTGATCCAAAAACTATCGCACTTAACGGTACCGTTAAGCCTGAGCTTGCTATCCGCAAAGCGATTGAGTACGGCTACGCAATCCACCTAGACTCTTTCGAAGAAATCGAAATCGTTGAGCGTATCGCTCGCGAAGTGAAGCCAAAAGAAAAGGTACGTATCGCGGTACGTCTAAAAGTTATCCCAGAGGAGTTCTTCGATGACTTTACGCCAGACGCATACCCATTCCCAGACTTCAAAGGCGCGATGAAGTGGATCAAATTCGGTCTACTAAAAGAAGAAGCGAAGAAAATCGTTAACCGCGTGAAAGAAATCGACGTATTCGAATTCTACGGTTTCCACACTCACCTAGGCCGTTTCTCTAAAGATCCAGCAGGTTGGGATGCGCTTTACCGTGAATACGCTCGCAACGTCATCGAGATCTCTCGTGAATGCGGCGTGCAACCATTCCAAATCGACCTGGGCGGCGGTTGGCCACGTGAGCGTGAGCCAGAAGGTCGTAGCGTTGAAAACCTAATGAACCCGAACACCATCGAAGACTACGCAAAAATCGTGTGTGCGGGTATGCTAGAAGAGTTCAACAAAGAAGGCTTCGAGATCCCTCAACTATGGCTAGAGCCTGGTCGTTACATCGCAGGTAACATCGGTACACTACTGACTTCTGTGTACGTAGTGAAAGAAGACCAAGAGATGGACTACAGCTACACAATGGTTGACGCGTCAACTTACCTAGCGGTACTGGTTGAGTCTCAAGAGTCTAAGAACCCTGTGCTACCAGCAACTAAGATGACACAGCCTCTTCAGCAGAAGACCACTGAGATCGCGGGTCCAATCTGTATCCCATCAATCTGGGAAAGCGGTGCACGCATGCCTGAGCTAGTGCCTAACGATATCCTAGCTATTATGGATGTGGGTCACTACGCAGAATCTCAAGCGAGCCAGTTCAACTCTCTACCACGTCCTGCAACTGTACTAGTTAAAGACGGTGAAGCTGAGCTAATCAAACGTGCTGAAACTGTAGAAGACGTGTTCGCAACTCAAATTCTTCCTGAGCGTCTACAGCAAAAGAAGAAAAAGCCAGCAGCGAAGAAGCCAGCATCTAAGCGTGCTGTAGCAAGAACGCCTAGCTACGCTAAGAACACGAAGAAAGCGGCATCGACAAAAGCATAATCAAACTCTGATTTAGCTAGTCAAAAGCTCCCAATTGGGAGCTTTTGTTATTTTAGGGAACCAAAACTTGTCGAAAAGTTAAATTTATCCTGGGCGCTACAGGTCGCTTGGTTTTGGGAATGGTGTGTTGCCAGTGGTGCTGAGTTTCTCCAGCCATGATCAGTAGCGATCCGGATGTTAGATTGAATTCCAATTTCTCACCAGTCAACTTGTGTTTGAGCATAAATCGCCGCTCTCCACCAAAGCTAAGTGAGGCAATCACAGGGTTGATACCAAGCTCGGGCTCATCGTCACTATGCCAGCCATTTGAATCCTGGCCGTCACGATACAAATTGGCAAGTACCGTATTAAACCTATGCTGCGCGTGTTGTTCACACAGCGCCCTTAGCTCAGCGAGTTTGGGATACCAAGTCTGAGCCTCTAACTCCAAATTAGAGTAGCGATAACTGGCCTCCCCATACCAAGCTTGAAGTCTTGGGATCGGGTGTACTTTTCCAAACAAGCGAATGCTATCTTGTCGCCAATTTAGCGCGCTTTGTAATTCGTTAAACACCGCCTCAGCAGAGTCATGATCAAACAGTGTTTCAATGTAAAGCAGGCGACCATTTTGAATCTCCTGCCATTCATATTGATGCTTTTGCACGCTCTGCCTCACTATGTAGCTCTTAAAATTCGAGTGTTTCACCATCCTCTGGAATCGATACTTTGTCAACTAAGCCATGAGCGCTCAACGTTCGTTTCAGTGTTGCTCTATCCACAGGACAGTGATTCAACGCTTCCATATGGTTAGCGATAACTTTGCCTGGTGAACGCTTAATAAATGCCATCACCTCGTCTGTTGGCATAAGGAGTGGCTGACCGACGTCCATCTGTGCCTGACCCGCTGCAACCACCGTTATATCTGGCTTAAGCTCAGTGAGCGCCTTGTTGACATCATTGGTTAGCACCGTATCGCCACTAATGTAGATGCTTGGCTCGTTAGGCAACTCAATATAGAAACCACAGCCGTTGGCCATCACTTTATGAATCCAACCATGGCCATGCTGCGCAGGTACTGCAGTAATATGTCTACCCAAAAATGGGGTTGGTTGCCACGGTTCTAAACCATTTTCAACCGTCATCCCATACTTTTCCAAATATGCCTTGTCTTTGCTCGGTGTGGTCACTGGAATCTGGTTTTCAATCAAAAAAGCTTCACCAGCAGGATCGAGGTGATCGCCATGTTGAAGGGGCTTGAAGCCAAAGGTTTGACTGTGCGTCACGAGTGCATGAGTCACTTTAGCAAGTAGCGCATCAGCATTCGCGGGTAGATTTACCGTTGGATTTTTTTCCGCTTTGAATCGAAACACAGAAAATGGAGGCATAGAGCCTTTGCTACCCAGCATAGGGTCAATAAGAATAAAGTGTTCGCCCGATTCAATAACAAATGTCGCGCTTCTTAGATGGTGAATTTTCATAGTAACCTCCGATTCTCAAGATGAGTCCATTATGCAGCTGTTACGAACTGTGCAATACTGTCCCTAGTGCCACTTATCGCTCAAATCAGGCCAATTAATTCGTCGTTACGGTTTACCTCTATTTACGGTTTAGTTCTATGCAGCCTTATAAAGTTGCGCTAGTTGCGCTCAATGATATTAGTGCTTTTCATCTCTCTGTCCCGTGTCTTGTTTTTCAAGATGTGTTTCTAGGCCAGAAAGCAGCTTTTGAGCTGACCCTTTGCAGTGAGGAAAATCAACACGTAAGCCTAAGCAGTGGCTTTCAGGTATCGGTCAGCGCCGGGCTGGATACATTGGACAGCGCGAACATCATAGTCATCCCTAGCTGGCCAAATCATTTACCTGAGCCAAGTGATATTCTTATTGCAAAGTTAATCACCGCGCATCAAAGAGGCGCTATGGTCGTCGGGTTATGTCTTGGTGCGTATGCCCTTGCCAAGGCAGGACTTCTTGATGGTAGGAGAGCGACTACACATTGGGGCTATCAGCAAGCATTTACAGAGCGATTCCCCGACGTTATTGTCGATTGCGACCCACTATTTATCGAGCAAGACAACATCATCACCTCTGCTGGTACCGCTGCATCTCTGGACTGCTGTCTTCACATCGTGCGTTCGCTTTGTGGTAGCGAAGTCGCTACTCAAATCGCTCGGATGATGGTGACTGCCCCCTTCCGAAGCGGTGGTCAGCAGCAGTACATTCCTAACCCTATTGCCAAGCAGCCTGACAAAGCCACCAGCTTTGGACATGTCATCAGTGACGCAGAGAGAAACCTAACCCAAAGTTATGATCTTGATAGTATTGCAAAGCGCTGTGCAATGAGTCGTCGTACTTTTACCCGTCAGTTTAAAGCCGCTTATGGTTGCACTTTTGGAGAGTGGCTGCTTAATCGGAGATTGGCACTTAGCCAACAGCTATTAGAGTCAACAGATTACAGCATCGCTACCGTTGCTGAATTATCGGTTTTTGGCTCTGAGAGTGTGTTTCGTAAGCACTTTTCACGCAGTTTTGATGCCTCACCATCTCAATGGCGAGTCACATTTAAGGGAGAGTAATCTAGGATGCGAGTCCGTTAACGAAGCACAAATATATTCCCCTCGGCAACGAGGCAATCGATATTGCACCTTGAATGAAGTTGTGCGCTTGAACTCAATATTGACAAGCAAGTCAATATTTTGACTCTTGAACTCTTGTTTTTGATTGCACTTTGAAGGTCGAAACTCTAGAATTTTGTGAGCACGGTTCAAAAATAAAACGCGTGTGACTCAAAGCGATTCATATAAAATATCCGAGATAAAGCTTTGAGTGTAGGAAAGAAAACGTCAGGAATGATCAGGCAGTGACGCAACAACTAAAATCCAATCCCCCATCACGCACGACGCAAACACTCAATAGCACCGATGCTCTCGCTATGATCGAGCATGGTGGCGACGTGACATTGACGGTCAATACACCCGTCGGCACTTCCTTTCGCTGTGCGACCCAGTTTATTGGTGCTCATTCTGAGCATCGTATTTTGCTGGAAACGCCTAAGATCGATGAGAGTGATCTCAAGTACTTCTTTCAGGAGGGGTTTTGGCTAACAGTAAGAGCGATTTCTCAGCGTGGCGAAGGAGGCATTGTTCAATTCCGGGCGCAGCTTCTGAATATTGTTGAAGAGCCGCTGCCAATCCTAATTCTGTCCATTCCGCAGTCGATGCAAGTGACTAACCTTAGGAAAGAACCAAGGTATGAAGTGAACCTAGAGGCGATGTTGAGCACAGGGCACAATCAAACGCGCTGTGAGCTAAGAGATATGTCGAAAAGCGGCTGTCGATTTATTCTGCCAGCACTTGGCAAGAGCTTAGTGGTAGGCCAAGAAGTGGCATTAAATGTCGCTGCAGGCACGCAAAAAGGGCGTTACTTCCCACCGCTGTCTGGACTTATCTGCAACCAACAAAAATCCAGTCATTACACTGCTTACGGTATCAAATTTGATGAAAAAGGTGAGGCGAATGCCAAAGAGCTGCTATCTCATCTTAAGTTTGATGGCACAAAGCTCAAGCTTCGTGCTTAATCGATAACACCCTAACAGGTAATGACAGAAACGTTTAAAAGCCAAGCATTCGCTTGGCTTTTCGTTACTTACGTAGTGCGTTGAGTCTCGCTTGGGCGATACCAAATATGGTGTCGATGGGGTAACTCCCTTCCAGCGAAGCGGTGCCCGCCTCTTTGCCGGTAAACAGTTCGATCGCTTCGGTCACATGATCGATTGCCCAAATATGGAACTCACCTTTATCGACAGCCTTAACGATGTCCGCACGTAGCATCAAGTTATGAGCGTTAGAGCGCGGAATGATGACCCCTTGCTCTGAGTTACGTCCCTTGATAGTACAAACATCAAAGAAGCCCTCGATCTTCTCGTTGACACCACCAATAGGCTGCGACTCACCAAACTGGTTCATTGAACCGGTAATGGCAATATCTTGTCGGTTTGGTTGACCAGAGAACGCAGAAACCACCGCGCAGAACTCCGCCATACTGGCGCTATCACCGTCGACGCCACCATAGGATTGCTCAAAGGTAATCGTGGTAGTAAGAGGCACTTTGGCTGTCTTCCCAAACACAGACGAAAGATAAGCCGTGAGTATCATCACCCCTTTGGAGTGAATGCTACCGCCGAGATCGACACTGCGCTCAATATCAATCACATCGCCATCACCGTAAGAGGTTGTCGCAGTAATTCGGTTTGGTGCGCCAAACATATGATCGCTGGTCGTTAACACCGAAAGTGCATTCACTTGCCCAATCGCCGAGCCTTCAGTGTGGATTAACGTCGTGCCGTTCACGAAACCTTCCATCACACTGTCTTGCAATCGATTGACTCGCATTTGTTGATATTCCAATGCTTGATCGACATGCCCCATGCGGATCAAATTAGACTTCGCATTCCGCGCCACGTAGTTCGACTCTCGTAGCAAATTGGCAATGTGCGCAGAGTGAAGCGACAGTTTGTTTTGATCGCCCGATAGACGCGAGCTGTGCTCAATGATGCGAGCAATGGCTTTGCGATCACAATGCAGCATGTTGTTATCATGAACGATACTGGAAATAAAACGCGCATAATGCAGCTCAGACTCCGCAGTTCGCGGCATTTCATCTTCAAAATCAGCCGTCACTTTAAACAACTCACTAAACTCAGAATCGTAGTGTTGCAGAAGTTGATAGGTGCGGTAATCACCAAACAAAATGATTTTCACATCCAATGGTATAGGCTGTGGGTCGAGTGAAACCGTCCCGGTTAACGTCACCTCTTTTTCAAGAGAGGTAAAGCTTAGCTGACGTGCGCGCAGCGCTCGTTTTAGTCCATCCCAAACATAAGGCTGCTCTAACACCTTAATCGCATCCATCAGTAGCACGCCACCGTTAGCTCGATGCAAGCTACCAGAACGGATTAAGGAAAAGTCGGTGAAGACTGTGCCTTTGTAGGTCGCGGTTTCAATGTACCCAAATAGAGAGTGATAGTTTGGGTTTTCCTCGACAATGATTGGAAAATCACTGCAAGACTGCTTCACTATCAGGTTTACTTTGTAGCGGCGTGGGAACTTTTTGTCGAGTGAGGCGGTTGCGATTTCTCCCTGCTCATTGCCCTCTTCAAGGAAGATATCGACGTTCTCACAAATATCTTTCTGAAGTGCATTCAGGTACTTTTTGATCTCTGTGTAACCGTTGTACTCTTTTTTCAACTTTTTAATCAGGTGACTGATCACCCCAAGCGTGACTTCTTCATTGAGTTTCTGGATGTTTTCTGTAAAGGTTTCTTCCCAGTCGGTCAACTCTCGAGCCATACCACGCAGACTCACTTCAAGCTCATCAATGGTGGTGCCAAAGCGTTCTTGCTCTTCGACTGGCAGCTCCGAAAAACTCTCATCGGTATGTAAGTCTTCACCATTTAGGGCGACAAACTGGTAATCCCCCTGCGGCGTGATAGTAAGACTGATGCCCTTCTCTTTGGCCTCTTCGCTGAGCTTTTGCAGCTCAACTTGCTGCTTGCGAGACAAGTCGTTCTTGAGTTTATCTGCTCGTCCAAAGTAGAGCTCGTTGTCGAACGCCATAGGAATCGCTTTCACCAACTTCGAAATCAGCTTTTCAACGTCTTTCTTCAGCTTCTCTCCCATACCACATGGCAGCTTTAATACCTGAGGCGTGCGGGTGTCGGCAAAATTGGCCACATAACACCAATCGTAGAGTGCTTCTGTATCATGGGGATGGCGACTTAAGTAACGCAAAATCATGGTGCGTTTACCGAGGCCATTTTGGCCTATCGCGTAGATGTTGTATCCCTTTTCCTTAATAGACATTGCGAACTCAACCGCCTTTTGAGCACGCTCTTGTCCAACAATCTCATCAATCGGATCCAGTTCTTTGGTCGACTTGCATGGCAGTTTTTTCAGTTCTGCGGCATGGTATAGCTTGCTTGCTTCTAGTCTTTGAATCGCCATCACCAGCTCCTACTTTTTTCCCTTATTGATTTCAGTTTAGCTGAATTGGCTTTACATTTTAGTGACTTACTAGGTAAATACGTTCAACTGATGGCTTTTTGCACAATCTCGCATTTCTCGTCACACGCCCCAGCATGTTTGCTTTCATCTCATTTACTAAGAGAATCAGTTTGGTTATGGTTAGTGGTAGACGTTTCAATTTCAAACCAATGTACTGAATGAGATTGGCTTTGACGCGAGGAGTGATATGGAAAAGATCGTTGCCGCCAGCAGAGTGCTACTTGCCATTGCTATTTTGGCTCTGGCTTGGTCTATCTATACTTTCACCCTCGAAGCCAAACAGGTCAGAGTCGAGCTGCCCACTCTACTGACGCAAATCGACCAAACGGCGCAGCGCATTACACCAGTGGTGGAAGAAGTACAAAAAATCCAAGCTATCATCCCTAGCATTCTTGAGCAGAGTGAGAAATACCAGCAAGCTATTCCAGAAGTGCTAACAAGAGTTGACGATATTAACCGTCAAATCCCAGCTATTCTCAATGAAGTCCAATCCGTCACAGCAGCGATTCCTCCGATTCTTGAGCAATCTAATCAATGGCACAGTTCTTTACCTAGCCTTCTAGAACAAATTGAACAAACCAATAAGACGATTAGAGAAACCAACCAGCAAATTGCTAGCACCAACAAACAAGTCCCTGCCATTCTGGCCGAGAGTGAAGCACTGCGCATCGCGATGCCAGAAGTGATTCGCCAAGCAGAATCTTTAGTACAACAGGCTGAGCAAGCAGGACGTGAAGCCAGTAAAGGGGCGGTCACTGGAGTGATTGGCGGCATATTGTCATCGCCGTTTCAGCTTGTAGACTCGCTCACATCACAAACCTTCGGGGTCGAAGATAAAAGCTTCTCCGACAAAGACCAGCAACTACACAAGCAAGCGGTAGAACGCCTCCTCCGCAACCCAAACGCTGGACAAACCATCCCATGGGAAAATTCGAGTAGTGGTAATTCAGGTACCGTAAGTATCCAATCAACGACTCAAAATGGCAGCTCTACCTGCTATAGCATTTTAAGCCGACTCACCATCGCTAAGGGAACTGACAAAGGCACTCACAGCATCGTTACAGAGCGTTGCGTGGTGAGCCAATAACACTATGAAAATACACTATATTGAAGATAGCTCTGTATCCGAAGAGCTGAACCAAGGGCTTATCACCATACTTAGTCGCTGCTTTACTAAGCCCAGTGATAGTCGTTTTAAAACCCAACGCTTTTACAACGAAATGCCTCAGCATCGTTGGTACATTACCGGCGATCATGCTCATCACGTTATTGCTCATCTCGCTGTTCACGAGAAGACCATCACTGCTGCGGGAAAAACAATACCAATTGCGGGTGTTGCCGAGGTTTGTGTCCACCCTGACTATCGCAATCAAGGCTTAGCGAAAGCCTTGATTGAGGAAGCCCACCTATGGATGGAGCAACAGCCGTTTCATTTCTCAGTATTGTTCGGTCGTGACGAAGTCTACACCTCAAGTGGTTACCAACGAGTCACTAACCTTTCGCTGCTTCCCGATGAGCCTTTGGCTCAGCCTACTCCAGTTTCAGTGATGGTCAAAGCACTGAATCAGCACAGCTGGCCAAAGCGAACCGTACTACTTCCTGGTCTTACTTTTTGATGCTTTCAAGCTGGCGGCGTAAACATAATTTGTTACTTGCCGTCAGTGATCGATAGCGAACCCTCACCGTAACAGACGTCTGCGAATACAAACAAACAAAGGATCGCAGATATGAAGACATTACTAACACGTTCGTTTGCAGCAATGGCAGCGCTACTTCTATCATTTTCAGCTCTCGCTGATCATCATGGAATGAAAAAAGACATTGTTGACGTTGCCGCTGAAAACGGCTCTTTCACAACATTAGTGGCAGCAGTACAAGCCGCTGGACTGGTTGATACGTTAAAAGGTGACGGCCCATTTACTGTGTTTGCGCCGACCGACGACGCTTTCGCAAAACTGCCTGAAGGCACGGTTGAATCTTTGCTTCAACCAGAGAACAAAGACAAGCTGGTCGCGCTTTTGACCTACCATGTGGTGCCAGGAAAAGTGATGGCGGCGGATGTGATGGGACTTGATAAAGCAACGACAGTGCAAGGCTCAGACATCATGATTACCAAGAGTGACGGCAAAGTCATGGTCGACAACGCGACCGTCGTGGCGACTGACGTCAAAGCGAAAAACGGCGTAATTCATGTCATCGATACGGTCATAATGCCAAAATAAACACCAAGCAAGTTGACCAATTGCAGCATAGTAAGACCGGAGCCTCATGCTTCGGTCTTTACTATCTAAGGACTTTGTGGATTAACGAGAAGGTAAATCGTCCAGCATAGCGCCAATTAAATTTTTAAGCTCTTCACGCTCTTCCGGATCACTGATTCGATTTTCAGTCGGCCCCTGAGCTAAGGCTCGCCACCTTGGAAATGTGCCTACTGAATCAAACACTGCGATGTACAAACTGCCCTTCTCACTTTTTTGACCGGTCTCGTCAAACTGCACCCCAGTCTTAATTTGGGTGCTAGCAAATATTTGCTCATCATCCATTGCCGTTTCAGTTGCAATACCAAAATCAAGGTGCATCGTCGCAGCATGACCATCTTGAACCGCAATATACCCCTTAGATTTCAGCACGTCATCGATTTGCGCTTTTATGACCGAAAGGTACTGCTCAGCGTCAAAGTCTTCAGAGACTCTCGCCACAGGCACATTAGCGCGCCACGAATAGGTCACCGACCCCGCTTGTGGTAAAAAGCCAAAGTCTCCGGTTTTAGCGACACCATAAGAAAAGTTCAGAGGGGCAGCTGGTTTGGTGGTCGTCGTACACCCCACCAAAGCCAAACTAGTAAGAACCAAGGTCATCACTGCATATTTCATAGACTGTTGCTCTATAGGCAGATGTTTCATAAACAAGTGTCCTGTGCGATTAAAGTCAGTTGCATAGAGACAATAATGCACGAAAAAACAACAAGTTCAAATTTAACTCATCGCTTGATGCCTAGCGATAGACAGCCCGATAGGCGATCCCTTCCAATCGGCGGCGTAAGTTCTGCGCTTGGCTGATTGATGATCGTAGTTGGTGAGTACCGTTTCGACGGAAAAGTCGTCACCATACAAGGTATTGTTCAACTTGTCGTCTAATGTCATGTTGAAGGTGTCAATGCTACCGCCAAAGTAAAGTCCTTTGTTTTGCGATACCATCATAGCGCTAATGCCATTGGTACCGCCGACAACTTTACCGCTGACACCATTTCCAATCGTCACGTCGGCTGTGCCGCCTATTTTGGTTGAACCAGACTGCAACTGCTCAACGACATCATCAGAAAGAATCACGCCCACACCGTTAATTTTCTGTGCGCCCGCTAATAAGCCAAACATCGCACTGCGGAATGTCACAAATACAGGCTCACTCCATTGGTGTGCATCTCTGGTAAGCAAAATACCCTTACCCCACTGCGCACCCAATAGAAAACCCGCCTGGCCTCCTGATGGAAAAATCACGATGGCTTTGGCAACACCAGTGACATTTTTGACAGACTCCCAATGCGATACTGAGTCGAACTCATCAATGTTTTGTGCCGCTTTGTCTAAGATAGCGCTCGCTTGCTCAATCATTTCTCGATCGTCAGAATAAGCGTGACTACTAACAAGCAATAGGGACGCGAAACATGACCAAATCCAGTGCCTTGATTTTAGAAACATAATCAACCCATCCAAAAAACTAGCCTGTTAGCATAACAAAAAAGGTGGTACCAAAGGCACCACCTATTCGGAGATCAGATAATTAGTATTGCGTTTTACGTTACTTGCGGCCAACACCCATCAGCACTTTTTGTGGGCCTTTTGCTGATTCAATTTCAAAAGCAATAGAGACATCGACTTTTTCGAATCCAGCATTGAGGAGTACTTCTTTCGCACGCTTCTCCGTCATACCAAATCCTGCATCGTCACTTTCAACCGCCCAGTCCCAATGAACAAACATGCCGAACTCATCCAGCAAGGTGTAGATCACATTAACGGTATCTTGAAGATTATCAACAAACCCACAAACAGAAGACGCAACGACAAGATCGAACTGATTACGAAACGCAGGGTGTTGAGCAACGAGACCACGCGTTAACAAGTCCACGACTGGCTCTACGTTATCTAAGCCTTTTTTGTCTAGCTCTTCAATCATGCTTCAGAGCCATCCAGCGCGACAATATCTTTGGTCGTTGGTGACATTAATTGGCTCAAAAGGCCAGTGCCACAACCAAAATCTAACACTGATTTACCTTTCAACGAGGTTATTTCTGAAAGCGCGTCATAGCATGACTGAGCAAAGACCGCCGTCGCCTCGTTATTTTCCCATGTCGCGGCGTACTCATCCCACTCGTTAGACATAGTTTACTCCATTGTTTTGCTAGTGCTGAACATAATACAAGCACTTCATTTTAATCCTTGATGACTAGGCATAGATTAAACCAGAACGCCAAGCAATTCCTAGTGTTATCTTCGTATTCTTTGGCACACGTGCTATGATTTTTGTTCCCTTGATTTACTGGCGTTTTGCGATCAATGTCTATCAATCTTTCTCAAATAGAAGCCTTCTGTGCCGTGGTTAGCGCAGGCTCCGTGTCCGAGGCGGCGCGAGTGCTAGACTGCAACCGAACCAAACTTAGCATGGCGATTAAAGCACTAGAGAAAGACCTCGACACCGACCTTTTTGTCCGTACAGGTAATAATGTGACGTTGTCAGAAACAGGGAAGGCGATTTATAAAGACTGCGAGAACCTGCTTGTCACCTCGGCTCGCATTCGACAAACCTGCGCTCAGGTATCTGGCGACTTTGCCACCGAACTGCGCATTGCTCATGATGACAGCCTGCCAGACCAAGTTTGGCAAGATCTCACATTGGAGCTTAACCAGCGTTACCCTGCTCTATCACTCAACATTGTACTGGCCTCATCTGGTGATTTGGCGACATCGTTGAAAAGAAACAGGTCGATTTCGCCTTTGGTGTAGATTTTGAACGAGAGGATGATCCAAGGCTCACCTACCAACCTCTTGGAAAAATTCGCATGATGTCGGTGTGCCGAGCCGACCACAAGTTGTCGAAACTGCCTCGTGTCTCCGATGAAGTGTTGCGCGATGAAATGCAAGTATCACTCGCGTACCTCAACCTGCGTGACAATCCCGAGTTACTGCCTTTTTCCTTGAAGTACATTGGTTTTTCAAGCTTTGAATTCATGCTAAAAACCATCCTTTCCGAAGGTGCGTGGGGCGTTCTGCCTGAGCCACTTATCCGTCAGCTCCTACGTGAGCAAACCCTGTCTGTCATCAAACATACTTATGGTCTAACCCAAGAAGATTTCTGTATGCTGACCTCATCAGGCATGTCTGAGCATCCCGCGATGACTTGGCTTGCCGACCAAGTCAGTGATTACTTGTTTACCTTCTAGTTACTCACAAATAAATGTTAGTGCCATCAGTGGGTGTCATTAATCCTGACAGCAAAAACCCAAATTAACCTACTGATTTTAAATAATATTACTAACCTTTGATCTGTCCCTCCTCACTCAAAATTAAGTTAATGTTTGAATGTTAATCACCCCGGCGAAATAATGGCCTTAGTTCAAACAAAAGGTAAATACCATGTCTTCGCTAACGCAACACAACGAATCATCAGTCTTGAGAGTATCAGCCATTATTGCTACTGGCTTTGCTGTCGCAGGCCTAGTGGTTGGCGTGTTGATGGGCTCGCTGGTCATCGCCTTTGACGGTGTTTATTCTCTAGTCAGCTTGCTGTTAACTTTATTGTCACTGGCTGCTGCGCAGCAACTAAAAAACCCAAACAGTCAGGCCTCAAAATACGGTCGTCAAACTGTGGAGTCACTGGTCATCGCTATTAAAGCTGCGGTCATCTTAGTGATTGTATTGGCATCGCTGTACTCTGCAGTCAGCTCGATGTTTACCGGTGGTCGCCCAGTCGACACCACAGTCGCTACGTTATTCGGACTGTTTAATGTGATGGGTTGTGCCTATGCTTGGTGGTACATGGCTCGTAAAAACAAACAGATGAACGCTAATCTGATTGAAGCAGAAACCAAACAATGGCAAATGGACACGCTACTTAGCGTAGCGGTTATGGCAGGCTTTATCTCAGCATGGGCAATGGAATTCACTCCATGGGCACACCTAAGTGTTTACGCGGATCCTATGATGATGATACTGATGTCGGTATATTTTATCAAAGTGCCTACGCAAATGCTGATAGAGGCTTGTAAATCACTGTCACGCGCCAACAATGTCACTTTGGCAAGCAATTCATAAGCGCGTTTTCAATCAGTCACATTTGGATGAGAGAGATGTTGATAATTGGCAATCTCTCTCTTCAACCCTTTAAAGGTTTCTATCGCCCCTTCTATCGTTAGCTGGTTGGCTAACCAATCCGGCAGAGCGCCGCCAACATCAGCAAAAGCCGTGTACACTACAAACACCTGGTCGCCCTCCAGTTTTGTCAGCTCCCAATGGGAACGTACATTATCAATGCGAATATAGTCTGGTTGCGGCGCGAGGTAATCTGAAGCATCGCTGATTTCAAGAACAAAGCGCTTCCCAGTCTGGTAGTAACGTGAATAAGTCACCATGTCTCGATTTTTGGCAGGCCAAGGGGCAGCGAAGGTGGTATAGACAATATTTTCATTAGGTGAGAGTTGCGCTAGGACTTGGGTTTGGTCGACATTGTGTAACCAGTTGGGCACGTTATTGGTGTCTTCAAATAGCCGAAGAAAAGCAGAAAACGTAGTAGCCACATCCGCGTGAACGCGGATCTCTATCAAGCCACTTTGATGCTCTCGTTTATACAGGGTCACCGCATCTTGGTTATAACTCACTAACCAAGGCTTACCGCTCGGAGCGGCGTGAACAATCGGACTGTGTATTAGCCCAATAATCACCAGCACCACCCAGTAAACACCTCTTATAAACCCAGCAACGCCTCGCATTACGTTTTGTCCTTTTCATCAGCCGTATACCTACTACGATAGTAGAGCGAAAAGCGATTGCTGTGACTATTTGTTGGATTGACTGATCTTAAGCGCTAGCCGCTTTGGTATCGCTCTTACGCTCGCTCGTTGCCCAAGCACACAGCAACGAACCCAGCGTAACCAAAGCCACCCCTTTCCAGAACGACTGCGTCAACGCAACGGACAAATAGAGCGAAGAAAACACCGTTGAAAATACCGGCGTAAAATAGGAGAACGTTGCAATGAGCACCATGTTGCCACCGATAATTGCTTGATTCCACAACGCATACCCAGCGCCCATGATCATACCCGCGAGCAGTAGCGTCGAAACTGAAGAGAACGTAAACACCATCTGACGTTCGTCACTCAATGCGTACTGTATCCACAGCGTGATCGAGGTCATCGCAAAAAACAGCACAATGGCATTTTTCCCGCCGCTCATCTTGGGGGTAATGTTGCAATACAGCGCCCAAATAAATGCCGCAGCCAATGCCATGGAATAGGTCAGTGGGTTCGTCGCCACATTATGTTTAACACCTTCGATAGAAAAAGACGCATCCCCCGAAATACAACAGACGACCCCAACAAAGGCCAGCACCACACTAGGGTAAACAAGCAGGTTTACTCGACGAGCGCTCATCGCCACTGCGAGCAATACGGTTAGCGCCGGCCACAAGTAGTTGATCACCGCCATTTCCATCGCTTGCTGACGATCATTTGCCATCCCAAGTGCAAGGGCAAGACAGATCTCATAACTGACAAACAGTCCACCACCAAGCAACACATAGCTAAGTCGATACTCGCCAATCTTTGGCCTGCCCATCACCAACATCAGGCGAGTGTACTGACGCTATACATTAACGCCGCGCCGCCAATCGGGCCAAATAACTCAGCAATATCCCGTGTTAGCGCAATCACACAGCTCCAAAGCAAAATAGCCATAATCCCAAACAAGGTATATTTATTGGTGCCTAAACCTGCCATCCGTACTCCTAATATCCGGCAACTAAAAACGAGTAAGAATCGTTATAAGTAATTGTTATGCAACCTAGTCGATTTCAATTAGGCTATACTTATTTGCTATGAAATTTATCAGTAAAAACGCCAGCGACCCGGTGCAAATTCTACGATGAGCCGCTACACTCTCGCTGCATTTTTAGAACTTAATCGAATATCAGCACTTTAACTATGCCCAACATTTTGTCTATCAAAAATTTCTTCGCTCTATTGCTCATTGTTACTTTAAGTGGGTGTGTCTCCTCTAGCATTGATCCTAGCCGATACGAAAAGCAGCCTTCCTACACCATCATTAACGATGAGCCGACTAAGCTTGACCTGTATTTTGCAAGAGAAGTGGCGTCTCATTCTCTGATTGATGAAACCGGATTCCATCCATTAGATAAAGGTCACGATGCACTGCTCGCTCGACTGGCAATTATTGAATCCGCTCAATCCAGCATCGACGTACAGTACTATATTTTTCGAGACGACGAGGCGGGTAACCTAATTGCGTGGCGTCTATTCGAAGCCGCTGAGCGTGGCGTGCGTGTGCGCCTTTTGCTCGACGACATGCAAAAATACGACGACAACGATCTGCTGCGCTTTAGTAGCCATCCCAATATCGAAGTACGTATGTTCAACCCGCATCATCTTCGCTCAGCGCGCGGCATTGCAATGCTCAGTGATTTTGAACGGCTAAACCACAGAATGCACAATAAGTCGCTGACTGTAGACGGTGTCGTATCCATCATTGGCGGACGAAACGTGGGTAATGAATACTACTCCATTGAATCTACCGTTGAGTTTTCCGATCTAGATTTAATGATGGTAGGTAAAGCCGTGCGTCAAGTAAACCGCCAGTTCGATCTCTACTGGAACAGTGATTACAGTGTACCCATAGAGTGGATTGCACCTAACGAAGATCTTCGCTACACCGACGCTGATGTCGATGCTTGGGTCACCGAGTTGGGTCTCGAAGCAAAGTTCTCTGGTGGTCAATATGATTTCGCTAAACTCCCGCTCTACAACGATTTGGTCAATGGTACGGTCGAGCTCTATTGGGGCATTGGTGATCTGCTTTACGATCTCCCCAATAAACCTGACAGCAAACAGAGTACACTTATCGACAGCTTAAATGCGGTACTTGAAGAGTCTGAAGCATCGCTAATATTCATCTCCCCTTACTTTGTACCAACGGAGCAAGGCACCAAAGAGCTCATCGCAGCGGTGGATCAGGGTCTAGAAGTGGTCATCATTACCAACTCGTTGGCCTCTAATGATGTGTTTGCCGTTCACGGTTGGTACGCGAAATACCGTGAAGATCTGGTTAAAGGCGGCGTAAGCCTTTGGGAAGTGAAGTCCAATGCTGAAATCAAAAAGAACTGGAGCTTAACGGGCAGCAGTCGCTCAAGTCTTCACACCAAGGCGATGGTGATTGATAGACATAAAGTGTTTGTGGGTTCAATGAACCTCGACCCTCGTTCAGCCCATCTGAATACCGAAATGGGTGTTGTTATCGAGCAGCCTGAATATGCAGAGCTGGTCTATACAAGCATTTTAAAAGACATTCCTAAATCCGCTTACGAGTTAAAAATGGATGATGGCGACCTAGTATGGTTTGACCACACAACAGGGGAAACCTTGACGTCTGAGCCAGACGCCAGCATTTGGCGCCGCATAGGTGCTTGGTTCAGCGGTATTTTGCCGATTGAAGAGCAGTTGTAGCCTTCAAAGCGCTCTGAGGTAGTAACGCTTCAGAGCGCCCACATTTCGTTCTCCATAATCCAGCAGCTCGAACCCAGTAACTCACACATTGTCGCCCAATGCAGCGACCCGCTGGTCAAATACTCTAAATACCTCATCTAGAGCAGCCGTCGCATCATCAAAATAGTCCACTGCAGCAACGCTCGGAACAAGCACGAGGACTTTATTCTCGATAGTTCCTAGAAGCTTCTTAACGATTGGGAAATCAGAATGATGTTGGGCGGTGACAAAGCGTTCGATCGACTGATGCAGATACTTCAATCGAATTCTCTCAACACTGCTGCACGCCGCTTTTGCTGCCACACCCGTGCCCAAAGCTCTAGCCTGGCCGACACATTCCGCAATCCTCAATAAATCATTCCAGAGCAATGCGATGGACTCTCCCTTTTCTTGTGGCAGCTCCGTCAAACGGTAATGCTGAGCACACTCCTCCACTGATTCAAGCAGTGAGGCAAGCAGTTGATTGTGATTGGCAAGATTTTGCTCCGCCGGCCACTGCTTAAACTGAGCACGAACCCTTGGCCAGTTTTCTTCAACATTTCGCCAACTGCTCGTATTGCGGACACCCTCATCAAGGAGAGTCAGTGTCTGCAGGTGATCATTGATCTCGCTTTGTAGTGCAGGAAGGCGAGATTGCAATTTGTCGTCTCCACAAAGTACGCCATTGGTGATTCCCCTATGCTGCTGAATCGCCGCTAGAAGCTGTCTGAGTGTCGTTAAGTGCTGCAATCCAAATTGCTTTGCTTGTTGGCTCTTACTCAGCGCAAGTCTCCTTTTCCAGACAAAAACAATCATGCTCAAACAGGTAAACAGCATTGCAGCCGTTGCTTGAAGGTTGACCATTACAAACTCCATCATCATTCACTCCCTATGCAGTCAGTTTTTCAAGATGCTCAGCCACTTGAGCGTTGTCAGCGGCGGTTTCGGCATTGTGTTTTGCCGTCAGCGCGACCTGCTCCATATTGCTCGATATTTCCTGAATTGCGATCGCCTGTTGTTCAGACGCGGCTGATACGCCAGCAACTTGATCGGTAATCGATGCCATGGATACGCCCATCTCTTCCAACGTGTTTTGCGCCAATAGGGTCTGCTCAGTGCAGCGCGTGTTACCTTCGCGAACTTGCTCTATCATCGCTGTGACATCACTCATACTCGCGGTCACTTGCTCGACATGAGAAGTAATGGCATTCGCAGACTCATGACTTCGTTTAGCGAGACGGCCAACTTCTTCGGCCACCACACTGAACCCGCGACCATGTTCACCAGCTCGCGCCGCTTCAATCGCAGCGTTAAGTGCCAGCAGATTGGTTTGCTCGGCAATCTCTCGAATAAACTGGGACATCTCCGAAACCGTGGACAAGTTACTTTCAAGCGTGACTATGCTTTTCGCCGTAGAGCCCACTTGCGATTCCACTTGCTCAACACTGCTTTGAACACTCACAAGCGCTTGGTTGCCTTGCCCACAAAGAGCATTGCCTTGCTCAATGGCCTGCAAGGTCTGCTCAATGCGATGAGAGACATCTTCAATACTCTGTGAAATCTCCGTTGCCGCTGATGCAGAAGAGAGCGTCGACTCCGCCTGCATATCACTGTCCTTGGCCGCATCGGCGGCATTGCTTGCCAGCTCTTGTGCGCAGAACGCCATTTCTGAACGCACCGCTTCCGCTTTACGCTGTTTTCGTAGCAGCAGTTGATGAACATCATCAATGGCGTGGAAGCTTGAATAAAGTAGGCCAAATGATTGAGGCACAGAAGGCAGCTCGCCAAGCTTCAGTCGCTGATAATAGTCATTGAATACTCCCAACTCTCGATTCAATGAGATCAGCATCAGCCATGAAATTGTCGCGCTGGATAGCAGTACAAGAAATCCTGCAAGCTTAGCGTCGAACGCGAACAACACAATCGAAGACAACAGCGCTAACAAGATTAAAACGTTTATAAGGTTTAATGGCGTTGTGCGTAAGATAAGTATCATCTTTCCCCTCCTTGGCTAAAGACCTACTCTCTTTATGTCTATGATTGAAGTGCAACTTTCATTCCAGACTCAACTTGAAAAGACAAATGATGTTGATACTGAGTGTTACTAAGGGTTGTGTTAGAACAAGCGGATGCACGCTTAATGCGCATTGGTGTTTCAATGAGGGGCATTGCACTCTGAAGGTGCAAAGTACTGATAAAAATGCGAATAAAAGAAAATGGCGACCCTAGGGTCGCCATTTACAAAGAAGAACTCAGCGTCAAAGATTACGCTTTTTGTAGGTCTTTTGCTGGGTAAGTTAGAGACATGCCGTCTACTTCTACACGAACGTAGAAGCCGCCACTGCTCAAACCAGTCACGACCATTTTACCTAGATCGATACCTTTAGTTGCAACTACAACATCATCAATAGCAAACATTTTAAACCCTTAATTGGAAGTAAGATTAACAGCAATCTTTCGGGCGCTATTGAAGCAAAGTTGATTGAGTATCACTAATCTGATTTTTTGTCGTTGGCATCAATTTTTGTTATCAAACAGGCATAAAAAACCACCGCAAAAAGCAGTGGTTTTTAAAATCAAGGCAGTAAGATTACAGCGATACAGAACCAAATGCTTGGTGCCATACTGTGTGACGGTTTTCGCCGCCGTTTTCTTTCTTACGCTCTTCAGCTAGCCAGCAAAGTAGTTCCCAACCAAAGCCAGCTGCGATGATGCCATCTTTGTCTGTTGGATCTGTGTCTGGTGTGTATTCTGCAATATCAGCACCAACAAGACGTACTTTACCTGAAGCCTTCACTTTACGGATGATGTCGTAAACCTGAAGGTGCGTCAGACCGAATGGATCTGGGCTTGAGTTTGAACGGCAGAACGCAGTATCTAGTGCGTCTAGGTCGAATGTGAAGTAAACCGGACCGCCATCGCCACAAAGTTCGATGATCTTGTCAGCTACCGCATCAACGCCTTGCTCGTAAACTTCGTTAGTGGTGAAACCAGTGGTACCAAATGCGATGTGGTTACCTTTCACAAGCGCCGTTTGACGACCACGCATACCAATTTGAACGGTGCGCTCTGGATCCGCTAGACCTTCAGAGTACAGTTTTGGTAGCCAGTGACCTGATGTGTATGG
>NZ_JYJK01000133.1 GCF_003263785.1 Vibrio variabilis
AAGAAACGTTGAGTTTTGACCCTCGCGATTGAGCATGCCGTCCACGTAACCGTCTTGTACCAAACCCTTAGCGGTAAGGTCTGCAGCGATCGCTTTGATAGCGCTCAGTTTGTTATCGGAGGATTGATTCAGAGTAATCGTGTTCGTGTCGAGTTGAAGCATAGTCGCTCACCTGTTTAATTCTATTTAAGAAGCGATTCATGTTTGCCTTTTGCATAGTGCTTTAAGGTTAACTGAATCGATTCAGCAAAAATCTCAAAAAAAGTCAGCAAGTCCATTGCTGTTGTTTCAGTGGGTGTTATTACAAGACTTGCCTGTAATGATGCTCAAATAATCGCATCGGACACATCGCCACTCTTATCTATGTCCACTGTTAGTATGGACCAAGTTCCAAAATTGTGAACTTTGCTGAATCCTTTCAGCTTTTATACTGAACCGATTCAGCTTATAATTCAATTCATCAGTTGGCTTGGGATTCATTTATATGATCCATCGCACAGAAAAGGATCGAAACATGACACTCGACGAAATCGCCAAACTGGCCGGGGTATCGAAAACCACCGCCAGTTACGTTATCAATGGCAAGGCGCAAAAATACAGAATTTCAGAAAAGACCCAGCGCAAAGTCATGGCCGTGGTAGAGGAGCACAACTACCGTCCGGATCACGCCGCATCATCACTGCGTGCGGGACAGAGTCGTTCCTTTGGTTTGATCATTCCAGATCTCGAAAACACCAGTTACGCCCGTATTGCTAAGTTGCTTGAGCAGAACTCTCGTAAGGCCGGATTTCAAATATTGATTGGCTGTTCCGATGACGATGCACAAACCGAGAAGCTGGTGGCGGATGCGCTGATTTCTCGTCGCATTGATGCGTTGTTTGTTGCAAGTGCCATTACCGATGCCAGCGAGTACTACCTGCCCATTCAGCAGCGCGGTACGCCAGTTATTGCGATTGACCGAAGCTTGGATGATGAGCATTTTAGCTGCGTGATTAGTGAAGATCATGGGGCGGCGTATGAGCTGACTCAATCAGTGTTAGATAACAAGGTCAATACCGTTGGCTTGATTGGGGCGATACCAGAGTTGAACATCTCTCGAGAGCGTCAATTGGGCTTTGAAACCGCAATAAAAGAAAAGCAGCTCAAATCTGTTGTTGCCTATGGCGACCACTTTAATAGTGATGAAGGCAAGCGAGTTTTCATGGAATGGATAGAGCAGGGCAACGTACCTGATGCCGTGGTTACTACCTCTTATACCTTACTTGAAGGTGTGCTTGACGTTCTGATTGATAAACCGGATCTGATGGGGAGAGTGAAGATTGGAACCTTTGGTGATAATAGACTGCTGGATTTTCTGCCACTGCGCGTCAATTCGCTTCCTCAGCAATTTGAACTCATCTGTGATAGTGCGCTTGAGCTAGCACTCAACGCGTCCGCCAAACGCTACAACCCCGGTGTTGAGTTGATTCCAAGAAGAATTAAGCTAAGAAACTAACCAAAAAGGGAGCCAAGGCTCCCTTTCTAACGTTCATTCGTTCGGACTAAAGCTGCTGCGCGCAGTTAATATCTCCAAGCGCCGTACAAATTTCTTTCTCGCGCTTCGCGTCTTCTTCCATCTTAGTACCAATTTCTTGGTTGTTACGATATTCGTTTGATGGGGCACAACCTGCTAGTACAGCTGCCAACGCTAAGCCCATTACCACTGCGATTTTCGAATTCATCGTGAACTCCTTGTTAATTTTTTCATAAATTTAACACTGAACTCGCGCCGAAACTAGAGATTTATCTTATGTTTGAACGCGATCGATGAATTCTTTACCAGTTGTAATGTCGGCAGAAATTATTCTGATAGCGACTGACCGTTACTTGAAATCACTCCTTGATACCAGTAGAAGCTCTTTTTGCGTTTTCGCTCTAGTGTGCCCCTTCCATCGTCATGACGATCGACGTAAATAAAACCATAGCGCTTACTCATTTCGGCAGTGGAGTTGGCAACTAGGTCAATCGGTCCCCAGCTTGTAAAGCCCATGAGCTCGACACCATCTGCAACGGCTTCTCTTGCTTGAACTAAATGATCGTTCAAATAAGCGATACGGTAGTCATCTTGGATTTCTCCATTTGCATCGAGCTCATCTCGCGCACCTAAACCACTTTCAACAATAAATAGTGGTTTTTGGTAGCGGTCATACAAGAAGTTAAGCAGCACGCGCAGCCCTTTAGGGTCGATCAGCCAGCCCCACTGACTTTTCTCTAGGTATGGGTTTGGCACGCTATCGACGATATTACCCACTTCTTTTGCTTTTGGATCGGCACTTGCGCAGCCGCTGGCGTAGTAGCTAAATGAGATGAAGTCGACAGAAGCACGAGCAATGGTCTCCAAATCGCCATCTTCCATCGTGAGTTCGATGTCATTTTCACGGAAGTAGCGCAGCATGTAGCCTGGGTACTTACCACGAGTTTGCACATCGCCAAAGAACAGCCATTTATTGTTTTCGTGCATGGCGGCAATGACATCATCTGGGTTGCAGGTGTACGGGTAGTTTAGCGCCCCAAGCAGCATATTACCGATCCGGCCATCCGGGATAATACGCTTACAGGCTTGTACCGCTTTGGCATTCGCCACCAATTGATGGTGGATAGCTTGGTAGATCTCTTGCTCTGTCGCGTTCTCTTGCAGACCAACACCTGTGAATGGGGCATGCAAAGACATGTTGATCTCGTTAAATGTGAGCCAAAGTTTGACCTTGTTTTTGTAGCGTTCAAACACGGTTGTAACGTAGCGTTCAAATAGGTCAATCAAACGACGATCACCCCAGCCACCATAGTTTTCGACCAGCGCGTAAGGCATTTCGTAATGCGATAGGGTCACAAATGGCGTCATATTGTATTTTGCCAGTTCGTCGAATATGCGGTCATAGTAGGCGAGACCCGCCTCGTTCGGCTGAGCATCATCGCCATTAGGGAAGATGCGGGTCCAAGCTATGGACAGTCTCAGACAGTTAAAGCCCATCTCATCAAACAGAGCAATGTCTTCTGGGTAGCGATTGTAAAAATCGATGGCAATATCTTTGATGCCCGGTGTGCGCTCGTCACGAGTTTGGTGTGGGCTTAGAATACCAGAAGGCAACATGTCGGAGGTTGAGAGTCCTTTACCATCAAGGATATACGAACCTTCAACTTGGTTTGCGGCAATAGCGCCACCCCATAGGAAATTGTCTGGAAACTGAGTCATAGAAACCTCTAAATTGATGAGATAAGGGCGCGCTTGGTGATTCTGCGCTTGTTCAATATAGACCTAGTATGTGATTTAAATGGGAAGATAAAAAGAGATGGATTTTGCATACTGTTTTCCCCAAAAGAGGGTGTGTCTGCGTAAATTAGGCCATAATGAGGCTAATTGGTTATTATTAGGAAATTGATACTTAAATAACTTCCTTATATTGTCATCTTATGAAAGACGAAAGAGCGCTGCACTATTACGAGAGACTACTGAGTCTTGGACCCAAAAAAGAACACCATCTGCCATTAGCTGAAGTTGCAGAGGTTTTGTTTACCACGGCACGTCACGCAAGAACCGTTCTGCAAGCTCTCCAACAGCGCGGCTGGGTTACTTGGGAACCCAAGGTGGGCAGAAACCAACGTTCACAACTTACATTACATTTTGATGTGAAGACTCTTCGTCAGCGACTGGGCAAAGCTATGATTGAACAGGGGCAATATGAGTCTGCATTTTCGTTGTTACATGGTGATCAAGAACAGTTCTCGCAATTGTTACAACAAACCTCAGGAACCATGGTCCGAGAAGGGCAGCTCCATATTCAGCTCACCTATCAACGTGCTTTTCAGCCTATCTTGCCGCATAAGCCACTCAGAAACAGTGAGCGGTTTTTGGTTCGCCAGATCTATTCATGTTTGACAGCATGCGATCATGAAGGAAAGGTATCACCGCAACTTGCTCACCACTGGACGACAAACAAGGACTACACCCAGTGGCGCTTTTATTTAAGACCGAGATTGGAGTTCCATTCAGGCTTGACACTAAACCCAGAACTCATCGCGCAGCTGTTCTTAAAACTCAAAACACGACCGGAATATGACACCGAACTGGCGCACTTGAAAGCGGTAAATTTCGGGCACCAAACCATCACCTTTGAGCTGGAGCGTCCAGATCGCGGCTTTGATGCGTTGATATCAGATTTAAGGTACTCGATTCAGCCTCCAGAGCAGCTAGATGTAGTAGCGGGGCGAGTTGTGGATGGATGCGGGGCATTTCGGGTCATCGAACACTCGGATGAGCGTCTTCGTCTAGAAGCTAACGATAGATTCTTTGATCTTCCAGCACTAACCGATACCGTCACGATTTGGCAGCTCGACAAAACGCCAACCGAACGGATAGAGCTAGCGCACTCGCAAAAAGAGGGGGTATCTGAAAAACATGGAATGAGTGACGGGCAAGCATACACTCAAAGTCGTATTGAAAACGGATGCATCTACTTGCTTCTCAACGCCAATGATTCTTTGCACTCTTTAAACGCTTCGCAGCGAGCTTATCTATGCAGTGTTTTCTCTCCGTATTCGATACTTGAGACGCCAGACCTCAACCCACTCTCAAGAGCCTCTGTTTCCGCGCACAATATCTTGCCAAGCTGGACCAAGATCACACGCCGGATTGCCGATAAAGTCGCACTCCCAGAGAAGCTAACCATTGCCGTGTATGACCACCAAGTTATACGAGATTGTGCTAATGGCATTAGAGCTCAGTTAGCGTTGTTAGGCGTCGCGTGCGAAATCAATGTATATACGCTCGAGATGCTGCACAGTAAAGCCTGTGAGAGAAAGCTCGATGAAGACATCACCATTGCCAGTTTTATCGTCGATGACAACCTCCCCGTTTCTGTATTCCGTTGGTTGTGTTCGGATGTGATTTTAAGGCAGGGGCTCAATGACGCAGACGTAGAGTGGTTAGATAGCAACTAGCAGAAATCAGAGAGCAGCATAGCGCAGATATCTACCTCAAAGAGCTAGAATCTGTCGCGACGAATCTGCTGATAGAAAACAGACTGGTGCCTTTGTTCCACCACAGACAAACTTTGCGCTGGGGGAGTGTTCTACAAGGGGTAAAGATTACCGATTGGTCTTGGCCTGACTTTAGAAGCGTATGGACAGAAGAAGCGTCGCGTTAATGATTAACGCGACTGTAATGAGATAGTTTTGTGGCTGTAGCTGTTATTTAAGCGGATCCCCATCCGGCAACGCACTGTGCAACCAAAGCGCAAGACGTTTCTTAATGTTTTGCCCATCGACTTTATCTTCCGGTAGTGGAACGATTTGGCGAACTTCCACTAAAAAGAGATACAGCGCCCTGGCTTTCATTGATTGACTCGCTGAAGGATCATGAATAGGGTAGCCCTGCATTGCCGCCATCTTACAACCCACTTCAAGCGCCTTTTTGAACAACTTGTCTTCGTTTTCTAATTTCGCTGTCTTTGACATACATCGCCTAGATTCATCTATGGGTGAGATTAAACACTAGCAGTTAAGAGCCATGTTCGCCGTTAAGTCATTCATTGTTTGATAGAAATGACGTTACTGTTTGTAAAAATTCGAGGTATGTCGAGCAGGGGAAGAAAAAAAGGAAAAGCCTCGCGGATCCGAGGCTAGATAGGTTTAGTGACCCTTAATTTGATCTTTGATTGCCTTCTTAAGGTTTTGCATGAACTCTTTGAAATGAGGCATAAAGCCTGCAAATAATGGGTGCTTTCTGTCTTGCATCATCATTGGCCCAAGCAAGCGAATGCTTACTCCTAGGCGTTTTGCTGATTGCTCATCGAGGCCGCTACCTTGCTTCATTTTCTCAATGATTTCGAACATGTCCTCACGATCTTCTATCTCTAACGTCAGCGTTTTAAGTTCGCGGTCTGCCTTGGTGTTTACTTCTTCAATAGTAATACGGTATTGATTGTGCTTCTTGTTATTCCTTAGAGAGGCGTTTGACTCCAATGGACTCAGTGTTGCTTGTGTCGTCATTTCGTTTCTCCAGTCTTGAAATAAGTTTGATTTAAGTTGATAATGTCAACTATAAATCCATTAGTTGATGGTGTCAACTATGTTTTAGAAAGGATCGATCATGCCTGAAAACACGTCTTTGGAATCTGTCTTTCGTTTGGTTCACTCGCTGAAGCGTCAGATGGCGGAACAGATAGAAAGTCTCGACTACGATATTGCTCCCATGCATATGCGAGTCATGAAGATCATCACCAAAAAGTCACCTTGTACGTCTATCGACGTTGCGCATTATTTAGACAGGGACAAGGCGCAGGTCACAAGGTTGATCAATACGCTGATAGCGCAGTCTCTATTGATTAAAGCACCAAACCCAAGTGACAAGCGAAGTCATTTCTTGGAGCTTACAGAAGCGGGACAGAAGGTCATGGCCAGTTTGGCAGCTATTGATAAACAGGTACTCGCAACGATGGCTCAGGGGCTAAGTGAAGAAGAGCTCGATAGCTTCAATACAACCGCTGAGAAAATGGCTAAGAACCTCGAAGCGAGCGAGTAACATAAAGGCTGGAGCAAGAAACCATCCAGTGTACTGCAAGCTCGGTACATGCAAAGTCAGTTGATGTCGGTGGCGATCACGGAATAAGTATTAATATCGACCCATTTCAATGGCTCTACTATGCTTTTGGTATAACAGCTCTAAAAGCGATAAGGAGAATGACATGGACTGCAGCTCACTAGCCATCACAATGGATATAAACGGTAGCAAACTGGTTCTTGCCTGGGGACCTAACCAAACGACAGATCAATGCATCAAGGACTATCACAACATCCCGGCTGACCTAAATGCACAATCGTATATGCTTTCGGTAAACGACCATAAAAACGCGTCACTCGAAAAACCGATCAGCGCTGAAAAAGCCAGTTCGTTAATGGAACAATGGCAAGCCATACAAAACGGCATTGATCAGGATTTGGATGTGCATTGGTAAATTCACCTCGCTCAATGTCTAGCCAAAGCATTTGCTTTGGCTTTTTTGTTCGTCTTATCTTTTAAGTTCAGGTGTGCTGTAATGTTTCTTGGATATAAATTAGACGGTTATCACACAATCCTATCTATACCTTGTAGTATCAATCTTGATATCGTGGTGGCCAGCCTGTCGCGGTAGTTATTGAAGAATGGTTTTTTAAGAATGGATATTTAGGTATGGATAACCACGCTGAAAAATGGAAACGTTACTACGAAAAATCACTCGCCAAACCTCATGCTAAGCGCACAGAGTTCGCGCTGTCTCTGAATGAATCTGGACTTCAGATTGCGGTAGATTGTGGTTGTGGTACCGGTAGTGATATCGCTTATTTGTCTTCGCAGGGATATCGTGTCTTTGGGTTCGACATTAATGCGGAAGCCGTCGCCATTTGTCATGACCGATTCGCTAAAGATGACTTGGTTGAGGTATCACAAGATACTTTTGAGAATTTCTCCTACCCAAATGCTGGTGTTGTTATTGCAGGTGCTAGTCTGTTTTTCGCCAATCCCGCCGAGTTTAAACAAACTTGGCAGCGTATCAGCGGTTCTGTTGCGGAAGGCGGCGTTTTTGTCGGTGACTTCTTAGGGCAGAGTGATAGCTGGGCGTCTGAGTATCCTTCACAAACCACACCGCTTACAAAACTAGCAGTAGAATCCTTGTTTGAAGACTTTGACGTGATTCGATTTCACGAGCGGAATGAACCAGGTACAACGGCGATTGGGATTGAGAAACATTGGCATATCTATTCGGTGATAGCAGTTAAACGTGGTTAGCTAAGCTTGGCTTACAACTCGCCTTGCTTACCATCATTTTGCATTAAATATCAAAAATAAGGATGTTATGTTTAAACTAGATATCGACGACACGCTTTCATTGGCTCTAGTACAACCTAGTTTTGCCGCTGAGTACCTTGCGATTGTCTCACGAGACAGAGCCTATCTCGCCGAGTGGTTGGCGTGGCCTGAGCACGGTAAAAACCAAGAGTTCTTTACGCGCTTTATTGAGCAATCTTTGCATGACTACGCGCTTGGTAAGTCGATGACCTGCGGAATCATCTTTCAGGGTCAGCTAGTTGGGAACATTAGCTTTAACACCATCAATCATTCTTTGAAAAAAGTAGAGATAGGGTATTGGCTAGCGCGACCCGAGCAAGGCAAGGGTATTGTGACTAAAGCCGTGGCGAAAATGATAGAGATTGCCTTTACCCAGCTCGATATGGAAAAAGTACAAATCTCAGCAGCGGAACAAAATGACCCAAGCCGCCGCGTATGTGAGCGGCTTGGATTCACACTTGAGGGAATTATCACTCGAGCTGAAAATCTTAATGGGCGAGTAGTGGATCATGCCATTTATGGTTTATCTCGAGAGACGTGGAGCCAGCAAAGTCGCTAGCTCGCAAGATGTTTAAACTGTAAGTCAACCAAGCGTCGATAAAGCTCACAGGTTTGCAGCAACGCATGATGATTGCCTTTGTCGACTAAACGGCCGTGATCCAATACAGCGATTTGATCGGCGTGTTGGATGGTAGAAAGGCGATGCGCGATGATGATGGTTGTTCTGCCTTGCATGAGTTCCTCAAGCGCTTGCTGAACATGGTGTTCGCTTTCACTGTCTAGGGCGCTGGTGGCTTCATCGAGTAATAAGATCTTAGGATCTTTTAGTATCGCTCTTGCAATGGCAATGCGCTGTCGCTGGCCGCCAGATAGGCGTACACCGCGCTCTCCTAGAAAGCTTTGATAACCTTCGGGTAAATTCATAATAAAATCGTGAGCATGAGCTTTCTTTGCTGCTTCAATCACTTCTACATCAGTGGCGTTCGGATTGCCGTAGCGAATGTTGTGGAACACGTCATTACTGAAAAGAGCGGGCTGCTGAGGAACCAATGCCATTTGCTTGCGAAGTTCATGAGGATCAAAGCGTCGAATATCGATACCACCTAGGGTAATTTGCCCTGCTTCAGGGTCGTAAAATCGCTGCATCAGCTCGAACAAGGTGGTTTTACCTGCGCCAGAAGGCCCCACCAGAGCCAAAACCTTGCCTTCTTCGGCCACCAAATCCAGTGACTGCACTGCTGCCTGTGAGGGCCTAGAAGGGTAGTGGAACATGACATTGCAAAACGCGACTTCTGGTTTTAGTTCGTTTGGTGAGACTAAGTCTTCGGTTGGGGCGGTAATACGACTTTCGACTTGTAAAATCTCGACCAATCTTTCCGTGGCGCCCGCTGCACGTTGCAACTCACCCATCACTTCTGAAATGGTGGCAAGGGATGAAGCCACCATGATGGCGTAAAACACAAACGCACCAAGATCGCCTGCCGACATCACACCGTTAATCACATCACTGCCGCCCACCCAGAGCATGCCTGCGATAGCACTAAACACGATCACAATCACGCCCGAGATTAAGATTGCGCGCTGTTTAACTCGGCGGCGACCTATGTCGTAAGCTCGCTCAACTTCGTGAGAAAATGAAGCGCGTTCTTCCGCTTCGAAACTATAGCTTTGCACCGTCTTGATGTGCTCAATGGCTTCGCCAGCGTAGCTGCCTACATCTGCCATTGAGTCTTGGCTCTGTCTCGATAGCGCCCTAACGCGTCTGCCGTAAAATAGGATCGGTACTAGAATAAATGGCACCGATGCGAGCACGATTAGCGTCAGTTTAATATTGGTAGCAAAAAGCATAACGATAGCACCAATGCACATTAATGCGCTGCGCATCGCCATGGAAAACGAAGAACCAATAATGCTTTGCAGCAAAGTGGTGTCGGTTGTGATGCGAGACATGATGTCGCCGCTGCCATTGGTTTCAAAATAGCTTGGGTGCAGAGTAATGATGTGGTCAAACACCGCTTGGCGAATGTCGGCGCTGACACGTTCACCAACAGAAGAGACTAAGTAGAAACGGAAAAACGTGCCGATAGAGATGCACAAGGTGATGAGGAGAATAAACTGAATCGCGCTTTGAAGATCGGCGAGTGATTGTTGAGTGAAACCCTGATCAATGAGAATGCGTACGCCGTGGCCAACCGAAAGGGTTAATCCAGCCGTGACAATGAGAGCCAGCAGTGCGGCGAACACTTTCATTCGATAAGGACGAATAAAGGCCAAAAGCTCAACTAAAATCCCCAAGTTTTTTCGTTGTTGTTTTGATTGGGAGGGTATTTGCATGGCTTAGACCTTTTATTGAAATAAGTTTGGGTATAACACTTTGTAAATTATAGATACTTCAGTAACCTTCACTTCGATCTACGGTCACAGTTTTTGATCAACATGCAGTGACGCTGTCACCTTTTGCTATTGCCAATGGTCATTGACAAACTGGTGCTTCTGTAAAACATTGACCAGCTCACTAAGTACCGGCCCGTTGGCATGACGCCGAGAGACTAAGCAGCCGACTGTAGTCACCCAGCCACTTTTTTCATGTGCGACAGGAAGGGCAACCATGCGCTGTTCTTGTATGGGTTGTTTGACCAACATTTCAGGTAAGTTTGACCAGCCGATACCCTGCAATACCATATCGACTAGGTTCTGATGAGTATTCGCGTACCAAACATTGGTGCTTATTCCATAGGTAAACCATAGCTCTTGTTTGTCGGAGCTACGATGTACACATTGGCGATACGCTTTGAGATCCGAGTCTTTAACGATGGGAAGCGTCGCGAGGGCGTGATCGGGTGCGACAACGGTCAGAAAACGGGCTTGCCCCATGACAAAAAAATCCATATCGACACGCAGTTCTCCATCGGCATATACAATGCTATCTGCGCCACCTCTTCTCTCACCAGTTTTTCCACATCAAACGTAGAAGCCGTGATGATTTCAAAGTTGGTAATGGGGTATTGGGTAGCGAGCGGCGTAAGAATCGACAATAAAGCGGCGCTCACCAGGCTTTCGTCCACGGCAATGACGAGCTCGTGCTCATAGTCATTGGCCAATGAATCTACTTTTTGATCGAAATACTGCTGCTGATGAAGAATAGAGCGAGCAATAGGCAGCAAAGCTTCACCACTCTCCGTCAACTCCGGCGTGTTTTTCTCACGACTGAATAAGGTTTGATTGATGGCAATTTCTAGATTTGAGATGGCTTGGCTTACGCCAGATTGGGCGCGATTAAGTTTGCGCGCTGCGGCCGAAAACGAACCGTACTCACAGACTGCGACAAAAACTTTGAGTTGTTCGAAACTGTACATCGTCAATCCTTAGTCACAAAATTGCACCCAAGGTATCACGAAATGTGATGGTTGTTAACTTTCTATCTATTGCTGGTGGGATAATTAGAGGCGAATTATCAACAAACCAAATAAAAACCAGTGAGGAGTTAACAATGGGAGTGCTTGAGAGAGTCTTTCATTCAGTATTGTTTGAAGTATTAGCCGTGAGCCTATCAATCGCGGGATTAGCAATATTTACCGACCATGACGTGGCGAGACTGTCAGGAACTATGATAGTCATAGCGACTATGGCCATGTGTTGGAATTATCTCTTCAATCTGATTTTCGATTATTTTGTCAAAGGTGAACGAGTAGAACGAACCGTGATGGTTCGCGTGGTTCACGTGCTACTGTTCGAAGCAGGACTGTTATTGGCAACGGTACCTGTGATGGCTGTGATGCTTGAAGTGAATTTATGGCAAGCCTTTATTATGGATATCGGCGTGACGATCTTCGTGACCGTTTATGCGTTTGTCTACAACCTGACTTACGACCATGTTCGAGTGTGGGTAGTGAATCAGCGTCAGGCAGCGGCGTAATTAAGATTGAGCTGATTAAAACAAATAAAAAGGGCAGACGTTATCGTCTGCCCTTGTCTATTTCTTAGTGAATACTGTCGTTCTTAAGGCTTAAACCTGCTTGAAGGTTAGGCGGTGCAGGGTGAGGCCTGGCTTCACAAACGACACGTCCAACTCGTACCAGCCAGTTTGAAGCTCGACAATGAGGCCTTCAACGTCGACAGCCTTGCCTTCTGTACCATTCGTAGACAGTGACATACTGTATTCGCCATTGAGGTGCAAGCTACAGGATGATTGAGCGAGCTCATTGCGGTCATAACTGGCGTTCATACTGACTTGGTATTGGCCAGCTTTTGTAACGTGAAGGGTGACATTAGTATCAACCTTAGTCTCAAGAATCACTGGTTCCTCAATGGCAAGAGCACAACCCATTGGTTGCTCTTCATGCGCGTTGAACGGCTTAATAGGGTTATAGCGAACTAGCGGACGTTGCATCGCCGGTGTATTCAAGATAAATCGGCAGATGTTCATAGCGCTGCGCTGTAATTCGCCAAGCGTCAGCCGACCCGCTTCTAGTGAGCTAAGTGTGTCATCATCCATCGCGTTGCGCTCGGCACCATCATTGTCGACCACCATATATAGGTCGTTCTGGGCGCGAACCATGTAGGAGGTATAGGTTTTAGACTCTTCACCGCCGGTGACTGGGTGGTTCATTTTCGCCCACCAGTCAGACATGACAATACCATCAAATCCCCACTCGCCGCGAAGAATGGTGGTATTAAGGTCGTAATTTGATGCGCCCCAATGACCATTGATTGGGTTGTAAGAGGTCATTATTGTTGTCGCGCCACCTTTTTTCACCGCAAGCTCAAATGGCTTAATGTGTACTTCGCGAAGAGCACGTTCAGACATGACGGCATCGACAAAGAAGCGTGAGGTTTCCTGATCGTTGGCCGCAAAGTGCTTTATCGTGCCTGATACGCCAGCGCTCTTGAGGCCGCCAACTTGTGCTGCTGCCATTAAACCGGTTAGTAGCGGATCCTCAGAGAAGTACTCGAAGTTGCGTCCGTTGAGTGGGTGGCGGTGAATATTGATACCTGGACCAAGCAATGTATCAATTTGGTAGCTCTGTAACTCACCACCCACTAAGTAGAATAAATGCTCATTAAGCTCTGTGTTCCAGGTACAGCCAAGCAGTGTACCAATAGGCACCTGCGTCGCTTTATGGCCGCTGTCCATGCGAATGCCCGACGGGCCATCTGCTGCTGCGGCAACAGGAATACCAAGATCAAACAAAGCATCACTCACACCACCAAATGCCGCTGCGGTACCTGGAGTCACTTTGGGGCTACACATACCTTCGCCACGCACGATAGTTGCCAGCATGGATGGGCTAAACTGGGCAACAAACTCTCTCAGTGAGGCTTGGCCGTTTGCTACGTGCTGTAATTTAATCCCTTTATCACCGGTAAGCTCAATTGTCTCTGGTAGGCGAGATTCAATGCGCGCTTGCATATCGACGCTTCGAGTTGGTACCGATTCGTGCTCAATAGAGAAACGGCCATCTTGTGAAGTTTGGGCAGGTTTAATACGCTGGAATGACTCAACTGGCGCTGCCGATTCAGAGAGTTGCTCAATGACTTGCAGTGTATCGATGTTCAATGGCGCATCAATTAATGTGGCCTCTCGCACACTGCCGCCGAGATAGAAATCATAACGGCCGGCTTCAAGCACGTAGCAAGACTTATAACCCGTAACCCCTGAGTCATCATAAGAAGCCAGCACCTCGAGTGGTACAACGACACGAACGAGCTCAGACTCATTGGGCGCAAGCATGCGAGTTTTACCAAAACCAGCTAGGCTACGGGCTGGTTTGCCAAGCTTGCCTTGCGGCGCTTCGACATACAACTGCACAACTTCTTTGCCACTGTATTGTTTACCAGTGTTGGTGACTTCTATGTGAAAGTGCACGGCACGGGTGTTGCCGTGCCCTTCGATAGAGTGAGAAATGAGTTTGCGTTCAAACTGGGTATAGCTTAAACCTTCACCAAACGCATAACGAACAGCTTCTGGTTTGAAAGTAGCGAAGTAGCGATAACCTAAATAGATATCTTCTTGATAGAGGTTTTTGTCTTTGTTGCCAAAGTTAGCATGAGACGGGTAATCACTAAGCTCATAAGCGATAGTGTCTGCCAGCTTTCCGCTTGGTGACAGGTCGCCAGAAAGAACATCGGCAAGGGCGTGGCCACCTTCCATCCCGGCTGCCCAGCTGTATAGAACGGCCTTAATGGATTCTGGTTTGCTGACGGACTCCATCCAAGACATGTCAACAATGTTAGTCACGTTGAGGATCACAACCACGGAGTCGAACTGCTCACAAACTTGGCAAAGCATTCGATGCTCAGTATCTGTGAGTCGATAGCTGCCTGCCTCATCTGCGTTATCTTGGTCTTCACCTGCCGTGCGGCCGATAAACACAAGCGCATGGTCGCTTTTCTGACTGGCTTGTTTGACGGTTTCACCGTCTAGCGGCATTTCTTTTTGGAACCAAGGTTCCGCCGCCCAACCGCCACCACCATCATCAAATGGGTGCTGTTCTAGCCAGTTTTGATAGACGCTCACCAACTCGTGGTTCACTTCAATACTTGGGTGAGCGTCTAGCCCTTCAAGCGCATTGACTGAGTACGGGACGTTTACTGCTCCTCCTGAGCCTGTTCCGCTGCGTACGGTATCGATTTGGCAACGGCCAAAAAGCGAGACACGACTGCCAGTGTGCAGGGGTAGCGTGTTGTCGATGTTTTCCAATAAAACAATGCCTTCAGCGGCGGCTTGGCGGCTGACAGGCGCAAGGGCTTGCCTTGCTAATTCAATGCTTGTGAAGGGCATAATTGGGTTCCAGTTCCTGTTATTTTCTATCGTTTTTGGGAGCTTAGATGACTAAGAATTAGATAAATGGGTTGTTCAGTTCAAGTCGCTCTCGCTGCTCAATCTTCAAGGTGCTCTCGATGTCTGAAAAGTATCGCTGATAGAGCGTTTCATAGTCGCCCGTTTCAAGTACGATTTCACAGCCAAGTTGGAGACGTTTCGCTAGCTCTGGGTTGTCTGCATTGACGTAGAACACCAAAGGGAAGGGATATTCGATCATCACCCCACCCACTAGGCTTACTGGGTATTGGTTGGCAACGCGACTCTCAAATACTTCAAGTGCTTCATTCGCGCCAAAACAAACAAAGTCGAACTCGCCGTTAGTTAAGCGCTGAAATAAGCCATCAAAGTTGCCGCGCTCTACAACAGTAAAGCCGTTGCGTCGAAACAGCTCGGCATCAACCCATGTTTCGGGTACGCCTACGCTTTTATTTTTAATCGTTTCTGCAGATGAGAATTCATTCAGCTTATCATCACGTGCAAATAGAATACGCTGCCCCAAAAGTTGCTTGGTGACTGACAGCGCAAGCTCGATAAAGCGCTTGCCAGCAAATTTAGCATTGCCTTTTACTGTGACGAGTACATCGCTACCGTTATCGAGAACAGCGCCTTCATCCTTAGCTGAAGGTAAGTCGGTGCGATCGTCAATGATACTGACGTCGCCATGGCTTTCTGCGGTCACAGAGAGCAGTAGATTGAGCACATCAAGCTCAAATTGTTGACGATACGCAGACTTGTTTCCGTTCCAAAAACGTACCGAATTAATCGTTGTCACATTGATCACCAAAAAGTAAGCGGTTTCTTTTGGATGATATCAGTTTGGAAAAATGGTGATAGTGAGCAGATCACATAACGGATTAATAGTTTGTTTTAGTATCATAAGTTACTGTTATTAAAATAATAATGAATCATTATGAGTTTAAAATTCACCCACTTATGCATGGTGTTTGTTAGCGATAATGCCGTGATCCGAATGTTAATCTGAGTTACAAAGTTGCTGAGATCACATTTCTAGAAAGAGACAATTTTAACAGCTTGATGTGCGCTAATTCATTGAATTTTAAGAGTAATATCTTTGACCTCCGTTCGGTGTATTATTAACAATTGCCAATAACTTATTGTTTTTTATAGGTTTTATTTATTGTGATCGACGCGGGCTTTTTAGGGAACGTTTTTGTTATCGAGCAATGGATTGCTTAGCATCTTGAGAAAGCGCTTTCATGAAGTGTTACCCCCGAACTGATTCAGTTCCACTTAAATTGAAAATCGCTCGACCCAAAAACAAAACTAAAGGACAAAGTGATGCAAAAGAAAACATTTATCGCCTCAGTGATTTGTGGTGCATTGTTTGCTGGTAGTGCAGTGACTGCACAAGCGGAAGAGATTAAACAAGGGGGCACACTGACGGTGCCAATCATCAACACAGGCTTCGTTGATAACTTTAACCCATACACAGTGAAAGACATTTATAACGGTACGATGTTTGAGCCGTTAATGGTTTTCAACAACATGACAGGTGAGACGCACTGGCGTTTGGCGGAGTCGGCAGACTACTCAGATGATCTAAAAACCATCACTATTAAACTGCGAGAGGGCCTTAAATGGTCAGACGGTAGCCCGCTAACGGCTGAAGACGTGGCATTTAGTTTCGAAATGACGAAGAAAGCGCCGGCATTCGACCTTAAAGGTATTTGGTCTGGCGGCAACCTACAAGGTATCGACGTTGTTGATGCTCGTACAGTTAAGCTAAACCTAGCAGAAGCCGACTCTACGTTCCTATGGAACCTTGCGGATTACCATATTGTTCCTAAGAAAGTTTGGAGCAAGGCAGAAGACCTAACGACCTTTACTAACCCAAATCCAATTGGTAGCGTCCAATGACAACGGTGAAGTATCTGAAGCCTCAACAAATGGAGCTTTGCCGCAACGAGAACTACTACCTAGATAACCGTCCTTACCTAGATTGTATGACGTTCCGTTCGTACAATGATAACTCGCAAATTCAACCTGCACTTATCAAAGGCGAAATCGACTGGGGTTCAAACTTTATTGCTGATATCGAAAGTACTTTCGTGAAGCAAAACCCTGAAAACCACCACTTCTGGTACCCAGCGAACGATGCGATTCACCTATATGTGAACACAAAAGAAGCACCATTTGATGACATCCGTGTTCGTCAGGCTCTTTCTATGGCACTTGACCGTGAAATGATCGTTGATATCGCGGCTTACGGCTACCCAACAGTGAACTACAATGCGGGTGGTATTGCTGAGCTTTACAAAGCAAACATCGACCAAGGTGTGACTGACAAGTACCGTAACCTAACGACATACAGCCCAGAAGAAGCGAAAAAGCTACTCGATGAAGCGGGTCTGAAAGACGTGGATGGTGACGGCTACCGTGATATGCCAAACGGTGACAAGTTCACCTTTGACATTGAAGTGGTTAACGGTTGGACAGACTGGATCCAAGTGGTTCAAATGGCGACTGAGTTCTTTGACGAAGTTGGCGTAAAAGCGAACGTTAAAACGGTTGACTGGGCGGTTTACGACAAGAACCTAAAAGACAGCAACTACAAGATGTCTATCAACTGGTCGATGGTATCGACTAACCCAATCCTAGCGTATCAAGCTTACTTCTCATCTGCGTATGTAGGTAAGATTTGGCATGCTGGTCACGGTGTAAATAGCCCAGAAATCGATGCGCTAATTAACAGCTTCGGTAAGACGGGTGACAAAGTGAAGCAGCAAGAGATCATCTCGCAGCTGCAAGAGTTCACAGCGCAAAACTTACCGTTTATCCCGCTGTTCTCTAACGCGACTTGGTTCCAGTACAACACTAAGAAAATTGTTGGTTGGCCAAGTGAAGAAAACCCATACATTCAACCTGTATTTTACGATGGTGGTAAGCGAGTCATTATCCTAAATAACTTGCACCTTAAGTAACTCGTAACATTTGGGGTCTCGCCTGAGACCCCACATTAAAAGGTATTGCTATGTCGTTTTTAGCTCGCCGCTTTGGCTTTTACTTTACTGCGTTTTTAATCGCAATCTCATTCAACTTTATGTTGCCACGCCTGATGCCAGGTGACCCAGTCGACGCACTGTTTGCTGCTGCTCAGGGTCGTATGGATCCCGCTCAAATGGATGCGGTTCGTGAAATGTACGGCTTCGTTGATGGCAACGTATTTGTTCAATACATTCACTACATTAAAAGTGTGTTCACTTTGGATCTTGGTCCTTCAGTGTTGATGTTCCCAATCAACGTATCTGAGGTGATTGCTATGGCGCTGCCTTGGACTATGTTCCTTGCGCTGGGCTCACTGATTGTGGCTCTGATCATTGGTGTGAGCATCGGTACTTATGCCTCTTACCGCCGCGAAGGGTTCTTTGGTCAGGTCGTGCCGCCAGTATTGGCTTTCATCAGTAATTTTCCATACATCGTAACCGCTCTGCTTTTGTTCTACTTCTTCGGTTTGAAAATGGAGCTGCTACCGCTCGCATACACTTACGATCCTTCTCTAGAACCAGGTTGGACTTGGGAGTTCATTGCAAGTGTTGCTAAGCACGCTGTGCTACCTGTGGGCTCAATGGTTGTGGTGGGTATTGCCACTTGGGTATTCAACATGCGTAACGCGATGATTAACGTGTTAGGTGAAGACTACGTCACTATGGCCGAAGCCAAAGGGCTAAGTAGCTTTAGAGTCATGTATCGCTATGCGGGTCGTAACGCTATCTTGCCGGTTGCAACCGCTATTGCGATGGCGATTGGCTTCTCGTTCGCAGGCTCAATCATGACGGAAGTGGTGTTTAACTACCAAGGTCTAGGCAACATTCTTCTTAAAGGTATCGTTGCTCGTGATTACCCGCTAATCCAAGCCATTCTGCTTATCTTAGTGACCGCAGTACTCACTGCTAACTTTATCGCCGATCTTCTTTACGTTTGGCTTGACCCACGAATTTCCAACTAGGCCGTATTATGGAAAAGTTAATTGACGCTCATAAATATGACCGCGAGAGCAAATTAGCGGTGAGAGAATCTGCTTTCTCGTGGAAGAATATCAAATCAAAACTGGGTAAGGTGTACGCCTTCTTCTATGGTAACCCACCTGCAATCATTGGCGGTTTATTACTGTCTATCGTCTTAGCGGGTGCCATCTTTGCTCCTGCATTGGCAACACACGATCCAGAGCGCCGCGTTGCTCGCCCCCACGTGGCACCGAACGCAGAGCATGTACTTGGTTCTACTCGTAGTGGTCGTGATGTCTACAGCCAAGTGCTTTACGGAGCACGCAAATCACTGACAGTGGCACTGACTGCTGGTGTGATCGCGATGAGTATTGCTGTGCTGGTGGGTGTATCGTCTGGCTACTTTGGTGGCAAGATTGATGAACGCTTGAACTTCTTAACTAACGTATTTTTGGTATTCCCGCAGTTACCATTACTGATTGTACTCGCAGCATTCTTAGGGCAGGTGGGGTCCCTCGTTATTACGGTGTTGCTCGGTATCACCTCCTGGCCGTGGGGCGCGAGGGTGATACGTTCTCAAACAATGGCAATCCGTAACAAAGAGTTCATTATTTCTTCTGAAGTAATGGGTGAATCAAAAATTCGCATTATCCTGGTAGAGATTCTGCCAAACCTTATCTCAATCGTATTTGGTGGCTTCCTTGGTACCGTTATCTACGCAATGGGTGCAGAAGCTGGTCTTGGTATTCTTGGTCTAGGTGATGCAACGGAAGTGAGCTGGGGCTCAATGCTTTACTGGGCACAAACGTCGTCTTCACTCTACACCGGAGCATGGTGGGAAATGATGGTTCCAGCTATGGCACTGGCGATTACTGGTGGTGCATTGGCACTGATTAACATGTCGATTGACCAAGTGAGTAACCCGAAACTTCGTACTGGCCCACACATCAAGCTGTGGCACAAACTGAAAAAAGAAGCAGATAAAAAGAGAGGCCTACGATGAGCGCTTTACTTGAAATCAATAACCTTTGTGTCGATTACGTATCGCCAAACGGTGTCGCTCGTGCCGTAAACAATGTGAGTTTGACCATCAATGAAGGTGAAACGTTAGGCATTGCGGGTGAATCAGGTTGTGGCAAAAGTACGCTTGCGTTTGCTATCTCTCGCTTGCACAAAGCGCCAGCGCTTATCTCAGAAGGTGAGATCCTGTACAAGGGTGAAGATGTACTAAAAATGAACGACCGTAAGCTGCGCCAGTTCCGTTGGAACGACGTGTCAGTGGTATTTCAAAGTGCAATGAACTCATTAAACCCGGTGATTACCATTGGTGAGCAACTGACTGACGTTATCTTGGCACATAAGAAAATCCCGTATAAACAAGCTCACGAAAAGGCGGTGGAACTGCTGTCTATCGTTGGTATTCACGGTGACCGAATGGGGAGCTTCCCACACCAATTGAGTGGTGGTATGCGTCAGCGTGTGGTCATTGCGGTAGCGTTAGCGCTTGAGCCAAAGCTGATCATCATGGATGAGCCAACAACGGCGCTGGACGTTGTAGTTGAGCGTGAAATCCTTAACGAACTGTATGACTTAAAGACCAAATTTGGCTTCTCGATTCTGTTCATCAGTCACGATTTGAGCCTAATGGGTGAGATTGCAGACCGTATTGGTGTTATGTACGCCGGTAACTTGATTGAACTAGGTGAGGCTCAGCAAGTATTTGGTGCTCCGGTGCATCCATACACTAAAGGTTTGGTGGCGTCTTTCCCGACGATTCATGGTCCTAAAGAAAGACTGTTTGGTATTCCAGGCAACCCAGTGAACCTGCTTGATATCCCAACAGGTTGTAATTTCCAAGCTCGCTGTCACGAGTGTATTGAGAAGTGTCAGAAAGTAGAACCTGCGCTTTCAACGCTAGCGAACGGCCGTCAAGTCTCTTGTCATTTGGTTTAAGGAATTAATGATGCAAAGTAACGAAGTCATCCTATCGGTGAAAAACCTGGTTAAAGATTTCCCTCTAGGTCAATCGGTTAAATCAAACCTAATGCGAGCGGTAAACGATGTGTCGTTTGAACTTCGTAAGGGTGAAGCGCTGGCGATTGTAGGTGAATCAGGCTCTGGTAAAAGTACGGGTGCGCGAATCTTGACTCAAATCTATGACAAGACCGCAGGTGATATCCACTTCAAAGGCGTGCCAATCGATGAGTACATCGAAAACAATGGCCAGTTGGAATACGCACGTCAGGTGCAGATGATTTTCCAAGACCCGTTTGGCTCACTAAACCCAGTGCACACAATTTATCACCACATCGCACGTCCGTTGATGATTCACAACCGTGCAGACAAGAAAGCCATCCCACAATTGGTGTATGACTTGCTTGAGCTGGTGGGTTTGACACCGGTAAAAGAAACCGCAGAGAAGTTCCCTCACGAGCTAAGTGGTGGTCAAAGACAGCGTGTAGCGATTGCGCGTGCTATTGCCGTTGATCCAGAAGTGATCTTGGCGGATGAGCCGATTTCAATGCTCGATGTGTCGGTACGTCTGGGTATCTTGAACCTGATGGCGGATCTAAAAGATAAGCATGGTATCTCGTTCATGTATATCACTCACGATATCGCGACAGCACGTTACTTTGCTGAGAAAACAGCGGTGATGTATGTCGGCCATATGGTGGAGTGGGGCGAGAGCGACAGCGTGACTCAGAATCCTCAGCACCCATATTCGAAACTGCTACTGTCAGCGGTACCAGAAGTGGGCAATGCAGGTCGTCGCGATCTAGCCGTGAAGAAAGGTGAGATCCCACTTTGGAAACCATCGAGCGTAGGTTGTCCATTTGCGACACGTTGCCCGAACGCAACTGAGATTTGCACCAAAGAGATGCCTGAAACGACACAGATCTCCGAGCAACACTTTGTTCGTTGCCACAACATGTAACTTAAAGAATCCCAAAAATTTTGCGCCTTGAAGAAAGCGCTTACAAAAATCAGAAGTGACCAATATGACGGAACAATTACAAGCTAATCAAGCGTTTGAAGTACACGGAAAATTTATCACTATCAACGACGAACGTTTTTATCAGATTTCTAACGTCGATCAGATGGCACCGTTTTTTATCAGTGTCGTCTCTGCCAGCAACCATTGGCTATTTATCTCTTCAACGGGAAGCCTATCCGCAGGTCGTACTCGCCCTGAAAACGCGTTATTCCCATATCGTTCAGTCGATCATATTCATGAGAATGCTGACAACACAGGCTCAAAAGCGGTACTGCGTGTTAAAAAAGGTGAGGGCAAACCTGCGCTTTGGGAACCGTTTAACCCGCACCACGACGGTTTATATGACGTGCAGCGTAATCTTTATAAAAACGCGGTCGGCGATAAAATCATCTTTGAAGAGCTAAACCATACGTTGGGGCTGGGCTATCAATACAGTTGGTCTACGTCAGACAAGTTTGGTTTCGTTCGTGAAACGCATGTGACTAACTTAGGTGAGAGCGCGGTTGAGTTTGACATCATTGATGGTATTCAAAACTTGCTACCTTCCGGTGCACCACTGCAAGCTTTGCAAACGCGCAGCGCACTGGTCGACGCGTACAAATGGAACGAGCGCATCGAAGATTTGCCAATGGCGACTTACAGCATGTACGCCAAGCTGAGTGACCGTGCTGAGCCTGCAGAATCACTGCGTGCAACAACGGTATTCGGTATCGCGCCTAATGCTCAGCAAGTGACGCTGAGTGCCAAAGATGTGGCGAATTTCCGTAAAGGATTGCCGCTGAATGCTGAATCCCTAACCCGTGGTGAGCGTGGTGCTTTCCTTATCACTCAGTCGCTATCGCTTTCTGCTGGTGACAGTGAATCTTGGACTATCATCGCGGATATTGATAAGTCACACGCTGACGTTGCTGTGTTGAAAAACCAGCTTGTCCTAGACGATGAAATCGCAGCAACTGTTGAAAAAGATGTGAAAGCCAATCGTGATGAACTCAAGTTACTGATGGCCGGTGCGGATGCATGGCAGCTGACGTCATCAGAAGAGACCGCGGTACACCACTACGCTAACGTGTTGTTTAACAACATGCGTGGTGGCGTATTTGTTGATGGCTATAAGCTTGACAGCAACGATGTACTAGCAACGTTCACTCGTATCAACAAGAAGGTGGTAGAGAAGCACTCAGCACTGCTGCGTACGCTGCCAGAGAACCTATCTCACCCGCAATTGGTGTCTATGGCGAAAGATACCGGTGATCAGCAGTTACTGCGCATGGCTTACGAGTATTTACCACTTACATTCGGTCGTCGCCATGGTGATCCAAGCCGTCCTTGGAACCATTTTGAAATCAAAGTACGTGATGAAGAAGGTCAGCGTTTGCTTGCGTACCAGGGTAACTGGCGCGATATTTTCCAAAACTGGGAAGCGATGGCACTCAGCTATCCAAACTTCATCGGCTCGTTTGTGGCGAAGTTTGTTAACGCATCGACCATTGATGGTTACAACCCTTACCGCATTACAAAAGAGGGTGTCGATTGGGAACTGTTAGACCTAGATGATCCATGGAGCAACATTGGCTACTGGGGTGACCACCAGATCATCTACTTGCTTAAATTCCTTGAATTGGCGGATAAGTACCAAAGCAACGACCTTATCGAATGGCTAAGTGAAGAGACATACAGCTACGCTAACGTTCCTTATGAGATCTCTGGCGTCGAGCAGTTGTTTGCTAACCCGAAAGACACCGTTACGTTCAACGAGCAAAAGCAGGCGACAACGGAAGAACTGACGGAAACCATCGGCAGTGATGGTCGCTTAGTGATGAGTGGCAATGGTGAAGTTTACCAAGTTAACCTGCTAGAGAAACTGTTGGTGCCGCTACTTTCTAAGCTGAGTAACTTCGTGATCGACGGTGGTATTTGGCTCAATACGCAACGCCCAGAGTGGAATGATGCGAACAACGCGATTGTTGGTAATGGCTTGTCTATGGTGACGCTGTACTACATGCGCCGCTACGTTACCTTCATGCAAAAACTCATTTGCCGTGCGCCAATTAACGTTGCGCTATCAAGTGAAGTCGCAACTTGGCTGGCCAAAACCAGTGAAGTACTGTCAGAAGCAGCGGCGTCATTGCGTGTTGAGAAGATCACGCCTCAGTCACGTAAAGCGTTACTGACTAAGCTTGCAAAAGTGGCAGAAGAATACCGTGTGGGTGTGTACGCCAATGGTTTCTCAGGTAAGTCAACGGTTGAGATGACGGAAGTGGAAGAGCTACTTCGCGTGTCCAAGACGCTACTTGACCATACGATCCACAGTAACAAGCGTGAAGACGGCTTGTATAACGCATACAACATTCTTGATTTGCAAGGTGATGGTGCCAATGTTGAGTACTTGTACCCGATGCTTGAAGGTCAAGTTGCTATTCTAAGTGCGGGCATCTTAGATGCGACACAAGCGGTTGATTTGCTCACTAAGCTATTCGATAGCGAGATGTTCCGTGAAGATCAACTGAGCTTTATGCTCTATCCTGACCGTGACTTAACGGCTTTCTTAAAGAAGAACCACATTACTAAGAACCTCGTGGACAATAGCGCGCTGCTTCAAGCGATGCTAGAGAACGGTGACAAGCGTATTGTGAACCAAGATATTGAAAACCGAGTTCACTTCAACGCTGATTTCGAAAATGCCGGTGTACTGGAAGCACGCATCGAACAAGTTGCGGCAGACTATCCGCGTTTTGGACGCCAGGATTGGGAGAAAGTCGCTGATATCTACGAACAGACCTTCAATCACAAAGCGTTTACGGGACGTTCTGGCACCATGTTTGGCTACGAGGGCTTGGGCTGTATTTACTGGCACATGGTTTCAAAGCTATTGCTAGCGGTTCAAGAGAACTATCAGCAAGCATGGGTAGAGCTGGGTAATACAGAGAAAACGAAGCAATTGGCTGAGTTCTACTACCGAGTCCGTGAAGGTATTGGTTTCAATAAAACGCCTCTAGTCTATGGTGCGTTCCCAACTGACCCATACTCACACACACCAAAACAAGCCGGTGCACAGCAACCAGGTATGACAGGTCAGGTGAAAGAAGAAGTGATCACACGCTTCGGTGAGCTAGGTATTGCAATCACGGATGGTGAGATTCAAATCACTCCGAACTTGCTTGATAAGTCTGAGTTCTTAACTGAGGCAGTTACGTTTGACTACTTCGACCTTAATGGTCAGGAGCATCAAATTGATGTAGAAGTAGGTAGTCTTGCATTCACATTGTGTCAGGTACCATTTGTGTACACATTGAGTGAAGAGCAAAACGAAGTGTCTCTTACCGTGGAGTTAGTCAATGGTCCTAAGATTGAAAAAGTGTCGAATATGATTCCTGAGAATCTAAGCAAACACATTTTTGATCGCAGTGGTCAGGTGAAAGCGGTATACGTGACGATTCCAGCGGAAAAACTGGTTATCTAGAAACAAAGCGTAAAGAAAAAGGCAGGACATTGAATTGTCCTGCCTTTTTTTATGAATGAATGGGAGAAAAACGTGTTAAGACTTGAGCTAGCGGTGCTATTTATTAATGACTAAGTGTATTAGCTACTCAATGTCTTAACTGAACCACGGCTGATAATACTCGGTTCAATGGGTTCGATAGGCTGCGATGCGGTACTCTTACCTTTAACAATGGCCATGACTTTCTTGGCAGCGGCGGTGGCCATTTTTTGAATAGGAAAGTCAACGGTGGTGAGACCTGGTGTCATATGTTGACCAAAAGGTACGTTATCGAAACCAATAATTGAAATATCTTCACCAACTTTGATACCGCGCTCTAAGCAAAGTGTGTATGCCGTCATTGCGATGTTGTCGTTCATACAGAAAATGGCGGTGAGTGGAATGTCACGATCCAAAAGACGACGAATCGCATCGTGATTGCATTGATTGTCGAATCGACCTTCAACGACACCATTCGGATTATAAGCAACACCATAGTGACTAAGCGCATTGCGATAGCCTTGAAGACGATCGCGACTGTCCACTTTACTCAACTGACCGCTGATACAACCGATTTGTGTGTGACCCTTTTTAATTAGATACTCAGTGGCAAGAAAGCCGCCTTTTTCGTTATCTAACCAAATACAGCGATCGGCCATTTCTGGAATGTAGCGGTTAATCAGTACTGTCGCTTCATTTTGACGAGAAATCTCAAGCAGCTCACTATCGGAAAGGGTATCGACAGTGAGTACCAACCCGTCAACTTTCTTTGAACGTAGAAAGCGAATTGACTCATGTTCTTCGTCATACTCTTCATGACCGCTGGTGATGATCAGATGGTAATTTTCTGAACGAACCACTTTCTCAACTTCATGCATCATTGGGCCATAGAAAGGGCCGTCTAAAGTCCCCACGAGCATACCAATACTGCATGAGCGATTTGATGCAAGCGCTTGCGCAAAGGTATTAGGCTGATAGCCCAGTTCTTCCATTGCAGCAAACACTTTTTGTTTGTTGGCTTCTTTTACAGAAGAGTGGCCATTGAGTGTCCTCGACACCGTCGCTTGGGATACTTGGGCAAGTTCCGCGACTTCTTTTATCGTAATCAATTTTCGATCCTATCATTCAATCTTATTGAAATTATTAGAAATTTATTCAATAACCCCTTTTAACTATACTACAAATAGACAGGTCATTGGTAATTCGAGCGTGGAACGCATAATCCACGACGGCATTCTGTGATCTGGCTTGCGATTTGTAGGCTTGAAAGCATCATATCGAATTGCTTTCTCACGTTTAGTGATAGACGCCACATTAGTAGAAGTAAGCGCTTTCTTTCTGGTGATGGGCTTCATGTTTTGTTCATTCGTTGAATTGGATGCTGTGTACATAGTGTTTACCTGCCATTAATATGGTTATCAAGCAATGAGGAACCAGCGCTTCAATCGTCACTGTTCCTCATAATATTTCACCTATTTTGAAAGCGCTTTCTATTCAATGAGAGTGGCTGACAAACCAATGGCACATGAAAGTGTCGTCATATCGGGTAATTGAAAGAGTATTGCGTAGGATAGAGCTGATCAAACGAAAATAGTGTTAGCGCATTAAAGTAAGCGCTTACATGTAAATGACGCTATAAAAAATGATTATTTTCGGCTAATAGCTGGGGGTATCTTGCGACCAAAATTTTGATTAGTAATAGATAAAGCAACAATGAATTATTTTCTTCCTTTATTAAAGGGAGGGGTGAAAACTAGAAGTAGTGTGAATTCAGGTGGGGTCTGATTTCATTCTCTTTCTAAATATTAGTGCCAATTAAATAAAAGCAGTGGTTGCCAATTTATTTTTTTAGCACTTAAAAAACGGAAAACAATTTATAATAAATCAGGAGCTGATAATGAAATTATCACAAATCTCGCTTGCCTGCCTAATGGCTGGTCTAAGTGTTGCTAGTTCAAACGTGATCGCCGCTGAAAATACACAAGGTTTCGAATTCCATGGTTATTTCCGTGCAGGTGCATTGTATAGTAAGAACGATGATTTTAAACGTTCAAAATTCCCTGCGACAAAAGAAAAATTAGGTCGTCTAGGTATCGAATCAGACAACCACTTTGAGCTTGCTCTACAAAAGAACTTTGATACTGCAGACGGTCAAGCTATTCGTATTAAGACTCGTGCTGGCGCAGACAACGCACAATCCGCAGGTAAAAACCAATTAGGTACCAACGCGGATGCAGCGAACGGCAGCATTGGCTTGATTGAGACATTCGTTGAATTTGATGGTGTGACTGAAACGGGCACAATGTGGGGTGGTAAACGTTTCTATGGTAAAGACAACTACATCTTTATGACAGACTTTTTCTATACCGATATGTCTGGTACTGGTGTCGGTGTAGAAGGTATTGAACTTGGTGGCAATAAGTGGGATTTTGCTTATATCGCAAGTGACAATGCAGAGGGTGGTTACTGGGGACTCGATGATAATAATCCAATGCATTCTGCTCATGTTGGTGTTAATTTTGGTTCATTCGAAGTTCACGCTATGGGTAAATACCTTCCTGACAACTTCGTTGATGACGTAGAATACGCAGATACAGGTATGGAAATTACCGGTATCTATCATTCTGATACAGTATTTGGTTTGTCTGAAAAGGGCTTTACGAAATATATTGCTCAAGCAGGTAAAGGCTTAGGCTCTGGTCAGCTATTAGGTGGTACGATTACTACCTATAATGCATGGAAGCCTGGTTACGGCGGTGCTATGGGGCCTGCAAATATGAAGAAAGTAGACTCTGGTGACGTATCGACTCGTGCGCTAATTTGGGGCGGTTACTTCTTCGAAAACGGCGTAAGTATTTTCCACTCAATTCAAGGTCAATATAACGACCTAGAAAAACGTGGTAAAGATTCATGGGCATCGGCGATGGTACGTCCAACATTCCCGATTTCTAAGAACTGGTCAATTGCTACAGAAGCGGGTTACCAATATGGCGACTACTCTGACGCGAATGGTAATGGTGGCAGTGGCTACGACTACAAACTAACTGTCGCACCAACAGTAACAGTAGGTACAGGCTTTGGCCCTGCTCCAGAAATTCGCTTCCTAGCGACCTACCTGGATGGTTCAAACCGCGACAAGGCAGACCTACTAGTCGGTATCCAAGCGGATATGTGGTGGTAATGTAAGCCACTGTCTATAGAGGGGACGGATATGTATATCACGGGGAGAGAGCATATCCGTATTTTTCACAATATTCATGATTTATATTGTGTTTATGCTAAAGATAAAGGGTTTTGGTTCTCGCTTTATCAACGCTAATTTCGTCTTGCCACTCTATTCTAGAGTGGCTTTTTTTGTTTGAGCTCTAACTTTCCGACAATATATCGTGAAAGCGGTTACTTTTTGGTTAAGATAGTTTATTTCATAACGTAGCCATAAGCAGTAAGGAGTGTTGCCATGTTACGTCAAACCATTCTCGCGATAGCACTCGCGACGACATTTGGTTGTGCAAAACAAGATCAAATCGTACCAAGCGGTGATGATGTGCTCGGGTATGAGCAGCTTGCTTCGGCTCAGGGGTGCTGCCAATCACTGGCAAATCTCAATTATCAACATGTCACAGAGCCTGGTTCGTTGGACGTTTTGCTTACCCCTCAGTCTGCAAAAGTGGCACTAAAGACTGGGCGCAGTTTTGCTCAAGGAATAAAATTGCCTAACGCGCTGGGCAACATCGATCTCACTGTATACTCAGTGATCGACAAACAAGTCTTAGTGCCTACCGTGCTTATATTAGACAGTAACTATCAAGTCATTGATGTGATTGACGATAAAGTCATTCAGCATCGCGAAAGTTCGCTATTGTACAAATCGGGTTTTATTGGTGAGTATTCGGTTCCAAACCGCTATCCTGATGGGAGCGCGCCAAGCTATTTGGTAATCGTCACCACTGATAAGGCTATGGCAACAAGTTCAGAGCCAATGCCACCGAGTGAGTTTGCTCTGCAATCAGGACAAGTGTCGGCGAGTGATCCCTTTTATTCCACCAACGAGATACCTCACGCCGCGATCGGTCTTGTCACACTCGAGCTAGATTATCAGCCGACCGGGCCACGCCTGGAAACAGAAGCTCAGCAGCAAGAGCGTCAGCAAGTCGCGGAGAAGTATGTTGAAGTAGAGCCAGGGGACGCACTTACAGCGGAAAAAGAACAAGCATTTAATGCCGCGATTGAGCGTGCCGTCGAGAAAGGACAATTTGAGAAGGCATTAAGGCTATCTAAAGAAGCAGAAGCGCTGGGTTCGCAAAGTGCGGAGAAGGCTTTTGTAGACGCAATGAAGAAGTACTAGACGTAAGTGACAGAGTAGAACATACGCTACTCTGTCATTGCCTTACTTGCTGGTAAGGGTAGGGCAAGGTGTGTTGCTATATAAGGCATAAACAATCGTTTCAGAGCCCGCAGCTTTATAGAGGCAAACATTCGCGCCACCTTGTCCAGTTGCTACTCCGGCAGGCTCTAGTTGCGCGGCATTTGCTGAGAGGGAAAAGCCCAATGCTAGCGTCGCAATAAGTAGTGCTCTCATAACTCAATCCTGTAGTGAAAGATTCAACGACTCAATTAATGTGATTTAAATCACACTTGTCGTACTAAGACTAGCGGTTATCGGCTATTTATCAAGCCTGTGGCGCAAGGCTATTTCCCTTTGTATCGGCATTTAAAACACCCGTTGTCATCTCTTTTGGTGATGCATTTCAAGTTAAATTTTCGCTCTGTCAATCTGTTAGATAAGATTTTGTAGGGTGACTGTGTGACCCTTGTTCAAAATGTGTTCTAGCTATCAAAATTAGGATTTGCGGCGACAAAATAGCCACCTTCTTCTGCAAACTCAGAAAGTTGGGTATAAACTCTAAGGCTATTATATTCAACACGGTGCACTCAAAGCGTTAATGTATGCTTGATCTGATTTTATCGACTCAACATGAATCCAGCGAAGAACTACTTGGTCTATCCGAGGTATTCGATGCGGTCGATGCCTACATTTTTATTAAAGATGTAGACGGTCACTATCAGTACGTGAATAGAAAAGTGCTCGATACCTTTGGTGTAACCCTTGAGGGTATAAAAGGTAAAACGGATTGGCATTTGTTTAGTTTTCGTACCGCTAAAATGATGCGTTTGAATGACAAGCAAGTGGTTGAGAGGCGAAAGCCTAGCCAGCAAAAGATTCCTTTTTCGATTGATGATAGCGAGCTTTACCATCTCACCGTGTCATCGCCTATCGTAAAGAACAATCAAGTATTAGGTGTTATCGGTTTTGCTGTTGATGTGTCAAAAGATATGGCCGAGAGACAAGTGCTGCTAGAGGAAGCAAACACCGATGGCCTAACGGGTTGTTTCAATCGCCGTTACCTGCACTTGGCGTTAGAAGAAGAGAAAACCAAATATCGAGATCTCGGTGTATCAAGCTCTTTGCTGATTATTGATGTCGACCGATTCAAGCCGATTAATGACAAGTATGGCCACTCTATTGGTGATCGCGTCTTAGTAGATGTGGTGACAGTGATCGATCAATGCACGCGTTCGGAAGACAAGCTGTGCCGTTACGGCGGCGATGAGTTTGTACTGTTGCTGCCAGGCAGTGACGTCCATCAAGCGTATACGCTGGCAACTCGATTATCCCGTAAGATTGATGCGCTGGAATTTGAGAGCAGCAGCGGTATTCGATTTAAGGTCTCCTGTTCAATTGGTGTGGCCACACATACCTCTGATGACAGCAACATTATCGAGCGAGCTGACAAGGCACTCTACAAATCGAAAAAAGGTAACTCAGGTCGAGTACACATGTACTGCCCAGAAACACACAGGATCCAACAAAGTAGTCAATGTGGCGATTAATTCATCGCTTGGTCTCATCACCGCAAAGGTTTAACCCAATATTGAAATAACTCCTCCTTCGAACCCTTGAAAACCCCGTCAAATACAGCTATTTATAATTATATACTTAAGAAAATAAGCAAAAATTACGCTAGCGAAGAAAGGACGCCTTAGACGCCCTTTCTTCATTTCGGGGGAAAGGATGACGTTAATTAAACACGCGGTAATAAAACACGCAGTAGTCGCGATGGGAGTAGGGCTGTTTTCATCGGCGGTACTGGCAGCTAACGTGGTTGAGACCACTTCATTGACCGGATTCGGTAGCGCTAAGTATCCAGAAAATTTCAAACACTTCGATTATGTTAATCCCGATGCACCAAAGTACGGTAAAGTCACGTTTGGGCAGATGGGTACCTTCGACAACTTCAATCGCTATGCATCTCGCGGTCAACCCGCTGCTGCGACTGGCGAGCTATATGATCCATTGATGCTTCCTTCCGGGGATGAGGTCGATTCTTACTATCCGCTTATCGCAGAAAAGATACGTTATTCCGATGATTACTCCTGGTTAGAAATTGATATTAACCCTAAAGCGCGCTTTAGTGATGGCGTCCCAATTACCGCTAGGGATGTTGAGTTTACCTTTAACAAATTTATGGCAGAAGGTGTACCTCAATACAGGGCCTATTACAAAGACGTAAAAAGCGTTAAGGCGATAGACAAGCTGACCGCTAGAATTGAAATGACAGTACCCAATAAAGAGAAACTGTTCGGTCTTGCTCAAGGTACCCAAGTTCTTCCAGAACACTACTGGAAAGATAAGAACTTTTCTGAACCTCTTAATGAGCCCCCAGTTGGCAGCGGTGCGTACCAAATCGTGGACTATAAAATGGGTCAGACATTGACTTATCAGCTTAACGACGACTACTGGGCTAAAGAGCTTCCGGTTAACGTAGGCCGCAACAACTTCAAAATCATTCAATACGACTACTACCGTGACGATACGGTGATGCTAGAAGCGTTCAAAGCGGGTGAGTTTGATTTTAGGCAAGAGTCGAGCGCTAAGTTTTGGGCGAGCTCTTACACGGGCAGTAATTTTGACCGTGGCTATATCAAGAAAGAAGAGATCGAACACCATAAGCCTATGAGTACTCAAGGGTTTGTGTTTAACACGGAGCGACCAGTATTTAGCGACTCGAAAGTCCGTGAGGCGTTAAGCTATGCCATGGATTTTGAGTGGATGAATCGCAACATGTTCTATGATCAGTACACGCGAACGCGTAGCTACTTCCAAAACACGGATTACGAGGCGAAAGGGCTACCTTCGTCAGAAGAGCTAGAAGTACTGAATAAGTTTAAAGATAAAATTCCAGCGCGAGTGTTTACTGACGAATACAATCCTCCTGTGACGGATGGATCTGGCCGGATTCGTCCACAAATGCGTAAAGCGTTTGCCCTACTTAAAGAAGCGGGTTGGGAGCTTAAAAATAAGGTCATGACCAATGTTAAAACGGGTGAACCTCTGAGTTTTGAGCTTCTTATCTACAGTCCGACCACAGAGCGTATCGCGATACCTGTTCAAAAGAACATGCGAGCTATGGGTATCGATATGCGCATCCGCACCGTTGACACCACTCAATACCTCAAACGCTGGCGAGACCGTGATTATGACATGGTGTCTTCTAGCTACTCAGCACATCGCTATCCAAGTTCAAACCTAAAAATTGTTTGGAATTCGAATTTTATCGACTCCACCTATAACCAAGCGGGCGTAAAAGATCCCGTTATTGACGCGCTCACCGATATGATTGCAGACAGCCAAGACGACCCGGAAAGATTAAAGGTTCTCGGACGGTCATTAGATCGAGTGCTGCAATGGAATTACTACATCATTCCTCAGTGGCACATCAAAAAGTACCGTGTCGCGACTTGGGATAAGTTTGAGCGTCCGGATGTTCTGCCTACTTATGATTTAGGTGTGGATACTTGGTGGATTTCAGAGCAGAAGGCACAAAAGCTTCCTGAAAAACGTCGATAAGAGGATTGCATGGCGGCCTATATTTTCCGACGCTTGTTGTTGGTGATACCAACACTGTGGGCGATTATAACCATTAACTTCTTCATCATTCAGATTGCCCTGGTGGGCCTGTCGAACAAGCCTTGGCTCAGATGCAAGGCTTGGACTCTGGCATCATGGAACGATTCAGCGGTGGTGGTACCGAAGTAGAGCTTGATGCAGGGCAGGGGGATGTCGCTACAGGCTACAAGGGCTCTCGTGGTCTTGATCCTGAAGTCGTGGAAGCGATTAAGGTTCAGTTTGGTTTCGATAAACCGCTTCACGAACGCTACTTCGATATGCTGAAAAACTACGCCATGTTTAACTTTGGCGATAGCTTGTTTCGTGGCGGCAATGTGATTGACTTGATCAAAGAGCGGTTACCCGTTTCGATATCGCTTGGTCTGTGGAGCACGCTTATTATCTACTTGATCTCCATACCTCTTGGGATCTTAAAAGCGATTCATCATGGTTCTCGTTTTGATATCTGGTCGAGTGCCGTGGTGATTGTCGGTTACGCCATCCCCGGCTTTTTGTTTGCCATCATTCTTATTATCTTTTTTGCGAGCGGTAACTATTTCAGTTGGTTCCCGCTGCGAGGGTTGGTATCAAGTAACTTCGACCAGTTAACCTGGTATCAGCAGATTATTGATTACTTCTGGCATTTAACGCTACCCATCCTTGCAATGGTGATTGGTGGTTTTGCCACGCTTAGTATGCTGACTAAAAACTCATTCTTAGATGAAATTAACAAGCAATATGTGGTGACGGCGCGTGCGAAAGGTCTGGATGAAAGCAGCATCCTCTATAAGCATGTGTTCCGTAATGCCATGTTGATTATCATTGCCGGCTTCCCAGGGGCATTCATTAGCATCTTCTTTACTGGTTCAATGTTGATTGAGGTGATGTTCTCGCTAGAGGGCATTGGTTTACTGGGTTTTGAGTCCACGATTCAACGTGATTATCCAGTGGTGTTTAGCTCCTTGTACATCATGACGTTATTGGGTCTGATTTTGAGCATTATTTCTGACTTAACTTATACGTGGGTAGATCCTCGTATCGATTTCGAGGCGCGATAAATGGCAATGAACCCTCTTACAAAAGCGCGCTGGCAGCGATTTAAAGCCAATAAACGTGGCTACTGGTCTACATGGATCTTCATGTTGCTGTTTGTCCTCAGCCTATTTGCTGAGTTTATTGCCAATGATAAACCGCTCTTGGTGGAGTATGACAATCAGTGGTATTACCCGATTTTTGAACAATACGCCGAAACCGAATTTGGTGGTGAATTTGAAACCGAAGCGGATTATACCGACCCGTATGTCATTGAGCTGATCGAGGAGAAGGGGTATCTGATTTGGCCACTTATCCGCTTTAGCTATGACACCATTAACTACGATATCGTTGCCTCAGTGCCGTCTGCACCCGATAACGTGAACTGGTTGGGTACCGACGACAAAGGGCGCGATGTATTGGCGCGAGTGATTTACGGTTTCCGTATTTCGGTACTGTTTGGCTTTATTCTAACCATTGTTTCCAGCGTGATTGGCGTTGGCGTTGGTGCTACTCAAGGCTACTACGGTGGTTGGGTTGACCTATTTGGCCAGCGATTTATTGAAGTGTGGTCGGGTATGCCGACGCTGTTCTTACTTATTATCTTATCTAGTTTTGTGGAGCCCAACTTTTGGTGGCTACTCGGGATCATGGTGCTGTTTAGTTGGATGAGCTTAGTTGGCGTGGTACGTGCAGAGTTTTTACGCTGTCGAAATTTCGACTATGTTAAGGCGGCTCATGCTATGGGGGTCGACGATAAGCGCATTATGCTGCGGCATATGTTGCCTAATGCTATGGTGCTTCATTAACTATGATGCCCTTCATTCTGTCTGGCTCGGTAACCACACTGACCTCACTCGACTTTTTAGGATTTGGTTTACCTGCGGGCTCTCCGTCACTAGGTGAACTTTTAGCGCAAGGTAAAGCCAACTTGCAAGCGCCTTGGCTTGGTTTATCTGCGTTTGCTGTGTTATCGCTGATGCTGACTTTGCTGGTTTTTGCTGGTGAAGCGGTACGCGATGCATTCGACCCACATCAACAAGGCTAAGGAGAGCGCTATGACGAAAGACGATCCAAGACATGTGCTCTCAATCGACAGTTTGTCCGTCGGCTTTGGCAGAGGCAAAAACGTTGAACAAGTGACCTTCGACGTCTCACTGGATATCCGAAAAGGCGAGACGTTGGCATTGGTAGGTGAAAGTGGTTCTGGTAAGTCAGTCACCGCTAATTCCATACTTAAACTTTTGCCAAAGGGCTCGAGCCACTACTTAAATGGTCATATTAGGTTCGATGACATAGATATGTTGAACTGCTCTGAGCGACAGCTTCGAGGTATTCGTGGTGGTCGGATTGGGATGATCTTCCAAGAGCCGATGGTGTCGCTCAATCCGCTTCATAAAGTGGGTAGGCAGTTGGTAGAAACCCTGTCTATTCATCGAGGTATGCGCACCAATAAAGCGGAACAACACGCGATTACCTGGCTTAAGAAAGTGGGTATTCGCAACCCAGAGCAGAAAATTACTGCGTATCCGCATGAGCTGTCCGGTGGAGAACGTCAGCGTGTGATGATTGCTATGGCGCTGATTAATGAACCGGAGCTGTTAATCGCGGATGAGCCAACCACGGCGCTTGATGTGTCGGTTCAGGCACAAATTCTTGACTTGCTTAAAGAGCTTCAAGAAGAGATGGGTATGGCGATGCTATTCATCACCCATGATTTAAGTATCGTAAGGCGTATTGCTGATCGCGTAGCGTGATGCAGCAAGGCAGATTAGTAGAAGTCGGCGAATGTCAGCAGGTGTTCAATGAGCTTCTCATCCTTATACTCAGAAGCTTATCGATTCAGATCCTCGTGGTTTACCGGTTGAAGTCAGCTCAAGCGCAAAACCATTGCTCTCAGTAGAAGATCTCAAGGTATGGTTCCCAATTAAGGGAGGACTGTTTAAGCGGGTTCTTGATCACGTGAAAGCAGTGACCAACATGAACTTTGAATTAAGGCAGGGGCATTCAATTGGTCTGGTGGGAGAGAGTGGTTCGGGTAAATCGACGACTGGAATGGCTATACTCAAGTTGGTTCAAAGTGAAGGGCTGATTGAGTTTGACGGGCAAGATATTCAAACCTTAGACAGGAAAGGAATGCTGCCTTATCGAAGTCGAATGCAAGTGGTGTTTCAAGACCCGTTTTCTGCACTTAACCCACGAATGTCAGTAGCACAAGTCATTGGTGAAGGCCTTCGTGTACACTTTGAGCATGATGAACAAACTTTGGATTCAATGATTTGCGATGTGATGCGTGAAGTCGATTTAGACCCAGAAACCCGTCATCGTTATCCAAATGAGTTCTCCGGTGGTCAGCGCCAACGTATTGCAATCGCAAGGGCGCTGATTTTAAAACCTGAGTTTATTCTGCTCGATGAACCTACCTCTTCACTGGATCGCACGGTTCAGGCTCAGGTGCTGGATTTGCTCAAAGCGCTTCAGGTAAAGCACGGGCTTACTTATCTGTTTATTAGTCATGACCTGAATGTAGTTAAGTCGCTATGTCATTACACGATAGTGATGAAAGACGGTCAGATTGTTGAACAAGGCAATACTCAGCAACTGTTTGCTAGTCCAGAACAAGAATACACTAAGACACTCGTCTCTCTTTCTGCATTTTAGCCGCGCCAGCGCGGCTAGTTCACTAATTGGGCATGGTTTTGGATTTGCAATAGAAAGCGCTTTCTTTTTGGTGACGACCCACTAGTTTTCGCAAACGGGATTTTTAACGCTGTGTACAAGATGCCTGAATTGTAGTGAACTAAGTAGTACGGGCTGCAAGCGCTAAATGGGCAGCAAAAATACATAAAACTCATCGATATTGGCGTCAAAAACAACGCTTGTGTTTTCACTTTAAAAGTAAGCGCTTTCATTTTGAGCGTTCAGTTAGATGAGTGTGTAGAGTCATCAGTTTTAATCGGTTTAGGCATACTCGTATTCAAGGAGTAGTGATGCGAATGGAAAAGCGAACAGCAAATTTAAGCCCAACGCTATTGGGGTCAGTGATATCAGTTGCGTTACTGTCTGGTTGTGCAAACACAGATAAAGAACAAGAAGCAGACACCACTTTGGTTCAGACTAAAGCGCCCGTGATGCTAACTAATGCACCGGTCGAGGTGAGTGGTGATTGGCAGTTGGTTTGGGAAGATCAGTTTGAAGGTGACAGCATCAGCAAACGCAACTGGAGCTTGGAGCAAAACTGCTGGGGTGGGGTAATAATGAGCAGCAGTGCTACACCAACCGAAGTAAAAACGCGTTTGTGCAAGATGGTCTGCTGCACATCGTCGCGCACAAAGAGCGCTACACGGGGCCTGACAATCCAGAGGGTAAAGCTGGACCTGAAAAAACCTTACCTTACACCTCAGCGAGGCTTCGCACCAAAGATAAACGCGACCAAAAATACGGTCGTTTTGAAATCCGTGCCAAACTGCCTACAGGTCAAGGTACATGGCCGGCAATCTGGATGCTTCCGACAGAAAACAAATACGGCACGTGGGCAGCATCTGGTGAAATTGACATCATGGAGGCCGTGAACCTCAAGACTCAATCAGATGCCCCAAATGCTAAACCTGGCGATCAGGAAAACCGTATTTATGGCAGCTTGCACTATGGTAAGAAGTGGCCAGACAATGTGTACAGTGGTCAAGGCGCAACCTTACCAGAGGGCGTGAACCCGGCTGACGGATTCCACACCTACGCAATTGAATGGGAAGAAGGCGAAATCCGCTGGTACGTAGACAACTTACATTATGCCACGCAGACCCAAGATGGTTGGTATAGCCAGTATGAAAAAGAAAAAGGCCTATTGGTCAATGCAAAAGGTGCAGCCCCGTTTGATGAGAAGTTTCATCTACTGTTAAACCTTGCCATTGGCGGCTCATGGTCTGCAAATGCGAACCAACAGGGTGTTGATGATAGTGATTATCCGAAAACCATGCTGGTGGATTATGTCAAAGTATACCGATGTGGCGTCGACCGCTGGAAAGGCAAGGGTTGCTCTAGTCGCTCTGAACTTGCGAAGCTTGTAGAAGGTCATGCTGCGCCAGCCATTTTGGCAGCAGACGATAGCTACGCCGACGGCCCAACGCTGGATGTTTTCACGGACACGTTAAATGCAGCACTGGCGTTTGCAAGTTACGACCCGGTTAACCTAGTGGAACATGCGGTTGTTGAAGAAGCCGGACGTGGCTCGGTACTCGAAATCACCAAGCAAAACGGTGCGGGTAACCTTTACTTCCGCTCTCCAGTGACTGACATGACAGATTGGAAGAAAAACGGCACCTTAATTTTTGATATCAAAGTAGAGCAGGGCTCTGATACTGAGCTACTTATCAAGATGGACAGTGGCTGGCCAAATACGAGTGACTATGTCGTACCAACGCCGGCAGAAGGCGAATGGGGACAAGTGAAGATAGCCATCGCTGATATCTTAGACAGTGATAACAGCTTTGCTCCTGGCTCACAGGCGGATCCTAAAGCGGTGAATAATCTTTTAGTCTTTGAACCGCAAGGTGCAATGACGTTTAAGCTGGACAATATTCGATTCGAAAGATAGCTGATAGAAGTATTTTAGCTGAATCAAAGGAGCATATTTGTATGCTCCTTTTTTGGTTTTAGAAATGCAGTTTAAATCCAGTAATCCCCTTAAAAAGGAGAACTTCTGCAGCGTGCTCCCTATCTAAACGCAAAACACATATCGTTAATTTGCAGATGACTACGCGTTAGAAGAGAGCCTCGATTTACTTCTCATAAAAGTAAGCGCTTTCTTTGTGGTGATGGTTTTCTTGTTTACGGAAACAACTTTTTTTAACCGCTATACACTCAGAAAATGTTGATTAATACTAGTTATACAAGCTTTCGCCAATAGTGAGTTCGCCAAAGTTGGTGAAATTAAAAGAGGCTTTATCGGTGTTTTCTTTGTTTCCAAAAGAAAGCGCTTACCTAGATAGTGCTATCTTTTTGAGCTGTTCAATGATGGTGCCACGCGCCTTAAACAATAAGAAATTCCAATACGCAAGGAAGTTACAATGATCAAAAGCAGTTTGAAACCTCTTGTCCTCGCCACTGCTGCAGCGATGCTCGCGGCTTGTGGTTCAGACTCTACAGATACGACAACGGATGGTGGTAACCAGGGTGGAGATAACGGTGGCGGTAGCGAAATTACCGTTTCTGTCACGCCCGATTATCAAATGGATGTGAAATCCCAAGCGCCAATCGACTTTGGTAATGCGTTCACAGAAACGAACGCGATTAACCCAGACCCAACGTCTATGTCTGTCACAGGCTCAGTACTTAAAACGACGAAAGTGGCTGGGGCAGAAACTTGGCTGGTAGTACGATTGCAGACAGCACTAGCCTGGATCTGAGCGCTGAAAGAAGCATTGTCACTGCATGGGTTTATTCACCAGAGGTCGATGTACCAGTTCTACTTAAAGTTGAAAATTCTAACGATGGTACTCAGTTTGCCGAAGTGCTAGTGACAACGACTAAGGCGAATGAATGGGAGATGCTTACTTTTGACTTTACCGACTTGAATCAAGGTGAGTTGAGCGAGGCTATTACCTACGACAAGAAGAGTCTGTTTTTCGACTTTGGAAACGTGGGCAGCGACAAAGTGTTTTATTGGGACAATGTTCGCCTTGAAGGGGATGGCCTAGCAGAGCAACCGATGCCAGAGAGCTACCCGGTATCTGATACGGGTCAGCCGCTTTTGGGTAACCCTCAGTATCAAGCCATCTCTTATGGCGCATGGCGTAGCGATACCCGTGCCTCTGGTGACCTTGTTCCTTCAGTCTCTGATCATGTAGAAGACATGAAAATCCTTAATGCTATGGGTATTAAAGTGGTTCGCACCTACAACACGCAAGGATTTATTGGCACTGATGGCAAGAGCAATACAGAGAACTTGCTAGAAGCGATTCGCCAGCTTAAAGATGAAGCGGCCGCGGATGGTAATAGTTTTGAAATGTATGTCATGCTTGGCGTTTGGATAGATGCAAACAACGCGTGGACGGGTGAGCCTATCGACTCATCTGTGGACTCGCCAAATAATGCGTTAGAACTTGCCAAAGCAAAAGAGTTAGCATTGGCTTACCCAGATATCGTCAAAGTAATTGCGGTGGGTAATGAAGCATGGTTGATTGGGCTGCCTCGTATAAGGTTCATCCTTCAATCATCTTAAATCACGTCAACGACCTACAAAACTGGAAGCTGGAAAACAGTGATACTGAAGACCTTTGGATCACCACCTCCGATAACTGGGCAGTCTGGGCGGGTATTGATGCCAATGGTAACTACGGTGACCAAGCGGATCTGAAAGCACTGATACAGGCCGTGGACTATGTATCTTTGCACACTTATGCCCACCACGATACGCATTATCATCCAGAGTTTAAGGAAGACTGGAAGGTGGCTGAAGCGGATCAAACACTGACTAAAGAACAACAAATCGCCATTTCTATGCAGAAAGCGTACAAGCATTCACTTGAACAATATGCTGCGGCGCAGCAGTTCGTGAATAGTGTGGATCCAACAAAACCAATTCATATCGGTGAGACAGGTTGGTCTACCAACTCAAACGACGGCTACGGCGAGGGTGGCACACAAGCCGCTGATGAGTACAAACAGAAGATGTTCCATGACGACATGCGTGATTTCGCTAACAACGAAGGCGTATCGCTGTTCTTCTTCCAAGCGTTTGACGAGCCATGGAAAGGTGGTGACAACCCTGGTCACTCAGAGAAGAACTTTGGCCTTATCGATATCGACTGCAACGTTAAGTATGTCGCTTGGGACAAAGTCGACACACTCAATGCGCTAGGTCTGACTCGTGACTGTAATGGCTTTACTGCCAGTTACGGCGGGATCTATGCGTCGCTTCTTGATGATGTTCTACCGCCACCATTTGCTCCCGTTGAACAGCCGCCAGTAGAAGGAGAATTCAAAGTTCTTGGTGCGGGTCTATTCAGCGGTGCTGGAGCCTATGCTTGGGAAGACACTGCTTGGGCTGGCGTAGACGAGGAAGGCGTGTTAACGGTCGCAACTTCACCGAACTCTGCGAAAGATTGGGGCTGGGGAGCGCACATTGGTGACGACAGTCGCCGTGATTTTACCTCGGTGAAAACGCTTAAGTTTGAAATTCGTGGCTCTACGGACGGTGGTAAGGCACTTGCTGAATTTGGATTTGGCGTTGGTTTCCAATCGGATAAGGGGGAGCAATGGTCAACCAATCACACGATTCGCTTTAACGAAGGCGAGCGCCAGCTCACAACCGAGTGGCAATCGTTTGAAGTTGATATCAGTGAGTTCTCAAGCGATCCAAACTTAAACCAAGTCACTCAGCCGTTTATTGTACACGGTACCACCAAAGTAGGCCTGACTGATGCAGATATTCAGGTTCGTAATATCTCTTGGTTTGAATAATTGCCTAGTATGAGTGCCGCTTATTAGGAGCGGTCACATAAGTCCTACTTCAATGAACAGTAGAACTTAACTACCGATAGGTGATGGCAGTCATGCCATCACCACTTTCAATAATCTCTACGCACAATTCTGCTTCGATCATCGTGTCGCAAGTGGTTTTTGTGCTGCCTGAAATGCAGGAGAAATGAAATGGTTAACAAAAGGCTTTACAGCTTGGTTTGATGTTTGGCGTTTTAGTTGCCGGCGTTATCGCCCCTAAAGCGCATGCTGGATGGGAGGTTCATTGGATTGATACCTTTGAAGGGGAAGGTGTCAATTGGGACAACTGGACGGCGCAAACACAAGCAAACTATAACAACGAAGTGCAGTGTTACACCGACGATGATGTTAGCGAGTTGCGTAACTATGATGTATCCGAAGGCACTTTGAAAATCATCGCGAGAAAGCAAACCACCCAATGTATGACGTTGGGTGGGCAAACCAAAACGTGGACATCGGGTCGTCTTAATAGCAAAGACAAACGGGAGTTTTTGTACGGCCGGATTGAAGCTCGTATTCGTTTTCACGATTTAGAAGGCGGCACATGGCCAGCTTTTTGGATGCTAGAAAATAGAATCGCGGAGCAGCCGATAAAAGGTGACAACGACAATGTTGGCTGGCCAAACTCTGGTGCGAGCGAAATTGATGTTTGGGAGTGGTTTTCTAATCAGCCGCAAAGTTATATCACCAATTTCTTCAATACTGCAGGGTGCGGTGCTGAATATCGTCACCCATACACGAATGGTGCTCAAGATGTCTTGGATTGGCATCGATACGCCATTGAATGGGATAGCGACTCCATTGCTTTTTTCATCGATGATCACGAAGTCATTCGTCACGATGTGAGCCAGTGTCCACGCTACAAAGAACCAATGTTCGTTCTACTTAATGTCGCCATGGGAGGCATGTTAGGTGGGCAAATCGATCCTAACTTGCAACGTGCCACCATGGAAGTGGACTACATCGCCCATTGTCAGCTAGCAGACACCAGCGACGATGATCGCTGTGATGAATCTACGCCCCGCATCGACCCCAATATTGAGACTCCAGAGTTACCAACAGCACCAGCTACTGCGGAAAACAACGGTGGCTCTGCTTCGATGTTGACGTTCTTCGCTTTGTTAACCCTAGCCTCAATTAAAAAACACAAGTCGAGAGCACGAAGGTAAGTCGGTTGCTGCTAGCAATCACTCAAAGATCGCCGCCAATAGGTCAAATGCTGAATGCATTTGGCCGTAATCTCTTTTTGCTATCGGAAATTCAGGTTAAAGCCAAATTCAAACGTCCCTTCTGTCGTTCTTGGCTCTCCCGGACGGACGCGGTGCTGGCCATATCGGTATTTCACGTAAGGCTCTACATATTTGGGTTTAAAGGTCAGGGTAAAGTCGGCATGAAAGATACTCGGCTCCAAATGGGTGTCGGACATGATTCGGTCGTGGTTGAGCGCGTAGCTATAGGTTAGCCAAGTCACTGGGGTGTAGCTGGCGCCTAAGCTAGCTTTCCATTCACGGTGCGTGCTGAAATTTGGACTCAGAATAGGGAAGTCGTCGCTTTGAAAGACATTTTTCCGCCACTCATAGGATGTTGAAGCAAAGACTAAAATATTGTGGCTAAGCATACGACCTGCAAACGCACCAAGATTATAAATGTCGACTAAGTCTGCTCTGCCGTAGGTTGCAAATGCTTGGGAAAAGGACATTCACGTAATCTGGCAGTTTAGCGGCTAAGAACACACTATAGGAAATCAAGTAATCACTGGCCAAACAGATATCCATAAATCAAATTTATACTCGAACACTAGCATGCTGCATTGTTCGGATAGCTTTCAATAACCATAATGTAATGACTAGCCAAGAGGCATACCCTCGCAAGATGCCATGTTTACATTAAGAGAACTCATAAATGAAAGCTTCTATTTTAGCCGTTACTATCTCTTCGCTCCTCTCAGCACAAGTTTTTGCTTCAACACCGAAAGTAGATGTTGAACTAGCAAATTTTCACACGAGCCAAATAATCAAAGAGCAAATGGATGGTATTGATGCTTCCGTCCAAGCTCAGCTAGACGCTCAGTATACAAACGCGACTACAGGTACTATCGGGGTTGTCGATGACGTAGCGTACGAGAAACAATCGAACGGCACTTGGGCTACACTGGGTGCTGTGTCTGCTGCATTAGTGGCTGGTTTGTTGAGTTCATCATCTTCTTCAGGCAGCAACGGGGATAAAGACGTCCCACCAACACTGTCATCAGATCTGCTTGCAATGGACCATTTAGGCACGTGGGAAACTGACAGCAACGATAGCGGTTATGTTGTGACTGTTGCCGGAGAGAACATCTATGTTAGCGCTAAGAATGTTGTAGACAATGGCAACGGCACAGCGACGATTACCGTTGATGACAAAAGAGTTACAGTTGGTGTCAATGGTGACACTATATATTGGGTAGACCAAGTAGAGCATCCTGAAGTTGAAGCTCCAGAGTTTGGCGATGACCGTCCAGAGATGGAAGAGCGTGACTTCACCGTTACAATCATTAACGGTGAAGTCCACATCATTGAC
>NZ_JYJK01000134.1 GCF_003263785.1 Vibrio variabilis
CAACCACTTATTTTTAAAAATTACTTGTGAAGACATAAACAATACCGACATGCCGCCACTTAAATGCAGTGGCGGCGTAAAAAAGACAACGGGTTATTTCTGTGTGCGCTCAAAGCGACGAAGTTGTTCGTCACCACGGCGAACCGCGTTGTTAAGTGCCGATTTTGCAGTGGCTTTGCCTGCCCAAACCGCTTCTAACTCTTCGTTGATGATGTCACGGGTTTGTAGGAAGTTACCAAAGCGAATACCTTTCGAGTTGGCGGTTGGTTCCGTTGAGGTCATTTGCACGACAGCCGTGTCCGTGCCTGGGTTCGCCGTGTAGAAACCTTGCTGTTTCGTCAGTTCATAAGCTTGTTGGGTGATAGGTAGGTAGCCGGTAAACTGGTGCCAGTCAGCCTGAACTTCTGCGCTTGAAAGGTAACTAAAGAACTTCGCTACGCCTTTGTACTCTTCAGACGAGTGACCACGAAGCACCCACAGTGACGCACCCCCAATGATGGTGTTTTGTGGTTTCGCAATCAGCTCATCATCGTATGGAAGCTCGGCAACACCCACCTCGATGCCTTTCATGTTTTCTTGAATACCCGCTAGACCTGCAGATGAGCCCATGGTCATCGCACACTCTTGGGTGTAGAAAAGTGGCATGCCATCAGATTGGCGACCGCCGTATTTGTAGATGCCTTCTTTTGACCACTCACCAAGTTTTTCAATGTGTTTTACATAAGGCGCGGCATTGAACTTAAATTCTGTATCAAAACCGCCAAAACCGTTGTTTTGCGTCGCGACAGGAATGTTGTTTCGAGCGCCAAAGTTTTCGATTTGAGTCCAAGATTGCCATGTAGTCGTGAAACCACATTGCGCGCCGGATTCAAGCAGTTTACGTGACACTTGCTCCATCTCTTTCCAAGTTTTAGGCGCTGAGGTGATCCCCGCTTTTGCGAACATGTCTTTGTTGTAGTACATCACAGGGGTTGAGCTATTGAATGGCATCGACAACATCTTGCCATCGTTGGTGGTGTAGTAGCCGGTCACAGCGGAGAGATAGTTGTCTGGGTTAAACGGTTCTTTGGTATCTTCCATCAGTTCGTAAACTGGGTAGATAGCTTGTTTCGCGCCCATCATGGTCGCTGTGCCCACTTCAAACACCTGAACAATGGCAGGCTGCTCTTTCGCTCGAAAAGCAGCGATAGCGCTTGTCATGGTTTCCGCGTAGCTACCTTTGTAAACCGGTTTGATCTCGTATTCTTCTTGGCTTGCATTAAAATCTGCAGCGATATCATTCACTTTTTGACCCAGAGCGCCGCCCATGGCGTGCCACCACTCAACCTCAGTTTTTGCTTGAGCACCTGTGCTCATTAGCGCCACTGCCACCGCCATTCCTGTGAGGTGTTTAATAGACATAGTGTTTCCCTTAAATGTGAAAATGTTGGTTTTCAGTTCAATAGCAGAAGTTCACTTGCTCTCGATCTACTGCTCTAAAATGTTCAAGTGAAAGTTAAACTGAGCAAATGACGATTCGGTGACAGTTAAATGAACTTATTTGAAACATTTTATGGCCATGAAAGCGCAATAAAACGGCAATATTAGTGTCACAGAGAGTTGTAATCCTTTCATTTGAATGCAAACGAAAATGGTAAAGGAATCAATGAAAATCACAGCGCATCGTGGCGTCTCTAGCCTCGCACCAGAAAACACGTTAGCCGCTTTTGAACAGGCGGTTTTGTTGGGACTAGAATGGATCGAGATTGATGTTCAGCTTAGTCAGGATAAGGTACCCGTCGTTATTCATGATCGCACCGTGAACCGCTGTACCAATGGCCGTGGACGCGTCGCCGATTTGAATGTTCAGGCACTGAAAGCCTTAGATGCGGGTTTATGGTTTGGTGACGCTTATGAAGGCGAGCGTATTCCAACATTGGCTGAGACTCTTTTGTTGGCGCAGCAAAGCGGACTCACAGTCAATGTTGAGCTAAAGCATTATGAAGGTGACGATATTGAGCTTTTGTGTCAGCAGGTTAAGTTGGTTATGAGCGAGTTAGGTGTTGCCACGGAGCAGGTGCTGTTCTCTAGTTTCAGTACGCAGGCGCTGACGGTGATGCAGCGCATTATGCCGTCCATACGTCGTGGGCAACTGTGGCAACAGATACCGGATGACGCGCTAACTATTCTCGATAAATTAGATGCTTACAGCGTACATTGCGACTTTCACTTTCTCGATGAGAAAACAGCGAGATGGATAAAATCGGCGGGCTACCAACTCTATTGTTACACACCTAATCATCCAGCTTTGGTTGAGTCATTTTGGGAGTGGGGTGTGGATATGATGATAAGCGACGTGCCTCAGGATTATCAAAGACAGTCATCAGCATCAAAGCCGCAAGTTTTCGTTGATGCCTAATGTGAAGATACCTAATGTGACATAGTGAAGTAGGTAACGAACATCATGCACAATCTCAGTTTGCGACAGAAAAGTATTATCGACCTGATACATACTCAAGAATACTGCACCATAGAGCGCTTTCGAGCCACTTTGATGTTACGACTCAAACCATTCGTCGTGATATTAACGAGCTTTGCAGTCTCGGCCTTGCTCGCCGTCATCATGGTGGAGTGGGTTTGCCAACAACGCTAAGCAATCGCAGTTTTACCTCGCGAAGTACCACCAACTTGACGGAAAAGCAGCAAATTGCCAAACAAGTGGTTGCCAATATCCCAGACGGTTGCACGCTGTTCTTAGGCATAGGTACAACGATAGCGGCGATTGCGGAGCATTTAAGTGGCCACAAGCATCTTCGCGTGGTCACCAATAACTACCAGGCTGCGCATATCTTAGCGCAGTTTGAACAGGTGGAAACTTGGATTGCTGGTGGGCGGATGCGTACTAATGATGGCGATGTGGTCGGCGATCATGTGGCCAGCTTTTTCGGACAGTTTTCTGCTGACATTGGGATTGTGTGTTGCGCGGCGGTGAATCTTGCATCAAGCGTTACCGAACAGCCCACTTTGGAGCCTCAAAAAGAGGAGTTTGCTCTGGAGCATAAGCTTCGCGAGGCGGCGATCAGTCAAGCAATTTTGGCGGGTTCGCAGCAAAGGTGGCTGGTTGCGAATAGCACAAAGTGGCAAAGCAAAGCGAGTGCACGCGTTGCGCCTTTGAGCTATTTTGATCGAGTGTATGGTCGCCCTATTGAGTAGCGGCTTGCTTGTTAGCCTGAGTTACTTAGCCAGATGAGCTTCTGACTCTGGCTGTGGCGGAAACGTATGATAGATTGCTTTGAATCGCTCTAGGTTGTTAAGCAGTGTTTCTACCAACAATGGATCAAACGCGGCGCCCGCTTGTTCAGCAAGATAATGCTGGGTGTCTTCAAGCTCCATGCCTGTTTATAGCTGCGTTTGCTCAGCAGGGCATCAAACACATCGGCAATAGTGATGATCCTCGCCTCTAACGGAATATCTATCCCGCCAATCTTGGTGGGATAACCCACCCCATCAAAGCGCTCATGATGAAAATAGATAATGTTTTTCAAGAAAGAGACTTCAGCACTGGACGCACTGACCACGTCGATGTTTTCGATGACCTCGTCGATAATGTCTACCCCGTAATCAACATGTTTGTTCATTATGGCACGTTCTTCTGGCGTGTATCGGTGGGGGCTAAATAGAATATGGTCTGGGATACGGTATTTGCCGATATCGTGAAAAGGTGAGTAGAGCTCTATCCACTGAATAAATCGATGATCGACGGGCAGTTTGTGAGCAAGAAGTTCGGCGAGGAGCTTGCTGTATTGGCTCATCCGCTGCAGGTGATCGGCGGTTTCTGGGTCACGCTTATGGCTTATCTTGAGCGCGAGCTTCAAAGCTTGGACGAACATTTGGTGCTTGTAACGGTCATGGCAAAGCAAACTTATGATGACTTCTCGAATAAACAAAAGATCTGAGTGCAAAGCGCCATTGTTGAAGTAATCCACTTTCGTTGAATTGAGAAACAGTACTGCGCCAAAACCGTTTTCAATATTTAGACCCATGGTAAAGCTGCTTCGATGACCAAGCTCGATTAGGCGGCTATTTCGGCTGTTGGGTCTGAGCTCATAAAGATCGTCAACGACCCTAATTTCCTGATGCTCGATTATTTTAATTAAGGGAGCACAGCGCTCTGAATGCATTGAGATAACGTCGAACTTGTCGGAGTCATCCTGAAAGTCAATGACGTGAAAGTTTTCTAGGTGATCAGCAGACGTCACAGAGAGACACAATCTCGATAGATGCGGGTACTTGGTTCTTAGGGTGTGAAACAGTTCATCAATACCGTTGCGGCAACTCAACGCTCTGTTCGTGCTGGCAATACAATCTATATAGTCCATACATTATTATCATTAGTTTTAATATGGTTATTTTAATAGTAGCGAGTGTCAGTGGATTCCCACAAGTGATCGGTTTCACAGCTATGGATGCAATTTAGTGAATATCTGAGCGATTGGTACAAGGTACGATGTAAGAAGTTTTTGTAGCAGAACTAAGGCATTGATTCTATGTGGCTTCGGGAGTAATAATATGCAAACGTATGTTTATTTGAGCGGACACTTGGCCTATGACTGAGCGCGAACAACAAATACTAGAACTAATCAAGCTTGATCCTATGATCGCTCAGAGTACTTTGGCTGATATGCTCAACATCAGTCGAAGTGCGGTAGCAGGGCACATCACAAACTTAACGAGAAAAGGGTTCATACAGGGCAAGGGCTATTTGATTGCCCCGGATCGTTTTGCCGTTGTGATTGGTGGCGCGAATATGGATTTATGTGGTCGTTCTACATCAGACTTGGTGATGGGCAGCTCAAATCCAGGGGCTCTTACTGCCAGTGCCGGGGGTATTGGTAGGAACATTGCCGAAAGCCTTGCGCACCTCGGCAGCAAAGTCGAGTTTATCAGTGCCGTAGGTGAAGATTCATGGGGTGAGCAGCTACTGGATTCTTGCCGCGATGCGGGGGTAGGGATTGAGCACTGTTTGGTGACACCTAATCGAGCAACCAGTTCCTATCTTTCGATTCACGGGCCAGATGGTGCGCTGCAACTCGCTCTCAACGACATGTCGCTGTTTGACGAACTCAATGCTCAGCAACTCGCAAAGCGAGCACCGTTGCTAAACCGGGCAACGGTTATTGCTATCGATGCAAATTTAAGTGATTCGCACTGGAGTATCTATTTCAAACTCAAGCTTCGAAGCCTATATTTGTTGACCCTGTTTCGGTGTTGAAAGCGGAAAGAATTAAGCCTTACTTATCGTGTATCCATACGTTGAAGCTAGAGCTGGCTGAGGCGGAACTGCTCGCTGGAGTGGATTCCTCCAAGCGCACTCGAATGCCTCAAATTGCTCACCAGTTGCATGATATGGGTGTTAAGCAACTGGTCATAAATCTTGGGTCGCAAGGTGTGTTCTCCAGTCAGGATAGAAAGGGACATTTTCATAATCGTAGAGACTCTAGTTTAAACCTTAAAACTGATGGTCAAGAAGGGTTGTTAGCGGGACTAGTGCATGGTCACTTACAAAGCGCCAATTGGCAAAGCAGTGTTGAATTTGGAATGGTTGCAGCCGGCATTTCATCGAACAACGAACATGCTTATTTGCAGCGACAAGGACGACAAGGTACCCAGCCTCGATCCACGCGAACGGCTGAGAAGGATGCGGACTTAGGTCTTTATTACGACTAGAGCATGTCATAATAGTCCCGCTGCTACCTACATCCTACTTAGACGTTTCAGAGGGGATTTTAATGCAGCGGGCATCATGTATAACATCATGAGTCGCATTACATGGTTGATCGCGACAAAGGCAGGTTCAAGTCCTAATAGCAGCGCCACCGCCGTCATCGCTTCTACGCTTCCAGGAACCCAAGCAAGCAGCAACACCTGCCAATCTACGCCCGTAAAGCTGTGGAAAGCTGCAGCAAAACATAGGGTGACACTCACACCCAACAAGGTCACGATAAGTCCTGCTTTAGAGTAGCTCAGCGCTTCTCGCCACGTGGTTGGCGCCAAACGAACCCCAATTAGTACCCCTAAAATAGCGGTAGCAAACATAATCAGAGATTCTGGTACGCTTAATTCAAGTGTCGGCAGTGCACTATGATAGAGAGCCGCTGCGATGAGGCTGGTCAGCAAATAGGGCGCAGGTACACCCAATTTTCCCAATAGCTTACCCAGTAACAAGCTGGTGACGGCGAGAAACCCTAAATGCCCGATAAGGGAGACGCTAAAAGATTGGCTAAGCTTGGAAGCACTGTCTTCGCCTGTTGAAGCGATGACTCCCGCCAATACCACGAGCAGCAACAGGCGGATAGAATGCGAGAACACAATTTTAGGAGACGGCTTTTCCTGCTCTTCACTTATCACCAATATCGCTGCCATGGCACCCGGGATTGCGCCGAGCAAGGACTCAAAAGGCGTCCATTTTTCTCGTTTGTAGAGCCAGAAAAAGTTTACCGTCGTTTGCGAAAGCATGCATAGCACCAAACCAAAAAACAGCGGCAGTGAGAATGAATCTGTTAGCTCAGCAATGGGAACCGTGATGCCAATACTCATGCCAAGGATCAATTGGATGAGAGTGAGAATGAAGTCGGGAAGCTTTATGTTTTGACGACTGCACCGCAGGTAAAGAATGGTTGCAAACGCGGCAGCGAACAGCTCGGACAGTGGCAGCGGGATAGGGCTTGCGAGCAAGGCTCCTGCCAAACCTACCAAGATGGTTTTCCATACCGCCATAACTAGTCCTTTGATTCAATGTGATTTTCCGCTGTCGATTATACACCCAGTCCATGTCCACAGCGAGGATACTTCGCAATACCTATACACGAAATTACTCGGCTATTTATTTGGTAATACCCATTAGGATGCGGCACAATGCGCACAGAAAAGGCTGTTGAGCTGGTTTGGATGCATTGACTAAAGAGAGAGAAATGAATTTTAAAGCTGCGATTTTCGATATGGACGGATTGCTGTTGGATACAGAAAACGTCTGCAAAGGTATCTTCGAGAAAGCTTGCGAAGCGTTAGGGGTGCCATTTCTTGAAGAGAAGTACTTGTCGATTATCGGCTGTAATTCTAAAACCATTCACGCCAAATTGGGCGAAGCATACGCAGGAATCATTGACTACAAAGTGATTAACGACGAGTGGCGCCAGCGCTACACGAGTGTCGTATTTCATCAAGCGATTCCCAAAAAGCACGGCGTTATTGAGCTGCTTGATTGGTTAACCTCCAAAAACATTCCAATTGCGGTTGCGACCTCTACTCATCGCGATGTCGCCGAAAAGAAACTTAAGCTTGCAGGCTTAGACAGCTATTTTCGCTGTTTAGCGACAGGGTGTGAGGTCACGCGTGGCAAACCAGATCCAGAGATCTACCACTTAGCGGCTAAGCGACTTGGTGTTGCTTCAGAACACTGTTTGGCGTTTGAAGATTCCAATAACGGTGTTAAAGCCGCCGTGGCGGCAGCCATGCATACTTACCAAGTGCCAGACTTGGTTGCACCATGTGAGGATGTGAAAGCACTGAATGTGCAGACTAGAACGTCACTATTTGAGGTATACCAAGAGCTGTCAGCAAGTTATCTAACCCGCTAATATCGCTCAATGCTCAGTTCGGGCAATTCTTGTTTTCCGTTTGAAGCAATCAGTTCGGTGAGAATATCTGCGGAACCACAGGCCATGGTCCAACCTAATGTGCCATGTCCGGTATTCGTATACAGGTTGTCCAATGGAGTTTTGCCGATGATTGGCGTTCCGTCTGGAGTCATGGGGCGGAAGCCTGTCCAGTAATCTGCGCTCGCCAAATTCACGCCTTGAGGAAACAAATCGCTGACTACGTGGTTTAGAGTCGCTAAACGCTTGTCGGGAAGAGCGGGATCAAATCCGGCTAATTCCGCAGTGCCCGCTACACGAATTCGGTCATCAAAACGGGTGACGGCCACTTTAAAGGTCTCATCCATGATAGTCGACGACGGCGCGTGGCCTGGGTCAATGATAGGTAAAGTAAGTGAATAGCCTTTGACCGGATAAATTGGCAGATCAATGCCATGTGGCTGCAGTAGAGCCTTTGAGTAACTACCAAGTGCCACCACAAAGTGATCTCCAGTGAGGGTACCGTTCGAGGTGGTGACACCGACGACACGGCGCTTCTCAGTCATTAGGGCGTTGATTTGAGTATCGAACAGGAATTTTACGCCCGATTGCTCCGCCATTTTTTGCAGTTGCTGACAGAAAAGGTAGCAGTCTCCCGTTTCATCGTCGGGTAGGTAAAGTCCACCCACCAGATCCCCTTTCATATTTGCGAGCCCCGGCTCTTGTTGTAAGCACTGCGGGGTATCAAATAGCTGGAATCGAGTTCCGCTTTCCGCTAATAACGCCATGTCTTTTTCAATCGCATCAAGTTGCTGTTGAGAGCGGAAAATTTGCAATGTTCCTTGTGTTCGTCCTTGGTATTGGAGAGTGTGGTCTTGATTAAGTTTTGCCAGACATTGACGACTTCGATTGGCAATGGTCAGCATTCGGGATTTATTCAGTTTGTACCTGTCGAGCTGACAGTTGACCAGCATTTGGCTTGCCCAGCGAATCAGCTCTGGGCTCAAACTCGGTTTTATCTTAAGTGGTGCGTGTTGCTCAAATAGCCATTTAATGGCCTTGGTAGGAATACCCGGTGCAGCCAGGGAGAAGAGTAGCCATAGGAAATTTGTCCAGCATTGGCGAAGCTGGTCTCCTCGCCAGCTCTGGATTGTCTGTCAACAACCGTCACATCAAAGCCGGCCTGAGACAAATACCATGCACTTGTGAGTCCGATGACTCCGCTTCCTAATACAATGACTTTCACTATCGCTTCTCGCACTTTTGAGTTTTACTCAGAATGAATAATTTACATCTGATTAACAATCGATAAGAATTAATAGTAGGTTTTAGAAATACTAAAGGCTCGAAATGAAGTCAGCATTGTTAAATGGGGTGAACTTGATTTGTGTTGTTGCTCGGCATACCAGTATTACCAGTGCAGCAAAGCAGCTTAATCTAACGGTCGGTGCAGTGAGTCAGCAATTACAACAAGTAGAGGATAAGTTAGGTTTTAGCGTTTTTGAACGCCATGCTCGTGGAATACGATTGACAGAACAGGGCAATCGGTTGGTGGAAGCCACAAGTCATCACTTAGCCGCTATTGAGGAAAATGTATTCCAACTAACTCGTGTTTCTGAACGTAAACAGATCAGGCTCAAATTAACCCCTTCGTTTGCTTTTAAGTGGTTAGTGCCCAGACTCGAGGACTTTCATCGCCGGCATCCAGATGTCCAGATTCATACCTTGGCTGAAGGGGCGCTAGTGGACAGCGACAGTCGGGACTTTGATATTGCCATCGATTATGGACCTATCCCTTATAAACGCTCAGAAGCCGAACTGCTGATGGAGGAGTGGTTAATCCCGGTGTTGAGTCGCGACTATCTAGCTAAACACCCTGGGTTACAGCAAGGGAGCGAGGCATGGCAGCAGGTGACGTTACTCCACGATATAATGCCATGGCTGGGAGTGCCAAAGGACTATGAATGGCAATACTGGGCTTCTGAGCAAAGACTGGACATCGAGACTACTAAAGGACACTTTTTCAATCGAACTGATATGGCCATGTCAGCGGCGGAGGCGGGTGTGGGCGTTGCGTTAGCCAGAAGGGCGTTACTAGGGAATGAGATTGAACAGGGACGACTGGTCGCCCCTTTTGCACCGATAGCGGCTCATGCAGGGTACTTTATCATTACCCAATTCGACGACCCGTATACGAGATTGTTCAAAGACTGGCTTAAAGAGCAGAGCCAGTCGATGTTGAACTAGCCTAGTGCTGACAGTAATGGATGTGATCACCCATTTCGATCAACTTGTCTAGAATGCGCTCTCCATCGGCACGTAACCCATTGTGTTCATACTCGTTGGTGATCCAAGCTTTCGAATTGGGGATGTTAGCGAGTGTTTCCCGGCTGATGTCCATCTCAACAAACATATCGTCAGCGTACACAGCGCAACTCACAGGAACGCGGTTGGTTGCCAACACTTCAGCATCGTACAGTGCCCCCCAATCGGCCTTTTCTGCCAGTAGGTTGGCGGCTTCTTTAAGGGGCTTTAAGCATTGGTATTGCTCAAACATCCACGGGAACACCATTTCGCCAGTAAAGTAGAAACAGTCGTCACCCGGTTGGTAATTAAACTCATCGTGCTGTTGCCTAACGCGATCAGCTGACCAACTCGATGCAAAGCCTTGGCAATAAATAGACTCGTGCAAAAGCGCATAAATAGGGTTGGTTTGAAATGCTTGTTGCGCCAGCATTTCATTCAGGAATTCATAGCGTAATGTTGGCTTTCCATCCACTTCAATGAACGCATTTTCAAGCGAGTAATAGGTAGGAAGGAAGGTATCGCTGACACCAAAGTTAATCCCGATTTGCTGAAATTGTTCCACGGTGAAAGCTTGCCCATTCGGTAAAGTCACTTCGTTTGTCGCTAGATGGTTAGCTATTTTTTTGCATAGCGACTGGGCATGTGGGAACTGATTGAAAAACTCTTGGTTTTTCTGTTTGGTACGCTTGAACGTAGCGTTGTAGACATCGTCAGGATGTCGTTCTATTGATGGCACGCCACCCGTTATGTAGCACGGCTCAGACTATCCGGAAACAGTGACAGGTAAGTCAGAGAGCAAAAACCACCAAAGCTCTGTCCTAAGATAGCCCATTGGGTGACCCCAAAAGCCTGACGAATAAATTCAGCATCACGAACAATGTTATCTGCACGGAAATGGCTTAAGTAGTCAGCTTGCTCACTTGGAGAAAAATGTGCCAAGGTCTGGTGATTGACAACACTGCTGTTGCCTGTGCCGCGCTGGTCAAGCAGCAGTACGCGGTAGTCCTGCAAAGCACGTTTTAGCCAGCCGCTGTTACCATTGGGGCGTGGAGATGGAAAACCAGGGCCGCCTTGAAAAAAGACTAACCAGGGCTTTTCACCTCCGTCCTTGGCGAGAGTGACTTCTCTCGCGAAGATCTGCAACGAACCTTTTGTTGGGTCTTGGTAGTCTAGAGGAACTGTAAAGTAATGAGGGGTAAATTTTAAACCACCATCAATAAAAGCAGGGGAAGTGTGGGTCATATTCAAGCATCCGTGAAGAATAACAGTACATTTAACAATAGAATCGACGCGCTGTTACTCTGACAACGCCCGCTGAACTTAGCGGTTTTCGTGTGAAAAGGCCAACGTTTAGTGCCGATTATTTGGATACTCAAAAGCAAAAAACGCACCAAGCGGTGCGTTTTTAAACTCGAGCTAAGCCTAATTCGTTTTCGTGCGCCCAATGGCGGTTAACCATCCGTCGTACAGAGTCTCACGTTTTTCGCGTTCCAATTCAGGACTGAAGATCCGCTCGATCTCCTTTTTATCAGCGAGCTCTTCCTGGCTGTTCCAATACCCAACGGCGAGTCCGGCCAGCATGGCAGCACCAAGCGCAGTGGATTCACGAACCATTGGACGAACCACTTTGCTACCCATGATGTCGGATTGGAACTGCATCAAAAAATCGTTGGCGACAGCGCCGCCATCGACTCGAATTTGATTGAGTTTGATGCCAGAGTCTTCTTCCATCGCAAGTAACACATCCTTACTTTGGTAAGCGATGGCTTCCAGTGCAGCGCGAATGATGTGATTGCGATTGGTACCTCGTGTTAATCCAACTAAACTGCCTCGAGCATGAGGATCCCAGTAAGGTGCACCCAGCCCGACAAATGCGGGTACTAAATACACACCGTTTGAGCTGTCCACTTGCTGGGCGAAATACGCGGTGTCCTTGGCATCACGAATCAATCCTAACTCGTCTCGTAGCCACTGAATCGTAGCCCCACCCATAAAGACGCTGCCTTCAAGGGCATACGTGACCTCATCGCCGATTTTATATCCCACTGTAGTGAGTAGACCGTGTTGAGACGTAACTGGCTTACTGCCTGTGTTCATTAGCAAAAAGCACCCCGTGCCATAGGTGTTCTTTACCATGCCTTTTTTCACACATTGCTGGCCAAACAGCGCGGCTTGTTGATCCCCAGCGATACCACTGATGGCAATAGCATGGTTACCGCCCCCTATTTGTGTGTGGCCGTAAATTTCGCTTGATGATCTCACACTTGGCAACATGGTTCGCGGAATATTAAAGAGCTCAAGTAGCTCTTCATCCCACTCTAGGGTGTGGATGTTGAACAGCATGGTTCTTGAAGCGTTACTCACGTCGGTTACATGCGATTTACCGTGGGTAAGTTTCCAAACGAGCCAGGTATCGACCGTACCGAAGAGCAGTTCATCGTTTTCGGCCTTTTCGCGCGCACCTTCTACGTTGTCCAGTATCCACGCCACTTTTGATGCAGAGAAATACGCATCCACCACTAAGCCCGTTTTGTCTTGAATCATTGGCTCGTGGCCATTGGCTTTGAGTTTGTCACAGTAATCAGCAGTGCGGCGACATTGCCAAACGATAGCGTTGTAGATGGGTTGTCCGGAGTTTTTATCCCAGACGACAGTCGTTTCTCTTTGATTGGTAATGCCAATTGCGGCGACTTGATCACTACCGATATCGGCTTGAGCGAGGGCTTCGGTGAGAGATGATCGTTGCGTTGCCCAAATTTCCATGGGGTCATGCTCGACCCAGCCTGGTTGTGGGTAGATTTGGGTAAATTCACGTTGAGCAGTCGTGACGATATTGGCGTCATGATCAAAGACGATCGTTCGTGAGCTGGTGGTGCCTTGGTCGAGAGCGATGATGACGTTTTTGTTATTCATAGAGTGTCCGTCTATCGATGAGTGATAATGAGAGCCTCTGTTCGTTTTCGACCATAGGCCGAAGCGATGCATAGAGCAATATTGGATGATAATAGTGGCGTTGATAATAATATTCAAAGCAGGACGTAGAATGTGTGAGCAAAGTGACAGGAATGAATGAATTTAACATTTTGCTATCAAATTGCTCGCAATGTTCGTTTTCGCGCATTATATTGTTCGTATGTGCTCATAAAAATGACAAGATAAACGGAGGCAAGTGGGAATGGGTGACACGAACAACAATTACGATGTGATAGTTATCGGCGGCGGTATTAATGGTGTGGCTGTGGCGTCCGATGCCGCAGGAAGAGGTTTGAATGTGGCGTTGGTTGAGATGAATGATCTTGCTTCGGCGACGTCGTCGGCGAGCAGCAAACTCATTCATGGCGGCCTTAGATACCTCGAGCATTACGAGTTTCGTTTGGTGTCAGAAGCATTAGCAGAGCGAGAAGTGCTGTTGAAAAACGCTCCCCACTTAGTTGCCCCATTGCGCTTCCAGTTACCTCATCGCCCTCATTTGCGTCCAGCATGGATGATACGTGCAGGGCTTTTCCTTTACGACCACCTAGGAAAGCGCGTGTCATTGCTTGGCAGCAAAGGCGTTAAATTTGCTGGCGATGAAAGTCCACTCCTACCAGAGATGAAAATCGGTTTTGAGTACTCTGACTGTGCGGTTGATGATGCACGTTTGGTTGTCGCTAACGCTATGCTGGCAAGGGAAAAAGGTGCGTCGATATTTACGCAAACTAAATGCACCGGAGCACGCAGATTGGCAGATGGCTGGCTTGTTGAAACAAGCAATGCGTTAACAGGAGAAACGCAGTCGCTACGAGCTAAAGCCTTAGTTAACGCAGCAGGCCCTTGGGTTGACCGCTTTTTTGATGATCAACTGGCTTTACCATCTCCAAGAAGCATCCGATTGGTCAAAGGGAGCCACATTGTTGTTCCTCGCATGTACCAAGGCGACCACGCCTACATTTTGCAAAATGAAGACAAGCGCATTGTTTTCGTTATCCCTTATATGGATAAGTACTCTGTGGTCGGTACCACGGATGTGGATTATCAAGGCGACCCGAGCAAGGTAGCGATTGATGACAATGAAAAGGACTATTTGTGTGAGATAGTGAACCAGCACTTTAAAACAAAAATCAGTCAACAAGACATAGTGTCGGATTGGTCGGGTGTAAGACCGCTGTGTGAGGATGAATCAGATGACCCGCAAGCGGTAACGCGTGATTACACCATTGAGCTTGACGATGAGCTTGATGATGCTCCGTTGCTATCCATTTTTGGCGGTAAGCTCACGACGTATCGTAAGCTTGGACAAGCGGCGGTCGATAAGTTGGCGCCATTCTTCCCGCATATGGGATCGTCTTGGACAAAAGAGGCGATATTGCCGGGGGAAACTTCTCCACCAGAGAAGCTTTAGCGAAAAAAACCGCGAAGCGCTATCCGTGGCTTGATGCTGACCTTATCAATCGTTGGGTACGCGCTTACGGTACAAGCTTGGAGAAAATTGTTGATGGGGCTTCGGATAATGAAGCGCTTGGTGACCATTTTGGTCATGGGCTCTATCAAGCGGAAGTCGATTATCTGATGCAAAACGAGTGGGCGACTAGCTGCGAGGATGTGTTGTGGCGAAGGACTAAACTAGGACTCGAGTTCTCGGAGCTGCAAACTGAGAAGCTCGCAGCGTACATGGCAAGATGCCTATCTGCGCGAAGACTTACCATGCTGAAATGTGCTGGAGAGTAAATAGAGAGCGCGCCAAGGCGCGCTTTTTTTTAGCGTTTTCGCAAGCGAACCATAGAACTGAGGCGATAAAAAATGAGTGAGCCAAGCAGTAGTGAACAACCAAGTATTTTGTTAAACGGCATAGGCTCGTGATATATCATCACGCTCAAAATCAGCGTCCAAATGGGCTCCAATAGCATCAGTAGTGCTGCGTTGGTCGGGTTGGCTAGCTTCTGGCCTGTCGTCTGCATTAAATAGCGCAAGCTTGTCGCTAGAACGACACTAAGCGCAAACCAATTCCAAGTCGTTGTCGAAATTTCGCTTGGCCAAGTCTCGGTAAAGTACGACAGGATAAGACCGAGCACACCAGTAGAAAAGAGTTGCAACGTAGCAAGTAGGATCGGTGAGAGCCGAACTGAGTACTTACTGTTGAAGTTAAAATGCACCGCAAGACCAATAGCAGCAATCAAGAACCACAGTTGGCTGGCATCGAATGTCCAGCTGCCTTTCCATGACAATAAGAACAAACCAATTATGGCGATAGGGAGTGACAGCCAGAACGCGCGGATAGGCTTAGTTTTGAATAACACCCAAGCCACGATTGGCACGATGAGCATAGAAAGGCTCATGATAAACGCGCCTTCACCCAGCGTGTCACTAATAGAAATTGCATAGATCCAGCTAAAAATAGCGCAGCCTAAAAATCCACCCACGCTGAGGGCTCGCAAGCAATCGGCGAGCGGAGCCGCTTTAAGCGCTTTGAGACAAAATGGCAGAAGTAATAGCGACGCAAAAAGAAAGCGCAACCCAATAAAGCCAAAAGGTGGCAATCCGGCAATGGCTTCTTTAGAGAAGACCCATCCGGCACCAGCAAGCAATGTAGTGAAAACTAAAATTAATTCAGCGCGATAGTTCAAAATCGTATGGTCTTTATGTTTTTTGTGTATTCTGCGCCAAAAAACGCGTCTTAGCCACATCAATATTGGGGACAAGCACTGTTTGCTCTCGAATGCTGTACGAATAACGAAATGCGACTATATTCATAAATGCAGATAAATAGAAATTAGACTCAACGTACCGCACACATCTTGGCTAGAGGTGTTTATGACTTTCGCAACGTACAGCAATGACTCGTTGACCGTAATTGAGGTCGAGTCCGCTAGGTTTGACGCCAAACTGGTCACCCAGTTTCGTGATTTTATTGATGATATGCCAGAGACAGGCGATAAGCCAATTTTGCTCGACTTGACCCATGTGAGTTTTATGGACAGTAGTGCCCTTGGGGTATTGATGGCATTCAAGAAGCATCACCAACAATCGGACATTTCTGTCGTCACAGAGAGTGCGCCGGTATTGCAGCTTTTCAAAGTGACCAAAGTCGATCAAATCGTTAAGGTATACAGTGATTTAGAGCAAGCTATTTTGGCTGGTTAACTTTTTACGCTTAAAAACAACGCAAATCGCTCATGCAACTTTCTGTTTTTGTTGACGACTCTCGCTGAGTCATACACACTTAGTGTCAACAATTCGTGACACTTTCTACAGGAACATAAAGTGCGTTTAGAAGTCCTTTGCGAAGACAGACTTGGGTTAACTCGAGAGCTGCTAGATATCTTGGCATCCAATAGTATCGACTTACGTGGTATCGAAATCGATATTACGGGCATCATTTACCTCAATTGCCCAGATATAGACTTTGAAACTTTTCGTGACCTGATGGCGGAAATTCGCCGCATTTCAGGCGTGAAAGACGTACGAAAAATCCAGTTTATGCCTAGTGAGCGACACAACACAGAGTTGGTGTCTTTGCTGACTAATTTACCATACCCAGTACTTTCCATTGATCTTAAAGGCGCCATCGATATGGCGAACCATGCGGCGCTCAAACTACTCGCAAAGAGTGAAGACGAGGCCATGGGTCAGCTTATCTCCCATTTATTGCCAAGCTTTAACTTTGGCAAATGGATCGAAGGCGATATCACCAGACAAAAACAAGCGATTGTCATCGATGGCCTAGATTACACCATGGAGATCTTACCGGTTTACATTACGGGTGAGTCGAATGAAACGGTGCTCGCAAGTGCAGTAATGAGTATTCATCCTACTACTCACGCCATGACAACAGAGTCGCTGGCAGACAGTAACACGTTAGGTTTTGAACACTTTGTCGGTCTCTCAAACCGTCACAAAGCGCTAATGAGCCAAGCGAAAAAGCTTGCCATGCTCGATCAGCCACTTCTCATTGAAGGCGAGACGGGTACAGGTAAAGAGATGTTAGCAAAGGCGTGTCACAACCGCTCTCATCGCGCTTCTCAGCCATTTTTGGTACTCAGCTGTGCCTCTATGCCGGATGATGTGGCGGAAACGGAGCTATTTGGTCATGCACCTGGCTCGTTTAATCATCAACACGGCCACAAAGGCATTTTTGAGCAGGCCAATGGCGGCACTGTTTTACTTGATGAAATTGGCGAGATGAGTCCGCACTTACAAATCAAGCTACTGCGCTTCTTGCAAGATGGTACTTTCCGCCGTGTCGGTGAAGAGCACGAAGTGCACGTCGATGTCCGAATCATCGCTTCCACTCGTCACAATTTAGCGGATTTGGCAGAGCAGGGCGCATTTAGGGAAGATCTGTATTATCGACTCAATGTACTGACGTTGACGATACCGCCGCTCAGAGAGCGCGCGAGCGACATCGCCCCGCTGCTTGAACTGTTTGTGGCTAAGCACAGCGCCAAACTGGGCATCACCAAGCCAGAAGCTGACGATGAACTGTTGGATGCGCTCAGCAATTATCCATGGCCTGGTAACATGAGACAGCTTGACAATATGGTGCTGCGCGCACTTACCCAAGCGAGCGGCGCGAGACTGAAGTTAGAAGACTTCAACTTACCGAAACTGGAAGCGGTGAGCACAGGAAGCGTGAATCTAAACATTGACGGCTCTTTGGATGACATCATGAAAGATTACGAGTCAAAGGTACTCGAAAAGCTCTATCAGTCGTTCCCATCCAGCCGTAAACTTGCCAAGCGATTGAATGTTTCTCACACCTCAATTGCCAACAAGCTGCGTGATTACAACATCAGGAAGAATTAATGGAAGACAGAAGCTCAGCGGTGCAGTTGCATCGCTGTGAAGGTAATGTGCTGGTTCGAAGTTCAGCGCCTTCAGATGCTTACACCGTGGCTCAGTATTTTCGTGATAATCGTGAGTTCTTAGAGCCATGGGAGCCAAAGCGTGAACCTGGTTTCTTCCAAGTGGATACTTGGGCGAATAAGCTGCTCAAACTGGAAGAGTTGCACCGACTAGGTTTGGCTTACTATTGTCTGGTCTTTGATGCAGACACCAAAGAAATGAAGGGGACGGTTTCGTTTAGTAATTTAGTTCGTTTTCCCTTCCATTCATGCAATTTAGGCTACTCTCTGGCTCAAGATGCACAAGGGCAAGGTACATGCGCCGCGCCTTGTCTATGGCCATCCCTTATATGTTTGAGTTTCAAAATATGCATCGCATAGCCGCCAGCTATATGCCTCATAATAAGCGCAGTGAAGCCGTGTTGAAGCATATGGGGTTTGAGCGAGAAGGGTTTGCTAAAGACTACTTGCTGATTAACGGTAAGTGGGAAGATCACATACTGACGGCGCTTCATAATCCAAACTGGAAGGAATCATGAGCAATAGATTAGAGCAGCAACTGAACTTATTGATGGAGTTAGACAGGTTGAAATCTGTCTTGCGCCGTACTCGTATTCGCAGTGCAGAAGGCCGTTTTGAAAACAGCGCCGAACACAGTTGGCATGTCGCTATGATGGCGTTGCTGTTTCAAGAGCATGCCAATGAGCCAGTGGATATAACAAAAGTTATTAAGATGCTGCTTTTGCACGACATTGTCGAAATCGATGCGGGTGATACCTTTGTTTATGATGTCCAGGCGTCTCAGTTGCAAGAGCAAAAAGAGCTTGAAGCGGCGGAACGTTTGTTTGGCATGCTACCTGAAGATCAAGGTGAAGAGCTGTTCACTATTTGGCGTGAGTTTGAACAAGCTGAGTCTTCGGAAGCTAAGTTCGCTAAAGCGCTAGATAGACTAATACCGATGTTACTTAATTATCACAACCAAGGACAAAGTTGGATCGAGAATAAAGTAACGGAGACACAAGCGATTCAGGTGAATCAAAAGATAGAAAAAGGTTCACAAGTGCTTTGGGATAAAGCAAAATCGCTCATTGAAGAAGCCGTCGCAAATGGCTGGTTAAAGAATTAGGAAACTGAATGTCGTACACAACTTTGGATGAATACCAAAGAAAATGGATTTTTACGCACCAATCAATGCCGGTGCCAGAAGCGGATTGGCCTCAGATCAAACCAATGACGCAAGCACGTGCCGCACAGTTTTGGAAAGAAAACATCAGCGCTCAAAGCCAGATGCAGAACGCTTGAGTAGCCAAGACTGGCCAATGAAAGACAATAACTGGTGGGACGAAGTGGATTGGATGCAGGCGTGGGAAGCCGATGAAAACGATCTGCCAGAAGCGGTAGCGCAATTCATTGATTGGCAAGATGACGTGACAGTGTACTTCTGCTACGAAAAGTACAACGTGATTGAGACCAAATGGTCGACCTTCAAACGCTATTGGAAGAACTTCCTATTTTACGATGACGGCCCTATCTTGTTAGGCCGACGCCGCTCTGAAGCGTTATGGTTTTCAACCAACGGCACCGTGAAACTCGGCAAGCGTAAATAAATGATAAAGCCAGCGATATCGCTGGCTTTATTTCGTTTGATTCTTTAATTTTGGCCTATTCAGCTAAACCATAGTCGTGCTTTCTGCCTTAGCTGTTCTCGACTAGCGCAGCACAACTAGAACTCAAGACCGAGCTTACGAAGTGCATGTTCAGCTTGTTCAGCACTTGAAAATTGAATCGCGTGCAGGCCATTTTTCAACGCCCCGTCAACATTGTAAGGCATGTCATCGAGAAATACGGTTTCATTCGCAACAAGGTTATTCTGTTCTAGCAGCGCTTGGTAGATGTCATCACTCGGCTTTAGTACCCCAAGCTCAGCCGAAACGGTGGCATGTTCAAACAGTCCCCAAAACTTGTAGCGCTGTTGCAGGTGGGCGACAATTTCATGAACGTTATCGGTGAGGGCGAAAATTCGATAGCCAGCAGCTTTAAGCTTCTTGATTAGATCGATAGAGCCGTGCAGCAGAATTTGTGTTTCTTTTACATAGTAGAACAGCCTGTCACACTCTTCGGGAGTCAGATCGATCTCAGCTTGGTATCGCGTCTTCGTTTCAGCCTCAGTTAGCTGACCTTTGTTTAGCTCTAGCCAAATATCGTTTTGAAAAATCTGTTTCGCACGCTGGTGGGAAGCATCACCTTGGGTACCAAACGTTAAATTGACGATTTCAATTGGAGACCACCGGACAATCACGTTGCCTACGTCAAAAACCACATTCTTTATTGAAGCGCTACTCACGATTGATTCCTTGTAATTGGGAAGACTCTAAAGCGTATCTTGGATTGATTACAAATGCTGTGCTACTGGCTGAAAATATTTCAAAACCAAACAAGGTGTTTGTGTTGTAAAAGGTGGTATAAAAAACGGCAGCCTCGCGGCCGCCGTTTTGTTGTAACAAGAAAACCCCCAGCTTGGCTGGGGGTTCCGTAAAGCTTTCAGCTATAAGCCAGTTATCTAACCCCTTTCAATTTGATACAAACAACTTGTGGTCTGGCAACTACAAGAGTTAATCAAGAATTGAAAGGGGTCCCAATGGGGGACGAAAAGAGCTTAGCGCACACGCGATGGAATTGTAAATATCATATAGTTTTTGCACCGAAGTACAGAAGGCAGGTGTTCTACGGAGAGAAGCGAAGGGCAGTAGGCGAGATACTTCGGAAATTATGTGAGTGGAAAAATGTGAATATAATCGAAGCGGAATGCTGTCCAGATCATATTCATATGCTTTTGGAAATACCACCGAAGATGAGTGTCTCATCGTTCGTGGGGTATCTGAAAGGAAAAAGTAGCTTGATGCTTTATGAGCAGTTTGGGGACTTGAAGTTCAAATATAGAAATCGGCAGTTTTGGTGTCGAGGGTACTATGTTGATACGGTGGGCAAGAACACCAGCAAGATCCAAGGCTACATTAAGCACCAACTAGAGCAGGATAAAATGGGAGATCAGTTGTCGATCCCGTATCCAGGTAGCCCGTTTACGGGCCGCAAGCGATAGTCATATGCAAATGTCAGATCACTGAGCGCCTGTTAGGGCGCGGCTAGCATGAAAGCCTTACAGGCGCATATGAAAAACCACCGGCTATGCCGGTGGATTTTTTTTTTACTTCAATTTGTCTATTCACAAGGTGGAGCAAGGTGAATCAGTGCTAAACCGCCTTGAGACGTCTCTCGATATTTCTTATTCATATCTTTACCAGTTTGGTACATGGTATCAATGACTTTATCGAGAGAGATTAAGCACTTACTTGTACGTTTAAGCGCCATGCGGGAAGCGTTAATCGCTTTCATCGCACCCATTGCGTTTCGTTCAATACATGGAACCTGCACCAACCCACCGATAGGGTCACAAGTCATACCGAGTGAGTGCTCCATCGCGATTTCTGCCGCGATACACATTTGTTCGTTACTGCCGCCGCGAAGCGCTGTTAGGCCTGCTGCTGCCATTGAAGAAGATACACCAACTTCACCCTGACAACCTACTTCAGCACCAGAGATAGAGGCATTGGTTTTGTACAAGATACCAATAGCGCCGGACACAGCAAGGAAGTCTTTAAGCTGTTTGGTGTCTAGCTCTTTGATGAATCTGTGATAGTACATCAGAACCGCGGGAATGACGCCGGCAGCGCCGTTAGTTGGGGAGGTCACCACTTGACCGCCCGCTGCGTTCTCTTCGCTAACAGCAAAAGCGAACAGGTTAATCCAATCCATGATTTCCATTGGATCGTTTTCTATTGCCGCGTTCGCTTCAAGCTTCTTAAGAAGATTAGGTGCACGGCGTGTCACGTTTAGACCGCCATCTAAAATCCCTTCTGTTTCAAAGCCACGTTCCATACAGCGTGTCATTACACGCCAAATTTGTTCCGTTTTTGCGTTTATATCTTCGATGTCCTTAAACGCGAGTTCGTTACGAAGCACCATACCGCCAAGACTCATGCCATTCTTCTCGGCAAGCGCTAACATCTCATCTGCGCTGGTGAATGGATACTCAACGCTGACTTCTTCTTCGTCTTTGCCGTGCTGCAACTCATGTTCCGTCGCAATGAAGCCGCCACCGATTGAGTAATAGGTCTCGAAACCCACACGATTACCTTCGTTATCAAAAGCAGAGATAGTCATGCCATTTTCATGAAGAGGGAGGTTTTCCTCATGAAACAGCATATCGGTTTTGTAGTTGAATGAGATGTTACGCGTACCTGCAAGAGGCAGTTCGCCCTCATCAATTGCCTTTTTCATCGCTTGGTTAGCACTTGAAATCTTGATGGTGTCCGGCTTGTTGCCAAGTAGACCTAAGATTGTCGCTCTATCGGTATGGTGACCAATACCCGTTAAAGAGAGCGAACCATAGAGGTCTATCTGTACGCGAGTCACCTTATCAAGGTTGTCAGCAATGAGCTTTGTGAACTGATAGCCAGCGATCATTGGGCCGTTCGTATGGGAACTTGAAGGGCCGACACCAACTTTATATATGTCGAAGATGGACAACATAACTTAATACCTTATTACAGCAGTACTGAACCAAGCCAGTCGGGGATATATAGACAAATAACCACAGTGAACGCTGCGAAGACAAATAGCCCATAGTGGCTGGCTTTTGGCTTAGCGATCAAGTGCTTCTGTTTATGAATAAAGTCTAGCTGCTCGGGCGTTACTTCGCCCCATTTATAGCTAGCGGCCAATCCTACGACCAAAAATACCAAAGTCCCTATTGGTGCAAACCACGGCCACGCAATGTCCATTCCTTTGGCAGCAAATACGGCGACCATGCTAACAATACTTCCGAGAATAATGCCTTTTTCGTTGGCTTTCTTAGAAGCTATTCCTAACACAAAAGAGCCAAGACGAATACCTACAAAAATTGAGGTCAGACTAGCGATCGTCTTTAATACGGATTCGTTAGATACCGCCAAAATTGCCGGTACGACTACCGAAGCGGCTGCGACCAAACTCATTTTTCTCGCGGTACTTTCATAATGCGCATCTTCAGCATCGGTTTTAATGAAGCGCTTATAAATATCAAATGTCGCAACGGTTGCCATTGAGTTGTAGGTTGAATCCAGTGTCGACATCGCCGCGGCTGCTAATGCTGAAATGATCAAACCAATAATAATCGGATTGGTGTGGTTAAACACAAAATCAAGATAACTTCATTTTGGTTATCAAAGACTTGACCATCGTAAAACAGGTTGAGCAGGACACCTAAGACTGCGAACAGCAGATAGATGAAAAACGCACCGTAACCGCAAAGCAGCATCGACTTTTGAGCTGTATTGACGCACTTGGTTGCCAAAGTGCGCTGGATTATCAGTTGATTAGTGCCGTAGACGCTGAGGTGTAGAAAGGCAACCGCGACTAGTCCCGCCCAAAGTGTCGTATCGACACTTGGATCCATACTCAGGTTGATGACGTTGAGCATCTCAGGTGTCGATTTCACGCCGCTATCTATGTCGAAAATTAAAATAAAGAAGATAGCGATAGTACCAATGACTAGGATCAGCGACTGAAGCATATCTGTCCAAATGACCGTCGAAATACCGCCGGCATAGGTGTAAATAGCGGTAAATAGGCTGATACATAAGATCGCTTGGGTAATGGTGATGGGTAACACCTGAACCAGAATGAGCGACACCGCATACAAGATGACACCTGCGGAAATACATTGCACCACAAGAAAAACGATCGAGTTGATGGTTCTGGCATAGATACCAAAACGCATCTCTAGATACTCATAGATAGAAGTCAGCTTGAGCTTGTAGAAGATAGGAACGAAAAACACCACGGTGAAAAAGATCACCAAAGGGTAGTTGAGGTGGATCGCCATCGCTTCCATCCCTGTCCCATAGACCCAACCGGGCATTCCGATGAAGGTCATTGCACTTATATAAGTCGCGAGAATGGATACTCCCGCTGTAAACCAACCGAATTGACGTCCACCTGTCGAAAAGTCTCCACCCGTTTTCAGCTTCCTATTTACTAAGTAGCTGATAAATATGGTTGTTGTAATGTATAGGGCGATTACAACGAGGCTTGAGTACGTAACCATTCTTGATTATTCCAAAACATCTTTTGCTTCAAATTCGAGTGGATTCTATCGTCATTGTAGGCGAATGATACAGTTCTGAGTCAATAAATGTGAGATTTATCGACTAAACTGACGGTAAATACATCAAAATGGCGAATTTTGCGTGTTAGTGTGATCGTTGTCACTAAAATTCGTGCATTGGGTGCGTATTCATAGGTTTTTGATATGGATCACGGATCTTTAAACCACAAAAAAAGTAAGATTCATCTCGCAGGACGGGGGCAGTCAAACAAAGTTTAGAAACACTGTGCTCGCCATCAAAACTAATATACCTAATTAAAATAAGGGTTTAACGGCTATGACCGCTAAAAAACACATGAGCGAAGTTCCAATGATCCAAAGGGTAGCTGCCTACTTAGCTATCTTGGTTGGTTACTTCTTTTACTGTTATAACTTTGTAATTATTGACTACGTACGCCCCTACATCGTTGAAGCGTACGACGGAATTAGCTTGTCGGATACGGCTCAGTTCTATACTTGGCAGTCCGTTGGTGCCTGATTGGTGCATTAAGTTGTGCTTGGTTCGCAACCAAGTTTGGTAAAAAGAACACCTTGATTGCTATTACAGCACTGAACGGTGGTGCAACCATCATCAATATGATGTTTACCGACTACGCAACATGGGCTGCAATGCGTTTCATCATCGGTCTATCGTTGGGTGGCTACTTCACGGTGGCTGTTTCATTGATGATCGGTCTATTCACACCAACAGTGCGTGGTAAGTTAACAGCCTTTGCATCTTCTATGTTCTCTGTTGCTCTAGTAGTAATGGGTGCGTATGCAGCATTTATCACAAGCATCGACGCTCCATGGCAAAGTCTCATGTGGGTTGGTGGTGTGCCACCACTCGCGGCAGCAGCGCTAATGATCTTCGTTCTACCGAGCGACAAGAAAGTCATCGCTTACGGTGAGGAAGAGCAGGCGAAGGCGGAAGCTTCAACAGACGCTAACGTGACGGCGAAGAAAGGTTCTTGGGGTGAAATGCTTAGCAAGCCTTACCGCGCTATCACTATCACGTGTTTGCTACTGTCAGGTCTTAACTTCTACGGCTTCCAATTCTTCGGCGGTTTCGTAACGACCTACCTACGAGAAGTTCGTATGTTTGACGGTGCCACTATCGGTCTTATTTTCTCTATCTCAGCATTTGGGTCGCTATTTGGCGCTTGGTTCTGGGGTTGGGCGGCAGACAAGTTTGGTCGTAAGGTGAATGCATTTGGTTTCATCCTCGCCGGTATCATGGTGTCAATCTTCTTCATCGCACCGGGTGACATGGTGATTGGCGGCCTTAACATGCTGGCTATCCTTGGCCTGATTTATAACTTCGGTCTGTCTTCATCAGCGGTATGGGGTGGTTACTTCTCAGAGCTATTCCCAGCACACCTTCGCAGCTACGGTGCAGCCCTGTTCCACGGTGGTCGTATCCTAGGTATGTGGGCACCAATGGTCCTTATCTTTATCCAAGAGCGTACCGACCTACAAACAGCAATGTGGGGTTCACCAATCGTATGGATCATCGCAGGTCTTCTATGGCTAACACTACCAGAGACACTGAAAGGCGGCGTGTTCCACAAAGAGAAAAAAGTACAACAAGCGAGTGCTTAATAAAAAGCATTGGCTGGAAAAACAAGGTTGGCGGGTAGAGGTTTTCCAATACTGCTAATACCAGCTGACCAGCTAACTTATATTACGAGTCCTGTTCCGAAACTGACTCATCATTAATAAGAGAGATGATTATGTCTAACTATCAAGAAGCAAAACGCGTTGTTCGTAACTACTTCGACGCAATGGAAAACGCAACGCACGAAAACGTTGCTGAAGTACTAAAAGCTCACACTTCAGAAGATTACCTATGGCGCGGTGTTTACCCGTTCCGTGAGCAAGAGGGTGCACAAGCAGCGGCGGACGTTTTCTGGGCTCCTTTGATGAAATCTATGACTCGCATGCAGCGTCGCCAAGATATCTTTATCGGCGGTGAGAACGAAGTCACTTCAGGTGAAATCTGGGTGATGAGCATGGGTCACTTCATGGGTCTATTCGACGCTGAATACCTAGGTATGCGTCCAACAGGCAAAATCATGAACATCCGTTACGCTGAATTCAACTGCGTAGAGAACGGTAAAATTACTAAAACCGGTCTTTTCCTAGACCTACTAGGTGTGATGGATCAAGCGGGTTGCTACCCACTTCCACCGTCAACAGGTAAGCACTTCACTTACCCAGGCCCTCGTAACCACGACGGTCTACTGTTTGAAGATGCAGCGCCTGAAGAAGGTCAAGCAACTCTTGATCTAGTAAACAAGATGGTTGCTGATCTTTCTGCACTTAACGACAGCGGTGCAATGGGTTGTCCACCAGAAGTACTAGCGAAGAGCTGGTCTGAAGACATGATTTGGTACGGTCCATGTGGTATCGGTGCATCTTACACGATCCCTCGTTACCAGCAGCAGCACCAGCTTCCGTTCCGTAACAACCTAAAAGACAAGAAGTTTAACGGCCACGTATGTCGTTTCGCAGAAGGCAGCTTCTCTTGTTTCTTCGGCTGGCCAAACCTATCTAACACGCCAATCGGTGGTTTCCTAGGTATGACTGGCGGCGAAGTTCGTGCGGACATGCAAGTAGTAGACGTTTACTACCGTGACGGCGACAAGCTATCTGAGAACTGGGTACTGATCGACCTTCCTTACTGGCTAAAACAGCAAGGTCTAGACGTGTTCGAGCGTACTTCAAGCATCCTAAACCCTTCTCTATAAGAGCAAACCCTACGGCTTGAGCGTCCTCTCAACCTCAAGCCTGCTCCCAACCGATGCCACAGGACGTGGCATCGTTTTTCCTGATGATTATTTTTAAACGGGCTGTTAGGCACGGAGGCTTTCTATTGCCTGTAAAGTAGGAAGCAAATGAAAAAGTCTGCATTAAGTGTACTAGTGGTAACTGCACTGACTTCTGCCTCTGCAATGGCCGCACACTCTTTTACCAATGACAATGGTGACTCTTTAACTATTGATGGCCGTTTTGAAGTTCGCTACCAAAACAAAGCACGCAATTTTGATGACACAGCTGGCGAATATGAAGCTCGCACCGATGAATTCAACAGTGGTAGTTCTCGATTCGGTTTTAAAGGCGTTAAGCAACTTGAAAATGGTTGGCAAGGCTTTGGTCACGCAGAGTGGGGTTATAACTCTTCGTCTACTGCCAATGACATTTACAGCCGACTTCTATACGCAGGTGTAGAACACGAAAAATGGGGTAAGATCGCTGCAGGTACTAAGCAGTGGAGTACTTTCTATGATGTGGCTTGGTACACCGACTTGGGTCGTACTTATGGGTCACGTGGTACTGGCTATTACAACCTAGCGGATTGGGGTATTGCTTCAGGCACTGGCCGTGCAGAAAACTCTATTACTTATCGCAACAACGTGGGTGGTGACTGGAAATACGGCTTTACTTACCAAACGACACGTAACGATGTTGCTTTAGCTGGCAATGCAACTGCAACATTGAAAAACGGTATGGGCGCTTCTACCTCTTACTCGTTTGAAAATGGCCTAACGCTTGGTTTGGCGTATCACCAGAATGAGCTTACTGATATCGAGAATGCATCTAACATCAACGATGGTGACATTCAACGTATCGCGTTGCTTGGTGCGAACTATTCACTAGGCGGCTTCTATGTTGGTGCGACATACAGCGAAGGTTCTAACTGGGAAGTAAACGACAACGCTGAGTTTTATGATTCGCGTGGCGCAGAGCTATACACCTACTACCATTTCGAAAACGGTCTTCGTCCAACGCTTAACGTTAACTACTTAACTAGTAAAGACGACAATGGTAACGGCTACGAGCGTCAAACCATCATTCCTGGCTTAGAGTATCACTTTACAAAGAACACCTTCCTTCTTTGGGCTGAATACCAGTTTGACCAAGGTAACGACCAATACGTTCAAGACCACTACGATAACCGCGACAACCAGTTCTCTGCGGGTATCCGTTACTACTTCTAATGAATTGTTCCCTTAACCTGTGGCAGTTTGGGAACAGGTAATTGTTGCAGGTTGATGGGTACAACCCAAATTAGATGGTATTTATGTGCTAAAGCCTTACATTTAAATGATGTAAGGCTTTTCTGTTTATGCATACGTACCAAATTATGCTACATTTAGCGCCATTGGCTCGGTGAATTAAACAAAATAAATGAATATTCCAAAACAGACGGTCACGTCAAAAGATGTCGCTAAACTCGCAGGGGTGTCACAATCGACGGTATCCCGTGTGTTTGTTGAAGGGAGCTCTGTCGCAGAAAAGACTAAACAAAAGGTGTTTGAGGCAGCAAAAGCACTCAACTATCGCCCCAATGCATTCGCTCGAAGCTTGACGACCAATCAGTCTAAACTTATCGGCTTAGTCTTCCCTGATGCGGATTATCCAATCCACATGAAAACGCTGCAGCTCATCAGTAGTGAGTTGCAAAAAATCGGCTATTCAGCGGTGCTCATTCCGTGGCAAGTTGATGACGAGAACCAACACTCGATTCCCAACATTTTCCAGTATCGAGTCGACGGTGTTATTGCCGCCTCCGCGACGTTCAATACCGCGCTTTACGATGAGTGTGAAGAGTTTAATATTCCTATCGTGCAATACGCCCGTGTTGTTGAAGGTACTAAGAGTAGCTACGTGATCAGTGATAACTACTCAGCGGGGCAAATCGCTGCACAGCGCTTTGCGGATAGTAAGTTGTCTGATGTCGTTTATTTAACGGGTGAGGTTCCAACCTTGACGAACCAAGAGCGCGTCAATGGGTTTTGTGATGAATTTCAGTCGTTAACAGGCAAGACCCCAAAAGTCGTTGAAGCTAACTACGATTATGGCGGTGCGCTAGAGGAGATCCGCACGTTGCTAAAAAGCGGAGCAAAACCACAAGGCGTGTTCTGTGCGACAGACAACCTAGCGATGGCGTTTATGGATATCGCTCGTTTCGAGTTCGATTTAAAGATCCCTGAGGATGTTCAGGTGATTGGCTTTGATGACATACCACAGGCGACTTGGTTGAGCTATGAGCTGTCGACCTTCCGCCAAGACTTCACTCGTCTCGCTAGAGAATCGGTAAAAATCATTTCAAATCAAATCAAAGAAAAGGACTCAAGCTTGGTACGCTTGATGGTTCCGGTGCGCTTTATTGAGCGAAATAGTACCAAGTAACCTCGCTTTGTTTATCTACGTCTATACTAGACTTGGTCAGACCTTATCATTCGAGTGAATTTGCCTATCCTTTGGATAGGCAAAACTTATTTTCTTTTTATCTAGCACGCTGTTAACATTGCGTCCGCTAAACAATTGCCCCATTGTCTAAGGAAAAAAGATGGTAATACCTGAAAACAGTAGCATCGTGATTTTTGGTGCTTCAGGCGACCTTACGTACCGTAAGTTGATCCCTGCTCTTTACCATTTGTACGCTAGCGACCAGCTGCCAAAATCATTTGCTATTCTTGGTGTCAGCCGTACTCAGTACAGTGATGAGTCCTATCGCGAGAAGTTGAAAACTTCTTTGCAAGAGATGGAAAAGACCGAGCCAGAAACGCTCGACGCATTTTGTAACCATCTTCATTATCAAGCGATTGATACCTCAGATACTCAAGACTACGCGAAACTCGCGACCCGCCTCGATGACGTTGCTAACCAATACGGTTTTGAACAACGTAACACGCTATTCTATTTGGCGACGCCGCCAAGTCTTTACAGCATTATCCCTGCGAGCCTAGCTGCTCACGGCCTTAATGATGAAAGCCAAGGCTGGAAACGCCTCATTATCGAAAAGCCATTTGGCTATGATTTAGCATCTGCACGTAAACTCGACAAAGAGATCCACGAGCACTTCCAAGAGCACCAAATCTATCGTATCGACCACTACCTTGGTAAAGAAACGGTTCAGAACCTACTTGTTCTGCGTTTCTCAAATGCGATGTTTGAACCGCTTTGGAACCACCAGTACGTCGACTACGTCGAAATCACTGGTGCGGAATTCCTCGGTGTTGAAGAGCGTGGTGGCTATTACGATGGCTCTGGCGCGGTGCGCGATATGTTCCAAAACCACTTGCTACAAGTGCTAGCGATGGTGGGTATGGAATCTCCGGCACAAATTAATGCTGACGCGATCCGCAACGAAGTTGTTAAAGTGCTGCAATGTCTGCGCCCGCTATCTGATGACGATTTGCGAAACAACCTTGTATTGGGTCAATACACAGAATCAAACGTTCGCGGGCAGTTCCTGCCAAGCTATCGTGATGAACATGGCGTAGCGGATGACTCGCGTACGGAAACCTACGTTGGTTTGAAGATGTTTATCGACAACTGGCGTTGGAATGGCGTGCCTTTTTATGTGCGCACAGGTAAACGTTTGCCAACACGCGTGACTGAAGTTGTGATTCACTTTAAACAAACGCCGCACCCAGTGTTTGGTAAAGATGCACCAGAAAACAAACTGATCATTCGTATTCAGCCGGATGAAGGCATTCAAATGAGCTTTGGCTTAAAAGAGCCGGGTGCTGGTTTTAATGCCAAAGAAGTGAAGATGAACTTCCACTATGCGTCGCTACAAGAAACGCAAATGCTAACCGCCTATGAGCGTCTTCTTCTTGATGCGCTAAATGGTGATGCAACGCTATTTGCCCGCAGCGACGCAGTTGAAGCGTGTTGGGAGTTCGTACAACCGATTCTGGACTTCAAGCAAGATCCACAAGCGCTATTTGGCTATGCATGTGGCACTTGGGGACCGAAAGAGTGTGATCAGCTGCTTCATAACGACGGTCGCGCATGGCGCTTCCCTTGTAAGAACCTGACAGACACAGATTACTGCGAACTGTAATCAAAGAATTATGTCGCGCTAGGAGAGCTGCACAACTTGGCGTGACCAAAAATTTCAAAGCAGCAAGTTAAGTTGCCGAATTGATGGAGAGAATGATGAAAGGTGATATTGGTGTAATTGGTCTGGCGGTAATGGGTCAGAACCTTATCCTAAACATGAATGACCATGGCTTTAAAGTTGTGGCTCACAACCGTACTGCTGCAAAAGTTGACGAGTTCCTGGAAGGCCCTGCGAAAGGCACTAACATTGTTGGCGCATACTCACTAGAAGAGCTAGTTGAGAAGCTAGAAACACCACGTAAAGTGATGCTAATGGTACGTGCTGGTGACGTTGTTGATAAGTTCATCGAAGCGCTAGTACCACTACTAGACAAAGGCGACATCATCATTGATGGTGGTAACACAAACTACCCAGATACAAACCGCCGCGTTGCAGCTCTTCGTGAGAAAGGCATCCACTTCATCGGTACTGGTGTTTCTGGTGGTGAAGAAGGCGCGCGTTTCGGTCCTTCAATCATGCCAGGTGGCGCTTCAGAAGCTTGGGAAGCGGTAAAGCCTATCTTCCAAGGCATCTCTGCAAAAACTGACGCTGGTGAGCCTTGCTGTGACTGGGTTGGTAACGATGGTGCAGGCCACTTCGTTAAAATGGTACACAACGGCATCGAATACGGTGACATGCAGTTGATCACTGAAGCGTACCAGTTCATGAAAGACGGTCTTGGTATGTCTGCTGACGAAATGCAGGCAGTGTTTGCTGATTGGAACAAGACTGAACTAGACAGCTACCTAGTAGAAATCACGGCTGACATCCTTGGCTATAAAGATGAAGACGGCGAGCCACTAGTAGAGAAGATCCTTGATACTGCCGGCCAAAAAGGCACGGGTAAATGGACAGGTATCAACGCACTTGACCTAGGTATTCCACTAACGCTTATCTCTGAGTCTGTATTCTCTCGTTGTCTGTCTGCTCTTAAAGACCAGCGCGTTGAAGCAGAGTCTCTATTCGGTAAGACAATCACACCAGTAGAAGGTGATAAGCAAGAGTGGGTTGATGCACTTCGTCAAGCGCTCCTCGCTTCTAAAATCATCTCTTACGCTCAAGGTTTCATGCTAATGCGTGAAGCATCAAACGAGAACGGTTGGGATCTAAACTACGGTAATGTAGCACTCATGTGGCGTGGTGGTTGTATCATCCGCTCTGCATTCCTAGGTAACATCCGTGATGCATACGAAGCGAACCCAGACATCGCATTCCTAGGTTCTGATGAGTACTTCAAAAACATCCTACAAAGCAGCCTAGCAGCATGGCGTAAAGTAGCAGCGAAATCTCTAGAAGCGGGCATCCCAATGCCATGTACGATTTCAGCGCTGTCTTTCCTAGACGGTTACACAACAGCACGTCTACCTGCTAACTTGCTTCAAGCTCAACGTGACTACTTCGGTGCTCACACTTACGAGCGTACTGACCGTCCACGTGGTGAGTTCTTCCACACTAACTGGACTGGTACAGGCGGCGATACTGCGTCTACAACTTACGACGTGTAATCCGTTCGAGATTTAGAACAATGGTTGGAAGCCTTGCTATTTAGCGAGGCTTTTTTTCGTCTAATGCTAAGAAACAGAAGCACGTCGCAGGGTTCGTTCATTACTGCGAGACCTATTCGAAAATCATATACCTTCTAACACGCGACAAACGTGAACGTCTGTCATAATGGAATGACTTTCATAGATAACATTGGACCGTTATCAAAAGGACTACTTAAAAAGGAAACGCGATGAGCTCATATCTCAATATTCTCTCTGCTGACGCTGCGTTATTTGACTTAGTGACGAAATCTCCACAACTTGCTGACGTCGACTTCATTTCTCTTCCCCCTTTAGATGGTAAGCCAAGTGTTGCTTACTTTGGGCCAAAGCTGGATAACCACACGATTTTAGAGCGATTGTCAAAGCAGGTGAGCGACAAGGATATTTACTATCGGTATACAGACACTCGCCAACAAGGTGCAGACAGTGCATTAGTTCACTACCGTAATGGGATCACTCGGGTATTGCTTAAGTTTTCTAGCGATAATGGGGATTCACTGCGTTATCAAAATGAGTTGATTGCCGAAACGCATCAGGTCAGCCTGTAGACCTGTTATCAGTCCCTCTTTCATTTACAGTATGAGGCTAAAGTAAGAGGGACTTTTGCAAAAAGGACAAAAGACATTTGTGACTTTGGTAATAAATTGTCATTCGGCAACTTGGTAGACTGACCGGATAACAATCAAAACTAAGGAGAAATCATGTCCCTTTCAATTCCAACGCTTGGTGCTGGCACATTTCGTTTAAAAGGTGAAGATGCTTACAATTCGGTAAAAATGGCATTAGAGGCCGGCTATCGCCACATCGATACCGCGCAGATATACGGCAATGAAAAAGAAGTCGGTCAAGCGATAGCGGATTCGGGTATTGCACGTGCAGATTTGTATGTCACCACCAAAATCTGGATGGATAAGTTGGGGAAAGCGTCGTTCCTCCCAAGTCTTGATGAGAGCCTAAAAGACTTGCAGCTAGAGCAGGTTGATTTGCTATTGATCCACTGGCCTCTAAAAGACGATGCAGTCCCAATGGAAGAGTATTTAAAGGAACTAAAACACGCGCAGGATACGGGGCTTGCTCGTCATATTGGCGTATCTAACTTTACCGTAGCGCAAATGCAGCAGGCGATTGATATTTTAGGCGAGGGCGTTCTATACACCAATCAGGTTGAAGTTCACCCTTATCTGCAAAACCGTCAGGTTGTTGATTTTTGTCAACAGCACAACCTTATTGTGACTGGCTATATGCCGTTTGCGTACGGTGACGTGTTGAAGGACGGTTCAATTAAACATATTGCTGATAAACATCAGGCAACACCTGCCCAAATTGTGTTGGCATGGATGGCGAAATCAGGTTTTGTGACCATCCCATCGTCGACTAAAAAAGCCAACATCGAGAGTAACCTTGGCTACGTAGATGTCATGCTTACCGATGAAGATATGGTGACCATTGCTAACCTTGATAGAGGTCACCGCTTGGCGAATCCAGATTTTGCGCCAGAGTGGGATTAAGCGTTCCAAAAAATCAAAACTATAAAAACGTCAGGTGAAAGCCTGACGTTTTTTCATGAGGGGTTATTTCTTTTTCATCATATTAGCCAGATCGGCGAATGGATTGTGTGTCGCCGTTTGATGATTGTCCTCGCCCGGTTTCACCTCGCTACCGTACAAATCATGTTCGGTATACTTTGAATGCTCGTGATCATGACAGTAAAGGCACAGCAACTCCCAGTTACTGCCGTCTTCGGGGTTGTTGGTATGATCGTGATCTTTATGGTGAACCGTGAGTTCTCGTAGATTGGAATAGACAAACTCGCGCGCGCAGCTGCCACATACCCAAGGGTAGAGCTTGAGCGCTTTCTCTCGGTAGTCACTCTCTTTGCGTGCATAAGCGGCACTGGTGCCAAAATAGTCAGAAGACATGATGTTCCTTACTCTTTTAACGTATGAAAGCCAGAATAAATACGTGTAAACGTGGTAAACCAACAGGCAATGCCAAACACAATTGCTATTGGGGCAAAGTACTGCGGAAGCAGGCAAAGTAGCACGAAACAACCAATCGTTTCTGTGCCTTCGGTCAAACCACTCATGTAATAGAGCGATTTGTGCTGATAGACAGGGTTCTCAATGCCACGTTTTCCTGCCATGACGGCAAAGGCTAAAAAGCTGGTGCCCGTCCCGATAAACGAAAAAATGAGAAACGCACCCGCGACGGCATTTTGTTCCGGATTCGCTACCACAAAGCCAAAGGGAATCAATGAATAGAACAAAAAATCTAAGCTGATATCTAAAAATCCACCTGCATCGGTAATCCCTTGTATTCGAGCCAGTGCGCCGTCCAGTCCATCACAGATACGGTTCAGCACAATACACACCAAAGCAAGGTCGTAATGAGCATAGGCAAGGGCGGGGAAGGCTAGGCAACCCAGTGCGAAACCAAACAAGGTGGTTTGATTGGCTGTCACTCCTGCTTGGTCGAGCAGTTTGGCGGATTGAGCCAGTGGCCAGCGAATAACTTTGATACTCAGTCGATCAAGCATGTGTGTTCTCCCATGGCCATGTCAGTACTTGGCTGCCTGGAGGGATATCATCTTCATCATGAGTCACCATCAGAGTCGGGATATTCGCACTCGCAAGCTGCTCCATCACCCAATCACGAAACTGCATTCGCAGCGCTTTATCGAGCTTGCTAAAGGGTTCGTCGAGGAGCGCGACTTTGGGTTTCGCTAATAGCATACGGGTCAAACTGATGCGTGCTCTTTGTCCTCCAGAGAGCTGCTCGGGATAGTGATTGGCTACAGGTGCAAGACGAACTTTATCCAGCGCTTCAAGCGCCTGTTGTTTACGCGCCTCACCCTTAACTTCATTGGGTAGAGCGAAAGCAAGGTTTTCCCATACATTTAGATGTGGAAACAATAAGTCGTCTTGAAACAGGATGCCAACTCGTCGTTTGTGGGGAGCAATGGTATCGATACGCTTATCATCAAGATAAACATGGCCAGTGTAGGTAAAGTCGGGCGCTAGATGACCCGCGACCACATCGAGCAAGGTCGACTTACCACAGCCACTTGGACCCATAAGAGTGAGTATTTCACCGGGGTTGATGGTGAAGTGACAATCAGAAAACAGCACCTCGCCATCGCGCTTACGGATGGTGAGGTTTTCTAGCGAGAGTGTCATTCAATAACAATCCTTTTATTTTAATTCGACGATAGCGAGTGTGATAGCGATTAACAATAACCGCGAGAGTGAAAAACAGTAGCGGCAATAGTGCTTGGAACAGCGCATAAATGGCGGTGACTCGCCTATCAAAGCCACTCGATAAGGCCACCGCTTCGGTGGTGACTGTGGCAATTCTGCCAGCACCGAGAATAAGGTGGGTAAATACTGCGCCAAAGAGACACTGATACCGATAGCCCATGCAAAAACCATAGCGGGTAACAGCTGAGGTAATTTTACATATAGCCAAGTGTGTATCGGGCTTTTGCCGAGGCTCAAAGAAAGCTGAGTAAACGTATTGTTGTAGCCACGCCATGGCCCATCTAAGGCGAGATAAACGTATGGAAAGGCGAAAAATACGTGTGACCAACATACCCACAATAGATAGTGCCCATCACTTAGCATTAACGTCACCACTTGTAACCCAAACAAAATACTGAGCTGAGGGACGAGCATCGGAATAGCAATGACATAACCTGGCACTTGAAGGCGATACTTTATCCGGTATTCGTGACCAATGACGGCAAGTAGCAGGGCGATGGTCGCAGAGATAAGTGCGATGCTAAGGCTTTGTGTCATCACCGACGTCATTCCTTCCCATTCATATTCCCAGAAACGTAATGTATATCGAGAGGGAAATAGATCAGGAAAGCGCCAACGTTGAGCAAATGTCCACAATATGGTGAGTGGTAGCATAGCGGCGACAATGGCAATCAACACAATGAACAGCGACTTTCCTGGCAAACGAACGGCGGTGCGCCCGAATATTGCCAGTGATTGGCAAAGTTAATGGCACAATACTCAATGCCACGAGCGACACCAATCAATATGGATGCTATCGCAAACAGCACGACTGCCCCGGCGCTCGCGCGTGGTAGCAACTCAAGATCCGGATCGTTAAACCACTGCCAAACCAAAACCGCAAACGTGGGTGGGTTGGTTGGACCAATGATCAACGCAACATCTACGACCGATAAGCTGTAGGCAATCACAGCGAGCATTGGGAAACGTAGTTTATTGAACCATTGAGGTAGAATGACCTTCCACCAAGCTGCGGAATGTGAATAGCCTAGGGAGGTTGCGATCTTTAAAGATTCGTTGACCTTGAGCTGGCGTAAAATGGGAATACTCATGAGCAGTAGAAAAGGGACTTCCTTCATCGCCAACATGAGTGTTAGTCCTATACCGTAAGGGTCTTTAACCAGCCAGACCATCTCTTCAATACTGTTTGTCGACTCGATACCCAATAGCTCCACTAACGCTCTCACGCCAAATCCTGTCGGAGCAAATAGAAACGCGAAACCAATAGCAAAGGCGACATGTGGAAGAGCAAGAAGAGGCGATAACGTCAATTCAATTTTATTCCACCAGCGACTGTTCCAATTGCTGGCAAGGATCGCAAAACAGATTACGCAAGCGAGATAACTGCTTACAAGTGCGGTGCCAATGGTGAGCGTGATGGATACTCCGACGCCTTGCCACGCAAAGACTTGTTCAAACCCTTCAAGGGAAAACTCAGTCATACTTAGCGGGGGGATGTATCCAAGAGAGGCCACTACCACTCCAAGAAGCCCTGGAATGGTAGGAATAATGCAGACAACAACCAATGTGGCGTACAACAGTCTTAGCATAATATACGGCTCAATCTCCGGTTAGCTGCCGTAGCGCTTGAGCCACTCTTGCTCAAGCGCGCTTTGCCAGCTCGGATGTGGCTCAGCGACTGACTTAAACTGTTGAGTCTTGGCTGCGCTTCCTTTTAAATATTGTTTATTGAGCACCGATGGATCGCCCCAAATATTGATGTCGCCTTTACGAGACTGCGCTTCTGGACTCAATAAGAAGTTAATCGCCACCAACGCCCCTTCTTTGGCATTGGCATTCCAAGGTATCGCAAGGAAATGGATGTTGGAGAGCGCACCGCTTTCCATTGCATAAGCACTTGTCGTATCACTCAAATTCCCGCTGGCTTGAGCGGAAAAAACCGCATTAGGATTAAATGTGATCGCAAGGTCTAGCTGGCCATCATCAAGTAATTGGATGGTTTCTGCCGTGCCTGCTGGGAACTGTTTTCCGCCGCGCCAAGCGACTTTATGAAATTCGTCTAGATAGTTCCAAAGCGGCTGGGTAACAATGTCAAAATCTGCCTCTGAAACCGGCTTCGCCAAGGAAGGATCGTTGTCAGTGAGCTCGATTAATAGGGATTTTAGGAAACTGGTACCATGAAACTCAGGTGGTTTCGGGTAACTTAGTTTGTTCGGATAGGCTTTTGCATAGTTGAGCATCTCGGAATAGGAGACCGGCGGGTTATTGAGACTTTGCGTGTCGTGGATAAATACCAACTGACCGACACCCCATGGGGCTTCCAAACCTTCAGTTGGCTCAGAGAAATCGCTATCAACAGGTAGAGATTTGTCGACATATTGCCAGTTTGGTAGCGTTGAAACGAATGGTCCGTAAAGTAGGGCGTTATCCTTCATCGATTTAAAGTTTTCGCCGTTGATCCACACCATATCGACGCTGCCACCGTCGCTCTTACCGGCCGCTTTTTCTGCCAATAGGCGTGATCCCGTTTCTGAGATATCGGTCACTTTGACGTGATTGAAGTCTACGCCATATTGAGCCTTTAGTTCTTTACCTGCCCACTGTAGGTAGCGGTTGATTTCTTGGCTACCTCCCCATGCGTGGAAGTAAACGGATTGACCTTCCGCTTGCTTGACGATGTTTTCCCAAGACTTTTCTTCAGCGAAAGCGCTGGATGTGCTGAGCGCTGCAGCGATTAACGCGGCGGAAGAAACCACTGACGTGTTGAACATAGAATTTTTCATGCTGGTGTCCGTATCTTTATAGTGTGTGGCTAACCTTGCCAAAAAATGGATGAAACCATTTAGGTGTAAGTAAATGATAGTAAAGGTTAGAGCACGTTTATCAATACCCTTTGTTCGAACAATAGGGCTATCACAAAATTAGCGTCAACGAACGAGACCGTTGCATAACGTACAAAATTTCAAGGTTTGTTGAAAAAGCCGTGAAAACAACAATGAAACGGCTTTGTTCAGATGCTTTTTGTGGAGAACATTGAGATGGGCATGGTCGAACTATTGCCAATAATGATTCAGAAGACGTTCGACTCGCGTTTTTGAGCAGGTACGATATGAGCGTACTAAATGTCCACTTTCATACACGTCAACTCGGGCATAGTCACATTCCTGTATCTCAGCCTCTGATGAAAGCTCGTCGAGTAGCATACTGAGCTGATAGAACTCAAGACGGGCTTGGCAAAGTGGTGAGCGGCTTTCCCCAGAATAAAGTTTGATCTGTGCTGACATGCTCTGTTGCTCCTTGCATTGGTTCATCGCGACTACAATAGATTCTGCGCCACCGAATTAGATACGATGAAGCAGAAATACAAGACCAGAGCTATAGAGAAAAAATTTCAGCGCACGGTATATGATGTGTCAGAGTCGTTATTTTTCGATAATTTCATTGCGCACCAGGCCACGCCTCACGCTACTACATAGTTTAGCGAAGCGGCGAAACTGCTCAAAGTTTGGTGCTATGCCGCGCACCAATGCACTTTCCCAGTAACTGACATCGGTTTCCACCAACTCCAATAACTTCTTAGGGCACCCAATACAGGTATTGCTGGGGCCACAAACAAAGGTGTCTTGGTCATATAAAGGCAGTTCATCTTTGACTTGTTGAATCAGCAACTGTGTCGCTTCTGCTAGGGTTGGTTTGCGACTCATACAGGGTAACCGGAAAGAAATAGGAGCGATATCATAGGCGATTGACGCTGATGAAAATATTCTCCTTTGGAGTTAAAGCGAACAGTTGTTTGAGATTGTCTCAATTTTGAGTATTCGATTAATAAAGGCTTTGAAGGGTGGGAGAAGATTTTGAATCTGTTGCACTATGTAAGAGAATAAAAATGTGGAGCTGCACGATTGAAGTCTAAGGAATACACAGTTTGGTCATGATTGCGGTTCACGTGCGGTAAGGAGGGAGCCCATGGACAAGCCTATTGCGAGACTCGGAGAGTCCATATCGCGTTTGTTCGACGTGACGCCGATTCCGACCGCAATTACCTGCCCAAAAGGACGTCTTCTTTACACTAACCCTGCGCTTTGCCAATTTCTCGGGTATTCACGTGATGAACTAATGTCTGACGATGTGGTGATGACTCACCCAGATGATTTAGTGCTTAATCAGCGTATTCGCAGTCAATTGAGCCAAGAACCGTTCACTCCAATACAGATTGAGAAACGTTATCGCCATAAAAAAGGCCACACCCTTATTGCTCAGCTCAACATTGCTGCGGATGTTAGTGAAGCTGGAAAAGTGCATCATTTTGTGTCTCAGATCGTTGATATGACAGCGATGAGGAAATCTCATGCAGCGGAGCTACTACTAAACCACATGGTGAAAAAGTGCTCAGATGCAATCTATGTGGCTGAAATGGAATACGGTCACATTCTCAATTGTAACGAGCTTGCTTATAAGAGACTTGGTTACAGCAAAGAAGAGTTGCTTCAGCTATCAGTGATTGATATTAACCCACGATTTAGTAAAGAGACGACGTGGAGCGAGCATGTTAGCCGGATGCGACTCAACGGAGAGGCGTGCATTGAAGCGACTCACAGAAGAAAAGATGGAAAAGAAATTCCCGTTGAAGCCAGCGTAAACATGGTGGAGTTTGATGGACAGCAGTACTTACTAGCCATAGTGCGTGATATTTCTGAGCGAAAAGAGAAACAGCTCAAAGCGATTGAAGCACAAAATCTCGACCCGTTAACTAATCTGCCTAACCGGCGATTGTTGGAATCTCAACTCAAGCAGCTAGCGGGTGAGTGTCGTAATAAAGGCGAGAAAATAGCCTTTATGTACGTAGACATTGATAAATTTAAATCTTTAAACGATCAGTATGGACATATAGTGGGCGACAAAATACTGACCGAGTTTGCCAAACGGTTGCAAGACTTTACCCGGCAGTCTGACTTGGTCGGCCGTTTGGGCGGTGACGAATTTTTGATTGTATTGCCAGGACTTAACAGTCGTGAACATGTGTTGAGCATTGCCCGTCATATTCTACAAGTGACTTCACACCCCATTGATGTCGGTGAGTCTGAACTTATTCCTATTAATGTCAGCTTGGGCGCAACCCTTTGTGATAGCCGAGAACTCAATTGCGTCCGAGCAGTGAGTGTTGCGGACAAAGCGATGTACGTCGCTAAAACGCGTGAAGGTTCCGCTTGTCACTTTCTCGATATAAACCACGACTGAACCAAGTCCCGACTAGTGGTGTTTCTCCCCCAAATGCATTTTATCTCTGAGATGCAGAATTTCTTACAAAAAAACTAAGCCAAGTTGCCGTTTTTATTCTAATTTGTGGATAGAGGTTATCAATTTTTAGCTTCGCATCCTGCTGCATTCTTAAACCACCAATTTGGCGGCGAGGCTTGACCCTCCAAGCTAGCAGAGACGGCGGAGTACTCACATTATAAGGAGTCCGTGAGATGAGAAAACCAATGTCTGTTTTGCTTGCGTCGTTAGCGCTTTGCTCATCGGCGACGGCTTTCGCGTTGGTCACACCAAACCCACCCTCATTGAATGCCAAAGGCTATGTCCTAATGGACTATCAGTCGGGAGAGATCATTGTTGGAGGCAATCAAGATGCTGCTCTCGCTCCTGCGAGTTTAACCAAGTTGATGACGGCCTATGTCGTCGGTATGGAGATAGCATCTGGCCGCACAACATGGGATAGCAAAGTGGCTGTGAGTGAAAATGCTTGGTCGGTTAAGTTTCCCGATTCTTCAAAGATGTTCATTAAGCCGGGTGATGACGTAACGGTTGCCGACTTGATGAGGGGGTTGATTGTTCAGTCGGGTAATGATGCTGCAGTTGCGCTCGCAGAGCATATTGCCGGGACTGAAAATGGCTTTGTTGCACTGATGAATCAGTGGGCCATTAACTTAGGTATGAATAGCTCTCAATTTATCAATGCGCACGGTCTGGATGGCCAAGGCATTCACACCACTCCGCAGGATATGGCGATATTGATGAGACGTATCATCGAGGATGTGCCTGACGTCTATAAGATCTACTCTGAGAAGCGATTTGAGTGGGCTGATATCAAACAGTACAACCGAAATAGACTGCTATGGGACAACTCACTCAATGTGGATGGAGGAAAAACCGGTTATACCTCCGAAGCAGGCTACAGCTTAGTCAGTTCGGCAACACAAGGCAAATGCGACTGATCTCGGTAGTGATGGGTACGCCAAGTGCACAGACCCGGGTTGAAGCTTCGAGACAATTGCTGAACTACGGCTTCCGTTTCTATGAAACAGATCAACTCGCAGAATCGGATGCGACTGAAGTAACGGCAAAAGTATGGAAAGGGTCAAGTACCTCGATTCCATTGGGCTTTGAACAAGATGTTTACGCAACGTATCTTCGAGGCAATAGTCGCGGGGTTTCTAAAGAGGTTGAGGTATTTGCTCCTCTAATCGCACCAATTAATCAAGGCGATATTATCGGCAGTGTCACTTGGAAAGTCGGAAACGATGAAATTGCCACGGAACCTTTAGTCGCTAAATCCACAGTGGAGCAAGGCTCTATTTTCAAACGTCTATGGGATACTGTGGTGCTTTGGTTCAAATCGCTGTTTACTGATACCAAAGATCTTTGGGAGCAATAGACAGTTAAAATTAGAGCGGTAATCACTCGAATTACCGCTCTATTCTTTATTTCATCTTGTTGCCTCGCTAGAATAGCGCGCTCTTTGATAGCAACACCGAAATGGTTATGAGCCCATATCTCAAGTACATATCAGGCTACCCTAAACATCTTATCGAGCAGATCGATGGCATGGTGTCGTCGGGGCGTTTTATTCAATGGTTTGAAAAGCGCTTTGCAGAACGTCATCAAATTAAGAGCGAAAAAGCGCTCTTCGAGTACACCATGGACATAAAGCAGCGTTACATGAAAAAAACGCCGCCTATCTCGAAAGTCATTTGGGATAATAAGATCCATCTCATCAATAATGCGCTCGGCCTGCACACTTACATCTCTCGCGCACATGGTGGCAAACTTAAGGCAAAGAATGAGATACGCATCGCGTCCGTGTTTAAAGATGCGCCTGAACCTCTGCTGCGCATGCTGGTGGTTCATGAACTCGCCCACATCAAAGAAAAGAACCACGATAAAGCGTTTTATCAACTATGTTGTCATATGGAACCTGACTATCATCAGCTTGAGTTCGATGCGCGCCTTTTTATGATCTACAAAGAACTTCTCAATGACTCGTCAAAATAAATTTAATCAACGACCTCGCAAGCAAGACAAGCCTTCGACAATGGTTGTCGACAAGCGTAAAGCGAGCGGACTTCACGTCAACAACAAACACCAAGGCCGCTATGACTTCAAACGTCTGATTGAAGCGGAACCTGGGTTGGCAGACCATGTGGTGAAAAACCCACATGGCGATATGAGCATAGCGTTCTCTAATCCTGAATCAGTAAAAGTACTCAATCGGGCGCTGTTAAAAGCGTATTACGGATTAAGTTACTGGGATATTCCAAGTGGGTATTTGTGTCCACCGATCCCAGGACGCGCGGATTATATCCACAGGCTTAACGAGTGGCTGCAACACGACCTTATGCAAGATCGCCCAGCAAAGGCACGGCTCAAAGTCACAGCGTTGGATATAGGCGTTGGCGCAAACTGTATTTACCCGATTGTTGGTGCGACGCAATACCATTGGAATTGGGTAGGAAGTGATGTCGACGAAGATTCGTTAGAAAGCGCAAAAAACAATGTCACACTCAATGACAAACTGACCAGAAAAATTGAGCTAAGGCATCAAAGTCAAAGTGAACATATTTTTGAAGGTGTGATTCAACATGGTGACGTGTTTGTAGCGACAACCTGTAACCCTCCGTTTCATAAATCGGCAGAAGACGCCCAGAAGGGTACTGAACGTAAAAACGCCAATCTGGCGAAAAATAGACAGCAGCGTGGCGATCAGTTACAGGGCAAAAAAAAGCCAGAGCAAAGGAATGAAGGACTCAATTTTGGTGGTCAAAATGCGGAGCTTTGGTGTCCAGGCGGCGAGGAAGCATTTGTTTTGAATATGGCGAATGAGAGTAAGAAGTTCGCACACCAAGTGATCTGGTTCTCGACCCTGCTTTCTAAGAAAGACAATATTCGTCCATTGCAAAAACACCTAGAGAAGTTGGGGGCGACCCATGTCCTGATCCAAGAAATGGCGCAAGGACAGAAGAAAAGCCGCTTTGTAGCATGGTCATTTATGAGCCACGAGCAACGTTTGGCTGTAAGTGGGCATTTGCTGTAATTCGATTATTGGAGTGAGATCCTCTACAAAGCGAGGGTCTCCACAACCCGTTAATTGTCATTGTTCAAATCATCTAATAACGTTTGATACTTTTCTGCCATTGTTATTTTCCCCACCTTTTGCTCCAAATCACGAAGTACAGTCAAGCTCGGCTTTTGATAGCCAAACCTATGATGGAACTTTAAAAGTCTCGCGCGTGCTTTGTTGTAATCGCCGGCATCAACTTCAATAGCTGCAAGCTGAATGGTCGCGTTGGGTCGATAAGGATCATGCTCTAATGACTTCTCAAAAAACGTTCTCGCATCTGTTGGCTGCTCTGCTTTAAGGGCACACAAGCCAGCGTTCTCATAACTTTCTGCAATTTGGTAGTAATTTGGCTGCTCTGTGGCAGCGATGAGCATTGTTTCAGCTAGATCGTAGTTACCGCGTTTGCAAAGAAAAGTACCGTAGTTGTGGTAGACCTCACCATTACTTGGCGCGACTTTAAGCGCGGTTTGATAAGTATCACTGGCTTGTTCAAACTGACCTACAGCCTCGAAATAATAAGCCATAGAAAGATGGCTTCGGTAATATTTAGGAGCGAATGCGAGCGCTTTTTCGAAGTCTTGTTTGGCACGGCTGTATTGCTCTCTTTGCATGTAAGAGAGCCCAAGTTCAATGCGCGTATCGGCAGCATCCATTGGGGCTGCACTCATCTTAGACTCTTCACTAACTGTCACGCATCCTGATGTGAACAAAATTAAAAGCGTAGATTGCATCGCCAAACTGAGTTTCATTCGTTTTCGCTCATAGATTTATAGATAGCACCATTCTAAAAGCTGGGCTGAACTCAAAGGAAGTGATGGCATGTTGCTGCGACGCACAACACAAACTCTGATCTGCAAACGACATAATCGTTTAGAAAACAAGCGATCAAATTAGAATAATCACTCAATTCTTTAGTCCGAAACTCTTCTTAGATACAGTAGCTAGGTCTAACTATGAAGGGTTGAATTTGATGAGCAATGCGAACTGCAACGGACATAAACCTTGGCTTAAAACTTACCCAAGCGATGTGCCCGAATTTGTAGATGTTGACCAATACAGCAACATTAATGAGATGTTTAAAACGCCTTTTGAGAAGTTTGCCGATAACACTGCGTTTGTGAACATGGGACATTCTCTAACGTATCGTGAATTGAACGAAAAGAGCGATGCGTTTGCGGCCTATTTGCAAACGGAACTTCACGCTAAAAAGGGCGATCGCATTGCACTGATGATGCCAAACCTTCTGCAATATCCTATTGCTATTTTAGGTGCGCTTAAAGCGGGTCTTGTGGTGGTGAATGTGAATCCGCTGTATACGCCGCGTGAGCTTGAGCATCAGCTTCGTGATTCAGGCGCCACCATCATTGTTGCGGTCACCAACTTTGGTAATAGCCTGCAGCAAGTGATTGAAAAGACCAGCATAAAGCACGTGATTTTAACCAGTATCGGTGATGCACTTGCGCCACATAAGCGCACCTTGGTGAATTTTGTCGTGAAGTATGTAAAAAAGATGGTGCCTAAATACAACCTACCGGGTGCCATTTCACTTCGCCGTGCATTGACCGATGGCAAACAAATGACCTTTGTTGAGCCAGAATTAAACCCTGATGATTTGGCATACTTGCAATATACAGGTGGGACAACTGGGCTCGCTAAAGGCGCGATGCTGACTCATCGCAATATTATTGCCAATGTGCTTCAGGTATTTGGGCACTTCGGACCGCGCACCGCAAAAGACCAAGAGCGCGCAGTGACGCCACTACCGCTTTACCATATCTTTGCTAACTCGGTCAGTATGATGCTGATGATGTACATGGGAGGAAGTAACTTATTGATTACTAACCCTCGCGATTTAAACAGCTTCGTTAATGACTTGAGTAAGTATCCGTTTACCATGATCTTTGGTTTGAACACCTTGCTTGCGGCACTTAATAAGCATGAGAAGTTCAAAACGCTCGATTTTTCAAACGCAGAATTTACGATTGCTGGTGGCATGGCGACTCAAAAACATGTTGCTGATGAATGGCAAAAAATCACGGGAATGCCAATCATCGAGGGCTATGGTCTGACAGAATGTTCACCTGTTGTCGCGGGTGGCGTACATACTCAGCAAGCTTACGTAGCGGCCGTTGGCGTACCGTTGCCGAGTACGGAACTGCGCATTGTCGATGAGAAGGGGCAGGCACTTGGTGTGAATCAAGTAGGTGAAATTCAAATTCGCGGCCCACAAGTGATGAAAGGCTACTGGAAGCAAGATGCCGAAACCCAAGCGATCTTCGCAGAGGACGGTTGGCTCTATTCTGGTGATATTGGTCGCATGGACGAGGAAGGTATTTTCTACATTGAAGATCGCAAAAAGGACATGATTTTGGTCTCGGGCTTTAATGTGTTCCCGACTGAGGTTGAAGAAGTGGCCACCCTACACCCGAAGGTGACGGAAGCAGCAGCGGTCGGTGTTCCAGATGATGTGGCAGGGGAACGTGTGAAGTTGTTTGTCGTTGCTAACGGCAACGTGACAGCGGATGACATTAAGCAGCACTGCCGTAAACACTTGACCGGCTATAAAATCCCCACGTTTATCGAATTTAGAGATGAGCTGCCAAAAACCAATGTAGGCAAGATCTTAAGGCGCGAACTGCGCGATCAATAGAACACAAGATTCAGATGGAGCGCCGCTAAACTGGCGCAATACGTACTACTAAGCCACACTTAAAATGTGGCTTTTTTGTTTGAAGGAGATAGCGATGAGAAACGAACTTGATCCCAACAAAATTCTTCGAGCGTATGACGCAGTGATGGAGAACGGTACAGACACCGAATTTGGCAAAATCTACGAAGGCGTTGAAGCCTACTCCGATTACGACGGGTACAACGTTTATATGCGGGGCAATGGTGTAGAACTTAAAGTGGGTTTTCATAATACCTATCACCTTGAATATGACCAAGAGCACTTACGTGATAGCTTTTTAAAGAAAGTGGCGATGTTGGCTAAGTGAGTATGTCTTGCCTCCCTCGAAACGAGGGAGGCGCATACATTGATAGCGATTATTCGTCCTTGGTAAACGCATCTTCACTGAAGTGTTCCAGATCGTATGGCGTTTGTTGGTACACGCAGTAGTTAAGCCAGTTGGAGAACAGCAAATGGCCGTGACTGCGCCAGCTTGCGACAGGCTTATTGTCTGGATTGTTGTTTGGGTAATAGTTGATTGGAATGGCAGGCTCCATACCCTCTCCGAGATCACGCACATACTCATTGTGCAATGTATTGGAGTCATATTCAGGATGACCGGTGACAAACACATTACGCTTATCTTTCGTTGCGGCCAAATACACACCAGCGACATCTGATGTTGCCAAAATATCCAGATCAGTATGAGACTCTAAGTACTCCGGAGAGAAATCAGCGTATCGAGAATGCGGCGCTAAGAAGGTGTCATCAAAGCCACGCAAGATAGGGTGATACGGCTCGTGAATCTCGTGATGGTAAACACCAGAGAGTTTTTCTTTTCGAGTACGTTTCGGCAGGTCGTAAAGTAGCTTAAGGCCAGCTTGGGCAGCCCAGCACACATAGAGTGTAGAGGTGACGTGTTTGCTTGCCCAGTTCATGATGGTTTGCAGGTGTTCCCAATAAATCACATCTTCAAACTGAACCAAACCGAGAGGTGCGCCAGTAATAATCAAACCATCGAAATTGCGATTCTTGATGGTTTCGAACTGACGATAGAAGGTATCTAAGTGCTCCGTTGGCGTATTTTTACTCGGGCGATCGTCAATGCGTAGTAGCTCTACATCAACTTGCAGAGGACTATTAGAGAGTAGCTTAAAAACTGAGTTTCGGTTTCAATTTTCTTTGGCATCAAATTGAGGATCAACACTTTAAGTGGGCGAATTTCTTGGGTCGCCGCACGCGTTTCTGACATTACAAAGATGTTTTCTTGTCGCAATACATTGGATGCAGGCAGTTGATCGGGGATCTTAATAGGCACAGCTTTCTCCCTAAGCTCTGTTTTGGTCTTCTGGACGTCTATACATCTAAACTAACGCAAACGTTATTTCTTGTCGATAATTAATTTTAGCTTACGTCAGACAGTCAGTGTGCTACCAATGCGGGCAAGACAGGGTACAATGCTGCCTTTGCATAAACTGATAGCGGAAACGAGTTTGAAACTAACGCTCATTCGTGGCTTACCTGGCTCTGGGAAAAGCACGTTAGCCAAGACGTTCAATGCGGCTCACTACGAGGCCGACATGTACTTTTTGAATGCCGATGGCGAGTATCATTATGATGCGAGCAAAATCGCCGACGCTCATGCCTGGTGCCAAACACAAGTGGAATCAGCGCTTGCAGCCAACCAAGACGTGGTGGTGGCCAATACGTTTGTTCGTTTATGGGAGATGAAAGCCTACAAAGCACTCGCTAAGCGTTATCAGGCTGAGCTAGAGATCATCGTTTGCCGAGGTTGCTACCCAAATATTCACGGAGTTAGTGATGATGTCATAGCGTCTATGCAAAAACGCTGGCAAGATTAACCCCAACCATTAGCGCAAAAGCGAAAAGAAAATTCACCATGGCGAAAACGTTCACCTGTTGTAGAAATGACCTCTTATGGCATTTACTCTACTTGGGATTCAGGCTCCAAAGATCTCCCTAAGATTCAAGAATTCACGACTATCGTGCCTGCGGATGAGCATATTGAATTTGGCTTTATTGTGAACATCAAAAAGGCAAAAGGGGAGAAGGTTCGATATTGTATCTATCACCCTGGCGTGCTGAGTAAAAAAGGGCAGGTGTTAGCGCCCTTTGATGGTGAAGAACACGTTGGTAGCAATGACTGGGATTTTTACCTTGGTGATACTATTCAGTTACTCGATCCTATCAATGGCCTAGAGAGCAACTTAGGCGATTGGCGTATGGTGATCGAGATGCAAGGCAAAACCATTGCAGAAAAAACCTTTAAAGTCACAGCAAGAGATGAAGGTCAGTTTTGGAAACGTCGCGGTTTTTAGTGTCGGTAAAACTGAATAGCTTTGTTCACCGCGTGGAAGATAAAGCTATCGTTATGGCCTGTGCTGTGAAGTATGGTTGAACTTC
>NZ_JYJK01000135.1 GCF_003263785.1 Vibrio variabilis
AGCTAATACTGGATATTGAAAAAATGGACAGGCTGCGTGATTACGGTGAAATTCGCCGCGTTCCAGAGAAGAAGCGTCAAACCTTATTCTAATACCTTGGCTTGGCTAAAAGCAGTTGGAATATAACGGGGCGGCAATGCAAACCATTGCTGCCCGTTTGCTTGTGAGTTAAGCCATTGCAATTTGCATGGGGCGCCAAAAAACAACATGTCTGAGATGCCAAGCTTGTCGGTGAACTGAATGCCAACCCGAAGCTGACGGCTGCCTAGGATCTGGCTACCAAACACCACTTGGCCGGTGTACTTCTTGTTACCGATCTTCACCTCGACACGTTCGCCTACCATTAGCATTTTTCGACACTCTACACCGATACCCCCTTTGGAGATATCAATAATGTTCATCGCGGTATAGCCTGAAAATAGGCCAATTTTCCTGATGGAGCCCTTTGCGTAACGCATAGCAAAGCGAGGGTGTGCCCTAAGCTCGCTCGAGGTAATGACCTCTGGAGATCTAGTAAGCGCTTTCATAATGTAATTCCACATCCATGTGTTGTGATAAACAATAATTTTATAAATTAGGCATAATTCCCATACATTAACAGCGGGTTTTGTCGGCTGGCTAGTATTGTGAATCGATTTTGTGAGCTAGTTGAAAAGTGTCATAAGTTAATAATAAAAAAGCAATATATGGAATTGTGTAAGGTATCAGTAAAGCAGTGATGTGGGATGAAAAAGGGAATGGCCCAGCTAAATTTTGTCACTATAGGTGTGATTTAAAACACGGTTTTGCGATCCGTTTGTGTTGATTTGGAGTAATTTACAATCAGCTAAGATACCCTGTCATTAGTAAGCGCTTTCTTTTAAGGAGGGAGGTATAGTGCATTGGCGGCGTATGATTAGAAGCGAGAATGGCTATGCGGTGCTGGCCGTTCTGAGTTTGAGCTTTCTGGCGTGGTATCACTGGGGAATGAACATTACCCAGCGTATTGACCTTGATGTTCCAGGAGTCTCGATGATGAATGATGCCATCAACGGCGGTACCTCTCTTGGACATTTTGTTCAGCGCGACAGCACCTTGAGTTTTTCGTGTCAGACTCGCCGCTCCAATACGTTTCCTTTTTGTAGTGTGGTGATCCCGACGTCTCGCCGAGCACTCCAAGGGCTGGATTTGCGGCGTTTTCATTCTGTGCAAATCAAGCTGTCCTATTCAGAAGCCTCCGATCTTCAGGACTCAGTATTGGTATATTTGCTCAATGCCGAGCATGATGCGATATCAACTGCGACCATTTCTAGAGCCAATCTGCAAACCATTATTCCGGTTAATCAGCCCACTCATTCCTACTCGCTACCGATTGCCAACTTCTACGTGCCTTCATGGTGGTCATTTTTGCACGCCAAAATTTCTGACCATTCGGCGCGGCTTGATAATGTCACAGACATTCAAATTGCGACTGGCGACAGTCATGCCAGAAAAAACACCACGATAACAGTGCGTTCTGTGGAGTTTGTCGGTAAATGGTTGACGCTTTTCGAAGTGCAGTTTTTGCTGGTTGCAGCATGGGTACTTGCCGTCACCGCCGATGTGCTAGCGCGTCTTATTGCGCTTAAACGCTCACTTCAGGTAAACCAGAGTAGGGCGTCACTTCTGGACATGAGCTTAAGCCATGCCAATAGAGAGCGGGACAAGTACAGAAAACTGGCCTCGCTCGATAAACTTACGGGTCTTTACAACCGCCAGGGTATCCAGGAGCGTTACTTACAGCGACTGGATAAAAAGAGACACTGTTTTTGATTATGTTGGATATCGATAACTTCAAGCGCATTAACGATACTTACGGACATAACGAAGGGGATGCCATATTGGTGAATCTTGCTACGACGTTGAGGGCACAGTTACGCGAGGATGCGGTGATTGGCCGCTGGGGCGGGGAAGAGTTTGTAGTGATCTGCAGTGCTAAAAACCACAATATCGCTACTCGGATTGCTGAGCGTATTCGACAATCGATCGCGGTTAGTGAGTTGAGCCTTTATTTGCGCGTGACATGTTCGGTAGGGGTAACGAATATCGATAGAAGTGCCACGCTGCAAGATAATCTTGAGCGAGCAGACAAAGCCTTATATCAGTCCAAACAAGATGGAAAAAATCGGGTGTCGACGGGGTTTTATTTGGCCGCAGAGCCAATGCCTCATGGAGGATAAAGGGTCTGTCTAAGAGACTGCGTTAAACTCTATGCTTTTAGATTGGTACCAAGCGTCGATAAGGTATGCGTTTGCCCGCCTGCGTTGTAGGTCATGCCTATTTTGCCGTGGCTTTGCTGCATTAAGTTGTTGAGTTTATTAAAGCTTAACTGAGCGCGCTGCAAGCTCTGCCCGTTAATATCGTTAAGCTGCTGGCAGTCGAGAACGATCGACTTAATGTCCGCAACCTTTTGGGCTAGTGGCGCTTCATCGGTGAGGCGGTGAACGTCTTGATGTTCACTTAAACGCTTGTCGGTCTGCTGTAATTGGCCGACCAGCGTCATCTTTTCTTTCGCGATGCGTTCAATCTCGCTGGATTCGCGCGCCGCGATGGCTTTGGTCTCTTCTGTAAGAAGAAGAGACAGGGCTTTTGCGTTTTTGAGTTGGTAGTCAATCAAATCAACAAGTGCGGCCATTACCTGTACCTAAAATTCGTGTGTCTGCGGACGCGATTATCGTAATCCGCCAAGTTCGTCTTCAAACTTCATCATGTTATCAGCCAGCTTTTCTGCATCGACGGTGTAAGAGCCGTTTGCGATAGCGTCTTTGATGGCCGCGACTTTTGCCGCGTCAAAGCTAGGTTGCTGGCCATTTGCTGATGCATCTGACCAATGGCTTTGCCGCCTTGGCTCAATGTGACCGCATCTTGCTTTGCTGAAGGTTGACCAACTTGAGTTGACGCGCTTTCTTTGCTGGCGTCCGAACGAGCAGGTGCGCGACTTGTCGTCGTTAGCGTCTGTCCAGATCGAATGTTATCAATGCCTGCCATAGTTTCGCCTTTTTAAATTGCTCAATATTGCGTTGGTTGTGGCCACGTATTGTAGCCCTGAATGTCACACAATGTATCTGTGTATACCGTCCATATCGACGAGCAAATCAAAATCTTTAGAAAAAAATCAAAAATTAACGGTAATTTCTGCAACACCGGTGACAATTCCCTCAATTATACGCTGAGACTTGTCATTTTTCACTCTTACTTGATCGCCATGAGAGCCATCCGATAGTGCCGTGCCTCTGGTGGAGATGGTCATCTCGCCTTTTACCGCGCGTATCACGACTTTCTCGTTGCGACAAACGACGCAGACATCGTTGCGCTCGATAACATCACCCAGCTTCACATTGCGTTTCAGTTTCGCACCCACGACATTGTCCATGTCACTAAAGCCGCCGCGTCGGGCGCGGTTTTTATCAATCATGGTCATGGTCACATCTTGAGCTTCGACCAAACTGCCGCGAGAGAGTGGCCTTGTTGCTGTCACTAGTGGCAATGAAATGGACATTCTCACCGGTACGTAGATGCGCCAGTTGTCTTCTGGGCATTCCACCAATACCGTCACGTTGCTGCTGGTATTTCTCGTTGTCGACGACGAAGTTTCCAGTGGTGAAGGGCAATCAGTTGCATGGATACGACTGTCGATCCGGCCAGGGGTTGCCACGATTTCACCGCCCATTGGCTGCTCAATGGTCTCTAAAACATGAGCTTGGGCAGCCTTTTGAATGTTTTCTATTTGCTCAGGCGTTGCTGCGTGCGTTAATACGCTAAAGAATATCGCGTGCCAGACGATAAAGAGGCAAAGCCAGTGACACTTTTGCCTAAAAGTGCGGCTGGAAGTATGCAAAAAAGATGTCTTATAATACAGCATTCTGTTTCTCGGGTTCTCTGAGGCCGAGATAGACTATCACTTTTTTAGCTTAAAAGTTTGAGATGGAGATGAACTTATGACCGGTATCTTGGATTCGGTGAATCAACGAACGCAGCTAGTAGGTCAAAACCGACTAGAGTTGTTGACCTTTCGTTTGATGGGCCGCCAGCGTTACGGCATTAACGTGTTCAAAGTTAAAGAAGTGCTGCAGTGTCCAAAGCTTACCCGCATGCCTAACCTCAATCCGTTAGTCAAAGGGGTGGCGCATATTCGTGGTCAGACAATTTCAGTGATTGATTTGAGCTTAGCAGTAGGTGGCAGACCCACTACCGATATTGAAAATTGCTTTGTGGTCATTTCCGAGTTTAACCGAAGTGTACAAGGCTTTTTGGTCAGCTCTGTTGAACGCATTATCAACATGCACTGGGAGTCGATTTTGCCGCCGCCAGAAGGTGCAGGTAAAGAAAACTACCTGACCGCCGTCACTAATATTGATAATGAGCTGGTTGAAATTCTCGATGTCGAAAAGATCCTTGCTGAGATCTCACCTGTGCGCGAAATGATGGATCACAGTATTGCTGAAGAGATTGCCGTGGCAGAGCAAAAGAAGCAGAAGCCAATGGTAAAACGCATTATGATTGCCGATGATTCGGCTGTTGCGAGAAAACAGGTACAACGAGCGATTGAGTCTATTGGCTTTGAAGCCATTTTGGTTAAAGATGGCAAAGAAGCGTACAACAAGCTGGTGGAAATGGCCGCTGAAGGTAACATTCACGACCAAATCTCGCTGCTTATCTCTGATATTGAGATGCCAGAGATGGACGGCTATACGTTAACGGCAGAGGTTCGCCGTCACGCTGAGCTGAAAGATTTGCACATTATCCTTCACACCTCGTTAAGTGGTGTATTTAACCAAGCGATGGTTGAGCGAGTGGGCGCCAATGAGTTTATCGCCAAGTTCAACCCAGAAGAGCTTGGAGGCGCTGTAAAAGCGGCAGTCATCGCTGACTAAAAGTAAAAAACAATGAGAGCTTGTCGGCTGTGTCACGTGCAGCCGCAAAAGCAAGCCTTTAGTAAAGTAGTATAGAGAATTGAATGACAGCGATAACCATTAGCGATCAAGAGTATCGTGAATTTAGCCGTTTTTTGGAATCCCAATGCGGCATTGTGCTTGGTGATAGCAAGCAATATTTAGTGCGCAGCCGTTTGAGCCCATTGATATCAAAGTTTGGTCTAGGCACTTTGTCACAGCTGTTAAAAGAGGTCGTCATCGGCCGTAACCGCGAGTTGCGAGTTGCCGCAGTCGATGCCATGACCACCAACGAGACTTTATGGTTTCGCGATGGTTACCCGTTTACGGTGCTGGCTGATAAGCTCCTACCTGAAGCGGCGGCAAACAAAAGACCAATAAAAATTTGGTCAGCGGCCAGCTCATCAGGCCAAGAGCCGTATTCGATGGCGATGACGATTTTAGAGACCCAAACCAAAAAACCGGGTTTACTGCCTAATGTGTCGATTACCGCGACGGATATTTCGAGTACCATGCTCGACATGTGCCGAGTTGGGGAATATGACAATCTAGCGCTTGGGCGCGGATTGTCACCAGAGCGTCGCCGCGTGTTTTTTGAAGAGGCCGGCAACGGCAAAATGAAAGTCAAAGACAACGTCAAGCGTTTGGTCAATTTCAGGCCGCAGAACCTAATGGACTCTTACGCGTTGCTGGGTAAGTTTGACATTATTTTCTGCCGCAACGTATTGATTTACTTCTCGCCGGATATGAAGGCCAAAGTTCTTAACCAAATGGCACGTAGCCTAAACCCTGGTGGTTATTTGCTGCTTGGTGCGTCAGAGTCGCTGACAGGGTTGACGGACCAATTTGAAATGGTGCGCTGCAATCCGGGCATTATTTACAAGCTCAAATCCTAACTATTTACGTTAATGGTTGTTCCTTCCTAAAGCCTTGGTATATCGCCAAGGCTTTTTTATTTGCTATGCTCACCCATAGTGCCGCTTTGGATGAGCGGTGCGATGACATTCCTAATCATCCAACGCCTTATTGGCGCAGTGTTTGCTAGACAGTTTTAGTTATAGCACTCACTTAATTGTCCGCTCACACGGAAATGAAGGCTAATTTTACATTGGCAAACATTTTTGGCGCGGATATTGCTTCGTAACTACGACAGGCACCTGTTTTTGAACGATGAGGTTTCAATGGCCATCTCTTTTAACAATGCACTAGGCATTCACCAACATACCGTCGGGGTACGTGAAAAGAATGCAGAAGTCATCTCTACCAATATTGCACAGGCGAATACTCCTGGCTTTAAGGCGAAAGGGATGGACTTTGATCGTGCGTTAAAAGCGGCAAGCTCAGGGGCAAGTATTGGTCTTAGTCGTACCGATGGACGGCACATTTCTGCCTCCACCAATGTTTCTGGCGAGGTGTTGTACCGCACTCCGACTCAACCAGATACCGGCGACGGCAATACTGTCGATGTGGATCTAGAACGAAACTTGTTCATGCAAAACCAATTGCGTCACCAAGCTTCAATCGATTTTCTAGGAAGCAAGTTCAAAAACATGACCAAAGCGATCAAAGGGGAGTAATTTAGATGAGCTTATTTAACGTTTTCAATGTAACGGGTAGCGCGATGAGCGCCGAATCGGTTCGTCTAAACACTACTTCAAGTAACCTCGCGAACGCCGACAGCATTAGTAGTTCAGCAAAAGACACGTACAAGGCACGCCATGCCGTGTTTGGAGCTGAGCTAAGCAAAGCAAAATATAACCGCGACCACACAGTGCCTGTGAAAGTAATGGGTATTGTGGAAAGTGATAAACCACTGAGCGCGGAGTACAACCCAGATCATCCACTCGCGAACGACGAGGGCTACATCTACAAGCCGAACGTTAACGTGATGGAAGAGATGGCAAACATGATCTCAGCGTCTCGCTCTTACCAGACCAATGTTCAGGTAGCGGACGCGAGTAAGCAGATGCTCATGAGCACGCTGCGAATGGGTAAATAGAGATAGGAGATAGCACATGGCTGGAATCAACAATGTTGGTCAAGGCAGTTTATCCTACCTTGACCAATTAAAAAAACTGCAAGACCAAAGCAAGACTGAAGAGAGCACGGGTAAACAGGATCTCAAGCAAGAAGATTTCCTGTCACTACTCACTAAACAGTTGTCTCAACAGGATCCATTTAAACCGGTCAGTAATGACCAAATGATTGCACAAATGGCGTCGTTCGCGACCGTTGATGGTATTGGCAAAATGAACACTCAGTTCGAAAGCCTTAACTCATCAATGACCTCTAACCAAGCGCTGCAAGCGTCTTCGCTAGTTGGACGTGACGTGCTGGTGCCGGGAGCGGCAGGTATCAAACCTGCTGATGCTGGTATGGCCGCGATGGTGAAGTTGCCGCAATCAATGGATAACGTGCTTGTTCGTGTAGAAAATGAAATGGGTCAAT
>NZ_JYJK01000136.1 GCF_003263785.1 Vibrio variabilis
TTTCAGCTTACGAATGCGCTCTTCTTCGGCTTTACGGTTACGTTCTAGCTGTTCGCTTTCACGACGCAGTTTGTCGAGACGGTCTTGCTCTTTTTTTGCGGCGGTTTCACGCTGCTTGCGGATTTCTGCCGCTTGCTGGCGAACGCGCGCAGGATCAATCACCACCGCTTGCACCATTCCAGTTGGCTCCGCTTTATCCATGTTAAAGTCGGTGCCCCACAGTAATGCGGCGACAAGCAACGCATGCGCGAACAAAGAGATCGCGATTGGCTTTCCGTAGCTGTTTTTAGTTTGCTTATTGCTTTTCATACGGCTGCGACAACTATTCCCTTAGATCCGTGAGTAGGCCAACCTTTGGAATACCCGCTTGACTAAGCTCATCCAACAACAACACCACCTCTGCGTATGGCGTGGAGGCATCCCCACCCACCGCAACGGGAGAGTTAGGGTTTATTGAAAGCTCAGCTTTAACTCGTACGATAATATCCTGAAGCTCAAACCGCGTTTCACATCTTCATTGTTCACGCTTAGCCCTAAGTTTCCGTCACGGTCGACTTCAACAATGATAAAACTTGCATCCGTATCGCCAGCTAGCTCTGAAGCAGGCTTAGCTGTTGAGGTCTTTGGTAGCTCAACATCCACTCCCTGAGTCACAAAAGGCGACGTCACCATGAAGATAATAAGCAGCACAAGCATAACGTCGATATAAGGTACGACGTTAATCTCACAGGTTAGCTTGCGTTTTTTTGGTTGGTAGCCAGCCATTATTGCTCCCTAGCGGCCATCGCTTGACGGTGCAAAATGCTGTGGAACTCTTCTGAGAAGGTTGCGTAGTTGTGCTCGAGCTTGCTCACTTTGTTGCTAAGACGGTTAAACGCCATTACCGCTGGAATTGCAGCAAATAGACCCATCGCCGTTGCAATCAACGCTTCTGCGATACCAGGCGCGACCATAGCAAGTGTGGCTTGTTTCACTTCACCGAGGGCGATAAACGCGTGCATGATACCCCAAACAGTACCAAACAGGCCGATATAAGGCTGATAGAGCCCACGGTCGCTAGGAATGGCAGGTTCGTTTCTAACTCTTCCACCTCGCGGGAAACTGCCACGCGCATTGAACGACCCGTGCCTTCCATAATGAAAGCTGGCGAGTCGGCATTCGATTTACGAAGGCGTAAAAACTCGGTAAAGCCCGAGTAGAAAATCTCTTCAGTGCCTGAAAGCTCATCTTTGCGCTTTTTCACATCTTGGTAGATATGAGAAAGATCGGCACCAGACCAAAAACGGTCTTCAAACGTCTCAGACTCTTTGGTGGCTTCTTTTAGCACTTTGCTGCGCTTGATGATCATCGCCCAAGATACGACCGACATACCCATCAGAATCAGCATGACCAATTGAACGAGTAGGCTTGCCTCGAGAATGAGGTCTACAAATGAAATATCAGCCGTCACTGTGTTTTAACTCCACTAAGATAGACGAAGGAATGGCCTTCGGCTTCATTTTAACATTATCGATACACGCCACTTTAACCAGTGCCTTCGCGATTGTCACATCTTGTTGGTCGACAATTTCTTGAGCAAATGTTAGCGACGCTTTCTTGAATTCTTCAATATAGGTTTTTACGGTGAGCTGGTCGTCCAGGCGTGCACCACGGATAAAGTCGATATCCATATGACGAACCACAAAGCCGGTATGCTCTTCTAGCAACACGCGCTGATTGACACCTTTGCTTCTAAGTAGCTCGGTGCGGGCACGTTCAAAGAAATTGAGGTAGTTCGAGTGGTAAACGACACCTCCTGCATCCGTGTCTTCGTAATAGACGGTCACAGGAAATTCGAAATACGATGATAACTGAGACAAACTGATCACTTCCTAAATAAAACTACGCATTAATATAACGCAACTCATTGTGATTGTTATAAGTGCTGACAAGAATTTTTGATTAAAGTGCCAAAATTTACACTTAATTGATGAAGATATTAGCGATTGCTCGCTTTTCATTGTTTCAAAAGGTAAAAAACCCGAGCAATCGCTCGGGCTTATTCTAAAAAACGTACATTAACGTTAAGTAACTCAACACAGTTAGCGACAAGTACGGACTAAATACTACCTGCCACAACCAAAACCTTGGTTTGAAGCCGATGCCGTAAACCATACTCGAACAGAGCGATAGCACAAACACTAAGCCTAACCATGGGGCGAAACCACCAATCGCTGCGTCATAGTCCTCAGGACTCCACATAAATAGGCCTGCGTTGGCAAAGCCAAGCACCAGTGATAAGGCGCGCAGTAGCACCTTATCCATAGGCTTGTGAATCTGCTCTAACTGTTGGTTAAGCTTACTCACTGTCTTTGTCCATCATCTCGCTGTGTTCAAGCCAAAGTGCATTGATGATACCGAACGCACAAGCCAAAAGAACACCTAAAATCCAAGCGAAATACCACATGTTAAATGCTCCTTAGTAAAGTGAATTCTTGTTTTCTTCGATGAACTTGTCATCAAGACGACCAAACATTTTGTAGTAAGTCCACGCTGTGTAGCTAAGAATAACTGGAACCATAACAAACGCTACCGCTGTCATTAGGTTCAGAGTCAACTCACTTGACGTCGCATCCCACATGGTCAAGCTGTGGTTAGGATTCATGCTGCTAGGCATCACGAATGGGAACATGGCAAAGCCAGCAGTAAAGATGATGCCACCGTTCGCTAGAGAAGACGCAATAAATGAAACTGCACATTTCTCAAGACGAGACGCTAGTACCGCTAGCAGAGGCATAACCACACCCAGTGCTGGAGCGATCCATAGAAGTGGGTACTTCTCAAAGTTTGTCATCCACGCACCTGCTTCGCGAACCACTTCTTTAACCAGTGGGTTTGAAGCGGCGTTGCCGTCGATGCTGCTCACGACTAGGTAACCGTCGATGCCTTGGATCCAGAAACCTGCACCAACAAATGCTACTACGGTTAGTAGACCCATGATTTGTGCTGTGTTGCGAGCACGAGTATGGATATCACCTGTGGTCTTCATTTGTAGCCATGTTGAGCCTTGAAGCAGGATCATGAATAGACTCACTAGACCACACAGTAGTGCGAATGGGTTAAGCAGAGCGAAGAATGAACCGTGGTAAGTCGGCATCATGAAATCGCTTAGCTGGAATGGGACACCTTGAAGTAGGTTACCAAACGCCACACCAAAGATAAGTGGTGGAACGAAACCACTGATTGAGATACCGATATCCCAAGCATCACGCCATTTTTTATCTTCTAGCTTAGAGCGGTAATCTAGACCGATTGGACGTAGCCAAAGCGCTGCTAGAGTCAGAATCATCGCTAGGTAGAAGCCAGAGAACGACGTTGCGTACACGAGCGGCCAAGCGGCGAATAGCGCACCACCAGCGGTGATTAGCCAAACCTGGTTACCGTCCCAGTGTGGAGCGATAGAGTTAATCATTACACGGCGCTGGGTGTCCGTTTTACCTAGGATAGGTACTAATGCACCTACCCCCATATCAAAACCATCGGTGATAGCGAAACCAGCAAACAATACGCCGATCAGTACCCACCAGATGAATCGTAAGACTTCGTAATCAAACATTCTTTTTCTCCTTGCTTACGCTTCTACTTGACGACTAACTTTGTTCTCTACCGTTTCGACGTTTTGTTCGAAGTGGTAGCGACCTGTCTTCAAGCTACTTGGGCCTTTGCGAGCGAATTTCACCATTAGGTAAACTTCGGCAATGAGGAACACCGTGTATAGAGCGATGATTGCGAATAGTGATGTCCAGATCTGACTTGCTGTCAGTGCTGATGCTGCCACGTGTACAGGCAGGATTTCACCTACGGCCCATGGCTGACGACCAAATTCAGCAACAAACCAACCGGCTTCTACTGCAATCCATGGTAGTGGAATGCTGAATAGTGCCGCTTTAAGGATCCATTTTTTCTGTTCAATTTTCTGACGACATGTCTGAATGAATGCCGCACCGAAGACGAATAGCATGATGAAGCCACACGCAACCATGATACGGAACGACCAGAATAGTGGCCAAACTGTTGGGATAGAGTCATCCGCAGCCGCTTGGATTTGATCTTCTGTCGCATCGACGACCTTGTCGGTGTAACGCTTAAGCAGTAGACCGTAACCAAGGTCTTGCTTCACGCCGTCGAAGGCTTCTAGGTTCGCGTCTGTACGCTCACCTGCACGCAGTTTTTCTAGAAGCTCGTACGCGTACATACCGTTACGGATACGATCTACGTGCTCTTCACGTAGGTCACGAAGACCTTGAACGGGTGTATCGATAGAACGTGTTGCGATGATACCCATTACGTATGGGATCTTAAGCGCGAAGTCGGTTTCCATCTTATCTTGGTTTGGAAGACCAAACACAGTGAACGCGGCTGGAGCTGGCTCTGTGTGCCACTCCGCTTCGATAGCCGCGAGTTTCACTTTCTGTACGTCACCAAGCTCGTAACCCGATTCGTCACCAAGAACAATAACAGACAGGATAGATGCCATACCGAATGACGCTGCAATCGCGAATGAACGACGAGCAAACGCCACGTCACGGCCTTTTAGTAGGTAGTAAGCACTGATACCCAATACGAACATCGCACCTGTGGTGTAACCTGATGCTACTGTGTGAACAAACTTAACCTGAGCAACTGGGTTGAGCACCACTTCTGCAAAGCTCACCATTTCCATACGCATGGTTTCGAAGTTGAACTCGGCGCCCACTGGGTGCTGCATCCAACCGTTCGCCACAAGGATCCAAAGTGCAGAGAAGTTAGAACCAAGAGCAACCAACCAGGTAACGGCTAAGTGTTGACGTTTTGAAAGCCTATCCCATCCAAAGAAGAAGAGTCCGACAAAGGTGGATTCGAGGAAGAAGGCAACGAGGGCTTCGATCGCCAGCGGCGCACCGAAAATATCACCCACGTAATGGGAGTAGTAGGACCAGTTCGTACCAAACTGGAATTCCATGGTTAGGCCGGTAGCCACACCTAGAGCGAAGTTAATGCCAAATAGCTTACCCCAGAACTTGGTCATGTCCTTGTAGATTTGCTTGTTGGTCATTACGTAGAGGGACTCCATGATGGCAAGTAAGAATGCCATACCTAGAGTCAATGGAACGAACAAGAAGTGATACATTGCCGTAATTGCGAATTGCAATCTCGACAGATCAACAACGTCTATCATGATAACTCCTTTTGTGTCGGCTGAACGACACTTTCTACATTATGCGCCGAGGATACTTGTTTAATGGAAATTAAACTTGTTGAGCAAATCAGCATCCTTGTTGCAAAAATGTACCTCAATGGTTAGTTAATTGTTAAGCTTGCGCTAATATAGCTGGAGCTAATATTACTGGGAAATGGAGTCGGTTTCAAAAGGTTTATTCAGGAAAATGCTTTGATGTAAGTCAATAAATAGAAGAAGTGAATTGTACAATCTTTAATCACACTGATGCAGATCAATTTTATTTGGAAAGGGAGTTTGACGTGGTGAGCAAAAAAAGAAAATTAGCAGCAGCTAATACCCCTTTAGTAGCAAGGGATTATAAACAATGTGCGTAACTCTGTGAACGAAAATCACGAAATTGATAGATTTTAATGATAGGAAATGTAAATAAAAGAAAGCTGCATATTCGCAATATTACTTTACAAATATGCAGCTCAATAATTGGCCTGGCAGATTTCATTCCTGTGATGTAGAACATAAGTTGCGTATCACAGTCCTACATCGAGACTTTAGTCTTTATCGATTCCAAAGTGTAAGTAGGCTCGATCTGAGGCAATACGCCCTCGCGGGGTGCGTTGCAGATAGCCCTGCTGAATCAAATAAGGTTCGATGACATCTTCAATGGTGTCTTTCTCTTCACCAATCGCTGCTGCTAGGTTGTCTAAACCAACAGGACCGCCTGAGAATTTCTCCATGATAGCAAGCAGGAGCTTCCTATCCATGTAGTCGAAACCTTGGTTATCGACATCCAGCATGTTCAGGGCTTTGTCTGCGATTTCAGCGCAAATATGACCGTTACCTTTCACCTCTGCAT
>NZ_JYJK01000137.1 GCF_003263785.1 Vibrio variabilis
CAGAGCCAGAGCCAGAGCCAGAGCCAGAGCCAGAGCCAGATTGGAATGATACAACACCACCTCTTATGACACAGCCCGCACCCACGGTGCAGCAGTCTTTTGGAGGCGGAGTTTGAAGCGTTTGCGGAGCAGCCAGATCTGCAACATCTGGAAAAGCTGTTTAGCGGCCTTCAGCAGCAAGTAGACATTGAAATTGAACCGCAAGCTGAGCCAAGCATTGAGCAGCCGACAGTAGCTGCAGCCAGTGAGAGTGAAATCCAAGGCTGGGATGTTGAGGCATTAGAAGCGGACACTGTCATTGAGTCTGAGCTGAATGAACTTGATGCTCTACAGCCATCAATCAAGGCTCAAGAGACGGTGGAAGTCGCCGATAGTATAGAAGTGGCTGAAAGTGTAACGGTTGAAACCCAACCTGACGTTGCCAATGGTGGCGGTGCTGATAAAGCTTGGGTAAACAACGAACGTACCGAGAGCTTTCAAGTACTCTACTTTGACGTCGGCGGGATGACGTTCGCGGTGCCATTAGATGAGCTAGGTGGTATTCATCAAATTGGCGAGTTAAGTCATTTGATTGGTAGACCGGCTTGGTACTTAGGTTTGCAGTCAAGTCGCGAGAGCCAGCTTGATGTCGTCGACACAGCCATGTGGGTGATGCCGGATGTGCTCAAAGATGATAGTTACAAAGAAGACTATCAGTACATTGTCATGCTCGGTGAGAGCAACTGGGGTCTTGCCGCCACAGAACTCAAAGGCACGGAACAACTTCAGCCTGTTGCCGTCCGTTGGCGTGAGAAAGCTGGTAAAAGGCCGTGGCTTGCAGGCATGGTGAAGCAGCAAATGTGTGCGCTGGTTCATGTGTCTGAACTAATAGATATGCTTAACGCTGGATTAGATGTTAAATCAGTACAGTGATTGAATAATTTGATGTCAAGCGGCGCTGTGCGTCGCTGATCAGAATGAAATTGAGAGGAAGACTATGTCTCAAACGATGGATGTTGAACTAAGAAAAGAACAGTCGAATGATGAAGTTCTTCAATGGGTCACGTTTCAACTAGAAGAAGAAACCTACGGCATCAACGTAATGCAAGTACGTGAAGTGCTGCGTTACACTGAAATCGCTCCTGTACCGGGCGCACCAGATTACGTGCTAGGTATTATTAACCTTCGTGGTAACGTTGTGACGGTCATCGACACTCGTTCTCGCTTTGGTCTAATGCAAGGTGAAATCACCGATAATACGCGCATTATTGTGATTGAATCTGAGCGCCAAGTGATTGGTATCTTAGTTGATAGCGTTGCGGAAGTGGTTTACCTACGTTCGTCAGAAATTGATACCACACCAAGCGTGGGTACCGATGAAAGTGCCAAGTTTATCCAAGGCGTAAGTAACCGCGATGGCAAACTGCTTATCCTTGTTGACCTAAACAAACTACTCTCTGAAGATGAGTGGGATGAGATGGCTTACCTATAATGTTTGATGCTGTGTCTTTAACGTCACCTCTTCTTTGGGGAGGGGTGGCGATTGTCGTTGTCCTTTTCGTTTGGTTGGTGAAGGTGCATCGTGGATTAAACATGCACAAGGCACACGCACGACAACAAAAGCGATCACTAGAAAAAGAAGTCGAGAAGTGCAATAAGCAGCTACTTGAAGTGCGCTCCGTGTTAGTAGGGCTTGGACAAAAGGTTTCCGAACAGGAGGAAATCATCGTCCACCTTACTGAACGTATCATAGAGCTTGAGAACGTTGATAACGATGGTCGCTTATATACTCGAGCCAATAAAATGGTTCGATTAGGTGCCGACATTAACGAGCTTATCGAGGAGTGTGAACTGCCTAAGGCCGAAGCTGAGCTGATGCTTTCTTTGCAAAAAAAGATAGCGGGTAAAGAGAAGGTACCGCCACTTCACAAAGAGCGCGCCCAATCTCCACGCCGTCCAGCAACGAACTATTCGCCACAAAAACGACCTCGCTAGACGATCACTCAATTTACAGGGTGTTAATGCTTAAATGACGCCCTGAAAATATGTTAATAACAATCGTAACACTCTCTTACTCTTTCCAATTAGCCGGCTGTATGCAGTCTGGTATCCTATCATGCGTCCGAATATGAAGTTTTGTGTCAGTATGTACTACTTTATGGGTAGTTATTTCAGTTAAAGAACAGTAATTTATTGTTTATTACTAAGTTTCGTGAAGCCGATTTAAACATTACACTTTCACGCATAAGTAGCTATGGTAAGATGAACGCCCAGTCGAACCAGTGTTTAATTGAATGTTAGAAGTTACAAATTTAACCGCGATTCGAGATGAGCGCGTACTGTTCGAAAATTTATCATTTTCGTTACAAATCGGGGATCTCGTTCAGATTGAAGGTCGCAACGGGACCGGTAAAACCACCCTAATGCGTATCGTTGCGGGATTGGGAGATAAAGAGGAAGGCGACATCAAATGGAATGGTGAGTCTATCCAATCCAATCGAGAAGACTTCCATCAATCACTGCTGTTTCTTGGTCACCAAACTGGCGTAAAACGCGATCTTACTGCGTTTGAGAACCTTAGATTTTATCAATCGATACACGCACCTCTCACTTCGGATCAACAGATTTTTACAGCGCTAACACAAGTTGGACTTGCTGGCCGTGAAGACGTGCCTGTGGCTCAGCTTTCTGCGGGTCAGCAGCGCCGCGTGGCGTTAGCAAGATTGTGGTTAAGCGAGCAAATGTTGTGGATCCTTGATGAGCCGCTGACGGCGATCGATAAGCAAGGGGTAAAGGTGCTGGAAAACTTGTTCTTGGAGCATGCCAATAAAGGTGGAATAGTGTTACTGACCACGCACCAAGACATGTTTAGTGACAACCCAAAACTCAAAAAAATCACTTTGGGAGCGTAAACGATGATGTTGTCTTCCATGATGAAAATTGTTCGCCGTGAGCTGCTGATTGCGTTTCGTCGCCAAGCGGATATTTTCAACCCACTGTGGTTTTTATCATAGTCATTACGCTGTTTCCGTTGAGTATCGGCCCTGAGCCTAATCTGCTCGCGCGAATTTCAGCAGGAATTGTATGGGTGGCTGCGCTGCTATCGGCGCTGCTTTCCTTAGAACGACTGTTTAAAGATGATTTTCAAGATGGCTCTTTAGAGCAGATGATGCTGATGCCTATCCCACTGCAATTAGTGGTGATGGCAAAAATCATCGCACACTGGCTCCTAACGGGTTTGCCATTGATCATTATCAGCCCATTACTGGCCATTTTGCTGTCCCTTGATAGCAATACATGGATAGCGGTGGTGCTCACTTTGTTGGTGGGAACGCCAACATTGAGCTTTATTGGAGCGATTGGGGTGGCCTTGACGGTAGGGCTACAAAAAGGAGGCGTACTATTAAGTCTTTTGGTGCTCCCGCTTTACATCCCAATTCTAATATTTGCTACGTCGGCGATTGATGCTGCCTCCTTGGGGGTGCGTATAATGGTCAGCTAGCTTTGCTCGCGGCCATGCTGGTGGGCGCGATGACCTTGACTCCGTTTGCTATCAGTGCAGCCTTGAGAGTCAGCGTCAACTAAAATAATAACGCTAATATCATTGCTTAGAGCGAATGTAAGCGCCTAAAGCAATGGGAAAAATGTCGTAAAAGAGTGAGAAACACTATGTGGAAATGGCTTCATCCTTACGCCAAACCCGAAACCACTTATCAGCTGTGTGGCAAATTGCTTCCGTGGTTTGCCACGATAGCACTGCTGTGCCTGTCAATCGGTACTGTATGGGGGCTTGCTTACGCGCCCGCCGATTATCAGCAGGGTGACAGCTTTAGGATCATCTACATACACGTGCCGTCGGCCATTTGGTCTATGGGTGTGTACATGTCGATGGCGATTGCTGCTTTCATTGGCCTAGTATGGCAGTTGAAACTCTCTAGCATGGCGGCACTTGCTATGGCGCCTATCGGTGCGGTGTTTACCTTTATTGCACTGCTTACTGGAGCCGTATGGGGCAAGCCTATGTGGGGCGCATGGTGGGTGTGGGATGCACGTCTGACTTCTGAGCTTATCTTATTGTTCCTATATCTTGGCGTTATCGCGCTTTACCACGCGTTCGATGATCAAAAAACCGCGGCAAAAGCGGCGGGCATTCTCGCCATTGTTGGTGTGGTTAACTTGCCGATCATTCACTTCTCTGTGGAGTGGTGGAATACCTTACACCAAGGTGCCACTATCACTAAGTTTGCCAAGCCATCGATCTCTAACGATATGCTATGGCCGTTGTTATTAAATATTTTTGGCTTTGCGTTTTTCTTCGGTGCACTGACGATGATCCGTCTGCGTAACGAAATCATCAGCAAAGAAGGCCACAGACCATGGGTGGTTGCCTTAGCAGCGCAATCAAACCAGAAGGGGTAATTCACCATGCATTTTGAATCCTTGAGTGACTTTTTTGCCATGGGCGGCTACGCAGGATATGTGTGGAGTGCCTTCGGTATTACTTTCTTAGCTATGTTGATTCTTTGGGTGACGAGCGTGTCACGCGGCAAAAAGTTGCTCAAAGAAGTTCAAGCCAAAGTCGATAGGCAAGCGCGCATCGATGCGGCAAAAAATATGGAGAACACACTATGACCCCAAGACGTAAGAAAAGGCTCGGCATTATTTTGGCCATTTTCGTTGGCATCAGTGCGACGGTTGGGTTGATTCTCTATGCGCTAAACCAAAACATGGATTTGTTCTACACGCCGACGGAGTTGGTGAACGGTAAAGACAATGGTGCGAAACCTGAGATCGGTCAGCGTCTTCGCATTGGCGGTATGGTGGTAGCGGGCTCGGTCAACCGTGATTCTGAGTCACTGCGTGTCAGCTTCGACCTCGCTGATGTGGGTCCAAAAGTAACGGTTGTCTACGATGGCATTCTTCCGGATCTGTTCCGCGAAGGTCAAGGTATCGTTGCACAAGGTGTGCTGGTGGAACCGACAAAGATTGAGGCTTTCGAAGTTCTTGCTAAGCACGACGAAGAATATATGCCACCTGAAATTGCTGAGGCGATGAAGAAAACTCATGAGCCGCTCCAGTACTCTGAAGAACAAAAACAAGGAAGCGGTCTATGATTGCTGAAATTGGCCACTTTGCGCTGATACTCTCACTCAGTTTGTCTGTGCTTCTGAGTATCTTGCCGCTGTTTGGTGCCTCGCGAAACAATACGATGCTGATGAATACCGCAAGACCTTTGTCTTGGGGTATGTTCATCATGCTGCTTATTTCATTCCTAATTTTGGAATGGGCGTTCTACGTCAATGATTTTACGCTTCAGTATGTAGCGAATAACTCAAATACCAGCTACCTTGGTACTACCGCCTAACCGCTGTATGGGGTGCGCACGAAGGCTCATTGCTTCTATGGGTATTAATCCAAGCAGCATGGACGGTTGCTGTGGCGACATTTAGCGTGGTATGCCACAAGAATCGGTCGCTCGTGTACTTGCAGTGATGGGTATGATCACAGTCGGTTTCCTACTGTTTATCATTGTCACTTCTAACCCATTCTTGAGAACGTTGCCTTTCTTCCCTGTCGATGGCCGTGACCTCAATCCGTTATTACAAGATCCGGGATTGATCATCCACCCGCCAATGCTCTACATGGGTTACGTAGGCTTCTCGGTTGCGTTTTCGTTTGCGATTGCCTCACTGATGTCGGGTCGTCTTGATACGGCGTGGGCGCGTTGGTCTCGTCCTTGGACGACAGCGGCGTGG
>NZ_JYJK01000138.1 GCF_003263785.1 Vibrio variabilis
GCAAGAGTAGTACAGATTGCAGCTGTTAGAGTTGTTTTACCGTGGTCAACGTGGCCGATAGTACCAACGTTTACGTGCGGTTTCGTACGTTCAAATTTTTCTTTAGACATGAGTTGTCCCTCTAGGTACGGATTTAGGTGGCTTTGAAGACCACGCAACCAAAAAATCTTGGTAATAAAGCTTCTTTCAACCAATAAACATAGTTTAGGCAAAAGAAAGTATCAAAAGGAAAATTGCTTTGAGAGCTGGTGCTGATAGGCAGACTCGAACTGCCGACCTCATCCTTACCAAGGATGCGCTCTACCACCTGAGCTATATCAGCACTCTAAATGAGTTGGAGCGGGCAGCGGGAATCGAACCCGCATCATCAGCTTGGAAGGCTGAGGTAATAGCATTATACGATGCCCGCAACACGTAACTCTGAGAGCTATTCCCTAAAGAATATGGTGGGGGGGAC
>NZ_JYJK01000139.1 GCF_003263785.1 Vibrio variabilis
TAATTTGATACCGAGGTATCTAATTTGATTATCATCAACGAGTGCCCACACAGATTGATAGGTTTATATTGTTAAAGAGCTTGTTTCGAGCTTCGCTCAAAACGGACGGCCATTTTAGCGAGATAAGTTTTCGTGTCAACCACTTTTTTAACTTATTTTGCTAAGCTTCTTAGAAACTTGTGACCTTCTGACTCGTTGAGGATTTCGTTGTCCTTTCCCGTGTCAGCGAGGGGGCATTATAGAGATCGGATTAAAGTTGGCAACCCTTTTTTTAAAGTTTTTCGCTTTTTTTTATCGTTCGCTTAAAAACGAGCCAAAACGGCGTAAAAACCAACATTTTCTCTCTATAGCTGGGCAAATTTCTCAGCAAACAACCCCACTTTATCCCAATTTGTATACTCAACTTCCTTAGTGGTATCCGTTTCGCCACCTGTCATGGTCATAATTAGCTTAATCATAAAGCGATCAAACGAATTATAACGAGGGTAATAGAGGGCACCGGCAAATACACCAATAAGGGTCGGTTGCCAACGCGACTTTTTAAGAAACGTCTTTATGTAGGCACTGCCTTCTGGCGTATCTTTACCTTGGTCTTCTTTTCTTGCCGTCAGGTTCACGCAGAAAAACGCCGCCTTCATCTCACTCAGTTGCTGTTGGTTTGCTTCAATAAACTGGTACAGCTTCTTATTCAGATGGCCATAGCGAATAGAGGCACCAATGAGTACTTTGTCATAGTCACTCAGATTGACATCTGGGTTTTCATGCAGGTTAATAGAGGCAGCATCATTGTGACCAAGCTGCTCAGCGATACGTCCGATGATTTTCTTTGTTTGTCCTTCGCGAGAAGAATAGAGATAGAGAACTTTTTCCACGATGTTTTCCTTCGCTGCCATCTATTAGTAAATTGGTATTGATGAATTAGCTTCGCCAGAATGCTGGCGTTAGTAGTATAAGAAGAGTAAACACTTCTAATCGCCCAAATAGCATCGACACAATCAGTACCCATTTCGCCTTGTCGTTCACATCACCAAAGTGAAGCGCCACCTCACCAAGACCTGGACCAAGGTTATTTAGTGTCGCCGCTACGGCAGAGAAAGCACTGAGCTCATCCATACCCGTTGCGATAAGTGCCAACATACACACCACAAACACCAATGCATACGCGGAGAAGAAACCCCAAACTGCATCGACTACGCGCTGTGATAGAGCGGTTCCGCCGACTTTGATGGTATAGACCGCTCTTGGGTGAACCAAGCGCTTCATTTCACGGGCGCCTTGCAGTGTCAGTAGAAGGATACGAATAACCTTCATACCACCACCCGTTGAACCCGCGCAGCCACCAATAAATGATGAGAACAGCAGAAGTACCGGCAAGAACAGTGGCCACTCAGAGAAACCCGTTGTCGTAAAACCGGCCGTCGTCGATATTGAGACTGACTGGAACAGAGCCTGATCGAACGCATCGTACATGGAATTGTAGGAGTGATGCTCAAGTAAGATAAGGAAGCAGACCAAAAACAGAACCACCTGAATAAAGATGAAGGCTCTAAACTCAGGATCTTTCCAATAATATTTAGGATGCACGCCGCCAGAGGCAAAAGCCGCGAAGTGCAAAGAATAGTTACACGCAGAGATCAGCAGGAATACAACGGTAATCATGTTGATAGCCGGGCTGTTGAAATAACCCATACTCGCATCGTGTGTCGAGAAGCCGCCAATCGCAATCGTCGAGAAACTATGGGCGATGGCATCAAATGGTGTCATACCTGCCACCCAAAATGCCGCCGCACAGGCAATAGTTAAACTGAGATAGATGTACCAAAGCGCTTTTGCAGTCTCTGCAATACGTGGCGTCATCTTACTGTCTTTAACTGGCCCTGGGATCTCTGCTCGATAAAGCTGCATCCCACCGATGCCAAGTACCGGCAAGATGGCCACAGCAAGTACGATGATACCCATACCACCAAACCACTGAAGTAGCTGACGATAAAACAAAATCGCTTTGGGAAGCTCATCCAAGCCGACGATCACTGTCGCCCCTGTCGTGGTTAGTGCCGAGAAGGACTCAAAGAAGGCATCGGTGACAGAAACATTAGGATAATCAGAAATCAAAAATGGCAGTGCACCCGCACTACCGATTACGGTCCAAAACAGTACGACAATAAGGAAGCCATCTCTGGCTTTGAGCTCGTGTTTATGACGACGGTTTGGAAACCAGAAAAACCCGCCGCAAACAAGTAGGACGAAAAAGGTGGTAACAAAAGGCACACCCGCACCATCTCGATAAATCAGTGCGACTAAAGCGGGTGCGAGCATTGAAACGCTAAACAGAGCGAGTAGCAGTCCGACAATGCGAATTATGGATCGAAATTGCATATGAGTTGATGAAGCGGTGCTTCGTTACGTCCTAGTTGTTTTCTACTGGGGAGACCATTGCCTTGGCTCCGCTTTTATTAATGATACTCTGCGTCAGTGCATCAACATGGTTCACTTCTAACTCAACAATAAGAATGACCTTGTCGGTGTAGTGCGACTCGACCTCAACCGCTTCGAAACGACTCAGCTCGGCTTGAGCTATAGACACGAATGCATAGTCTAACTCTAGACGTAATTGTGTGGTGATTTTTTTTCGATTGTTTGAATCAGCTTAAGTGCTTGTTGTACGCCACCACCGTAAGCCTTCACCAAACCACCCGTGCCAAGTTTGATGCCACCAGAATAACGCGTGACCACAGCGGTAAGCTCTCCAATACCAGAACCACTGAGCTGCGCCAAAATTGGCTTACCTGCGGTACCAGACGGCTCACCGTCGTCACTAAAGCCCCACATCATCGAATTTTCAGGACGTCCCGCCACAAAGCCCCAACAATTATGTCGGGCACTACTGTGCTGTTTCTTCACTTGATCAACAAATGCTTTCGCCAACTCAATACTCGGCGTATGAGCGATTTGCGTGATGAACACGCTCTTTTTGATCTCTTCTTCAAAAAGAACGGGGTGCTCAGGTATCAAGTATGCAGTTGAGTTCATTGGCTTTTACGAGGTTTGTCGCCTAAAAGGGGTATTCTAGCACGAGCATTAGCAATTGACTCCAAGATTGGACACTGGTCATAATGTTAAACAGTTGTTTAAAAAATGTATTGAAATTAAATTCGATGCGGTACACACTTAAATAACTGGTCTAACCAGAAGTAAAACTATAACAACCGCTTTCACACAATCACGGATTGTCTGTCACGGAGAATGACAATGATTTACCAATCTGAAACTCTACAGGTAAAGGAAGTACGCAGCGGCATCGCCGAGCTGTGCTTTAGCTCTCCCCAGTCGGTCAATAAACTTGATCTGGCTACTCTCGAATCTTTAGACAAAGCCCTCGATGCGCTTGCTGCATGGAGCGATCTTAAGGGACTTATCCTAACGACGGATAAAAGTGCCTTTATTGTGGGCGCTGACATCACTGAATTCCTTGGTTTGTTTGCCAAGCCAAAGGCCGAACTCAAAGAATGGCTAGGATTCGCTAATAACATTTTCAATAAGCTGGAAGATTTGCCAGTACCCACGCTATCTGCACTAAAAGGCCACACGCTAGGCGGTGGTTGTGAGTGCGTATTGGCGACTGACTTTAGAATTGGTGACAAGACCACCAGCATCGGTCTACCAGAAACAAAACTGGGTATCATGCCGGGTTTTGGCGGTACCGTTCGTTTGCCAAGATTGATTGGCGCTGACAGTGCCATGGAGATCATCACACAAGGCAAAGCATGCCGAGCAGATGAGGCGCTAAAAGTCGGCCTACTTGATGCTATCGTCGAAACTAATGCGTTGTATGACTCTGCATTGAACACTATTGAGCTAGCCATCAATGAAAAGATTGATTGGAAAGCGCGTCGCCAAGCAAAAGTGTCACCGCTAACGCTCAGCAAGCTTGAATCTATGATGAGCTTCACCATGGCGAAAGGTCTGGTGGCACAAAAAGCTGGACCTCACTACCCAGCGCCAATGGCCGCAGTTAAAACGATTGAAGAGGCTGCTCGCTATGGTCGTGATGAAGCGCTTGATGTAGAAGCGAACTACTTCGTCAACCTTGCAGGCTCTGACGTAGCCAACGCATTGGTTGGTATTTTCCTCAATGACCAATACATCAAAGGTCTTGCTAAGAAAGCCGCTAAGTCTGGTAAAGACACTGAGCGCGCAGCAGTACTAGGTGCAGGTATTATGGGTGGCGGTATCGCTTATCAGTCTGCGCTTAAAGGTGTACCTGTCATCATGAAAGATATTGCTCAAGCCTCACTTGAGCTAGGTATGACCGAAGCCTCTAAACTGCTCAACAAACGTTTACAACGTGGACGTATCGACGGATTTAAGATGGCTGGCGTGCTGGCTTCTATTACCCCGAGCCTGCATTACGCCGGTATTGAGCAAAGCGATGTGATTGTGGAAGCGGTGGTAGAGAATCCAAAAATCAAAGCCGCAGTGCTGAGTGAAGTCGAAGAGATGGTGGGCGAAAACACCGTCATCGCCTCGAATACCTCAACCATTCCTATCAATGTTCTTGCGAAGTCACTTAAGCGCCCAGAAAACTTCTGTGGTATGCACTTCTTTAACCCAGTACACCGCATGCCATTGGTCGAAATCATTCGCGGTGAGCACACCTCGGAAGAAACTATCAACCGCGTTGTTGCTTACGCAGCAAAGATGGGTAAATCCCCTATCGTTGTCAACGACTGCCCAGGGTTCTTTGTTAACCGTGTTCTATTCCCATACTTTGGCGGCTTTAGTCAGCTTCTGGCGGATGGCGCGGACTTCATTCAGATCGATAAAATCATGGAGCGTAAGTTTGGCTGGCCAATGGGTCCTGCGTACCTACTTGATGTGGTAGTATCGATACCGCGCACCATGCACAAGCGGTGATGGCGGAAGGCTTCCCTGAGCGCATGGCAAAAGATCAGCGTGATTCTATTGATGTGCTGTTTGAAAACACCCGTTATGGTCAAAAGAATGGCTCGGGGTTTTATGCGTACACTACAGACAAGCGCGGTCGTCCTAAGAAAGCACCAAGTGAAGACATCAATTCACTGCTTGAGTCCGTCAGCAAGCCAGCACAATCATTCGATGATGACACCATTATTCAACGCATGATGATTCCAATGATCAACGAAGTCGTACTGTGTTTGGAAGAAGGCATCATTGCAACACCACAAGAAGCAGATATGGCGCTGGTTTATGGTCTCGGCTTCCCTCCATTTAGAGGTGGTGTGTTCCGCTATCTAGACAGTATCGGTATCGATAACTACGTTGTGATGGCGAAGCAATATGAGTCGCTAGGTGCAATGTACAAGGTGCCTCAGTCGCTGGTCGATATGGCAAGCTCTGGCAAACGCTTCTATGACGTGCAGCAAGCTAGCTCACTGTAACCACCGATTGGATGAGGAATATCAAAATGAAAAATGTTGTCGTTGTTGATTGTCTTCGTACACCTATGGGTCGTTCCAAGGGTGGTGCATTTAGACATCAGCGTGCTGAAGACTTATCGGCACATCTAATGAAAGGTATCTTGGCTCGCAACCCACAAGTGAAGCCAGAAGAGATTGAAGATATCTACTGGGGCTGTGTACAGCAAACCCTAGAGCAAGGTTTTAACGTTGCTCGTAATGCCGCGCTGCTGGCAGGCCTACCGATTGAGATTGGTGCCGTCACAGTAAACCGTCTGTGTGGCTCATCTATGCAAGCATTGCATGACGCTGCACGTTCAATCATGGTTGGCGATGCGGAGATCTGCCTAATTGGTGGCGTTGAACACATGGGACACGTTCCTATGACGCACGGTGTAGACTTCCACCCTCAGCTTTCTAAAAACGTCGCGAAAGCAGCGGGCATGATGGGTCTCACCGCCGAAATGCTGGGTAAATTGCATGGCATCAGCCGTGAGCAACAAGATGAGTTTGCAGCGCGAAGCCACCAGCGAGCGCAAGCAGCAACGCTTGAAGGTCGCTTCAAGAACGAGATCTTGCCGACCGAAGGTCATGCTGAAGATGGTTCACTGTTTACCCTCGATTACGATGAAGTGATTCGTCCAGAAACCAATGTTGAAGGGCTATCTAAGCTTCGTCCCGTCTTTGATCCTGCAAATGGCACGGTAACCGCAGGTACATCATCGGCACTGTCTGATGGTGCGTCTGCCATGCTTATCATGAGCGAGGAGAAAGCTAACGAGCTTGGTCTAACCATTCGCGCGAAGATCCGCTCTATGGCCATTGCTGGCTGCGATCCGTCGATTATGGGTTACGGCCCGGTACCAGCCACGCAAAAAGCACTGAAGCGTGCAGGTCTAACGATGGACGACATCGATATTGTTGAGCTAAACGAAGCCTTTGCGGCTCAATCTCTGCCATGTGCTAAAGATCTTGGTCTACTGGATGTGGTCGATGAAAAGGTTAACCTAAATGGCGGCGCCATCGCATTGGGTCACCCATTGGGTTGCTCGGGCTCTCGTATCTCAACCACGCTTATCAATATCATGGAAAACAAAGACGCTAAGATCGGTCTTGCCACTATGTGTATTGGTTTAGGTCAAGGTATCGCAACCATCTTTGAAAGACCGTAGCCCTCTCATTACGGCTCTTCAACGCAAACAGCCCCGCTTTCGGGGCTGTTTTTATTTATGCACAAAATGCATACGTCTAATGTTGAAGTTTCATTGTTTTTTTTCTAATTTCTCACCTACACTTTGTAGCAGATAACACGTCAACTCATTGGAGAACATCATGTTCAAAGCACTGTTACTTAACCAAGAAGACAAAAAAACAATCGCTACTATTTCTCAAGTAGACGAGTCACAGCTTCCAGAAGGTAATGTAAAAATAGATGTAAAATATTCATCTTTGAACTACAAAGATGGGTTGGCGATTACCGGTAAAGGTAAAATCATCCGCAATTTCCCAATGGTACCGGGTATCGATCTTTCTGGCGTAGTGTCGCAATCAGACGACCCTCGTTACAAGGAAGGCGACGAAGTGGTTCTCACTGGCTGGGGGTCGGTGAGAATCACTGGGGTGGCATGGCTGAGAAAGCAAGCCTAAACGGTGACTGGCTAGTGCCAATGCCAGCAGGTCTCGATGCAGAAAAAGTCATGGCTATCGGTACTGCAGGTTTTACTGCGATGCTGTGTGTACAAGCCATTGTTGATGCTGGCGTAAAACCAGAAGACGGCGAAGTACTGGTCACAGGCGCAAGTGGCGGTGTGGGTAGTGTGTCCGTTACGCTACTTAACCAACTAGGTTATAAAGTGGCGGCAGTAACAGGTCGCGCTTCAGCGAACGGCGAACTACTAAAATCACTCGGTGCATCACGCATTGTTGAGCGTAGCGAACTGGAAGAGCCAGCAAAACCACTAGAGCGCCAACTATGGGCTGCAGCTGTCGATACTGTGGGCAGTAACATGCTTGCTAAAGTGCTTGCGCAAGTAAACTACAACGGTGTTGTCGCAGCATGTGGCCTAGCGGGTGGCTTTGATCTACCAACCACAGTGATGCCATTTATCCTGCGTAACGTGCGTCTACAAGGTGTTGACTCTGTAATGTGCCCACGCGAAAAACGCATCAAAGCTTGGGAACAGCTAGCAACCCTACTTCCTGAGTCATACTACGCACAGGCAAGCAAAACCGTAGCACTAGAAGATGCAATTCAAGCGGCGGAAGACATCACTAACGGTGCCGTAACGGGTCGCGTGACTATCAAAATCTAATTAGCGATAACCTCGCTATAGAAAAGGCTCTCATTACGAGAGCCTTTTTCATTCAACCTAAACCCACATCTTCAATACGCTTAGCAATCAATTTTCCACACTCTTCTTTCACCACCGAGCGCAGCCACTTTTGGGATTCCGAGGTATCGCATCGAGCATGCCAGATCAAAGAATAGTCGAATGGCGTAAAGGCGAAAGGTAGTGGTTTAATCACCAAATCGTAGCGCTCAGCCACTAAGTAAGCGAGATCAGCCGGAACAGTAATGATAAGCGGCATACTGTCGACGATCGCTAACGCAGCTTCTAGGTGATACGCGCGCAACACCATTTTTCTTGGATTTTGATTAACTAGCGCAGCATCCAATAACGCTTTGACGCCATCACTGATAGCAATCATTGCATGAGGCGCATTAATGTAATCTTCAAGCGATAACGCTTATCCGCCAAAGGATGATGCTTGGAAACCAAACAAGAAACGCCCACAGGTCCAAGCACTTCTTGATGCAAAGGCGTCACGGACCCAGTGGGACGGCAAATTGCCATATCGACTTTGTCGGTACTGAGCTGTTTAAAAAGGCTTTCATGTTGCAGCGGCGCAAACTCTAAAGAAATATTTGGTGCGAGCTGATAAATCTTAGGCAGCGCGTAGGGCAAAATGGTTTGCATCGCATAGTCAGTGGTAGCAATAAGGAAACGCTCATTACAATAGTAAGGATTGAACTCGCTAGGGGTTAACAACTGACGAAAGGACTCTAGTGGCTGGTCGATTTGTTTACATATCTCGAGCGCCTTACTGGTCGGGATAATACGTTGCCCCTGGCGAGTAAATAGCGGATCGCCAAGCAGATCTCGCAGCCTCCCTAGCACTCGACTGGTCGCAGATTGGCTTAGGTTGAGCCGCACAGCCGCCTGACTGACACTGCCCTCTTCAACCAATACCTTCAGTGCCACCAACAAGTTAAGATCGCGGCGATAGATTTCTTCGAGTTCCATAAGCTCTTCCTATGTAATGCTTTATTTAGTCTACACTGGGTTGGCTTTTCTTCAGATAAAAAAAATCCCGCCTTTCAGCGGGGAAGCCCAAGAAAATGGGGATAGTGTCGGAATGTCGTAGTGTGTTGAATCTATTTAATGACAAATGTTTATTAATTGTTAATTTTCTTGCTCCTCAGAAGCCTCTTGCCAGCGTCTCATCTCAAGCCACAATCCCACGATTGCAGCGCTCAAACCAATTAAAGGTGTCCACCCAGCTTGTGGTGAAGGCTGGAGTACCAAGGCACAAAACGCAATCACGCACAGTACCGAGTATATTGTTAATCTATCTAGTGCGGTCAACATAGCTACTTCCTTGTCTCTTTGTTACCAACTTGTTAATAAAGTTAAAGCAAAAAGATCCATTTGCCAAGGGGTTATTGCATATTTTTTCTTCATAAGTAGAATTTGGGCTGTTTTCTAGAGAAAAGAGTTCCCCATGACAATCAATACAGACCTTGCCACGCAAACGCTTGAGGCCGAAGGATTGCGCTGCCCAGAGCCAGTGATGATGGTCAGGAAGACAATTCGTAAAATGGAAGATGGTGATGTGTTGTTGGTGAAGGCCGACGATCCTTCCACCACTCGCGATATTCCCAGTTTCTGTCGTTTTATGGATCACCAATTACTTGGTGCGCAAACAGAAACGGTACCCTACCTTTACCTCATCAAAAAAGGCATGGCATAACGCATTAAAAAAGGCTGCATTGGCAGCCTTTCTACTATTCGTCTCGTTGAAGCTCTTCGTCTTGTTCGAACCATTCAAGTTATTCGTCATATTCCAGCGTTCTGACTTCCGATTGAAGTTTCTTGATCTGCTTTTGCATCGAACGTATTTCATTGTGCATTGGAATGATATGCTGAACCCGAATCCACGACTCGACAGCCAACCCAGTCATCACGATCGCGCCTACCACCATAGGTAACCACATATCCGTAAGTACCATACCAAGCAGTGTTAATACCAAACCGAACGTAAACAAACGGCTTTGGCTTTCTGCGGTCATTCCTGTGTAACGTGTCAGCATCATCTCGCCCTCTCGCTAGGATCCACATGATTAAAGTACCATGACAATTATGACACTAATATGTCATTCATCACGAAATTCATCAGATCCGAGCGAGAGTTTGATCGCGACAAAAATTCAATACTCAGTTGATATTGTTATTAAAAAATCGCCGAACCAATGGCTAGACCAACAAACAAAATCGCGGTGATACGGCGAATCCAATCGAGGGGAAGTGTATTAGCAGATAACTTACCAATCAGTACAACCGGTACATTGGCAAGCAGCATACCCACCGTAGTACCAATGACCACCCAAGTTAGGGCATCGGCATATTGCGCACCAAGAATCGAGGTAGCAATCTGTGTTTTATCACCAATCTCAGCAACAAAAAACGCGATAAAACTGGCGATAAACGGACCACGACTTGAAATACTCTCATCGTCATCCAGTTTATCCGGTACCAAGATCCACGCCGCCATGGCAAGGAAGCTGACCACCAGCACCCATTTAAGCACATCGGGAGATAAGTAATCGGCCACCACAACCCCCAACCAAGCAGCTAACGCATGATTAGCAATGGTTGCCAGAAAAATGGCCGCAATAATAGGGATTGGTTTACGATAACGACTGGCTAAAAGCAGAGATAATAATTGGGTCTTATCGCCAATTTCGGCGAGTGCCACGGTAGTAATTGATATAGCTAAAACGCTCACGACATGCTCTAAGGGGCAGGGTTTATAGTATTTAACCTATAGACAAACCTCGCGCCCCACCCCGGTTCACGATGTTTATCTATGGTCTTGCTAAACTTGCGGGCACAAGTCTCGAGCGCCATGGTGATTTTGCACCAATTATGTTGACGAACGAATCCAAACACTTGCAAGCGTATGGATAAGCTACTCCCCAAAGAAGCCGGCATTGTAATCACACAATCAATCTGTTTCAACAATAATGTTCTTCACACACCACGACACAGCGAATAACGCCGAAAAACCGCATTTTTTGCCCTGATGATGATTAAATCGTCACGTTTACCCCTACTCCCCTTACCGAATAGTGGGTATACTTATTTGTTATTTTCTGACTATCAGACAGACCTTTTCACTTAGAGAATTGCGCGAATTACTATGCAAAAATACGATATCAAAACCTTCCAGGGAATGATCCTCGCGCTGCAGGATTACTGGGCACAGAACGGTTGTACTATTGTTCAACCTCTAGATATGGAAGTAGGTGCAGGCACCTCTCACCCAATGACATGTCTACGTGCACTTGGCCCAGAGCCAATGTCTACGGCATACGTTCAACCTTCACGTCGTCCGACCGATGGTCGCTACGGCGAGAACCCGAACCGTCTGCAGCACTATTATCAGTTCCAAGTTGCGCTTAAGCCGTCTCCTGACAACATTCAGGAGTTGTACCTAGGCTCACTTGAAGTGCTTGGTATCGATCCGCTAGTTCACGATATTCGCTTCGTTGAAGACAACTGGGAAAACCCTACGCTAGGCGCATGGGGTCTTGGTTGGGAAGTCTGGCTAAACGGTATGGAAGTGACTCAGTTTACTTACTTCCAGCAGGTTGGTGGCCTTGAGTGTAAGCCAGTGACTGGCGAGATCACTTATGGTATCGAGCGTCTCGCTATGTACATCCAAGAAGTCGATTCTGTTTACGACCTAGTGTGGAACATCGCACCAGACGGCAGCAAGGTCACTTACGGTGATATCTTCCACCAAAACGAGGTTGAGCAATCAACGTACAACTTCGAACACGCTGACGTCGATTTCCTATTCACTTACTTTGACCAGTGTGAAAAAGAAAACCAAAGCGCTGCTGGAGCTAGAGAAACCTCTTCCTCTGCCAGCGTATGAGCGCATTCTTAAAGCGGCTCACGCGTTCAACATCCTTGATGCTCGCAAGGCTATCTCTGTCACAGAGCGCCAACGTTACATCCTTCGTATCCGCAACCTAACTAAAGCGGTTGCAGAAGCATATTACGCATCACGTGAAGCCTTAGGCTTCCCAATGCTTAAAAAAGACGAGGAGAAGTAATCATGGCAAAAGAATTTCTAATTGAACTGGGTACTGAAGAGCTACCACCAACGCAGCTTCGTACCCTAGCAGAAGCTTTCGCAACAAACTTCGAAGCCGAGCTTAAAGGTGCAGATCTCGCACACGAGGCGTGAAATGGTACGCGGCTCCTCGTCGTCTCGCACTTAAGGTGGCCGGTCTTGCTGAAGGTCAAGCTGATAAAGTCGTTGAGAAGCGTGGCCCTGCTGTTTCTGTAGCATTCGATGCTGACGGCAATGCAACCAAAGCGGCTCAAGGCTGGGCTCGCGGAAACGGTATCACGGTTGAGCAAGCAGACCGTCTAGTCACAGACAAAGGCGAATGGCTACTGTTCAAACAAGAAGTCAAAGGCCAAGCAACGACTGAAATCGTTGTAGACCTAGCAGCAAAAGCGCTCGCTAACCTACCTATCGCGAAACCAATGCGTTGGGGTAACAAGACGACTCAATTTATCCGTCCTGTTAAAACACTGACTATGCTAATGGGCTCTGACTTGATTGAAGGCGAGATCCTAGGCGTAGCTTCTGACCGCACTATCCGTGGTCACCGCTTCATGGGTGAGCAAGAGTTCACTATCGATTCTGCTGAACAATACCCTGCGATCCTAGAAGAGCGCGGTAAAGTCATGGCCGATTACGAAGCACGTAAAGCATCATCCTAGCAGATTCTCAAAAAGCAGCGGCGGCGGTTGGCGGTATCGCTGATCTAGAAGATGACCTAGTTGAAGAAGTGACTTCTCTCGTTGAATGGCCAGTAGTACTAACGGCGAAGTTTGAAGAAGAGTTCCTGAAGGTGCCTTCTGAAGCGCTGGTTTACACCATGAAAGGTGACCAAAAATACTTCCCAGTGTATGACGAGAACAAGAAGCTTCTGCCTAACTTTATCTTCGTTTCTAACATCGAATCTAAAGAGCCTCGCTACGTAATCGAAGGTAACGAGAAGGTGGTACGTCCACGTCTAGCGGATGCGGAATTCTTCTTTAACACGGACCGTAAGCGCCCTCTTATCGACCGTCTGCCTGAGCTAGAGCAAGCTATCTTCCAGAAGCAGCTTGGTACTATCAAAGACAAGACCGACCGCATCACTGAACTTGCTGGCTACATCGCTGAGCAAATCGATGCTGACGTAGAGAAATCTAAGCGTGCTGGTCTTCTAGCGAAGTGTGACCTAATGACCTCTATGGTATTCGAGTTTACCGATACTCAAGGTGTAATGGGCATGCACTACGCCACTCACGATGGTGAAGATGAGCAAGTAGCACTGGCGCTTTACGAGCAGTACATGCCGCGTTTCGCCGGTGACGAGCTACCAAGCACTGGTATCTCTTCAGCAGTCGCAATGGCAGACAAGCTAGACACGATTGTCGGTATCTTTGGTATTGGCCAAGCACCTAAGGGCTCTGACCCATTCGCACTTCGTCGTGCGTCGCTAGGTGTACTTCGTATCATCGTCGAAAACGGCTACAACCTAGACCTAACTGACCTAATTGCAAAAGCACAGTCACTATTCGCCCTAGAAGACGGTACTAGCAAGCTAACCAACGCGAACGTTGCAAACGACGTCATCGACTTCATGCTTGGTCGTTTCAATGCATGGTACAAAGACGAAGGCTTCAGCGTGGATATCATCCAAGCAGTACTGGCTAACCGTCCAACCAAACCAGCGGACTTCGACCAACGCGTTAAAGCGGTATCTCATTTCCGTGAGCTAGAAGCAGCAGAAGCACTAGCGGCAGCGAACAAGCGTGTAGGTAACATCCTAGCGAAATTCGACGGCGAACTGGCAGCAGAGATCGACCTTGCACTTCTACAAGAAGATGCAGAAAAGACGCTAGCAGAAAACGTTGAAGTGATGACTGAAGCCCTTGAGCCAGCATTCGCGACCGGTAACTATCAAGAAGCGCTAAGCAAGCTTGCAGACCTACGTGAACCTGTAGATGCATTCTTCGATAACGTGATGGTCATGGCCGATGACGAAGCGCTTAAGAAGAACCGTCTAACGCTACTCAACAACCTACGTAACCTGTTCCTACAAATCGCCGACATTTCACTTCTTCAGAAGTAGTCATCGATTCTGGTAACAAGAGTGATTTAAAAGGGAAGCTGAGGCTTCCCTTTTTTGTCCCTTTCAACCCGCATCAAGTTATTGTTAGTTCTGTGAACTAGTAAGAAAATTGTAGGAGTTTGCCTGCAAACTAGCGGTTATAGCACTCAGAATGTAGAGGTCGATATTTGATATAAACGTGGGATAACTTCAAGGAAGAGAACCCATGAAAAAGACCCTAATCTCTCTATCTGTGGCAATGCTCGGTGCCTGTAGTCAGATGCCAGATAATGCGTTACTACTTAGCTTAGATGACCAACAAGTGGCTTTTGCTGCCAATGAACAAGGTTTGCTGGTTGCAGAAAAGAAGCTTGATAAAGGCAGCTACACCTTTGCGATTGGTGATAATGCCCAAACCTGTGGCAGCACCTTTGCTCTGGCGGAAGACGCACGCATTAAGTTCAATCGCCCACTAAAGCTCGATGATTGTGCCGGGGAATCAGCGATTCCAATGCGAGTATTCAAGGCAAACACTTACCAATTCACGCTCAATCCCGCCAACAATGAGCTCACTGTGAAGGTAAAACCGAAACAGAGTAACGAACTTACCTTCACCTGCCCTGTTGCTAGTGACAGTCCAAAAGTCATCGACGTCAGCGCCACCTTTGCCGATGGCACAGTGCTTAGAGATGCGCTGAGCGGGCAACAAGCGACGGTCAGCCGTGGCAAGATTGCGCTGCAGCCCAGTGCAAACAGCCAAGGTCTATTACTGCTAGAACCTGCTGAGCAAGCACCAAAGGCGGAATTCGATTGGGACAACGCGACGGTCTATTTCGTCATGACCGATCGCTTCTACAACGGCAACCCTGATAACGATAACAGCTATGGGCGGAGCAAAGATGGCGAACATGAAATCGGTACCTTCCATGGTGGCGATCTGGCTGGCTTAACTGCAAAGCTTGACTATATTGAATCGCTTGGTGTGAATGCCATCTGGATAACCTCACCTCTGGAGCAAATTCATGGCTGGGTTGGTGGCGGTGATAAAGGTGACTTCAAGCACTATGGCTATCACGGTTATTACCATCAAGATTGGACCAAGCTCGATGCCAACATGGGCACCGAGGAAGAATTGCGTCAGTTTATCGATACTGCTCATGAGAAAGGTATCCGCATCGTATGGGACGTGGTCATGAACCATACCGCTACGCCACGCTAGCGGACATGCAAGAATTTGGCTTCGGTCAGTTGTATCTCTCTGATGAAGAGGCAAAACAAGAGCTCGGTGAAAACTGGACCGATTGGCAACCAAAATCAGGGCAAAGCTGGCACAGCTTTAATGATTACATCAAGTACAGTGATGACGAAGCGTGGGATAAGTGGTGGGGTAAGGATTGGATCCGTACCGACATCGGCGACTACGACGCACCGGGATACAACGACAGAACCATGTCACTCAACTTCTTGCCGGATCTAAAAACCGAATCGACGCAAAAGACAGGTCTACCGAACTTCTATCGTAATAAAGAGACCAATGCCAAAGACATTCAAGCCACACCAAGTGAGCATTTGATCACCTGGCTCACCGATTGGGTTCGCGAGTATGGCATCGATGGTTTCCGTGTTGATACCGCTAAGCACGTCGAAATGGAAAGCTGGGCCAAGCTCAAGCAAGCCAGCAATGAAGCACTGGCAGAGTGGAAACAAAACAACCCAGACAAAGCACTGGATGATAAACCGTTCTGGATGACCGGTGAGGTTTGGGCTCATAGCGTGGTGAAAAGCCCGTATTTCGATAACGGCTTTGATTCTATCATTAACTTCGAGTTCCAAGGAGATGTTGCCCCTAAGGCACTGAAGTGTTTCGCGAACCTAGACAGTGACTATCGTCGCTATGCAGAGCGCATTAATAGCGACAGCGAGTTTAATGTGCTGAGCTACCTCTCTTCGCACGACACCTCACTGTTCTGGGCATCTCGAAGCCGAAGCATTGATGACCAAATGCGCGCCGCGAATGCGCTTATGCTCAGTCCAGGTGCGGTGCAGATCTACTATGGTGATGAGATAGCAAGAGATCTAGGTGCCAGTGGCTCTGACTCACATCAAGGTACGCGCTCAGACATGCCTTGGGACAAGATAACGGGTCAACGCGAAACCCTATTGAAGCACTGGCAAGCACTTGGTGATTTCCGCCTACGCCACCCTGCCATTGCTAAAGGTGAGCATATTACCCACCAGCAAAGCGGGTACTATGCGTTTGAACGTCGTTACCAAGATGACAAGGTACTCATCGTTTACACTGGCGAATAATCAATGGATTAAGCCCTACTCAATCACATCAAAAGGAGCGCTACTGCGCTCCTTTTTCATTGCTCATTTTCTTTGCGCTCAAATAGTGCTTTGCCTGCTGTAATCATTGCTGTATGTTCAAAGGTTCATCTTGCCACCAGCAGGATAAAACCCCTTATAAACACAACAAGTGAACACAATGAACTAGGTACAGCAATGCAATTTTCGAAGTTTGGTGAAAAATTTAATCGTTACTCAGGTATTACCCAATTAATGGATGATCTTAATGATGGCCTTCGCACTCCAGGTGCCATCATGCTCGGAGGGGGTAACCCAGCCGCTATTCCTGCCATGCTCGAGTATTTTCACCAAGCCAGTAGTGACCTCCTCGCCAGTGGTGAGCTGGTGGCCGCCATGGCCAACTACGACGGTCCACAAGGAAAAGATGCGTTTGTTAAATCGCTCGCTAAACTGCTGCGTGATACCTATGGCTGGAACATTACCGAAAAGAACATCAGCCTAACCAATGGCAGCCAAAGTGGTTTTTTCTATCTATTTAACCTACTCGCCGGTAAGCAAAGCGATGGTAGCCACAAGAGAATCTTGCTGCCAATTGCGCCAGAGTACATTGGTTACGGTGACGCCGGCATCGACGAAGATATCTTTGTCTCCTATCACCCAGAAATAGAGCTGCTTGATAATGGCCTGTTCAAATACCATGTGGATTTCGAACACTTAGAAATCGATGATTCGGTTGCCGCGATTTGTGCCTCACGCCCCACCAACCAACGGGTAATGTATTAACCGACGAAGAGATCCACAAGCTGGATAAACTAGCTCGTGAAAATAACATCCCATTAATCATCGACAACGCCTACGGCTTGCCATTCCCAAACATCATCTTTGAAGATGTGGAGCCGTTTTGGAATGAGAACACCATTCTTTGCATGAGCTTGTCTAAGCTAGGTCTGCCAGGGTTGCGCTGCGGTATTGTCATTGCCAGTGAAGAAGTCACCCAAGCGATGACCAATATGAATGGCATTATTAGCCTGGCGCCGGGCAGCTTTGGTCCTGCACTGGCTCATCACATGATTGAGAAAGGTGATATTCTTGAGCTCAGCTCGAATGTCATTAAGCCGTTCTACCAACAAAAATCCCAACACGCGGTTGAGTTATTGCAATCGGCAATTACCGATCCGCGCTTTCGAATCCATAAGCCAGAAGGCGCTATCTTCTTGTGGCTATGGTTTGATGAGCTACCCATTACCACTATGGAGCTCTACCAACGCTTGAAGGATCGCGGCGTGTTGATTGTACCTGGGGAATATTTCTTTATCGGTCAGGAAGATGAGTGGGATCATGCTCATCAATGTCTGCGCATGAACTACGTGCAAGATGACGACAAAATGCAGCAAGGTATTGCGATCATCGCGGAAGAAGTGGCTAATGCATACGCGCAAGGCACTCGCGCTTAAGGCTGTTGATAAAATAGAATAAATACAAAAAGAGCGCCTTCTGGCGCTCTTTCACTCTTTATATCAGGGCTTTCATTTCAGCGAAATGATTAGCCTTCAATCAGTTTGTTGCCACCAATCTCAATTTTACGTGGCTGCATCGCTTCTGGAATTTCGCGCTCTAGATCAACGTGAAGAAGACCATTTTCCATGCTTGCACCGACGACTTTCACGTAGTCAGCGAGCTGGAACTTACGCTCGAAATCGCGCTCTGCGATACCTTGGTACACGTAGTTTTTACCTTCTTCGGCTTTACGCTCACCCTTAACAATCAACATGTTCTCTTTTTGAGTCAGATCGAGTTGGTCTTCAGCAAAGCCAGCCACAGCCATAGTAATACGGAAGTGGTTCTCGTCTTGTTGCTCGATGTTGTATGGAGGGTAACCGCCAGAAGAGTTTTTCGCTGAGTTCGCTTCCATCATGTTGAATAGACGATCGAAGCCAATTGCGTTGCGGTATAAAGGAGTGAAATCTACAGTTCTCATAATGCTATCCTCATAGTAAGCAATAGTCTTAGCCGTGAGTTTTCACCTACACCCAGCCTATAAACGGGTGTAGTGACGACTAAGGGATTCATCCACCACTCCACTGACAGCCTTGCTGTTCGGGGACGTAGTAATAAATCAGTTTTTAAAGTGTGCCGTTAAAGCTATCCTCCACTGAGCGATACTTTGCTGGCGTTTAAAAGGTCTGTTTCTTCTCTCTTGAGCAAGACAGCTCCCTCTTCATAACTAGATATAGGGATGACGAAATTCGCTTTCAAGCCATTTTCTTAAATTATTTTTATAACGGTTATTTTTCATAGAGTTAAAAACAAAAAAGACCGCCGTGTAAGGCAGTCTTTTTTGTTTTTAGATTGATTTTTCGAAGCTGGGTGAACTGAGTTCAAGGAGAAGGCGCGCAGTTTATAATCATAAATGAGCACCTTCGACGCGGAAATCAGTTCAGCCAGCCAAGAGAAATCAATCTAAACGTCTAGGTTAGCTACTTTGAGTGCGTTCTCTTCGATGAAGTTACGACGCGGCTCTACTTGGTCGCCCATTAGCGTCGTGAACAGTTGGTCTGCGCCAACCGCATCTTCAATCGTAACTTGCATCATACGACGTGTTTCAGGATCCATTGTGGTTTCCCAAAGCTGATCTGGGTTCATCTCACCTAGACCTTTGTAGCGCTGTAGGCTCAGACCGCGACGCGATTCTTTGATTAGCCAGTTTAGGGCATCTTCAAAGTTGCTCACCGGTTGAGTACGCTCACCACGTTTCACGTAAGCACCTTCTTCGATCAGACCTTCTAGAGCTTCTGATAGAGACGCTAGCTTGCCGTACTCTTTCGAGTTCAGTAGGTCGATACTCAGTACATGCTCATGGGTCACACCGTGAGTACGCACGATAATTTTCGGTAGGTTCAGACCTAGCTCAGCATGCTGTTCTACCTCAAAGCTGTATTGCTTGCGCCCACTTCTTTGGCATTTAGCTGCTCAACAAGCTGCTTAGACCATGCTTCAACCGCCGCTGCGTCGTGACACTGCTCAGCCGTTAGGCGTGGCGTGTACATGAATTCACTCACAAGGGCGTGTGGGTAACGACGAGCCATGCGCTCGGCAACCTTCACTGCACCGTTGTACTGTTGCACCAGCTTCTCTAGTGATTCACCGGCTAGTGCTGGCGCTTCAGCGTTGACGTGCAGAGCGGCGTTATCCAATGCCAAAGACACTTGGTACTGGTTCATTGCATCTTCATCTTTAATGTACTGCTCTTGTTTACCCTTCTTCACTTTGTAAAGCGGTGGCTGAGCGATGTACACGTAACCGCGCTCGATAAGCTCTGGCATTTGACGGTAGAAGAAGGTCAACAGCAGCGTACGGATGTGAGAACCATCGACGTCCGCATCGGTCATGATGATGATATTGTGGTAACGCAGTTTATCTGGGTTGTACTCGTCACGGCCGATACCACAGCCTAGAGCTGTAATTAGCGTTGCCACTTCTTGTGAAGACAGCATCTTATCGAAACGCGCTTTTTCAACGTTTAGGATCTTACCTTTTAGTGGAAGAATCGCTTGGTTCTTACGGTTACGACCCTGCTTAGCACTACCGCCCGCAGAGTCACCCTCCACTATGTACAGTTCAGAAAGCGCTGGGTCTTTTTCTTGGCAGTCAGCCAGTTTACCAGGCAGACCCGCTAGGTCTAGAGCGCCTTTACGACGTGTCATCTCACGCGCTTTACGCGCTGCATCACGTGCGCGAGCGGCGTCAATGATCTTAGTACAAACAATCTTCGCTTCTGCTGGGTTTTCCACTAGGAACTCAGACAGTTTCTCACCCATTGCAGACTCAACCGCGGATTTCACTTCTGATGAAACCAGCTTATCTTTGGTCTGGCTTGAGAACTTCGGATCTGGCACTTTCACCGAAATGATGGCGGTCAAACCTTCACGAGCATCATCACCTGATGTCGCTGTCTTAGCTTTCTTAGAGAAGCCCTCTTTATCCATGAACGAGTTCAGCGTACGCGTTAGTGCGGCACGGAAACCCGCAAGGTGAGTACCACCATCACGTTGAGGGATGTTGTTGGTAAAGCAGTAAATGTTTTCTTGGTAGCCATCATTCCACTGCATCGCCACTTCAACTGTGATGCCATCATCACGCTCGTTATCAAAGTGGAAGATTTTCTGAATGATTGGTGTCTTGTTGGTATTTAGGTGTTCAACAAATGCTTGGATGCCACCTTCAAACATGAAGTGATCCATTTTGTCTTCTTCGCGCTTATCGACAAGCTTGATTGAAACACCAGAGTTTAGGAACGACAGTTCACGTAGACGCTTGGCAAGAATGTCGTAGTGGAACTCGACGTTTGAGAAGGTTTCCTCACTTGGCCAGAAACGGATCTCTGTACCCGTTTTATCGGTATCACCAATCACAGCCAGTGGCGCCTGTGGCTCACCGTGGTGATAAGTTTGAGTATGAATGTGACCGCCACGATGGATTGTCAGTGTGACTTGTTTGGACAGTGCGTTTACTACCGATACACCTACACCGTGCAGACCGCCCGATACCTTGTACGAGTTGTCATCGAACTTACCACCAGCGTGAAGTACCGTCATGATAACTTCTGCGGCAGACACTTGCTCTTCTGGGTGCATTTCCGTTGGAATACCACGGCCATCATCGCTAACAGAAACAGAGTTGTCCTCATGAATAGTCACGATAATGTCGCTACAGTGACCAGCTAACGCTTCATCAATTGAGTTATCAACCACCTCAAAAACCATGTGGTGTAGACCGGTTCCATCGTCCGTGTCGCCGATGTACATTCCCGGACGCTTACGTACCGCATCCAGACCCTTTAGTACCTTAATACTCGATGAATCGTAATTTTCTGACATGAGTTTCTCTCACTATTTACCTTGCTCTATTGTGCCATGTTCCACATGAAACATCTTGCCATTTTCGTCAATCATGTCGGCAACTTGGCTTTCGGTAATAGAGCTTACAAAAACTTGAGCCTGAGTCTGTTTTAAGTAATCCGCTAAGCGTTTACGACGCAGGCTATCTAATTCTGAAGCAAAGTCATCTATCAGATAGATACATTGCTTTCCGGTCAACTCTGCAAGATGCTGCCCTTGCGCAAGGCGCAGCGCACACATCATCAGTTTTAGCTGACCACGAGACAACACATCCTCTACAGGGGTGTTGTTCACTTTAATTCTTAAATCGGCTTTATTGGGGCCACTAAAGGTGTATCCCAAACTTTGGTCACGCTCAAAGTTACGCTCCAAGAGCTCGCCATACGGCGTGTCTTTTTCCCAGCCACGGTAATAACCGAGTTTGATTTCAAACTCCGGCAGAAAAGACTGACACATTTCTTCAGCCAAGGTTTTCATTTGCTCGACATAGGTGCGGCGCCAACCATCGATTTGTTCAGCCAACTGGGCTAAATCTCTATCCCAGTAGCTCAATTCTCGGTAGCTGGTGGCCGTCTTCAGCAGCGCATTGCGCTGCTTACTGAGACGCTTAAAACGACCCCAAGCCTCAAAAAAACCTGGCTCAGAGTGAAATACACCCCAGTCAATAAATGCCCGGCGAAACTTAGGGCCATCAGTGAGCAATTCAAAGCCCTCTGGATGGATAAGTTGCAGCGGCAGAACCTTGGCAAGCTGAGCTAACTTTTGCCCAGATTGACCGCCTATTTTAACCTCTGTTGAGCCATCGCGCTGCTTATTAATGCCAATGGGTATCTCAAATTGATCCGAGTTCAAAAAACGGCCATGTACAAACAGCTCTTGGCAGTCATTTTGTATCACTCGACCGGTGAGCGAACTCTTAAATGAGCGCCCATGACCAAGCAAATAGATCGCCTCCAACAAGCTGGTTTTGCCACTGCCGTTGGGGCCAATAATAAAGTTAAAGCCTGTAGATAGTTCAATATCACAGGCTTTAATATTTCGAAATTGCTGTACGATTAAACGCGTAAGCGGCATAACATCATGCTCGTCTTAGAGACGAATCGGCATCACCACGTACATGGCACTGTCATCTTCACTATTTTCAATCAACGCACTGGCGTTGGCATTGGACATCGACATGCGTACCTGGTCGCAGCGAAGCGTGTTAAGTACATCGAGAACGTAAGAAACGTTGAAACCAATCTCGAGCGCGTCACCTTGGAAGTTGACGTCAAGCATCTCTTCGGCTTCTTCTTGCTCTGGGTTATTCGCCGTAATGCGCATCTCGTTGTCCGCTAGGTTGACACGAACACCGCGGAATTTCTCATTCGATAGAATCGCGGCACGAGAGAACGCCTGACGCAACTCATCACAGTTTGTTTCGAGTGTTTTGTCGGTATTTTGCGGCATTACGCGGCGATAATCTGGGAAACGACCATCAACAAGCTTAGAAGTGAAGACATAGTTGTTCACTTCAGCACGGATGTTCGAGCTACCAATTTGCAGCGTGACTGGCTGCTCTGGCGCATCTAGAAGCTTAGAAAGCTCCTGTACACCTTTTCGCGGCACAATGATCTGTTTGTTGTCAAAGCTGCCTTCTAGCGCCACCGTTGCCACCGCCATACGGTGACCATCAGTCGCCACTGAGCGCAATGTTGTTTGGTCTAATTCAAACAGCATACCGTTTAGGTAGTAACGCACATCTTGGTTCGCCATTGAGAACTGAGTCTTGTCGATCAATGACTTAAGCTCAGCTTGAGTCACCGTCACCGCCACTTCTTGCTGCCAATCTTCAATGTTTGGGAAATCGCTCGCTGGCAATGTGGATAGGGAGAAACGGCTACGACCAGAGCGCACTTGTACGCGATCGCCTTCTAGTACGATAGTGATTGTTGAGTCATCCGGTAGCCCACGACAGATATCGAGGAACTTACGTGAAGGTACGGTCACACTGCCCGCTTCAAATTCACTCTCTAACGTCACCTTACTTACCAACTCGACCTCAAGGTCTGTTGCGGTAAGAGAAAGCACCCCTTCTTCTACTTTAAGAAGCAAGTTGCCCAAAATAGGTAATGTAGGACGGCCGCCTAATGCACCAGAAACTTGTTGTAACGGCTTTAGTAGGTGATGACGTTCGATAGTAAATTTCATAGATAACTCTTCGTAAAGATGGCAATCCATGCCACTTATATGCGAAATACAATAACTTGAATGCTAATTATAGTGATTATGCCACTATTATGAAGAAAGCGTGCGAATTAAGTTGGAATAGTCTTCCTTAATGTCATGACTCTCCTCACGCAGCTGAGCGATTTTACGACACGCATGCAACACGGTCGTGTGGTCACGACCACCAAACGCATCGCCAATCTCTGGCAGGCTGTGGTTGGTCAACTCTTTCGCTAGTGCCATCGCCAGCTGACGCGGGCGAGCCACAGAGCGAGAACGACGCTTAGAAAGCAGATCCGCAACTTTAATCTTGTAGTATTCGGCAACCGTCTTTTGAATGTTATCAATGGTCACCAACTTCTCTTGCAGAGCGAGCAAGTCACGCAGCGCTTCACGAACAAAATCGATGGTAATTGGACGACCGGTAAAGTTGGCGTTAGCAATGACACGGTTTAGGGCACCTTCCAGCTCACGAACGTTTGAACGCAAACGCTTAGCAATGAAGAAGGCCACTTCATCGGCTAGGTGAATTTGGTGGTCTTCGGCTTTTTTCATCAAGATCGCCACGCGAGTTTCTAGCTCAGGTGGTTCGATCGCCACGGTCAAGCCCCAACCAAAACGAGATTTCAGGCGATCTTCTACGCCATTGATCTCTTTCGGATAACGATCCGATGTCAGGATGATCTGTTGGTTACCTTCAAGCAGCGCATTAAAGGTATGGAAGAACTCTTCTTGCGAGCGCTCTTTATTGGCGAAGAATTGAATATCATCGATAAGCAGCGCATCAACACTGCGGTAGTAGCGCTTAAATTCTTCAATTGCGTTGTTTTGTAGCGCCTTAACCATGTCCTGAACGAAACGCTCCGAGTGCATGTACACCACTTTTGCGTTTGGCTTGTTATCAACAATGGCGTTGCCCACAGCGTGCAATAGGTGAGTTTTACCCAAGCCTGTTCCGCCATATAAGAACAGCGGGTTATAGGCCGCACCAGGGTTATCCGCCACCTGACGTGCCGCAGCAAGACCAAGCTGGTTCGACTTACCTTCAACGAAGTTGTTGAACTTATGCTTAATGTTAACGTTCGAGCGGTGGTTGATGTCCGAGACTTCTGCCTCATCATCCCAGGTTTTATGCACAGGTTGGCGCGCTTGCAGCTGCGCAGGTGCAGAAGACTCAGCCGCAACGTCGGCCGCGGTCTTTACTGGCTTGGGCGCTGGCGGCGCAGAAACCGGCTTGCTGCCGACTTCGAAACGTAGATTCGGCACATCATTACCACAGTACTCTTTCAGTAAGCGGTTAATGCTGTTGAGGTATCTGTCGCGCACCCAGTCGAGTACAAAGCGGTTAGGCGCAAATAGAGTTAGGGTGTTGTCATTAAGCTCAGCTTGTAGGGGTCTAACCCACATGCTGAATTCGGTAGCGGGTAGCTCTTCTTGTAGACGTTGCGAACATTGCAACCAAAGCGAAGATGACACGGTGCTCTCACTCTATTTATTGGAATTGGAAAAGATTGGTAATTTTACCTGTTGATAACCAAGATCGCCAGCAAATGATCGGCGATCCAGTGAATAAGATCTAAGTTATTCACAATTTTTTCGGTCGATTTGGCTTGATCCACACAAATTGCCCTAATTTTACTCACAAACGCATGCACAAAACACAGATCTACCCACAAAATGCGAAACATGATCTAACTTGTGTATAGATCCGTGTTCAAGCTGTCATCGAGTTTGATCAAACTCTGAACAAAGATGAGCAAAAAGTCAGCGTTCAACCACGGATTTGTTATGGTTAATAACAACTCGTTATTTAACTTATCGACAGTTTTACCAGTAACATCCCCTGCATAAATTGAATCCCCATAAATGGTAGGAGTAGTACAATGAAAAACTGGATTAAAGGCCTACTAACGGCATTAGCGCTTTCTGCAACCGTATCTCAAGCAGTTTATGCTGCAACCGCACAAGAAGTGAAAGTCGGCATGTCTGGTCGCTACTTCCCATTTACCTTTGTTAAGCAAGACAAGTTGCAAGGGTTTGAAGTTGACCTTTGGGACGAAATTGGTCGCAGAAACGACTACAAAGTCGAGTACGTGACTGCGAACTTCTCAGGTTTGTTTGGTTTACTTGAGACTGGTCGTATCGACACTATCTCTAACCAGATCACTATGACCGATGCACGTAAAGCGAAATACCTATTTGCCAACCCATACGTGATTGATGGTGCACAGATTACCGTTCGCAAAGGCAATGACAGCATTCAAGGTATTGAAGACCTCGCAGGTAAAACGGTGGCGGTAAACCTGGGTTCTAACTTTGAACAGCTACTACGCAGCTACGATAAGGACAACAAAATCAACGTGAAAACCTACGACACAGGTATTGAACACGATGTAGCCCTTGGTCGCGCTGATGCCTTCGTGATGGATCGCCTATCTGCACTTGAACTTATCAAGAAGACAGGCCTACCTCTGCAGCTAGCGGGCGAACCGTTCGAAACGATTGAGAACGCATGGCCATTCGTGAACAACGAAAAAGGTCAAAAGCTGCAACAAGAGGTGAATGCGGCACTGGCAGACATGCGTGCAGATGGTACGCTAGCGACTATCTCTGAGAAGTGGTTTGGCGCAGACATCACTAAAAAGTAAGTGATCACTATTATTACGCCCACTACGCTTGTTAGTGGGCGTTTGTTTTTCTAGAAGTTTGGTAACGTTATGGGATTTGATTTTCAATATATGCTGGAGCTGATGCCGATACTGCTCAAGTATCTTGGCACTACGATGGAAATGGCAGTATGGGGACTGTTGTTCTCTCTGATCTTGTCAGTCATCTTAGCGAATATTCGTGTTTTCAAGATCCCTGTCCTCGATCAGCTCAGTCAGCTTTATATTAGCTTTTTCCGCGGCACCCCACTTTTGGTGCAGCTGTTTTTGCTTTACTACGGTCTACCACAAATTTTCCCATGGATGGTTGGACTGAATGCGTTTAGTGCGGCCGTCATCGGTTTAACGCTCCACTTCGCCGCTTATATGGCAGAAAGTATTCGCGCTGCCATCATCGGTATTGATCGCAATCAGATGGAAGCGAGCTTGTCTGTGGGTATGACGACCAGCCAAGCCATGCGCCGCATTATTCTGCCACAGGCGACCCGTGTCGCTTTGCCATCGCTGATGAACTATTTCATCGACATGATCAAATCGACATCGCTGGCCTTTACGCTCGGCGTGGCTGAAATCATGGCCAAGGCTCAAATGGAGGCGTCATCCAGCTTCCGCTTCTTTGAAGCTTTCTTGGCAGTGGCTCTGATCTACTGGGGCGTGGTGTTAGTGCTTACTCGCGTGCAACTGTGGGCTGAACAAAGATTGAACAAGGCATATCAACGATGATTAAACTGGAAAATATCCACAAGCAGTTTGGCGATACAGAAGTCCTAAAAGGTATCGATATTGATATCAAACAAGGTGAAATCATCGTCATTATTGGCTCAAGCGGTACCGGAAAATCGACGCTGCTGCGCTGCGTAAATTTTCTTGAGCAAGCAGACAAGGGTACGATCACCATTGATGATGTGACGGTCGATTGTCAAAACCACACTAAAGCCGAAGTATTGGCACTGCGCCGTAAAACCGGCTTTGTATTTCAAAACTACGCGCTGTTTGCGCACATGACGGCGCGTCAGAACATTGCCGAAGGTCTTATCACAGTAAAAGGCTGGAAAAAAGACCAAGCGCTTGAAAAAGCACAGCAAATTCTCGATGACATCGGTCTAGGCGATAAAGGGGATCAATACCCTGCTTCCCTGTCCGGTGGACAGCAACAGCGTGTCGGTATTGGCCGCGCTATGGCGCTCCAACCGGAGCTGTTGCTCTTCGATGAACCAACTTCAGCACTCGATCCTGAGTGGGTTGGTGAAGTACTTAACCTTATGAAAAAGCTCGCAACTCAGCATCAAACCATGTTGGTTGTGACTCACGAAATGCAGTTTGCTAAAGAGGTCGCTGATAGAGTGATCTTCATGCTAACGGCCACATCGTAGAACAAGGAACGCCGGAGCAAATATTCAATGATCCACAGGATATCCAACTTAAAAAATTCCTAAATCAGGTTGGGATCTAATAATGATCCTTGCGCTCTAGCTCACAAAAAGTATAATTCGCCGGCTGGAATTGAAGTTGAACTGATTATTGACTCTTGACGAGTCAGTGATTACAATTCCGCCTCTTTGTTGAGAGGCGTCGGATTTCCTCTCTATCTCTATATAGAGAATAAGACGGGAAATAAGTCCCACGCCGGGTTCAACGAGAACCTAAAACTACTGATCAGTAAAGGTAATAACCATGTCTAAACGCACTTTTCAACCTTCAGTTCTAAAGCGCAAGCTACTCACGGTTTCCGTGCTCGCATGGCGACTAAGAACGGTCGTAAAGTAATTAACGCACGTCGTGCTAAAGGCCGTGCTCGCCTTTCAAAATAATCTTCTATTTTGAAAAAGCATGCCTTTATTCGGGAGTTACGCTTGTTAACTCCCGAGCATTACCAAAATGTATTTAAGCAAGCTCACCGAGCTGGCTCCCCCATTTCACCATCATTGCCCGCAAAAACTCGCTATCACACCCTCGCCTTGGTCTAGCGGTTCCTAAAAAGCAGATTAAAACAGCTGTCGGCAGAAACCACTTCAAGCGCTTGGTACGTGAAAGTTTTCGTAACAAACAACACGAACTTCCTAGCAAAGATTTTGTTGTAATTGCGAAAAAGAGTGCGCAAACTCTGAGCAATGAAGAAATGTTCCAACTTCTAGATAAGCTATGGCATCGCCTGTCTCGCCCCTCGCGTGGTTAGCAATCGGTCTCGTCTATTTGTATAGATGGGTCATCAGTCCTCTTATTGGGCCACGTTGTCGGTTCAACCCAACTTGCTCTCTTTATGCAATAGAAGCTCTTAAAGCTCACGGTTTTGTAAAAGGGTGTTGGTTATCAGGCAAACGTCTATTAAAATGCCATCCTTTGAATGAAGGGGGTTTTGACCCCGTACCACCAGCCCAAAAACAAGACAGAGATAAATAACGATGGATTCTCAACGTAATATTCTGTTAATCGGTTTGGCTTTGGTTTCTTTTTTGCTGTTCCAACAATGGCAATCTTATAAGAATCCAGCGCCAGTTCCGACTCAGCAGACGCAAAGCAGTACTCTACCTGCGCCATCTTTCGCTGATGAGCATGATCCTGCACCAGGCCACACAACAGCGGCCGCAGATAAAATCATCACAGTGAAAACCGACGTACTGACCCTAGGTGTCACAACTGTGGGCGGTGATGTTGTTACCGCAAACCTAAACGAGTACGCAACCGAGTTGGAATCTAGCGACCCGTTTGAGCTACTAAAAGACTCACAAGGTCACCAGTTTATTGCTCAAAGTGGTCTGGTAGGCCCTCAAGGTATCGACCTTAGCAGCACAAGCCGTCCAGCTTACTCAGTATCTGCAGACAGCTTCACGCTGGCTGACGGTCAAGACGAGCTACGTGTACCAATGACATTCGAAGCGAATGGCATCAGCTACACCAAAACCTTCATTCTAAAACGTGGCAAATACGACATTGATGTTGAATACACGGTAAACAACAACTCTGGTCAAAATGCAACGTTCGGCATGTACGCTCACCTTCGTCAAAATCTTCAAGACAAAGGCGGCAGCATCACAATGCCAACCTACAATGGCGGTGCTTACTCAACTCAAGACACTCGCTACAAGAAATACAGCTTCGAAGATATGCAAGATCGCAACCTGTCTCTTAACCTGACTGATGGTCAAGGTTGGGCAGCGATGATCCAGCACTACTTCGCAGCCGCGTGGATCCCACGTGAAGCACCAGGTACTAACCTTTACACTCGCGTGATTGGTAACCTAGGTGATATCGGTGTTCGTATGCCAAACACGACGATTGCCGATGGCCAAGCAGCGACACTTACAGCAACGCTTTGGGCAGGTCCAAAACTGCAAGACGAAATGGCGGAAGTGGCCCCAAACCTAGACCTAGTAGTGGACTACGGCTGGCTATGGTTCATTGCGAAACCACTTCATACACTACTGTCGTTCATTCAAGGTATTGTGGTGAACTGGGGTCTAGCTATCATCTGTTTGACCTTCATCGTACGTGGTGCGATGTACCCACTAACGAAAGCACAGTACACCTCTATGGCGAAAATGCGTATGCTTCAGCTAAGCTGCAAGCAATGCGTGAGCGTATCGGCGACGACCGTCAGCGCATGAGCCAAGAGATGATGGAACTGTACAAGAAAGAGAAAGTTAACCCACTGGGTGGCTGTCTACCAATCTTGCTACAGATGCCTATTTTCATCGCTCTGTACTGGGCACTAATGGAATCGGTTGAGCTTCGTCACTCACCATTCTTTGGTTGGATTCATGACCTTTCGGCTCAAGACCCATACTTCATTCTGCCTCTACTGATGGGCGCAAGTATGTTCCTGATCCAGAAGATGAGCCCAACGACGGTAACGGATCCAATGCAGCAGAAGATCATGACCTTTATGCCGGTTATGTTTACCTTCTTCTTCCTATGGTTCCCATCAGGTCTGGTTCTATACTGGTTGGTTTCTAACATCGTGACGCTTATCCAGCAAACGCTGATCTACCGAGCGCTCGAGAAGAAAGGTCTGCACTCTAAGTAGTCCAAACCGATTCGATTAAATAAAAGGCGACCTTAGTGGTCGCCTTTTTCATTGACCATGATTACAATTTGGCTAAAGCACGGCGAATAGGCAATTCAATGACAACAGACACCATTGTGGCACAAGCCACAGCCCCAGGCCGCGGTGGCGTGGGCATCATTCGCGTTTCTGGCCCTTTGGCTCAAGAAGTCGCACAGCAAGTAACAGGCAAAACTCTCAAGCCTCGCTACGCTGACTACCTGCCATTCAAAGATGAGAATGGCGGCGAACTCGACCAAGGTATTGCGCTTTATTTCCCTAATCCGCACTCCTTTACCGGTGAAGATGTGCTTGAACTTCAAGGCCACGGTGGTCCTGTGGTTATGGATATGCTGATTAAACGTATTTTGCTCATTCCAGGTGTTCGCCCTGCAAGGCCAGGTGAGTTTAGTGAGCGTGCGTTCCTCAACGACAAAATGGACTTAACCCAAGCCGAGGCGATTGCCGACTTGATTGATGCCAGTTCAGAAGAAGCGGCAAAATCAGCCCTGCAATCACTGCAAGGTCAGTTCTCGAAACGCATTCAAGTGCTGGTGGAATCACTCATCCATTTGCGCATCTATGTTGAGGCCGCGATTGACTTCCCTGAAGAAGAAATCGACTTCCTCGCCGACGGTAAAGTGGCGGGCGATCTGCAAACCATCATCGATAATCTCGATTCTGTGCGCAAAGAAGCCAACCAAGGCGCCATCATGCGTGAAGGCATGAAAGTGGTCATTGCTGGGCGCCCAAATGCGGGTAAATCAAGCCTACTCAACGCCCTTTCTGGTAAAGAGTCAGCGATTGTGACTGATATTGCCGGCACCACTCGTGACGTTCTACGTGAGCACATCCATATTGATGGTATGCCACTGCACATCATCGATACCGCAGGTCTGCGTGATGCGTCTGATGAAGTGGAACGCATTGGTATTGAGCGAGCTTGGGAAGAGATCGAGCAAGCAGACCGTGTATTATTTATGGTTGATGGCACCACAACTGACGCAACGGATCCAAAAGAGATTTGGCCTGACTTTATTGATCGCTTACCTGAGTCCATCGGCATTACAGTGATCCGCAACAAGGTCGACGAAACCGGTGAAACACTGGGGATCTGCCACGTTAACGATCCGACGTTAATTCGCCTTTCTGCGCGCACAGGGGAAGGCGTACCCGCCCTTCGCGAGCACCTTAAGTCCATTATGGGCTTCTCTGGTGCCAGTGAAGGTGGCTTTATGGCTCGTCGCCGCCACCTTGATGCCTTGGAGCGTGCTGCCGAGCACCTTGATATTGGCCAGCAGCAGCTAGAAGGCTATATGGCGGGCGAAATTTTGGCAGAAGAGCTGCGCATTGCTCAGCAGCACTTGAATGAGATCACCGGTGAGTTCAGCTCAGATGATCTACTCGGACGCATCTTCTCGTCTTTCTGTATTGGTAAATAAGCGGTATTGAAAAAGGAACATCAATGATTCATATCATCACAGGCAGTACACTTGGCGGCGCTGAGTACGTGGGCGACCACCTAAGTGATTTGCTGGTAGAGCAAGGTCTAGAGACCACCATACATAACCAACCAGAGCTCGCAGACATACCTGCACAAGGTACTTGGCTGGTTATCACCTCAACACACGGTGCGGGTGAATACCCAGATAACATTCAGCCATTTATTGCTGCGCTGCAAGCGACCCCACCTCGCATGTCTGAAGTCAAGTTTGCCGTGGTCGGTATTGGCGACTCTAGCTATGACACCTTCTGCGCGGCAGGCAAACACGCCTACTCGCTACTTGAGGATATTGGTGGCACGCCACTGACGGACTGCTTGGAGATCGACATTCTCAACCATCCCGTGCCAGAAGATGCGGCGGAAGAATGGCTCAATGAGCACCTGAGCAAGTTTCAATAGACACCCGTCTTATCAAACACCCTGCGTGTGAAAAAAGCGGCATAAGCCGCTTTTTTTGTACCTGTGAGTAACTTTTTCTACCAAACAAAACTCAACTGCACATTATTTAACCTATCATTCTGTGGATAAAACATGATCTTTTCGGTGAAAAACCTATATTTATCCAAAGAACAAGTTTTGATCGCCCCTTCCCTTGTGTATAAAATGCCATTTTGATCCCAGTTAATACAGCCCTAGATCAACACTAGATCACAACAATCGATCTCAAAAAGATCCATGGTATTGTTGATCATTTTTGAGTTATCCACAGAGATCGTGGATCCTAATAATAGATCTAGTAAAAGATCATATATATAGATCTTATCTTTATATTCTTATTTCTTAGATCCAAAATGTTTTAAAAGCGATTTTCTCAATACCAGAAAAGCGGTAGAATACCGCTCCTTTTGGTTTGTCTATTTTATCGATTGAATACTGAGGTCGGTTCATGCTTTATCACGAAACATTTGACGTCATCGTTGTAGGTGGCGGACATGCAGGAACGGAAGCCGCACTCGCATCTGCTCGCACAGGGCAAAAAACACTTCTGCTAACGCACAACATTGATACGTTGGGCCAGATGTCATGCAACCCAGCAATTGGTGGCATTGGTAAAGGTCACTTAGTTAAGGAAGTCGATGCTATGGGTGGTCTAATGGCTGAAGCCATCGATCATGCTGGTATTCAGTTCCGTACGCTCAATGCCTCTAAGGGCCCTGCAGTTCGTGCCACTCGCGCGCAAGCAGATCGTGCGCTTTACAAAGCGTATGTGCGTCATGCTCTTGAAAACACACCAAACCTGACACTATTCCAACAGTCTGTCGATGACTTGATCGTAGAACAAGATCAAGTACGCGGTGTCGTCACCGAGATGGGACTTAAGTTCCACGCACAGTCTGTTGTTCTCACTGTGGGTACCTTCCTAGGTGGTAAGATCCACATTGGTATGGAAAGCTCATCGGGTGGTCGTATGGGCGATCAACCTTCCATTGCGCTTGCTCGTCGTCTTCGAGAGTTGCCATTTAGAGTGGATCGCTTGAAAACAGGCACACCACCGCGCATCGATGCTCGCAGTGTGAACTTCTCTGAACTTGAAGTACAACATGGTGACAACCCAACACCTGTATTTTCATTCATGGGTCAACGCACCCAGCACCCAACGCAGATCCCATGCTTCATTACGCACACCAATGAAAGCACTCATGAAGTGATCCGCAATAACCTTGATCGTAGCCCAATGTATGCCGGTGTGATCGAAGGTATTGGCCCGCGCTATTGTCCATCGATTGAAGACAAAGTGATGCGTTTTGCCGATAAGAACAGCCACCAGATCTTTATTGAACCTGAAGGTTTGACGACTCACGAGCTGTATCCAAATGGTATTTCAACCAGTTTGCCGTTCGATGTTCAGGTGCAAATCGTTCGTTCGATGAAAGGCTTCGAAAATGCGCACATCGTTCGTCCTGGCTATGCCATTGAGTACGATTTCTTCGATCCACGCGATTTGAAGCAAACCTACGAAACCAAATTTATCTCAGGTCTGTTCTTTGCTGGACAAATCAACGGTACAACAGGCTATGAGGAAGCAGCTGCGCAAGGCTTGATGGCCGGTCTGAATGCAAGCTTGTACTCACAAGGCAAAGAGGGCTGGAGCCCACGTCGCGACCAAGCTTACATGGGCGTTCTGATTGATGACCTATCAACGATGGGGACTAAAGAGCCGTACCGTATGTTTACCTCTCGCGCGGAGTACCGTTTGTTGCTGCGTGAAGACAATGCCGATATTCGTCTGACCGAAAAAGCCCATGAGCTAGGTTTGATCAACGAACAACGTTGGAGCCGTTTCAACGAGAAAATGGACAATATGGCCAAAGAGCGCCAGCGCCTGAAAGAGACATGGATTAATCCAAAATCGCAAGGGGTTGAAGCACTGAATACTCTGCTAAAAACGCCGATTTCTCGTGAAGCAAGTGGTGAAGATCTATTGCGTCGCCCAGAGCTAACCTATGCACAGTTAACGGCGCTTGATACGTTCGCTCCGGCTCTTGAAGATAGCCAAGCAAGTGAACAAGTCGAGATCCAAGTGAAATACGAAGGCTACATTCAGAGACAGCAAGACGAGATCGAAAAGTCGCTGCGTCACGAAAATACTAAGATCCCAGCGGATCTCGATTACAGTGATGTTAAAGGACTCTCTAACGAAGTGGTGGCCAAGCTAACGGAAGCCAAGCCGGAAACGATCGGTATTGCGTCACGTATTTCAGGCATTACGCCAGCGGCGATCTCAATCCTGTTGGTGTATTTGAAGAAACAAGGCGTGCTTAAAAAAGGTGAAGCTGCGTGAGCAACTTAAGAGTAAAACTTGATCAACTTATCGCAGAGACCTCATTAGAGGTCTCTGAACTTCAACGTGAACAGCTTGTCGGTTACGTTCAGCTTCTTGACAAGTGGAACAAAGCTTACAACTTGACCTCGGTTCGCCGTCCTGAAGAGATGTTAGTGAAACATATTCTTGATAGCATCATCGTGGGTGAGCACCTTGAGGGTGAGCGTTTTATCGATGTCGGCACAGGCCCTGGATTACCAGGTGTCCCGCTCGCTATCATGCATCCTACTAAGTCATTCACACTGCTTGATAGCCTTGGCAAGCGAATTCGTTTCATTAAGCAGGTTGCGCACGAACTGAAGATTAAAAATGTCAGTCCAGTCCAATCTCGAGTGGAAGAATTTGACGCGGGAGAAGGCTTTGATGGAGTATTGAGTCGTGCATTTGCGTCGATGACAGACATGGTTAACTGGTGTAAGCATTTACCAAAACCTGAGTCTGGTCGCTTTTATGCTTTAAAGGGTCAACTCCATGATCAGGAGATCGCTGAGCTGCCGTCGTGGTGTTCTGTGATCGAAATCAAACCTTTGCAAGTTCCTGAGTTGGAAGGTGACCGTCATCTTGTAATCTTATCCAAGAAGGGATAACGGAGAGCTTGTCGTGGGAAAAATTGTCGCTATCGCGAACCAGAAAGGTGGAGTTGGAAAGACGACCACTTGTATTAACTTAGCTGCCTCGATGGCGGCGACAAAGCGTAAAGTGTTGGTGATTGACCTCGATCCACAAGGCAATGCGACAATGGCCAGTGGGGTCGATAAGTATCAGGTTGAAACAACTGCTTACGATTTGCTGGTTGATGAGCTACCTTTTGAGCAAGTGGTGTGCACCGATACCTCTGGCCAATTTGACCTAATTGCAGCGAACGGGGACGTAACGGCTGCAGAAATCAAGCTTATGGAGGTGTTTGCGCGCGAAGTTCGCTTAAAGCATGCGCTAACGCCAATCCGTGATAACTATGATTTCATCTTTATCGATTGTCCTCCCTCTTTGAACCTACTTACAATTAACGCGATGGCTGCAGCAGACTCTGTGCTTGTGCCGATGCAATGTGAGTATTTTGCTCTGGAAGGTCTAACCGCGCTGATGGATACCATCAGTAAGCTGGCGGCGGTGGTCAACGAAAACCTTAAGATTGAAGGTTTGCTTCGTACCATGTATGACCCACGAAACCGTTTAGCCAACGAAGTTTCAGAGCAATTGAAAAAACACTTCGGCGACAAAGTTTACCGAACCGTTATCCCTAGGAACGTACGCCTCGCAGAGGCACCGAGCCACGGCAAACCCGCGATGTACTACGATAAGTACTCCGCGGGAGCAAAAGCGTATTTAGCGCTGGCTGGTGAGATGCTACGACGAGAAGAAGTAACGGCTTAACGCTCTTAAGGAAAGATTCGATGTCTAAACGTGGTTTAGGGAAAGGACTAGACGCCCTGCTGTCGACTAGTTCGCTTGCACGAGAAAAGCAGCAGGTGGCAACTCAAAGTCAGACGCTTTCCAGTGATGGACAGCTTACTGAACTGTCAATTAACAGCCTTCGACCAGGTATTTATCAGCCAAGAAAAGATATGGCGCCTGAAGCACTGGAAGAGCTGGCTGCATCCATCCAATCTCAAGGTATTATCCAACCGATTGTTGTACGAAATGTCGGACACGATCAATTTGAGATCATCGCCGGTGAACGCCGTTGGCGTGCCGCTCGACAAGCGGGATTAAAAATGGTCCCTTGCTTGGTGAAAAATGTCCAAGATCGCGCGGCGGTAGCGATGGCGCTGATCGAAAATATTCAACGTGAAGATCTCAATGCTATCGAGGAAGCTCAAGCGCTTGAGCGTTTGCAAGATGAGTTTGAACTCACCCACCAGCAGGTCGCGGATGTGATTGGTAAGTCACGAACCGCAGTCAGTAACCTGCTGAGGCTTAATCAACTCGAAGCACCAGTGAAAAAACTGGTAGAGAGCAAACAAATCGATATGGGTCATGCTCGTGCTCTGCTCGCGCTCGAAGGGGATGTGCAGTGCGAGATCGCACAAACTGTCGCGAAAAAGCAGCTCACTGTACGACAGACTGAAGACTTAGTGAAAAAGTGCTTAAAACCGAACTCTTCCGAGAAAAAACAGTCAGAAGACCGTGATGCACAAGAAATTTCGCTACGTTTGAGTGAAAAACTCGGCGCGAAAGTGTCTTTGGTAAGAAACGCGAGTGGAAAAGCCAAGGTGACGATAAGTCTTGATGAACCTCACAAATTGGAGCAACTTATTGCCAAGCTTGAGAGCTAAATGAGATAATTGACCTACATCAATTATTTATAAATGCAATTTATGTGCGAAAGTTATGGTTTTGTGAATGAAAGTGTATCTTTTTGATACGCTTTGATTGCAATAACTTTGGTAGAAAGTATAATTTTCGCCAATCTCCCAGCACAGTAGTTATTAGGTGCAGTGTGGATAGAACTAAAGGTAAGAATACATGGTAGCGGCATTAGCTAAACCAGGGCGAGCGCTTGCAAAGCGTTTGCTACTGATACAGGCCAGTGCGGTTGCGTTAGTAGCTGTTGGGATGACAGTGGCTGTAAATGCTGAGTGGGGAATTTCAGCGCTCATTGGTGGTGGCAGTTTTGTTATCGCAAATGCTGTTTTCGCGTTGTGCGCATTTCTTTTTAGTGGGGCTCGAGCAGCAAAAAAAGTTGCCGCGTCTTTCTATGCGGGCGTCGCTCTGAAAATCCTTATTATAGCCTCCCTATTCTCAATAGCTTACATGTATATTCAGGTGGAAGTGATTCCCTTGAATCTCACATTTTTACTGGTCGTCTTAATTAACCTTATGGCTCCAGTAATTTTCGTTAACAACAAAAAATAGGATGAGTTATGGCTGCGCCAGGTGAAGCGCTAACATCGGCCGGATACATCACTCACCACTTGACCAACCTTTCACTAGGTAGCTTGGGTCTTGTGGACGAGTCGAGTTTCTGGAACGTACATATCGATAGCCTGTTTTTTTCTGTGCTTACTGGATTAATTTTCCTAGGAATTTTCCGTTCAGTAGCAAAGAAAGCAACAGCTGGTGTGCCGGGCAAACTGCAGTGTCTTGTTGAAATAATCGTGGAATTTGTCGATGAAAACGTCAAAGACACGTTTCATGGACGCAATGCACTTATCGCGCCCCTAGCACTAACTATCTTCTGTTGGGTATTCTTGATGAACTTGATGGACCTTGTGCCTATCGACTTCATTCCTTATCCTGCAGAGCAGTTGGGTATCCCTTACTTGAAAGTGGTACCGACGACTGATGTCAATATCACCATGGCGATGGCGCTAGGTGTTTTTGCTCTGATGATTTACTACAGCATCAAAGTGAAAGGCCCAGTGGCATTTATCAAGGAGTTGACACTACACCCATTCAACAATCCAATCATGATCCCATTCAATATGCTTATCGAAGTGGTGTCTTTGCTTTCAAAGCCACTGTCTCTCGGCATGCGTCTGTTTGGTAACATGTTTGCGGGTGAAGTTGTTTTCATTCTTTGTGCGGCAATGCTGCCATGGTATTTACAATGGATGGGCTCACTACCATGGGCGATATTCCATATTCTAGTTATTTTGATTCAGGCCTTCGTGTTTATGATGCTAACGATCGTTTATCTATCGATGGCTCACGAAGACAATCACTAATATTAACGCGTTTTATTTAGGCAAATTTTAGCCAACAACTATAAATTGGAGATAGTAATGGAAACTTTACTGAGCTTTTCTGCAATCGCCGTAGGTATCATTATCGGTATGGCTGCTTTCGGTACTGCGATCGGTTTTGGTCTGCTAGGTGGTAAATTCCTAGAAGGTGCTGCTCGTCAACCTGAAATGGCTCCTATGCTTCAAGTTAAGATGTTCATCATCGCTGGTCTACTTGATGCGGTTCCTATGATTGGTGTTGTTATCGCACTTCTATTCACATTCGCGAACCCATTCGTTGGTCAGCTAGGTTAATCAGTTTTTGTCTTGGCAAGTTTCGGACTTGTCACCTGATTACACTTTAGCTCGTCAATGAATCTTTAGAGGGGTAGCTGTTGTGAATATGAACGCAACTCTGCTAGGTCAAGCAATCTCATTCGCAATGTTTGTGTGGTTCTGCATGAAATATGTATGGCCGCCAATCATGAATGCGATTGAAGAGCGTCAGAAAAAAATTGCTGACGGTCTGTCAGCGGCTGAACGCGCTGCAAAAGACTTGGATCTAGCACAAGCCAACGCTTCTGATCAATTGAAAGAAGCGAAGCGCACTGCAACTGAGGTTATTGAGCAAGCAAACAAGCGTAAAGCTCAGATTATCGATGAAGCTCGTGAGGAAGCTTTGGCAGAACGTCAAAAAATCCTAGCGCAAGCGGAAGCGGAAATCGAAGCGGAACGTAACCGTGCTCGTGATGACCTGCGCAAACAGGTTGCAACTCTGGCTGTAGCTGGTGCTGAGAAGATTCTTGAGCGTAGTATCGATAAAGATGCGCAAAAAGATATTCTCGACAATATTACTGCGAAACTTTAAAGCGAGGGGCGCCTATGTCTGAATTGACTACAATCGCACGCCCCTATGCTAAAGCAGCATTTGACTTTGCGGTGGAAAAACAAGCGCTAGACCAGTGGGTCGAAATGCTAACGTTTGCCGCTGCAATCGCTAAGAACGATGAAATTGCAGACCTGATTTCAGGCTCTGTAACAGCGACGCGAGTGGCTGAAATTTTCAACGCAATTGGTGGTGAACAGTTTGATGAATTTGGTCAAAACCTGATTAAGGTGATGGCTGAAAATGGTCGACTAGTCGCGTTGCCTGATGTGTTAGTTGAGTTTCTAGAGCTGAAAAAAGAACTAGAAAAGCAAATCGATGTAGACGTGATTTCTGCATCTGAGCTAACCGAAGAGCAGCGCACTGAGATCAGCAACAAACTTGAAAAGCGTCTTGAGCGCAAAGTTAAGCTGAATTGCAGTGTAGATGAGACCCTACTTGGTGGGGTTATTATTCGAGCCGGAGATCTTGTAATTGATAACTCAGCACGTGGTCGTTTGAACCGCCTGAGTGAAGCAATGCAGTCTTGATGGGGATTGGAGCATGCAACTTAATTCCACAGAAATTAGCGACCTGATCAAGCAGCGTATCGAATCTTTCGATGTTGTGAGTGAAGCTCGTAATGAAGGTACTATCGTATCGGTAAGCGATGGTATCATTCGCATCCACGGCCTAGCGGACGTGATGCAAGGTGAAATGATTGAATTACCGGGTGGCCGTTATGCACTAGCACTTAACCTTGAGCGTGACTCGGTTGGTGCGGTAGTAATGGGCCCATATGCTGACCTTAAGGAAGGCATGAAAGTAACAGGTACTGGTCGTATTCTTGAAGTACCAGTTGGTCCTGAACTGCTTGGTCGTGTTGTCAACACGCTAGGTGAGCCAATCGATGGCAAAGGTCCAATTGAAGCGAAACTTACGTCACCAGTAGAAGTGATTGCACCGGGTGTAATCGACCGTAAATCGGTTGATCAGCCAGTACAAACTGGTTATAAGTCAGTTGACTCAATGATCCCAATCGGTCGTGGTCAGCGTGAGCTTATCATCGGTGACCGTCAGATCGGTAAAACCGCGATGGCGATCGATGCAATCATCAACCAGAAAGACTCTGGTATCTTCTCTATCTACGTAGCGATTGGCCAGAAGGCATCTACTATCGCAAACGTTGTGCGTAAACTGGAAGAGCACGGTGCACTACAGAACACTATCGTTGTTGTCGCATCTGCATCTGAATCTGCTGCACTGCAATATCTTGCGCCATACTCTGGTTGTGCAATGGGTGAGTACTTCCGTGACCGCGGTGAAGACGCTCTGATTGTTTATGATGATCTATCTAAGCAAGCGGTAGCTTACCGTCAGATCTCTCTACTACTTAAACGTCCACCAGGCCGTGAGGCATTCCCAGGTGACGTATTCTACCTCCACTCACGTCTACTAGAGCGTGCAGCTCGTGTAAACGAAGAGTACGTAGAGCGTTTCACTAATGGTGAAGTGAAAGGTAAGACGGGTTCTTTGACGGCTCTTCCTATCATCGAAACTCAAGCGGGTGACGTATCTGCGTTCGTACCTACGAACGTAATCTCGATTACCGATGGTCAGATCTTCCTACAAACTGAAGCCTTCAACGCGGGTGTACGCCCAGCGGTTGACCCAGGTATCTCAGTATCTCGTGTAGGTGGTTCAGCACAGACTAAGATCATTAAGAAGCTATCTGGCGGTATCCGTACTGCACTAGCGGCTTATCGTGAACTAGCGGCATTCGCACAGTTCTCATCTGATCTAGATGAAGCAACGAAGCGTCAGCTAAGCCACGGTCAAAAAGTGACAGAGCTAATGAAGCAGAAGCAATACGCTCCTATGTCTGTATTTGACCAAGCGCTAGTTATCTTTGCTGTTGAGCGCGGCTACCTAGATGATGTTGAAATCAACAAGATTCTAGACTTCGAAGCAGCGCTTCTATCGTATGCTCACAGTCAATATGCTGATCTTGCAAAAGAGATCAACACTACGGGTGCTTACAACGACGATATCGAAGCTCAGCTTAAGAAACTGACTGACGATTTCAAAGCAACTCAGACTTGGTAATTGGTGGGTGACCTTTTGGTCACCACTTATGGAGAGTAACGATGGCCGGCGCAAAAGAGATACGTAATAAAATCGGTAGTGTGAAAAGCACTCAGAAAATTACGAAAGCGATGGAAATGGTAGCAGCTTCAAAAATGCGTCGTTCGCAAGACGCGCGTGAAGCTTCTCGTCCATACGCTGAAACTATGCGTAAAGTGATCGGTCATTTGGCTAACGCAAACCTAGAGTACCAACATCCGTACCTAGAAGAGCGTGAAGCCAAGCGTGTTGGTTATGTCATTATTTCTACCGACCGTGGTCTTTGTGGCGGCTTGAACATTAACTTGTTCAAAAAAGCTGTCCTAGAGATGCAGGATTGGAAACAAAAAGGTGCTGAAGTTGAGCTGGCTGTGATTGGCTCAAAAGCAACGGCATTCTTTAACAACAGCGGTGCTAAAGTAGCGGCACAGGTGTCTGGTCTGGGTGATGAGCCTAGCCTGGAAGACCTAATCGGTACTGTAGGCGTGATGCTGAAGAAATATGACGAAGGCGAATTGGATCGCCTGTACGTAGTGTATAACCACTTTGTGAACACTATGATTCAGGAACCAACGATCGATCAATTGCTACCTCTGCCTAAATCTGACAGTGACGAGATGCAGCGCGAACATTCATGGGGCTACATTTATGAGCCTGAGCCAAAACCACTACTAGATGCACTATTGCTTCGTTATATCGAATCTCAAGTGTATCAAGGTGTGGTAGAGAACCTTGCTTGTGAGCAAGCGGCTCGAATGATTGCAATGAAAGCTGCAACGGACAATGCGACCAACTTGATTGATGATCTAGAGCTTGTGTACAACAAGGCGCGTCAAGCGGCTATCACACAAGAACTATCAGAAATCGTTGGCGGCGCAGCTGCGGTTTAAGCTTAGGTAAAACGAAATAGATTAGAGGATTAACGATGGCTACAGGTAAGATCGTACAGATCATCGGTGCGGTAGTCGACGTAGAGTTCCCACAGAGTGACGTACCAAGTGTATACGACGCTCTAAACGTAACGGACTCTAAAGAGCGTCTTGTTCTTGAAGTTCAACAACAGCTAGGCGGTGGCGTAGTTCGTTGTATCGTAATGGGTAGCTCTGATGGTTTACGTCGTGGCGTAACAGTAGAGAACACAGGCGCGCCAATCTCAGTACCAGTAGGTACTAAGACTCTTGGTCGTATCATGAACGTACTTGGTGATGCGATTGACGAGTGTGGTGAGATCGGTGCGGAAGAAAGCTATGCGATTCACCGTGAAGCGCCAAGCTACGAAGAGCAATCTAACGAAGTCGCTCTTCTAGAAACGGGTGTTAAAGTAATCGACTTGGTTTGTCCATTCGCTAAGGGTGGTAAAATCGGTCTATTCGGTGGTGCAGGTGTAGGTAAGACCGTTAACATGATGGAGCTTATCAACAACATCGCACTACAACACTCAGGCCTATCCGTATTTGCGGGTGTAGGTGAGCGTACTCGTGAAGGTAACGACTTCTACTTTGAGATGCAGGAAGCGGGCGTTGTAAACGTTGAGAAGCCTGAAGAATCAAAAGTAGCAATGGTTTACGGTCAGATGAACGAGCCACCAGGTAACCGTCTACGTGTTGCATTGACTGGTCTAACAATGGCAGAGAAGTTCCGTGACGAAGGTCGTGACGTACTCCTGTTCGTTGATAACATCTACCGTTACACACTTGCAGGTACAGAGGTATCGGCACTTCTAGGTCGTATGCCATCTGCGGTAGGTTACCAGCCAACTCTTGCAGAAGAGATGGGTGTACTACAGGAGCGTATCACGTCAACGAAAACGGGTTCTATCACGTCTGTACAGGCGGTATACGTACCAGCGGATGACTTGACTGACCCGTCTCCAGCAACAACGTTCGCGCACTTGGATGCAACGGTTGTACTTAACCGTAACATCGCTGCTATGGGTCTATACCCAGCGATTGACCCACTAGATTCAACATCTCGTATGCTTGATCCTCTAGTGGTTGGTCAAGAGCACTACGAGGTTGCTCGTGGCGTGCAGCAAACACTGCAGCGTTATAAAGAGCTGAAAGACATCATCGCGATCCTAGGTATGGACGAGCTATCTGAAGAAGATAAGCAAGTGGTATCTCGTGCTCGTAAGATTGAGCGTTTCCTAACTCAGCCTTACCACGTAGCGGAAGTATTTACTGGCGACCCTGGCATCTACGTACCTCTTAAAGAGACTCTACGTGGCTTCAAAGGTCTACTAGCTGGTGACTACGATGACATTCCAGAGCAAGCGTTCATGTACTGCGGTACTATCGACGATGCTATCGAGAATGCTAAGAAGCTATAAGGCTAAATAGGAGGCGATATGGCAGCAATAACCTTTCACCTAGACGTAGTCAGCGCTGAGAAAAAGCTTTTCTCTGGTCGCGTAGAAACGTTCCAGGTGTCCGGTAGCGAAGGTGAACTTGGTATCTTCCATGGTCACACACCGCTGCTGACCGCTATTCAGCCTGGTATGGTGCGTATCGTTAAACAGCACGGCCACGAAGAGTTCATTTATGTCTCTGGTGGTATTGTAGAAGTTCAGCCTGGTACAGCGACTGTACTGGCTGATACGGCTATCCGTGGTGAAGAACTAGACGCAGCAAAGGCAGAAGAAGCCAAGCGCAAAGCTGAAGAATCTATTTCTAATCAGCATGGCGACATGGACTTCGCGCAAGCGGCCAGTGAACTGGCTAAAGCCATTGCTCAGCTTCGAGTAATCGAACTGACAAAGAAACGTCGTTAATCTAGCTCGATTAGATTGACCGCGATGAAAAAGGCGACCGTTAGGTCGCCTTTTTGCTTATTTTTTATAGAGAATTTGCATCATAACGTTAACAGTAAGGGTATTCATGGCTAAAATGACGAGAATAGATTTCCAACTATATGGTTAGATAGATGAATTTTAGTACGGTCGTACTCGCCGCGGGAAAGGGAACCCGCATGTATTCCAATAAACCGAAAGTATTGCATACCCTAGCGGGTAAGCCGATGGTGAAACATGTCATCGATACTTGTGAAGGTTTGGGCTCTCAAAACATCCACCTAGTGTATGGTCACGGTGGCGACCTTATGAAGTCGGCTCTTGAACAAGAGACAGTCAATTGGGTACTACAAGCAGACCAACTGGGTACAGGTCACGCAGTTGACCAAGCGTCACCTCATCTAGCTGATGACGAGAAAGTTCTAGTGCTTTACGGTGACGTTCCACTGATTTCAGAACAAACCATTGAAAACTTATTGGACGCGCAGCCAACAGGCGGTATTGCACTGCTTACAGTGGTGTTGGATAACCCAATGGGCTACGGTCGTATCGTGCGTAAGAATGGCCCTGTAGTGGCTATTGTCGAGCAAAAAGACGCGACTGAAGAGCAGAAGCTAATTAAAGAGATCAACACGGGTGTGATGGTCGCAACGGGCGGCGATCTTAAGCGCTGGTTATCAGGCCTTAGCAACGATAATGCTCAGGGTGAATACTACCTGACAGACGTGATAGCAGCGGCACATGACGAAGGCCGTGCCGTTGAAGCGGTACACCCTGCGAATCCAATTGAGGTTGAAGGTGTTAACGATCGCGCTCAGCTAGCGCGTCTAGAGCGTGCATTCCAGTCGATGCAAGCACAGAAGCTGCTCGAGCAGGGTGTCATGCTACGTGATCCAGCACGCTTTGACCTACGTGGTCAGTTGCAGTGTGGCATGGATGTCGAAATCGACACTAACGTCATCATCGAAGGTAGCGTCACGCTAGGTGATAACGTGGTGATTGGCGCTGGCTGTGTGTTGAAAGACTGTGAAATCGATGACAACACCGTCGTGCGTCCATACAGCGTAATTGAAGGTGCGACGGTCGGTGAGCAGTGTACTGTAGGTCCATTCACTCGCCTGCGTCCGGGTGCAGATATGCGTAATGACTCTCACGTGGGTAACTTTGTTGAGGTCAAGAATGCACGCTTAGGTGAAGGCTCGAAAGCAAACCACCTTACCTATCTTGGCGATGCAGAGATCGGTCAGCGTACTAACGTTGGGGCAGGTGTGATCACCTGTAACTACGATGGCGCGAATAAGTTTAAGACCATTATCGGAAACGATGTGTTTGTTGGCTCCGACAGCCAGCTAGTGGCTCCAGTGACAATTGCTGATGGCGCAACGATTGGTGCGGGTACCACGCTAACCAAAGACGTAGCGGAAGGTGAGTTAGTGATCACTCGCGCTAAAGAGCGCAAAATCACAGGCTGGCAGCGTCCAGTAAAGAAAAAGTAATCACGATTACATTTATATAGAAAAGGGTCTCATTGAGACCCTTTTTAGTTTTTGATGTTTGATTAATCGTTATGGCATAACGTGCTGGTGGATTAGTGACTCGGGATCTCAATTCTTTTTTCTAGCCAGCGTACGGCTTGAGAAACCAGCAGAATCAGCACTAAGTATTCCAATACTAGGAAGGTATAGATCTCCAATGGTAAGTACTCGTTAACCACCAACTCGTTGGCGCGTCTAGTCAGGTCGCTTAAGCCAATGACACTCACCAGTGAAGACATCTTTAAGATGTAGACAAACTGGTTCCCCAGCGGTGGCAGTATCTGCCTAAATGCCTGAGGTAAAATTACCAGGCGCATTTTCTGCCAATAGTTGAGCCCAAGTGACTCCGCCGCTTCATGTTGACCACGAGTCACGGCTTGAATACCACCACGAAAGACCTCGGCCATAAAAGCACTCTCCGCGACAGTCAGTGCTATCACACCTGCCCAGAAATGGTTGAGTGAAATGTCTAGCAGCGTCGGCATACCGTAATAGACCCAGAGTAGCAGTACCAGGACAGGAATAGAGCGTATGACTTCGACGTAGATACGGTTGATAGCACGTAGCCAAGGTTTTTCAGAAAGCGCAGGGAAGGCGACAAGCAGACCCAACAGCATGGCAAACACCATACTGAGCAGTGACACATAGATGGTGTCCTTAAAACCGGCTAACAAGAAGCGAGATTGGTTTTTCCTTGTTCGGTGGAGGGGTCGAGCACATACCAGCCCCACTCGTAATCAGAACAACCACTTAGTAGTGGTAGGCACAAAACAGCAGCAAGTAATCGATAGCTCACAATCGTCCCTAATTATTCCTGAAAATTCCATCTGTTACTGCTATGTTATCAAGGATGTACCACGAATGTTTAATAATTTTAGGGACTATTCAATGAAGAAGTGGATTCTGGGCTTTATTATTACTTTTCTTTCTATCAGTCAGGTAGCGGCGGAAACCAGTCGTCTACAAGAGATCTTAGACTCAGGTGTGCTTAGGGTCGGCACCACGGGAGACTGGAACCCGATGACCATGAAAGATCCGGCGACCAACTCTTATCGTGGATTTGATATTGATGTGACCACTGAGCTTGCCAAAGATCTTGGCGTTAAGGTTGAGTATGTGGCGACCGATTGGAAGACATTGGTTAACGGTATTACCGCCAACAAATACGATATCACGGGAAGCGCGTCACTTAACATGTCCCGCGCTAAGGTCGCAGGGTACAGCCAACCGTATTTCTACTTAGCCTTTGTGCCAGTGGTACAAAAGAAAGATCTTGAAAAGTATGCGGATTGGGCAGATTTTAACAAACCTGATGTTAAGGTGGCGGCAACACTAGGTACGGTGCAAGAGAAGATGGTCAAAGATTTCTTCCCAGATGCCGAGCATATTGTCATTGAAGCGCCTGCTCGTGATTTCCAAGAGCTATTGGCTCGCCGCGCTGATGTCTCTGTGACCTCAAATGTGGAAGCGGCTACTTTGGTGACTAAGTTTAAGCAATTGGCGATTGTGCCAGTCGCGGAGCCTCGTAAGCCAACACCTATTTCTATGTTGCTGCCGCAAAAAGACCAAGTATGGATTAACTACGTGAATCACTGGGTAGAGCTCAAGAAGACTCAGGGCTTCTTTGATGCTACCGCAGAAAAGTGGGGACTGAAAAGTCTGTAACTGTAGTCGATAATAAGTACAGTCGATAAATAGAAAGGGCGACCGCGCATATGCTCGGTCGCCCTTTTGGCAGTTATTCGTCGCTTACTACGCGGGCGTTATCTGGAACCGTTAACTCCTCCGTGATTGCTGGGTTGGCAATCAAATAGCCAATCCACATGACCGCTAAGCAGCCAAGAATCACATAACCAACCGCAGACTGTGCCATCACAGCAAATGCCGCCACTATGGCACTGGCTAGGCTGCTAACACCAATCTGTAGGCTATTTTGCAGACCGGCAGCCGTTGCCGAGCAATGCGCTGCACTGGATAGTGCACGGTTTACCACGATTGGGTAGAGCGCACCGTTAGCGACGGCTAGTAGACAGAATGGCAACAGGATTGGCCATACACTGCTAAGCGCCCACTGACATGCCACAAACACCATCAAGATGGCCACGGTTTCTAAGCCAAGAAGCTGCTTGAGTACAGCATCATCACCGAGTTTTGCCACCAGCTTTTTACCCGCATAGCCGCCGACCATAAACGCCACAGTTTGAGGGATAAAGCTAAGACCAATGTCTTTTGCCGAGTAACCCAGTTGGCTCATGATTTCTGGCATACCGGTTAGGTACGCAAAAAATGCCGCTGATGCTACGCCGTACATGATCACATTACCCATGTACTCTCTCGATCCAAACAGACTCTTAAGATCAGCGCTAATGGACGATCGTTGCTCGATGGGTTTTGGCTGATCTTTAAGTGATAGGGTGATCATTGCCAGTAGTGCACCTGTGATCGCAAGCACCACAAAAATACTATGCCAGCCCCACATTTCTGTCAGGAGTACACCAAGTTGTGGCGCGAGCGCTGGCGATAACGCGACCAGAGGCATAATGGTGGCAAAAACCTGCTGGCTGGTTTTCTTATCAAATTTATCGATAACCATAGACTGCCAGATCACAGCGGGTGCACAGACACCAATCGCTTGCAGCAGACGCAGCGATAGCAACTGCCATACTTGTTCACTCCAAGCTAAACCAAATGACGCGATGGTAAAGATAGTCAGTCCAGCAAACAGTGTTTTGCGGTGACCAAAGCGATCGCTGGCCAGTCCCCATACAAATTGACCCAGACCCATACCGACAAGAAACACCGTCAGTGATAGTGCGATCTGCTCTGGTCCAGTAGCAAAGTCCTGCTCAATAAGTTTAAATGCAGGCAAGTACATATCCGTGGCAATGAAGCCCAACATGGATAATGCGGATAAGTAGATAAGTTGAAGTTTAGAGATTTTCATTGTTATTCCTTGAAATAATTTCACAGGAATGGTTTGGCGCCAGCCCATACTGCTGATGACGAGTATTCTATTTTTGGAAAAAAGAAAAATAAAACGCTATATTTTGTGGTTATCCATCAAATATTTTGAAAGCTCGTTATGTACTCACGTTCTTCACTAGAAATGCTCGATGCCGTTGCGCATCTGGGGAGTTTCAGCGCGGCAGCACAAGTGCTGCATAAAGTCCCTTCTGCGATTAGCTATAGTGTTCGCCAAATAGAACAAGAGCTTGGTGTACAACTCTTTACTCGTTTACCACGTAAAGTCGAACTGACGCCCGCAGGGGAAGTGTTCATATTGGAGGCTCGGCAGATGTTGCGCCGTATGGATGAGCTTACTCATCAAACTCGCCGTACAGCACAAGGCTGGCAAAGTAGCTTAAAGCTGACCTTAGATAATATCGTTAAGGTCGACAAACTTTCAGAGCTGATTGAAGACTTCTATCGCGAGTTTGAGTTTGCTGAGCTGCAGATCAATATGGAAGTCTACAATGGCGCTTGGGAGGCCATATCCCAAGAGCGTGCCGATATCGTAATTGGCGCCACATCCGCCGTGCCAGTGAGTGGTGAGTATGGAGTCAAAAAAATAGGTAGTCTAGATTGGGCTCTGGTGATGTCGCCCACTCATCCATGTGCGCTGGTGGATGTCTTGGATGAGTTGGTTGTGAGCCAATATCCCGCCATTTGTATTGATGACACCTCACGTGAGCTGCCCAAACGCCACACCGAACACTACCCGCAGCAGCGCCGATTGTTGCTACCGAACTGGTTTACGGCGATTGAGTGCCTAAAAAGTCATGTGGGAATTGGTTATATGCCAAGTCATATGGCAAGACCGCTTATTGAGCAAGGTTTGTTGGTTGAGCGCGTACTCCCAGATGCCAAACTTTCTAGTGAGTGTGCATGGTGTGGAGAAAGCATGATAACCATAAGCTACTAGAGTGGTTACTTGATTACCTTGGTGAGGAAGATAAGCTTTATCGAGATTGGTTGGCATAAAAACGGGAAGCGATGGCTTCCCGTTGATCTTTATTTCCAGCCTAGGATAAGAAGAATTTATAGGACGGGTTATCCGTTTCATCTTTACACTGGTAGCCAAGCTCTCGAAGGTGAGTGGAGAACTCGCTAAGATCGCTATCTTCAAGTTCAAATCCACACAATACGCGCCCGTAGTCGGCACCATGGTTGCGATAATTGAACAGGCTAATGTTCCAATGCGTACCCAGCGTGCTCAAGAACTTAAGCAGGGCGCCTGGGTATTCTGGGAACTCAAAGCTGTATAAGCGCTCTTTAAGCTGCTTAGATGCTTACCGCCGATCATATAGCGAATGTGCAGTTTCGCCATCTCATCGTCAGAGAGATCAGCGACAGGATAGCCACCGGTTCGTAGATCACTGATGATGCCATCCAGCTCATCTTGGCCGCCAACCAGTCTTACACCCACAAAAATATTTGCGAGATCATCGTCGTTGTAGCGGTAGTTAAACTCAGTAACGGCACGCCCGCCAATGATATTGCAGAATTCAAAGAAAGCCCCCTGGCGCTCTGGAATAGTCACCGCGAGTAAGCCCTCACGTTTTTCACCCAGTTCACAGCGCTCAGAGACGTAGCGAAGACCGTGGAAGTTGGTGTTTGCGCCAGACAGCACGGTACCCAGCTGCTTGTCCTTCAGTTGATGCTTTTCGGCAAATTTCTTTAGACCAGCCAGCGCCAATGCGCCAGAAGGCTCAGCAATGGCACGAGTATCTTCAAAGATATCTTTTACCGCAGAGCAAATCTCATCGCTAGACACAGTAATGTGGCCATCAATGTACTGCTGACACAGTCTAAAGGTCTCGTTACCGATGATCTTCACTGCGACGCCGTCAGCAAACATGCTCACTTGATCAAGCACAACGGGTTCACCGGCATCAAGCGCGGCTTTAAGGCAAGCTGAATCTTCAGGTTCAACCGCGATCACTTTGATTTCAGGCATAAGCTGCTTAACCAGCACGGCGACACCCGCTGCCAGACCACCGCCGCCACAGGGACAAAGATGTAATCAAGGTGACCATTTTGCTGCAGCATTTCCATACCGATAGTGCCTTGTCCTGCAATCACCAAAGGGTGATCGAAAGGAGGGACAAAGGTATAGCCATGCTCTTTTGAGAGGCGCTCAGCTTCGGCTTTCGCTTCATCAAAGTTGCTGCCGTGAAGTACCACGTTGCCACCAAAGCCGCGTACTGCTTCGACTTTGATGTCTGGTGTGGTTTTTGGCATCACGATGGTGGTATTGATGCCGAGCTTAGTACCTGACAGCGCCATGCCTTGAGCGTGGTTCCCCGCCGAAGCGGCAATGACACCAGCACGCTTTTGCTCATCGCTAAGGTTCGCCACCATGTTGTAGGCGCCGCGAAGCTTGAATGAGTGAACCGGCTGTCTGTCTTCACGCTTGATTTGGACTTGGTTACCGATGCGAGCGCCGAGTCTTGGCATATCTTGAAGCGGCGACACGGTCGCCACTTCGTAGACAGGTGCTCTGAGAACCTGACGCAGATAATCTGCGCCAGATACGGGATGATTATCTACGTCACTCATGATTAGCCCTCGAGTTTGGACTTATCACGTACCGCACCTTTATCGGCGCTGGTGGCTAGATTAGCGTAAGCTTTTAATGCAAGAGAAACCGTACGTTCACGATCAGCCGGTTTCCAGCCCAGCTTATCTTGCTCTGCGCGGCGAGCGGCTAGCTCATCTTCAGAAACCACCAGCGTGATCTCACGGTTTGGAATGTCGATGTTGATCATATCACCATCTTTCACCAAACCAATGGTACCGCCATTAGCCGCTTCTGGAGAAGCGTGACCGATAGAAAGACCCGATGTACCGCCAGAGAAGCGGCCGTCAGTCAGTAGCGCACACTCTTTACCTAGACCCATAGATTTTAGGTACGTGGTTGGGTATAGCATCTCTTGCATGCCAGGGCCGCCTTTTGGACCTTCGTAGCGGATCACCACCACATCACCGGCTTTCACTTTGCCGCCCAGGATGCCATCTACTGCATCTTCTTGGCTTTCGAATACCACCGCAGGGCCTTGGAACTTAAGGATGCTCTCATCCACACCTGCTGTCTTAACGATACAGCCATCCAGTGCGATGTTGCCTTTTAGTACCGCAAGACCGCCGTCTTGGCTGTACGCATTTTCTTTAGTGCGGATACAACCATTTTCACGGTCGTCATCAAGGGTGTCCCAGCGACAGTCTTGCGAGAAAGCTTGAGTGGTACGAATGCCTGCAGGACCTGCGCGGTAGAAGGATTTCACTTCTTCCGAATCCGTCAGCATGATGTCGTATTGAGACAACTGCTCTTCCATTGTCAGGCCAAGTACCGTTTTGGTTTGGTTGTTCAATAGACCTGCGCGGTTAAGCTCACCTAGGATACCGATAACACCACCCGCGCGGTGTACGTCTTCCATGTGATACTTAGGCGTTGATGGCGCTACCTTACAAAGGTTTGGCACGCGGCGAGACATCTGATCGATGTCTTCCATATCAAAGTCGACGTCGCCCTCTTGCGCCGCGGCAAGTAGGTGAAGAACCGTGTTAGTAGAGCCACCCATGGCGATATCTAGCGCCATTGCGTTCTCAAATGCTTCTTTACTGGCGATATTACGCGGCAGTGCTGAGGCATCATCTTGCTCGTAGTAGCGCTTGGTAAGATCAACAATGCGCTTACCTGCATTCTTAAACAGCACCTCGCGATCGGCGTGCGTGGCAAGTAGAGAGCCGTTACCTGGCTGAGATAGACCCAGCGCCTCTGTCAGACAGTTCATTGAGTTAGCGGTAAACATACCAGAGCAAGAGCCACATGTCGGGCATGCAGAGCGCTCTACTTGCTCACTTTGCTCATCAGAAACCGTTGGATCGGCGCCTTGGATCATCGCATCAACTAGATCCAGCTTGATTATCTGATCAGAAAGCTTAGTTTTCCCCGCTTCCATTGGACCGCCAGAGACAAAGATCACTGGGATGTTAAGGCGCATTGAAGCCATGAGCATTCCTGGAGTGATCTTGTCGCAGTTTGAGATACATACCATTGCATCGGCGCAGTGTGCATTGACCATGTACTCTACCGAGTCAGCGATAAGCTCGCGTGATGGCAGTGAGTACAGCATGCCGCCGTGACCCATTGCGATACCATCATCCACAGCGATGGTGTTGAATTCTTTCGCGATGCCGCCTGCTTCTTCGATCTCGCGAGCGACGAGCTGACCAAGATCTTTTAGGTGTACGTGACCTGGAACGAACTGAGTGAACGAGTTCACAACGGCAATGATAGGTTTACCGAAGTCTTCATCTTTAACGCCAGTAGCGCGCCACAGAGCACGCGCACCAGCCATATTGCGACCATGAGTTGTGGTGGCAGAACGATATTTTGGCATTGTAATACTTCCTTAAATTTACCTGGTGCTTACTGGTTATCTTGTGGGTAGACGTAGTCCAACCAGCCCCACTTATCTTCTGTGGTGCCGTTGAATAGACCGAAGTACGCGTCTTGCATCACTTTAGTGATAGGACCGCGTTTGCCTTCGCCTACCTCTATCTTATCGATAGTACGCACTGGAACGATTTCAGCGGCCGTACCTGTCATGAACACTTCATCAGCAAGGTAGAGTGCTTCACGAGCAATATTGGCTTCACGCACTTCATAACCCATGTCTTTTGCTAGCGTCATGATAGAGTCACGCGTAATACCAGGAAGGATAGCGCTGGTGGCTGGCGGTGTTGTAATCACACCATCTTTAACCACAAAAATGTTCTCACCAGCACCTTCAGATAGGTAGCCATCCACGCTCAGCGCGATGCCCTCATCATAACCATGACGACGAGCTTCACCACCAACCAATAGCGAAGATAGGTAGTTACCACCCGCTTTGGCAGCCGTTGGGATCGTGTTTGGTGCCGCGCGGTTCCAGCTAGAAATCATCGCATCAACGCCGTTTGCGAGTGCTTCTTCACCCAGGTAAGAGCCCCATGGGAAAGCGGCGATGATAAGATCCATAATGGTGCCTTCTGGTGGACAGACACCGAGACCAACGTTGCCAACAAAACCAAGCGGACGAATATACGCTGATTCCAGTTTGTTTTGACGTAGTGTTTCACGCGTTGCTTCCATGATTTCTTCTTCGGTATATGGAATAGGGAAGCGATAAATTTTTGCTGAATCTTTTAGACGCTTAGCATGCTCAGGATGACGAAACACCACAGGCCCTTTTGGCGTGTTGTAACAGCGAACCCCTTCAAAAACAGATGTGCCATAGTGCATTGCGTGAGTTAAGACGTGAACGTTCGCCTCTGCCCATGGAACCATCTCACCGTTAAACCAAATAAAATCTGCTGTTTTAGTAGCCATTTAGCATTCCTTCCTTATGCATTCTGTTCTTGTAGGTTGTGATTGGTCAGTTCGTTGTTTTTAAGTTCTGTGACCTCAACGGTTCTGATGTCCCAAAGTTTCTCAATTTGGTTGATCAAGGTAGTGATGGGTCGATCGCTATCTACAATGATCTCAACGCTGGCAATCTTACTTTCATGGTTTTGGGTCGCAGCCACTTGTTTGATAATAAAGCCACGGTGGCGAATCACGCGCAGTACGCGCTCAAGCAAGACAGGTTTGTCGTCGGCTTTGATGTCTAGTAGATATCTGTCCATTAGGTATTCTCCAACATGTCACTATTTGAGGCACCTGGTGGAACCAAAGGCCATACGTTTTCTTCTTCATCGATCAGCACGTGCAACATGTAAGACGTCTTAGACTCGAGCATTTCTTTTAGCGCTGGCTCGACTTCTTCTTTGCGAGTGATGGTCTTGCCTGGAATATCAAAGGCTTTAGCAAGCATGACAAAATCTGGGTTGTCATCCAAAATCGTCTCACTATGTCTGCCGTCGAAGAACAGTGACTGCCACTGCCTTACCATACCAAGACGTTGGTTATTTAACAGCACAATTTTCACTGGGATTTGGCGACGCTTCAGGGTGCCGAGCTCTTGAACGTTCATCATGAATGAACCATCGCCAGTGATCAGGACAGATTGGTCATCAGGGCGTCCTACTGCTGCGCCCATTGCTGCAGGTAGACCAAAGCCCATGGTGCCGAGACCTGCTGAAGTAATGAAGTTCTCAGGCAGTCTTGGCTGAATATGCTGAGCTGCCCACATCTGGTGCTGGCCAACGTCGGTGGAGACGATAGAATTCTCCGGCATCATGTCTGAAAGCTGTTTTAACAGCAGCGGAGCGAAAATTAGGTCACCCGGGTGGTCGTAGCGCCATTTGAAGCCTCTGCGCAGACTTTCACTGTGATGCGCCCAAGCGTTAATGTCTTTTGATAGCTCTAGTTGAGGCAGAATCGCATTGATGTCACCACGCAGCGCCGCATGCGCTTCACGCAGCTTATTGAACTCTGCCGCATCGATATCGATATGAATCACCTTCGCGTGCGGTGCGAACGTATCCAGTTTACCCGTCACACGGTCATCGAAACGGGCACCAACGACGATGAGTAGGTCACACTCTTGTACCACCAAGTTCGCGGCTTTAGTGCCGTGCATACCCAGCATGCCCAAATAGTGAGGGTCGTGTCGGTCAATCGTGCCAAGACCTTTGAGTGTGCTGACGCTTGGCATCGGGTTGATGCGCAGGAACTCACGAACGGACTCAGTTGCATTTGCAAGTTGAACACCACCACCGACATACAGCACTGGGCGAGAGCTTTCGTCAAGCAATTGCTGAGCGCGTTTTACTTGCTGCTCATCGGCAACCGGGATAGCAGGGGGAGTAAACGGAGGAAGCACATCCACCGGAGCATTAGCAAGTTGGACATCTTTAGCGATATCAACAATGACAGGACCGGGTCTGCCAGTTTTCGCAACTTCAAATGCTTCGGCTAGAGTGGGAGCAAGTTCGTTGATATCAGTCACGAGGTAACTGTGTTTGGTACACGAGAGAGACATACCGATCACATCCATTTCTTGGAAGGCATCAGTACCGATATGTGAACTAGCAACTTGGCCAGTGATAGCAACGAGAGGGATAGAATCGAGGAAAGCGTCGGCAAGGCCGGTAACAAGGTTGGTGGCTCCAGGGCCTGAGGTTGCCATGCAAACAGCAACCTCTTTGGTGGCTCTTGCCATTCCGATGGCTGCCATTGCAGCGCCTTGTTCGTGTCGGCAAAGGATATGTTCCACACCACCGTCATACAAAGCATCGTAGATGGGCATGATGGCTCCACCTGGGTAACCAAACACGGTCTCGATACCTTGCTGCTTCAATGCGGCTACAACTAATTCAGCACCTGTCATTATAGCCTCCTTGAGTGCCACGCTTATCGTGACGATTTGTCGTTCGCTTGCACATGTTGTGCTCCATTTCTTCCTGTCATCTCAGCCCGTTGGCGTTCAATGAGTGATCACTATCAAATTACTATTATGAGTTTGTAAAAAAACCCCCGGACTTCTCAGTGCGGGGGTTTTTAAAATCTTGTGGCTATTTAACGCCCACATGCCCCCGTGCGGTACCAATCAGGACCACAATAATCAGGCTAATCAGAGTGTGAGAGTGTGCGTTAAAAGTCATTATCTTGTTTATTAATCGTTGCGTTGTGTCTAACGAAAATGTTTGCGTCCCTAGTGGTATCACAAATTTCTGTTAGCTGACAAGCAAAAAATCATACTTTCTTCACATTTACTCAGCATTAAATGTCGAGATATAACATAGGTTATATATAAAAATCTGACTTTTAACCGATGAGTGAAGAGAAGTCGGAATAAAAAAGGGATTCTATGGGATTATCTATTATTTACAGTCGTGCCAGCGTTGGCGTGGAGGCACCTCTGGTGACCGTGGAAGTGCACATCAGCAATGGCATGCCAGGCTTTACACTGGTAGGACTTCCCGAGACGACAGTCAAAGAATCTAAGGATAGAGTTCGTAGTGCGATCATTAATTCTCGATTCGAATTTCCCGCCAAACGGATCACTGTGAATCTTGCCCCTGCCGATCTCCCTAAAGAAGGTGGCCGCTTTGATTTGCCGATAGCGCTGGGAATACTGGCGGCTTCCGATCAACTGCCTCACGATAAGCTGCTGGCGCATGAATTTGTTGGTGAGCTGGCACTGTCCGGTGAGCTTAGAGCCGTAAAAGGCGTATTGCCTGCCGCACTCGCCGCCAATAAAGCGCAGCGCTGCTTATTGGTACCTGAGGAGAATGGCGATCAAGCAGCACTGGTTGGCAAAGATAACCATAAATCGGCCTCATCACTTCTCGACGTCTGTAGTTACTTGATGGGACAGCAGACTTTGTCTTTGGCAACTAGCAAGCCTGCTTCTCAAGTTGTGACAAAGAATCGAGACTTGCAAGATATCATTGGTCAGCAGCAAGGAAAAAGGGCGCTAGAAATCGCGGCTGCAGGTAATCACAATTTACTTTTTCTCGGTCCTCCTGGCACAGGGAAAACCATGTTGGCCTCTCGACTTTGTGATTTATTGCCAGAAATGAGTGAAGATGAAGCCATGGAAACGGCCTCGGTGGCTTCCCTTACTCAGCAAGAAATTAACGAGAGCAATTGGAGAACCAGACCCTTTCGCGCACCTCACCATTCGAGCTCAATGGCGGCGCTTGTTGGTGGTGGCTCTATTCCTAGACCTGGTGAAATTTCTTTGGCGCACAACGGATTGCTGTTCTTAGATGAGATGCCGGAGTTCGAGCGCAAAGTACTCGATTCACTGCGTGAGCCACTGGAGTCCGGTGAGATCATTATTTCTCGCGCACAAGGAAAAACCCGCTTTCCAGCGCGCTTTCAATTGGTTGGTGCGTTAAATCCAAGCCCGACAGGCTATTACGAGGGCAATCAATCTAGAACCAACCCGCAGCTTATTCTTCGCTATTTGAGTCGTTTATCCGGGCCTTTGCTCGACCGATTTGATATGTCGATTGAGATCCCCTCACTACCCAAAGGCACCTTAGCTGAAGGCGGAGATCGAGGAGAAACCACACAAACCGTGAAGCAACGTGTGTTGGTTGCAAGAGAGACGATGTTATCGCGCAGCGGCAAAGTGAATGCCCTGCTGCAAAGCCGCGAAATAGAACATTATTGCCGCTTAGAAAAAGCCGATGCTGAGTTTTTAGAAAATGCCCTTCATCGACTTGGCTTGTCGATTCGTGCTTATCACCGAATCATCAAAGTGGCGCGTACGATTGCCGATTTGGCTAATGAGCCCACCATACGAAGGGCTCATATTGCAGAAGCGTTGGGTTATCGTGCCATGGATCGGCTACTCAAGCAGCTCACGGCGCAAGCGGTGTAGTTAGAAGGCGAAGTTCACACCGATAGAGTGATCCAGTCAGCGGAATCGTAGAATGCAATAGAGGAGTCTGTCGCGTTGTAGCCTGAAAGTGAGATCAGAGATAGAGATTGCAGTGCAAGGTACTCATAAGCAAGGAACGCGCTGTACTTGTCATCGATACGGCCAGACTGGTCAAAGATGGCGTTTTGGCCACGATACTCATGATTCATATAGCTCATGGTTGCCGCAATGCTATGTTTTTTATATGCATACAGAGCGGTTAGCTCACCGCCGGCACCTTGGTTATTCATCGCTTCACCCTTGGCATCATCAAGCAAGTAAATGAGTGAAGGAAACAGTGTCCAAGCATTACTCATTGCGAGCGTGTAGGAGCCTTTGGCGTAATACATATCGCTGTTTCGGTCGTACTGGCTCGACAGGTTATTGCTGAGGTTGGTCGCAGAGCTTTCACCGGTTACCTCGCGGTTGCCATACGCCATATCGATCGTGAACAATGAGCCAGCAATGTTTTCAATCTGTAAGCGGTAAGCCTCGCCTTTGGCCTCTGTCTCTTCAAGCTGGTCAGCACCGACGTAAGGGTTTTTCCAGATCGGCTCTCCAATGACGGTTGGGAGGTAAGAGACGCTCCAAATAGAACCATCTTCGAGCTGCTGACGATATCCACCTTCGAGTACAAAGGTACCAACCGCAATGTCATTGCGCGATGTACCGAGGAACCATTCTTTGTTCCGCTTCGCACCATAGGTGTATTTGACCATACCCAGCGGCATCCAGAATTCATCGTAGGCTTCTTCTGCGCTGCTGATTTTGGGATCGGAGCTGGCAACGAAGTTGGATTTGTCACCGATTTGCGCATTACTGATGGAGATCTCGCCACTAAAGCCGGATTCTGGCGCCAATGCTGCGATGGCGGATTGGCTAATAATAGTCAATAGAGCAGTGGAAACGAGGGGCTTAAACTTGGTCATACAATATCCGTCAGTAGGCTCATTAGAGTGCTCAATCTAAGCATCTATATTTTATGCGGATACTTTAATGACAAAAAATGGCTTAACAACATGTTTTGTTAAGCCATATATTGATAGTTTTAATGCTTCGCGTTGGGTTCTATTAGAACTCCCAATTTAGACCCACAGAAGTAATCCAATCTTTCTCATCATAGAAGGCAATATTGGAGCTGCTGTTGTTCACGCCACCAAATGCGACCAAAGAGAGGTTGTCCGCATAAAAGATGCCCGGATATTCATACGCTAAAAACGCTTTCCATTCATCGTCTTCTCGAGTGACATTGTCGAACACTGGGTTCGCGCCATCATACTGACGGTTGAGATACGTGACGGTGAAAGCAAACTGGTGATTGCCAGCGGAGACAAATGACGAAATTTCTGCGCCATAAGTATTGCTCTTCATCGCGCTGCCATTTGCATCTTGTTGGGTGTAAATCAGCGCAGGGAACAGTAAAACCCCTTTGTTGACTGGCAGCATCATTTTGAATTTGCCGTAGAAAATATCGGCGTTTCTGTCGAGTGTCGCCATTTGATCTGCAGTTAAGTTCGCACCAGAGCCAGATAACTCTGAGTCCAGCTCACGCTTACCATAAGCAAGATCGAGGCTAAACAGCGAGCCGGCAATGTTATCTATCTGCATACGATAGGCCGTGCCTTTCTCGTCGGTGGTGCTTCGAGCTTGGTTTTCAAGGTAAGGGTCGCGCCATACCTCACCTTCAAGAATGGTTGGCAAAATCGCTAGGCTCCACTTAGTCCCATCTTGAAACTGATAACGGTAGCCGGTTTCAAGTGCCAGCGTACCCACGGCCACATCGGCTCGAGAAGTACCTAGGAATACTTGGTGGTTGGAACGTGAACCCCAGGTGTATTGAACGTTACCCAGTGGCAGAACTAAGGCGCTGCTGTTCTCTTGCGCCTCACCGGTATAGGTACGAAATTCATCGTCGGTATTGCTAAGGTTTGACGTTTTGCTCGCGTAAGCGGCGTTTAGTGCAATTTCACCACTAAAGCCATTACTTTCTCCTAATTTAGCTGCAGCACCATAAGAGACAACACTCAGTGACACTGCTAAGACACTCCATGCCCTTTTCATAACGGTTCCTTATCACATTCTGATTTTGAGGTAACGGTTGTAATTATATGTTTATGTTATGTTATTGGTTCAGAATAAGTGTGTTTTTTGCAAGTTACAACACAAATCAGACCAATAAATTAATCGTTGCGCAGTGCCTTCCCCCTTGTACAATTAACCGCCATAAAACTGCCACAAATACTTCATAGAACGTTAGATATGCTTGGATACCTAATTTTTGTAATGAGTTCGTCGCTCGTCATCCTCAATACCGCATTTTGTTCGATCCCTATTTTAGGTTTTGGGCTGATGAAACTGGTGCTGCCGTTTAAGCCGGCTCAGGCATTATGTACCACGCTTGCCAATAAATTCATGTGGCTATGGGCAACGGTGAACCACGGCATACTTCATTTGGTCAACCCAAAGCTTGAATGGGAAATCGAAGGGCTCGAAGCGCTGCGAAAAGATGGCTGGTATTTGATGATCAGTAATCACCTGAGTTGGACGGATATCGTCGTGCTGTGTAGCGTGTTTAAAGATCGCATTCCTATGCCTAAATTCTTTCTTAAGCAGCAACTTTTGTATGTTCCCTTTGTCGGTATGGCGTGCTGGGCGCTGAACATGCCGTTTATGAAGCGCTACTCCCGTGAATACTTAATTAAGCATCCAGAAAAGCGTGGTCAAGATTTAGAGACCACGCGTCGCTCTTGCGCCAAATTTAAAGATACGCCAACAACGGTGGTGAACTACGTAGAAGGCACGCGCTTTACCACTGAGAAGCAAAAGCGAAGCAAGGCGGGCTACCAGCATTTGCTGCAACCTAAATCAGGCGGTATCGCGTATACGTTGGCCGCGATGGGTGAGCAGTTTGATAGCATTATAGATGTCACCTTGGCCTACCCAGAAAATAGAGTCGAGCCATTCAAAGCCGCATTAATGGGCAACATGACCAAGATAGTGGTCAAAGTGCGTACTTTGCCCATAGATGAAAACGTATCGGGAGACTACTTCAACGACAAACCCTATAAGCGTCGTTTCCAGCAATGGCTTGGGGATCTCTGGCAGCAAAAAGATGATGTGTTGAAAGAGATTCATCGCAAATAAAAAAACCGAGCCTGATTGATATCAGGCTCGGTTTTTCTTTATAGAGTTGGGTTACTTTTTCAAGAGGAAGTTAACCAGCTCGAAGTACTCATCAAGAGAGGTAATACCACCTGCTTCAACAAGGTACTTGTTGTTAACGATAACTGCTGGAACACCGGTTAGGCCGCTATCTTTAAACTGCTTGTCGAAGCGGCGAACCATGGAATCAACGGCAAAACCATTAAACGCTGAATCGAATTTCTTAGCATCTACCTCTTCATCTAGGAAGATTTGACGCAGTTCTTCATCGTTTTTTGGTGGCTTCTGTAAGTTGTGAATGCGGTTAAACATCACTGGCGTCATTTTGTCTTCAACTTTAAGTGCAATCATCGTCGCGTAAGCCTTACTCATTGAAAGACCCATTGGACCACCCATAAAGGAAACATGGTTTTTCTGGAACTTAGCGTCGGCAGGGATCTTCTTTTTCAGCTGAGCGATGATAGGCTCAAAGCTGTTACAGTGCGGGCAGTAGAATGAGAAGTACTCAGTCACGACTGGCTTTGAGGATTTTTCCAACTCCAGCACCTTGTAGTGTTTGCCTTCTTCAAACTGGGCGGCACTGACGCTTAGGCTGACGAGTAGCGTCGCAAAAAGTGCGATGATTTTTTTCATTATTTTCTCCATGTGTAAAACTCAAATCCTATTGATGGATTTCGACTAGTTTGTCACCACTGCGGCTGCAATGAAAGTGGCTTTTCGTTAAGAGCGGCAATTTGCTCTTTAAAACCAAGTACCTGACCTTCCCAGTATTTCGCATCATTAAACCAAGGAAACGCTAGCGGGAAAGCAGGATCATGCCAGCGCTTAGCTAGCCATGCCATGTAGTGCACCATACGTAGACCGCGCAATGGTTCAATAAGTTTCAATTGACTGCTAGGTAAGTCACTGAATTCTTGATACCCCTCCAAGAGTACGTCGAGCTGCATCAGCTTGTCTTGACGGTCGCCATTGAGCAGCATCCACAAATCTTGAATTGCGGGACCATTACGCGAATCGTCAAGATCGACAAACAGTGGGCCATCACGCCATAAGATATTGCCTGGATGGCAGTCGCCATGCAGTCTAATGGTCTCTGCGGGCTGCCAGTGAGTTTCAATTTGGCCGATCAGCATATCCAAGTCGCTAAAGAAGGCGTTTTCTAGATGTGAGGGAATAAAGCTGGAGCTTTGCAGTAACTTACGTGGCTGGTACAGGTATTCTTCCAGCCCTAGGGTAGGGCGATGCACAAAAGGCTTACTGGCGCCGACTTTGTGGATGCGGCCAAGGAAGCGTCCAACCCATTCAATTTGCTCAAGGTTATCCACCTCAAACTGTCGGCCGCCTTCGCTGGCAAACAGGGTAAACAGATAGCCTTGATATTCATGAATCGTCTGGCCATTGATGATTAAGGGTGCAGAAACAGGGACTTCGTGTTCTAGCAGTTCATGAGCAAAATCGTGCTCTTCTTGGATTTGTGCTTGGCTCCAACGCTGAGGGCGATAGAACTTAACCACGTAGCGCTTACGTTCTTCATCAGTGAACTGATACACACGGTTTTCATAGCTGTTGAGAGGAAGCAAGCCGGATTCGGCTCTAACACCAATGCTTTCAAGGGCGTACCACATAAAATCGGGAGTGAGGGCGTCAAAGTTAAACGCAGTATCTGTCATCGTGATGATAAAAGGGCTCGTTGCCGAGCCCTTTCCTATTATTGGTTGCTGCTAGAGAGCTAGAGCTTTTTGATAAATCGACTTTCCACTTGTACGGAGAAGTCGTTGCTGTCACTCAGTATAAACTGAATTGTTGAGACAGGTGAACTTAGCGCATCCGGATCGGCGCCAAGGCTCATTGGCAGGTTATACACTTCACCCGGTTCGACGGTAATGGTTTGTCTGCCATACCAAGTCGCACCCTCTAGACCTGAAACACGTAACGTGTACTGCTGCTCTTGTTGAGTCTTATTGATGACTTTTAGGGTGTAGGTATTTTCAACTAAGCCATCGCTGTTGACTCGGAACAGCTGGTTGCGGTCGCGCAGAACGCTCAGGCCTGCGGGATCTACAGCCGATATTTGCACAAAAAACAGAGCAATCATAACCAGTAATACCGCGCCATAGCCGAGCAGTTTTGGTCGCAGGACCTTGGTGTGTTTGCCTGATAAGCGGTGTTCGGTGGTATAGCTGATAAGCCCCTTGTCGTAACCCATGCGATCCATGGTTTTGTCACAGGCATCGATACAGGCACCACAGTTAATACATTCGTATTGCAGACCATCGCGAATATCGATACCCGTTGGACAAACTTGTACGCAGAGATCGCAGTCGATACAGTCACCTAAGCCAAGCTGCTTCGGATCCGCTTTGCGAGAGCGAGGGCCACGCTTTTCACCGCGCTTGGTATCGTAACCGACGATAAAGGTGTCTTTGTCGAACATTGCCGACTGGAAGCGCGCGTATGGGCACATGTGGATACACATAATCGAGCGCATCCATCCCGCATTGGCATAGGTACATGCGGCGAAGAACACGACCCAAAACACAGGCCAAAAGCTGGCATTGAAGGTGAAGAAGTCGCTGACCAGTGGACCAATGGGTACAAAATAGCCAGTAAAGGTAAAGCCGGTGGCAAGGGCAATCGCAATCCAAGCGGCATGTTTAAGACCTTTACGTGCAATAAGGTTACCGGTGAGCTTACCGCTGTCTTGTTTGCGGCGCTTGTTGGCACTGCCCTCCAGTTTTTCTTCAAACCAGATGTACATAAAGGTCCAAACGGTTTGCGGGCATAAGTAGCCACACCATACGCGACCTAAAAAGGTGGTGATAAAGAATAGACCAAACGCGGCGACCATAAATAGCAGCGCGAGTAGGGTGAGATCTTGCGGATAAAGGGTGGTACCAAAAAAGTTAAACTGCTGATTACCGATATCGAGCAGCACCGCTTGTCTCTCGCCATAAGGTATCCATGGCACTAGGGCAAACAACACCAGTAAGAACCAGCCGCCATAGCGTCTTAGTTTTTGAAAGGTCCCTTTGCTCTCTCGAACATAGATCCGGTTGCTTGGGTTGAATCTGTCGCCGTTGCCTTTGTGGGTTTTGGGGTTAAACGTTTTAGGCGTTACATCCTTTACGTCGATTTTGTCCTGACTCATTGTTGAGTGTCCTTCTTGGGCTGACGGTGCGTTTCAGACGCACTCTATCTTTTCCGACATTGCAGTAACTGTGTACGGTGTCATGCCACACTGTTCGGCATTGTTATTCAGTACGCAGTATGAAAACCCAAAGATTATAACCTTGATAACAATTTCATTTCTTTAAGGCTATCAACCTTTAACAACAAAATGAGTGAGCGGTCATAGAAAAAACGACCCTATAAAGGGTCGTTTTTATAACTCATGGTTATTTGATGATGCCGCGAGCTTTGAGCAAAGCGGTCTTGAAATCATCTTCTTGGTCTTTGGCGAGACCTGGAATCATCTCGTCTTTTTTACTATTGCGCATCTTGAGATGGTAGATAAGCACATCATCAGTGAGATCTTCGAGTTTGCCTTCGTAGCCAGCTTCGCTGGCAAGCTTAACCAGGAACTCAAGCAGGTTGAGATCGGAATCTTTTTGCCATTCAGGGTGAATGAGCTCGATCAGTTCGTTGACGCGGTGACACTTCATAACTTTCTCCACAAAATTTATAGGTATTTTTGAGTAAAAATATCAAAGTTCATTGAGAATACCAATATGTGGCGAAATGGAAGGCAAAAAAAAGCGCAGACTGACTGCGCTTTTTATTAAGCTGCTTTAATAACGCTTGTTGGCGTTGATGTCATTCGGACACCTTGCTCAACGAGGGTCATTGAAGGAGCGACTTTTTTCGCGACAGGTGCAGCGACAAAGCCACTGCGACGACGCATTAACGCACTACGGTTAGCCGAGTACGAAAACCTGACGGGTGTTGGGCGCATATTGTTGTAACCTAACAAGTCAGGCAATTCCGTTGCCAAATACATGGCCTGATCACCTATGAGAAACACTGAATAGACTCCCAATGTCGCTCTTTTTTGACTGATGCCACTCCAAATAAGTAATCAGGAATAACGGTGTGCATGCACACCACGCATAGAATAGCAGTAAGCGTCTGGATATTCGATAGATCCCATAAAAAAAGTGGTTATTTTTTCTTCACTGACTCTGTGCGCGTAACGTTTGTTTTCTCTCTCGATTTACGATACAACACTAGATGTGTCTTTGGTTATAAAGGGAACTAAGTATGTCTTTTTTCAAAAAAACCTTAGCAAGTTTTGGAATAGGGGCAGCCAAAGTTGACTCTGTTCTGCATCAAGAGTTTCTCCACCCAGGTGAAACCGCAAAAGTGACCATTCATGTTTATGGTGGCAAAACCGCGCAAACCGTAGACAACATCAAGCTTAAGCTCTGCTGCCGCTACATCGACGAGGTAGCGCAAAACCAAAACGACAACAGTAACCATCCTCGCGCCAAAAAAGAAAGTCTCTAAAACTTATGAGCTGCATTCTTGGACCTTGCCGTATGCGTTTACCATAGAGCCGGGTGAAACCCGTGACTTTGACGTTGAACTGGACGTGCCATGGAATACTCCGGTGACAATCGGCGACTCACGTGTGTGGTTAGAAACCGGCCTCGATATCGCCATGGCAGCGGATCCGACAGACAAAGATATGCTGACCGTTCGCCCCGATCCTCTCATTGATGGCATTTTTGTCGCGCTTGAAGATCAAGGGCTGCGCATACGCCAAGTGGAATGCGAAGCGGCGAAAGGCTTTGCTATGCCTTTTGTTCAAGAGTTTGAGTTTGTACCGACCACTGGCCCTTACCACGGCCGCTGGCGAGAGTTAGAGATCATCGCGTATCGAAGTGAGGATGAGCTTAAGCTGTGGTTCGAGATTGATCGCAACAAAGAGGGGGTTAAAGGGATGCTGTCTAGCTTGATTGGCCTTGGCCAGCTTAAACGCGAGCTCACTTTGCCAAGCTCTCTTTCCGGTGAGGAAGCGGGCAAACAGGTTTTAGACTACTTAGAGCAAACCACCTAACTTTGAGCTAACACATGTTCGCTGAATATGGCATACTCTGATTTTGTGACCAAAATGAGAGTATGCGGGTATGTCGACGATCACTTCCCATTACAGCGCACGTGAAGAGTGGGCTAATAGTGTTACTCATGGCGTTGGCGTTCTGCTGTCGATCGTAGGCTTGATATTGTTGTTGCAGCGCTCGCTGGCCGCTGGTGCCGATGTGATGACCTTGACCAGCATGAGTCTGTATGGCGGCAGCATGATCACCTTGTTTCTCGCCTCAACCTTGTATCACTCCATCGCGCACCCGAGCAGTAAGCGTTGGCTTAAGACTTTTGATCACTGCGCTATTTTCTTATTGATCGCGGGTAGCTATACCCCATTTATGCTGGTGAGTTTACGCACGCCACTTGCTATTGGGTTGATGGTGGTGATTTGGGCGCTTGCGGTAATTGGCATTATCATGAAGCTGTTTTTTGTCTATCGCTTCAAACGCGCGTCATTGATTACTTATCTAGTGATGGGGTGGTTATCGCTGATCGTGATTTACCAGCTTGCCAAACACCTTGATCCTTCCGGCCTTATCTTACTCGCTGCCGGCGGGGCAATTTACACACTGGGCGTAGTGTTCTACGCCAACAAGCGCATACCCTATAATCACGCTATCTGGCATCTGTTTGTGCTAGGGGGAGCGGCGTGTCACTTTTTTGCTGTGTATTGGTACGTGACACCCATGTAACCGAGATAACGCCGCGACTAGCGGCGCCAGAATGCAGGGAAGAACAGTACGATCAGCGTGAGAATTTCCAAGCGCCCCATTAGCATACCTAAACTCAGTAACCATTTTGCCGCATCGGGCAGCGGAGCAAAGTTTCCTGTTGGACCAATGATTGAGCCCATCCCAGGTCCCACATTGGCAACGGCGGTAATCGCCCCAGAGATGCTGGTGGTAGGGTCTAACCCCATCGCGCTTAGTGCCCCTGCAAGGACGATAATAGTGACGAAGAACATCAAGCCAAATGCCACCACTGAGCGCACGATGTCATCATTTACTGGCCGCTGGTTGTAACGCTGTACGAATACGCCAGAAGGGTGAATAAGCTTCATCATTTGTTTGTGCAGCAGAGTTACTGCGATTTGAAAGCGAAAGATTTTAATGCCGCCAGAGGTTGAGCCTGAACATGCCCCCACCATCATCATAAACGCAAAAACTACCGATGGTAGTGGACCCCAGGCGGTGAAATCTTCCAAGCCAAATCCTGTTGTCGTGACCACTGAGACGATGTTGAACATAGAGACGCGGAAGGCATCGTCTAAGGCATAGCCGTCTTCGATAAACAGCCAAAGAGCCACAACCGTACTGGCTACCAAGAATAGATAACCAAAGCCGCGCACCTGAGCATCATTAAATAGCACTCTCGGATCGCGTTTTGACAGTGCGGCGACAAACAGCAAGAAGGGTAAGCCACCTAAGAACATAAACACGGTACCAACCCAATGTGACCCTTCTGAGAAGTGGTTCATTGAGCCATCAGAGGTGGAGTAGCCGCCAGTGGATAACGTGGTAAACGAGTGGTTAATGGCATCAAATAGGTTCATGCCAGTAGCAAGATAGCCGAGTAGGCACAGTCCCGTCAGCACTAAATACACCACCACAATGTTTTTCGCGACGGTCTTCGCTCGCGGACTGCTTTTATCAGACCAATCAGAAGACTCGGTCTGGAACAGTCGCATCCCGCCGACGTTGAGCATTGGCAAGACGGCTACCGCCATTACAATAAAGCCGATACCGCCGAGCCACTGCAGTATTGAGCGCCACAGCAAGATACTCGGAGCCATGTTGTCGAGGCCACTGAGTACGGTCGAGCCTGTGGTAGTGATGCCTGACATGGTTTCAAAGTAGGCATCGGTAAAGCTTATGTGGTTGATGAACACAAAAGGCAGCGCCGCAAACGCACTGGCAATGGTCCACACTAAACTGGTGATCAAGAACATGTCTCGAACACCCAGCTTAAAGTGTTTGGTTCGGCCGATGGATAGGCACAGGAAAGCCGCAACGTGGGTGATGATGACTGCAAGACCAAAGTCTAAAAAGCCGTCAGTACCCGTAAAGAAGGCGACCAGAGTTGGTACGTACATGAATAGGGCGAGCTTAGAGAGCACCAACCCTATAACAAACGAGACCGGACGGGCGTTAACCATAAAATTGCCTTACAAGAAGAACGCGCTCGGCTGGAATAATGCCTCAACATCAGGCACGTATTTCTTATCAACCAAGAACATGACCACGTGGTCATCTTGCTCGATAATGGTTCGGTCGTGGGCAATTAATACTTCTTCACCACGCACAATCGCACCGATGGTGGTACCCGGTGGAAGCTTGATATCGCCAATGGCCTTGCCAACCACTTTGGAGGTGGTTTCATCGCCATGCGCAACCGCTTCGATAGCCTCGGCAGCGCCGCGACGCAGTGAAGATACGTTAACGATATCCGCACGACGAACGTGAGTAAGCAAAGCCGAAATCGTCGCTTGCTGAGGAGAAATCGCCACATCAATGGTGCCGCCTTGAACCAAGTCAACATAAGCGCCGCGCTGGATAAGCACCATCACCTTCTTTGCGCCCATTTTCTTCGCCAGCATCGCCGACATGATGTTAGTTTCATCTTCGTTGGTGAGTGCAATAAACACATCGACTTGGTCGATGTTTTCTTCTGCAAGCAGCTCTTGGTCTGCGGCATCACCACAGAAGACAATAGTGTTTTCTAGCTCTTCAGAGAGCTTCTCTGCACGTTGATAGCTGCGCTCAATCAGTTTCACGCTATAGGTCTGCTCTAGGCGTTTGGCAAGACTGGCACCGATGTTACCACCACCCACAATCATGATACGGCGATAAGGCTTCTCTAGGCGCTGCAGTTCGCTCATTACTGAGCGAATGTGGTTGCTTGCCGCGACGAAGAACACTTCATCATCGGCTTCGATAATGGTGGTGCCTTGCGGACGAATAGGGCGGCCTTGACGGAAAATCGCTGCTACGCGGGTGTCGATATGCGGCATGTGCTCACGTAGAGTCGATAGGGCATTACCTACTAACGGTCCGCCGTAGTAGGCTTTTACCGCGACGAGACTGACGCGTTCATCCGCAAAGCTGACCACTTGCAGTGCGCCAGGGTACTGGATCAATCGCTCAATGTAGCTGGTGACAAGCTCTTCAGGGGCAATCAGGTGGTCAACTGGAATGGCACCGGAGTTAAACAAGCTCTCTTTTTCAATCAAGTATTCACGAGAGCGAATACGCGCGACACGGTTAGGGGTGTTGAAGAGCGAAAATGCGACCTGACAAGCCGCCATGTTGGTTTCGTCCATATTGGTGACGGCAACCAACATATCGGCATCTTGTGCGCCGGCCTCTCGTAGCACATCTGGGTGACAAGCGTAGCCATTGACGACACGCAAATCATACTTATCTTGCAGCTCTCTTAAACGGTCGCTGTCGCGGTCTACGATAGTGATATCGTTGTTTTCCCCCACCAGGTTCTCCGCTAGGGTGCCACCAACTTGACCAGCTCCAAGAATGATGATTTTCATAACATTTCGCTCTTCTGTTTTTATAAACTCGTTACGTCAATAGCATAGCCATCAATAAGTTAGCATGCTATTGATTTTTAAGTTCCCTACACAATGCTCGATTACTTTGTCTTTTGTAGGACAGCGTAATAGAAGCCGTCCATATCGTGCTCACCCGGAAGAATCTGACGTCCAGGGTTCTCTTTATCTGAGCCAATAAGCTCAGCGTTTTCTGTGCGAGCCAAGAACGCAATCACTTGGTCTTTGTTCTCTTGCGGCGTGATAGAGCACGTTGCGTACACTAAGGTGCCACCCACTTTCAGTTGCTGCCACATGGCATCAAAAATCTCGCGTTGCAGCTCTGCAAGTGCCTCAATGTCATCCGCGCGACGCAGCCATTTGATATCAGGGTGACGACGAATCACGCCCGTCGCAGAACAGGGGGCGTCCAACAAAATACGGTCAAACTGCTCACCTTGCCACCACTCTTGTGGCGTTCTTGCGTCACCGCATACGACTTTCGCTTGTAGGTTGAGGCGCTTCAGGTTGTCGTGGACACGTTTTAGTCGTGTCTCGTCACAATCAATCGCCACCACTTGGCTGTTTTTGGTGCGCTCAAGAATGTGAGCGGTTTTACCACCTGGCGCTGCACAACAGTCTAAAATCAGCTCACCATCTTGTGGTTGTAGGTAGTTGATCGACAACTGCGCTGCGGCATCTTGAACCGATACCCAGCCTTTTTCAAAGCCCGGAAGCTTGGTCACATCGCAAGGGGCGGCCAATTTTAGGGCATCTTGTGCTTCTGGGTGAGGGTGGAATCTATGCCTTCATTTTTGAGAAGCGCTTGATAATCGTCACGAGGCAGGTGCTGATGGTTCACGCGCAGCCACATTGGCGCTTTCATGTTGTTGGCTTCAACAATGCTTTCCCACTGTTCTGGGTAGCTTTGCTGCAAAAGTTTTAATAGCCAGCTTGGGTGACCGTACTTACCTGCATTGTGGCTGACCGACTTTTGATCTAACTCTTCTTGATTGCGTTGGTAGTTACGCAGTACAGCGTTGATTAAGCCGCGCAGCCTCGGACCTTTCAGTGCTTTGGTTGCTTCCACGGTTTCGCCAACGGCAGCGTGAGCCGGAATACGCATATGACCGATTTGGTAAAGACCCACCAAAATCAGATGATGAAATACGCGCTGTTTGCCCTTGAGTGGTTTATCCATTAATTCGGATGCGACAGATTCAAGGCGAGGTAAAATCCGAAGTGCACCAAAACAGATTTCTTGAAGCAGTGCTTGGTCGCGAGGTTTCACCTGCTGCTGACCCAATGGAAGTGCACTCGAGAGCGATTGGCCTTTATCAACCACTTGGAAAAGGATATTAGCCGCGACAGCGCGAACGTTCATGTTAGTTACCTAAATTTGTGTTGCTATGAAAACAAACTAGGGCCTGTACTGGTCAGTACTGGCCCTAAATATCGTATGCGGTGTGTATCACTAACCTAAGATACTGCCGACTTCAAACCAGCTGGCTTTGGAATTGAGTACGTCACTCACTGGCATCGCTTTTTTACCTGGGATCTGAATTTGCTCTAGAACCAAGGTCTCGTTACCTGTTGCAACGTAAATTCCTGTTTTATCGGCCTTAAGGATAGTCCCCGCAGGCGCCTGTGTCGCACCCGCTTCAACGCGAGATTGCCAAACCTTGATGTTGTTCTCTTCCACAGAGAAGAAACTCATCGGCCATGGGTTAAAGGCGCGCACACAGCGCTCGATAAACGCGGCGTCTTGAGACCAATCGATCTTAGCTTCGTCTTTGCTCAGTTTGCTGGCGTAATTGGCTTGCTCATCGTCCTGTTTGATAGGGTTAGCCTTGCCTGCAGCGATATCACCAAGACAATCAACCAGAGCTTCTGGCCCTAACTCAGCAAGCTTGTCATACATGGTGGTGCTGGTATCAGTAGCTTCAATCGGAAGCGTTGCAATTTTTAGCATGTCACCGGTATCAAGGCCGATATCCATCTGCATGATGGTCACGCCAGTCTCGGCATCGCCTGCCAGATAGAGCGCTGAATGGGTGCAGCACCGCGCCAACGAGGCAAGATAGAACCATGTACGTTTATGCAACCCAGCTTTGGAGTATCCAGTACAGCTTGAGGAAGTAACAGGCCGTATGCGACGACAACCATGATGTCGGCATTGAGATCTTTTAACTCTTGCTTTGCCTCATCAGACTTGAAATTGACCGGTTGATAAACCGGGATGTCATGCTCAAGCGCGATGTTCTTTACAGGACTTGCGGTAAGTTTTTTACCACGACCTGCTGGGCGATCTGGCTGGGTATAAACCGCGATAACCTCATGCTCCGAAGACAATAACGCCGCCAAGTGACGGGCGGCGAAGTCTGGAGTACCGGCAAACACAATACGTAATGATTGGCTCACACTGACCTCTCTTAACTTAAATTCTTGTTCGTTGGCTTATTGCTTGGCGTTAAAGCGCTTAATTTTTTCAAGCTTATCTTTGATGCGCTTACGCTTTAGAGGGGACAGGTAATCAACAAACAGTTTACCCTCTAGGTGGTCAAGTTCATGCTGAACACAGATAGCCAATAGGTCATCCGCATCGAAAGTGAACTCTTCACCATCGCGGTTTAGCGCTTTAACGGTGACTTCTGCAGCGCGAGGTACCAAAGCGCGAGCGCCAGGAACAGATAGACAGCCTTCTTCGATACCGTCTTCACCACGTTTTTCCGTGATTTCAGGGTTGATCAGTACCATAGGCTGGTCGCGAGTATCTGAAATATCAATCACAACAATTCGCTGATGAACGTCAACCTGGGTTGCTGCCAGACCGATACCTTCTTCGTCATACATGGTTTCAATCATGTCATCGACGATTTTTTGGATTTCCGGCGTTACTGCCTCAACGGGCTTTGCTACCGTTCTTAGGCGATCATCCGGGAAAGTTAATACTTGTAATACAGACATATACACTCAAAATGTTGAACTGTGCCGAATAGGTTGGACTTCGTTGGTTCAATTCTAGACATTTTCTAACCTAAATGACAGCATCCCTTGAAACAAAGCGAAGGATTGCGGTGTATGAAACAGGGAAATGTGCTGGTATTGAGGGTTTACATTGTTGTTATCACACTCGCCCTGAGCTTTTCTTCATTCGCTGATAATCCACTCACTATAAAAGGGAGTGTCCCTGCTGTTTATCAGGTAAAACAGGGCGATACTTTGTGGGGTATTTCCAGCCTGTATTTGAACTCGCCATGGCGTTGGACTGAACTATGGAACCATAACCAGCACATTGGTGATCCTGATCTCATTTATCCTGGCGACAAACTGATGCTGACTTGGGTTGATGGCCAACCGAGGTTGGTGCGTAAAGCCACGAAAAAGCTGTCGCCGACAATTCAGGTAACGACCAAGGCGCCCATCGCAGCTATCAACGCTCTAACCCAAGCTCGCTATACCCAAAGAGAGGGCTTGGTACTTGAAAGTGAACTGGCTAACTTCCCGAAAGTGATTGGCTCTAGTGATGGGCTTAACTACATGACCGCTGAAGATGCTGTCTATATTGACTATCGAGGTGACGAAACCGAGTGGGCTATTTATCGCGTTAGCCAGCGCTTTGCTGCGCAGCAGCCAGAATACAACATGCAGCAAGTTAGAATGGTGGCAATAGCACGCAGTCAATCTCAAGAAAATGGGGTTACGACCCTTATGATTGAACGGTTCATTCATGAAATAGAGCAGGGTGATGTTGTGATCCCTCTTTCTGCCATACAAACTCCAGAACATATCAATCACTTTCAGCCTCATGCCGGTCCCGCCATTGACGATCTCAGCATAGCGGGAATGATGGATGCGGCGAACTATGTTGTTAGGGGGCAGGCTGTAGTGCTAAATCGCGGCTATGTGTCCCAGGTGGAACCAGGGAGTAGCTACTCTTTAGTGAAACCGGCGCATGGCTTTCAATTTTCCAAAGGTGAATTAGGCTGGTGGAGCTGAATGAAGAAGAGACATCGCTAACATTGCCAACGATTGAAGTGGGGCAACTTGTGGTGATCCGCAGTTATGCTTTTTTTAGCATTGCGGTGATCGTTGAGGCAAGTGAGCCAATTACTCAGCAGATGTTGGTTGTTTCCGTTTCTAGACGCGCAAAAAGCTAATGGACACCTTCATGGATGACAGTAATGCCTTAGCGTGGCTGCGACTTTCGCTATGTCCCGGTATTGGCCCTGTAACATTCTATAAGCTGCTTGCAGTGGACGATCCGCGCAATATTGTTGAATCGGATGAGCAGACATTATTAGCAGTTGGACTGAAGCCCACTCAGGTTAGTTTTATTCGCAAGCAATCTATTGAGATCGCAGAGCGAGCCTTGGCTTGGCGAGAGAATGCGAATAATCATATTCTTCTTCAACAAGACCATGAGTATCCAACGTTACTGCGAGAGTCCAAAGGTTGTCCGCCAGTTCTTTTTGTACAAGGTGACGCTGCGCTATTATCAGAGCCGCAAATTGCCATGGTTGGCAGCCGAAACGCCAGTGCTGGTGGTTTAGAAACCGCGCGCAGCTTTGCTGCGGAGTTCGTTAACTTTGGCTACTGCGTAACAAGTGGATTGGCGCTGGGTATCGACGGTCATGCCCACCAAGGAGCGCTAGAGGCAAATGGCAAGACCATCGCCGTGTTGGGATCAGGGTTGGATTCCATTTATCCTGCTCGGCATAAATCGCTCGCACAGCGCATCGCTCAGCAAGGTGCGCTTGTCAGTGAACATCTACCTTGGATAAAACCGAGAGCGGAGCACTTTCCAAGACGAAACCGAATTGTCAGTGGTCTGTCGCTGGGCGTTGTGGTGGTGGAAGCCGCGGAGAAGAGTGGCTCGTTAATTACAGCAAGGTATGCGGCAGAGCAGGGGCGTGAGGTGTTTGCGGTGCCTGGGTCTATTCGTCATGCCTATCATCAGGGGTGTCATTCATTAATACGAACCGGTGCCTGCCTCGTACAAAAGGTGGAAGATGTACTATGTGAAATAGAATCTCTGTCGAACTGGTCTAAAAAAGTACAACCAACACTTTTCGACCAAGTTATTGATAAAGAAGAATTGCCATATGCAGATCTGTTGGCTAACGTAGGAATAGAGCAACGCCGGTTGATATTTTGTCTCAAAAGACCCATATTCCTGTTCAAGAGGTCATGCAACAGCTTTTAGAGCTCGAATTACTGGGTCATGTTGTTGCGGTTAACGGTGGTTATATTCTTAAGGGGAGAGGCTAGCTATGATGATGGACATACTGATGTACCTGTTCGAAACCTACGTGCATAGCGATGCAGATCTGCAGGTAGACCAAGACGAACTTGAGGATGAGCTACTAAGGGCTGGTTTTAAGCAAAAAGATATCTACAAGGCACTAGAGTGGCTTGAAGATCTTGCTGAGCTGCAAAACACCGATGAGCATTCTGCGATTGCGATGAGTGCCGCGACCTCTACGCGAATCTATACCCAACAAGAAATGACGCGTATGGACGTCAAAAGCCGTGGCCTGCTTATGTTCTTAGAGCAGATCGGCGTCTTGACCACCGAAACTCGCGAGATGGTCATTGACCGAGTGATGGGGCTGGAAACCAACGACTTTGAGCTCGATGACCTGAAATGGATCATTTTAATGGTCTTGTTCAATGTTCCTGGCAACGAAAACGCGTACACTCTCATGGAAGAGCTTATCTACACCGCTGAAAGAGGTGTGGTGCATTAATCCTCCCAGCCCAACTCAATGGGCTGCTTGCGTTAAGAGAACTCCATGAGTGGTAAAATCGACAATCAACTTTTCTCGCTCATGAACACGCCTTAGATCATGAGCCTTGTCCTCAATGCCAGTCTGGTAAGCTGCTCCTCAAAAATGGTAAACATGGCCCTTTCCTAGGCTGTGATCAATACCCTGGCTGTGACTACATTAAGCCATTGCATCAAAACGATGGTCATATCGTCAAAGAGTTAGGCGTACCTTGTCCGGATTGTGGCTCTGAGCTGCTGCTGCGCCAAGGACGCTTTGGGATGTTCATTGGGTGTAGCAACTACCCTGAATGTCACTTCATTCAATCACCTAATAAGCAAGAAGAGCCTGAGCAGACTGAACAAGCATCGGTTTCTTGTCCTGAGTGCGCTAAAGGAGCACTCAAAGAGAGAAAGTCTCGATTCGGTAAAACCTTCTATGCTTGCGACCAGTATCCAAAGTGTAAGTTTGCGGTCAATCACCCGCCTGTCGAGGGGCACTGTCAATTCTGCGGATTTGAGTTGCTGGTGGAAAAAAAGCGAGCATCTGGAACCGTGCAAGAGTGTGCATCAAGGCGATGTCATAAGATACAAGATACAGAATAAGCAAAATGGCTCCCAAGGGAGCCATTTTTTAAAGGTTTAAGCTGAGCTTAAAGGGCTTCAGCGGCTGGTTTCAGCGCGGGAAAAGCCGCTTCATCAAGTAGCTCTGACAGGGCAAGTAGTTGCGCCTTAAGCGCCGCTTTGTCATTGGCCGTGACATTGATGTGACCCATCTTGCGGCCAGCACGTTTGTCTTTACCATACCAGTGAACGTGGCAGCCAGACAGGCTGTGTACCGCTTCTGGCAATGTATCTTCGCCTAAAATGTTCACCATAGATGTGGCACGAATGGCTTGTGTCGAGCCAAGAGGCATATCGCATACCGCACGCAGATGGTTTTCAAACTGACACGTATCCGCACCTTGTTGCGTCCAGTGCCCAGAGTTGTGCACGCGAGGTGCAATCTCATTCACTAGTAGCTGGCCATTCACATCGAAGAACTCAAGTGCAAGCACGCCAACATAGTCCAAAGACTCGGCTACAGCGGTAAACATTTGTGCCGCTTGAGCTTGCAGTTCTGGTTCATCAATCGCTGTTGATAGCGTCAGTACGCCGTCAGTATGTACGTTTTCAGCCAGTGGGTAGATAGCAATCTCACCTTGCTTGTTGCGCGCACCAACCAGTGACACTTCGCGCTGGAAAGGGACAAACTCTTCAGCAACGATCGCTTGGCTTTCTGATTCTGCAATACATTTAGCCATTTCTGCCCAAATTGTGTCGACATCATCAAGCGTTTTAAATCGCCACTGACCTTTTCCATCGTAGCCACCCAATGCGCTCTTGAGCACCATAGGCAGACCAACGTGGGTAATTGCCGAGTCAAAATCTTCGCGTGTATTGATAACCGCATATTTGGCGTTTTTCACACCTGCACTGTCGAGAAGGCCTTTTTCAATGCGGCGGTCGCCACCGGCTTTGATGGCGTCTGTCGATGGGAGGAACTTGCCACTTTTCTCACAGATCGCGAGGACATCGAGTGGAATGTGTTCGAACTCAGCCGTGATAACGTCAGCTTCAGCAATGGCATGTTCTAGACCGTTACCCAGCACTTCAAGTGTCAGTGGGTGAACGATATTCTCACTGCGCACATCAAATGCTGAGATTTTGATATTCAGAGGGGCACCGGCTAGCGACATCATACGCGCCAGCTGGCCTGCTCCAAGAACCAGTACGTGTTTCATGATTAGTCCTCAGAAGGATCTGGGTTAGCAAGTACGGTTTCTGTTTGTTGGCTGCGGAACGCTTCAACTTTTTCCATTACGGCGTTGTCATGAACACCAATGATCTGCGCGGCTAGGATACCCGCGTTTGCTGCGCCTGCTTCACCGATAGCCAGTGTGCCAACCGCGATGCCCTTTGGCATTTGAACGATAGACAGTAGAGAGTCCATGCCTTTCAATGCGCGGCTTTGAACAGGAACACCCAATACAGGAACACTTGTGAACGCGGCTGCCATACCGGGAAGGTGCGCAGCGCCGCCAGCACCAGCGATGATAACTGAGATACCGCGTTCTTTCGCAGAAGTCGCGTAGTCAGCGAGTAGTTGCGGTGTGCGGTGAGCAGAAACAACCTTGGTTTCATAATCTACACCAAACTGATCCAGCATTTCTGCTGCTAGTTTCATGGTTGGCCAATCTGATTTTGAACCCATAATAATGCCGACTTTCATCCGAAGCTCCTTCAAGGCGTGTGGAAATGGACTAATTTGCGCGCATTATACGAGGATTTTTTTCTTGGGAAAACGTTTGCGTGAGTGATTTTTGTGTTTTTTTCTGGATTCTCACTCGGGTTTTGAGCATAGTGCCGTAGAAATGTAAAATATTTGTTTAGCTTTTAATAAAAGGAAGTCTCGGTGGATAATTTTCAAACCACAGTTGCGGCGCTTCAATCCGGTGAAGTAATTGCTTATCCAACGGAAGGGGTATTTGGCGTGGGTTGCGACCCAGACGATACGCAAGCCATTGAAAAGCTTCTTGCTGTCAAAGAGCGTCCGGTTGAAAAAGGACTTATTTTGATCGCTGCGAATTTTGAGCAGCTTCGCCCTTATATTGATGAGACTCAACTGACAGAGCAGCAGCTAGAAAGTGTTCAGCAAACTTGGCCTGGCCCGTATACCTGGATCATGCCAGCAAGTGCACGTGTTTCCCCTTGGCTAAGTGGCGCGTTTGATACCATCGCTGTGCGTGTCACGGATCATGAGTTGGTGCAAAAATTGTGTTTGGCCTATGGCAAGCCAATTACTTCGACCAGTGCTAATTTATCAGGCATGCCATCTTGCATGACAACTGAAGAAGTTAAGCAGCAACTGGGTTCTCGTTTGTCTTCAATTCTTGAAGGCGAGACGGGCGGCCGTAATAAGCCGAGCGAAATCCGTGACGCTCGCACCCTTAAAGTATTACGACAAGGCTAAGGAGTTCCCGTGCAGCAAGTCGACAAACATCAAGTAAAAGCGTTTCTTCTTCAGCTCCAAGACGATATCTGCCAAAAACTCGAACAACAAGATGGCGCCGCGACATTCCAACAGGATGAGTGGCAACGTGAGCAGGGTGGTGGTGGCCGCAGTCGCGTTATGAAAGATGGCCAAGTGTTTGAGCAAGGTGGGGTGAACTTCTCCCATGTGTTTGGCGACAAGATGCCGGCATCTGCCACCGCGCACAGACCAGAACTCGCTGGGCGCAAGTTCGAAGCATGGGTGTATCGCTGGTGATTCATCCCAAAAACCCGTATATCCCAACGTCACATGCCAATGTACGTTTCTTTATTGCTGAAAAAGAGGGAGAGGATCCGATCTGGTGGTTTGGTGGCGGGTTTGACTTAACGCCATTCTACCCATATGAAGAGGATTGCCAGCACTGGCATGATACGGCGAAGCAGATTTGTCAGCCATTCGGTGATGAGGTGTATGCGGAGCACAAAAAATGGTGTGATGACTATTTCTTCCTACCACACCGTAATGAGACGCGCGGTGTTGGTGGCTTGTTCTTTGATGATTTAAATCAGTGGGGCTTTGAACGCTCGTTCGCTTACATGCAAGCGGTGGGTAACGGCTACACCGATGCATACCTGCCAATCGTTGAAAAACGCAAAGCCGAGCAATACGGTGAGCGTGAGCGCAACTTCCAGCTTTATCGCCGTGGTCGCTATGTTGAGTTCAACCTTGTTTACGACCGTGGCACGCTATTTGGCTTGCAAAGCGGGGGCGCACTGAGTCCATTCTTATGTCAATGCCGCCATTGGCTCGCTGGGAATACAGCTATGAGCCACAAGAGGGAAGTGAAGAAGCGCGCCTCTATCGCGACTATCTAAAACCAAGAGAGTGGTAATCTATCCAACAGCCTTTGTTCAACTTGGCGAATGTGTGCCGAAGTGATAGTGTCGAACTATACATTTCGGTACCCATTAGCAAGGACAGTAGGCATAAACATGAGCAAGCCCGATCAATACGTGGTGTTTGGTAACCCCATCTCGCAAAGCAAATCACCGTATATCCATACGCTCTTCGCAAGACAGACCTCGCAAAATCTTGAATATGCTAGCCAGCAGCCTGAGCCTGATGCGTTTAAGCAGGCTGCCACCGAATTTTTCCAATCGGGTGGTAAAGGATGCAACATTACCGCACCCTTTAAAGAAGATGCTTTTCAGTTTGCAGGTCTCCTGACCGAGCGTGCTCAGCTTGCGGGCGCAGTGAATACTCTCAAGAAGCTGGATGATGGCGAGATCATTGGCGATAACACCGATGGCGAGGGTTTAGTTCAGGACTTACTGCAACATCAAGTTCAGCTGGAAGGCGCTTCTATATTAGTGATTGGTTCGGGTGGGGCGGCGCGTGGTGTATTAAAGCCGTTACTCGACCAGCTACCTGCCTCTATTACTATTACCAACCGTACGTTTGAGAAAGCGCAGCAGCTTGCTGAGCTATTTAAACCTTTTGGTCAGATTAATGCGGTACCTATGAGTGACGTTTCTCGTGCCTATGATGTGGTGATTAACTCTGCTTCAACCAGTCTGTATAAACAGCTGCCTGATATCAGTGATGCAATCTTTGCTGACCATACGGTGAGTTACGATATGACCTATGGACAGGGTTTGACGACTTTCAATCAATGGGCGAAAGAGTCGGGTGCTAGGTTTGCCTATGATGGTTTAGGCATGCTAGTGGGTCAGGCGGCAGAAAGCTTTATGCTATGGCGTGGCTTAAGACCAGGCACGAAACAGATCTTACGTGAGTTAAGAAAGAATCTAGAAGGTCTATAACATGAACCAATCAATTTTGTTTTCAGATCAGCTTGAATGGAACCAAGAACTAGGCATGGTTGAGTTTCACGCCCAACAAGCAGGGATGTTGATTGTGTGTCTTGTTGGGCTGGAGAAGCTTGCTAGATTAAATGGTTTGAATGAGGTTGCTAAGGAACAGGCGTTTGAGTGCTTTGAGGCGGTTCGTTTTGATCTAGAAGAGATAGCAGAAAGCCTCATAGAGGATGAAGCTTTCGATGAACAGGGCCGTGTAGTCATTAACTAAGCCATCATTCGCTAACGAATGGCGTGCACATCCTGCATGTAGTCATTTTTATTCTGTACATAGTTGTTGGCAGAGCGAAGTAAAAAGGCTCTTTCTTTTTCGGTAAGAGGACGAGCCTGTTTTACCGGACTGCCCACATACAGATAACCACTCTCTAATACCTTGTTCGGTGGTACTAAGGAACCTGCGCCAATCATTACATCAGATTCAATGGTAGCGCCATCAAGCACAATACTGCCCATACCGACAAGAACGCGATCTCTTATAATGCACCCGTGCAGCATCACCTTATGACCAATGGTGACATCATTACCAATTAGTAGCGGGTAACCCTCAGGGTTCTCTGTGTTCTTATGAGTAACATGTAACACGCTATTGTCTTGAATATTGGTGCGCTCGCCAATTTCTATATGGTTAACATCACCACGCGCGGACACAAGCGGCCATACACTGGCATCTTTGCCAAATCGAACATCGCCAACAATCACACTGGTTTCATCTATATAGACGGAGTCGTCTAGCTGCGGGGCAATGCCTTTGTAACTACGAATTGAAGTCATATGAGTCTCTAAATCTATGGGACAAGGCTATTTTGGCGATTTATTGCGGCAAATTACAGCGTCAAAGCACAAAAAATAACCATACGAACAAAAAAAGCGAAAAAACTGTATTTAGGGTATTGCCAATGTGATTTCGATCTCTATAATGCCCCCTCGCTGACACGGGAAAGGACAACGAAATCCCCAACGAGTCAGAAGGTCACAAGCTTCTAAGAAGCTTAGCAAAATAAGTTGAAAAAAGTGGTTGACACGAAAACTTATCTCGCTAAAATGGCCGTCCGTTTCAAGGGAAGCTTTGAAACAAGCTCTTTAACAATATAAACCTATCAATCTGTGTGGGCACTCGTTGATGATAATCAAATTAGAAACTTCTCTTAATAAAGAGGGGCTTCAAATTAGGTTTCAATGAACTGAGTGACCAATTCAAGTCTTCGGACTT
>NZ_JYJK01000140.1 GCF_003263785.1 Vibrio variabilis
AGAATGAGCGGAACCGCTCGCTTAATACGTATTGCATCATGGCAATGTCTTGTGTCATAAGCACCATCACCCGATATTTCAATAATTTTACGACGTGTCTGCTTGAGTAGGTTGAGAGGCACTTCGGCATCGGTAACGTTAGATAAACTCAGCTCTGCTGCAACTATTTCATGGGTGCTGGTATCTACTGCTAAATGTAGCTTACGCCAGACTCTGCGCTTCCCATCAGTACCATGCTTTTTGATCTTCCATTCACCTTCGCCATAAACCTTGAGACCAGTGGCATCGATGGCCAGATGCTGTATCACAGCTCTGGTTTTGGTTTTAAATGAAACCTCAACGTCCTTAGGTCGACCG
>NZ_JYJK01000141.1 GCF_003263785.1 Vibrio variabilis
AATAAGTGGCGGAGTGGACGGGACTCGAACCCGCGACCCCCGGCGTGACAGGCCGGTATTCTAACCAACTGAACTACCACTCCGCACCAAACTGTTCTAATCAAAGTCTTACTAATGACCGCTTTGATTAGGAAATTGTTTCTGTAACGCAGTCAGATTTTGGTGTGAGAAGCGCAATGTGCATTGGCACATGAGCATCGCAACAGCAAAAGATGCAAGTTACGGGAACAATTTACAATTAAA
>NZ_JYJK01000142.1 GCF_003263785.1 Vibrio variabilis
ACCACTGCCATCATCAAGAATGGTACCCACACCCGTGGCGGAGCATTGGTGGTCACGTTATTGTTGTCGGTAACCGTCACGCCGAAGGTTTCTGGACCTTCAAAGACGTCGTCTTGGGTCGTCGCGACGGTGACTTTAAACTCAGTCACGCCTGCTGGGAGAGTGATATTGCCATCAGTAATGGTGAGCGGTACATCAGACACGCCATCGTTATACGTGGCCGTCATGGCGCCTATATCGCCAGACTCTGCGGTGTAACTGCCATCGGTCGCGGTAGCGAGATTCAACACCACATCCGCTTCGGTCTCTTTCGACAAGCTCACCGTGAACATGGCGCCTGTGCCTTCGTTCACTGACACCGCTGGCGTGATAGACAGCGTTGGGCGGTCATCGTCCGGATCTGGGTCTGGACCAGAGCCATCATCGAGAATGGTACCCACGCCCGTGACGGAGCCATTGGTGGTCACGTTATTACTGTCAGTAACCGTCACGCCGAAGGTTTCTGGGCCTTCGAAGACGTCGTCTTGGGTCGTCGCGACGGTGACTTTAAACTCAGTGACCCCTGCTGGTAGAGTGATGTTGCCATCAGTAATGCTGAGAGGCACATCAGACACGCCATCGTTATACGTGGCCGTCATGGCACCAATATCGCCAGACTCAGCGGTGTAACTGCCATCGGTCGCGGTAGCGAGGTTCAACACCACATCCGCTTCGGTCTCTCTCGACAAGTTCACCGTGAACATGGCGCCCGTGCCTTCGTTCACTGACACGGCTGGCGTGATAGAAAGCGTTGGGCGGTCATCGTCTGGATCTGGATCAGGGCCAGAGCCATCATCGAGAATGGTACCCACGCCCGTGGCCGAGCCATTGGTGGTAACATTGTTGTTATCAGTGACGGTCACACCGAAGG
>NZ_JYJK01000143.1 GCF_003263785.1 Vibrio variabilis
TCAAAATACTTCGGTGCAACAGGCTGGCGTCTAGGTACTATCGCGATTCAAGACAACAACGTGTTTGATGATGCGATGCGTGCACTACCAGAAGCACAGCAGCTTCAGCTTGATGACCGTTACAAAACACTGACTCCAACACCGCGTGACATTAAGTTCATCGACCGCATCGTTGCGGACAGCCGTGCCGTAGCACTAAACCACACTGCGGGTCTATCGCTACCACAACAAGTTCAAATGGCAATGTTCTCTCTAAACTGCCTAATGGACCTAGAAGACAAGTACAAAGACGCTTGTAAACGCATCATCCGTGAGCGCTTCAACACGCTTTACGAAAACATGGGCATTACTGTTGAAGAAGACAAAGACCGTGTGGATTACTACACGCTACTAGAGCTAGACACTCTAGGTGGCAAGCTTTACGGCGACGAGTTCGTTGAGTGGTTCAAAGCAAGCAACAAGGGTAAAGACTTCTTGTTCCGCCTTGCTCACGAAACCGGTGTTATCTTGCTTCCTGGTAAAGGCTTCGATGTGGTACACGCATCGGTACGTGTGTCACTCGCTAACCTAACTCACCACGAGTATGAGTTGATTGGCCGCGAAACTCGCCGCGTACTTGATGAGTACT
>NZ_JYJK01000144.1 GCF_003263785.1 Vibrio variabilis
CGATAATGTTTACACCAGCACATCAGGGAAAGGGCTCATCATGCCTGGTGCGAGTGACTCCATCACCTTGACCTTGTCACCCGAGCAAGCCAAGTATCTGTCGGTTGCGTCTATGTTTGTGAACACGAATGATGCGTTTGTCGGTGAAACTGGATTGTCCATTGGTAGCCTCGCATCTGGCGAAACCTTTGTCATGAACATGAATGTCTGGGATTCAGGAACCGAAGGGAATGACGAACTGGCGGCAACCATACCTGGACCTGCTGGTGGTGGTGAAGGCTTTAACTCCAATCGAAATGATGACGACAAAGTCACTTTTCATCCGGGAATTGTGAGCAAAGACGATGGGTTAGCGACATCTGCATTGTCAGCAAATCACAGATTCTTAAACCCTGGGGCAAGAATTACCATTACACGAATCGAATAATGAAAGTTATTACTACCTGCTCCGGTCATGTGCTAGGTCTACGGAATTGGAGCAGGTATCGTGATATGGCAAGTCAACCAAACCGCAGTTCGTCTTCTGCAAGTACGCCCCAAGCCTCCACTGCGGCGTATAAAGCCGCCAATATATTACTGGTAGAAGATGACGATGATCTCGCTGACCTAGTTCAGATGCACCTTAAATTTCAGGGGCATCATGTCACGAGAGTGAGCTTGTGTGGGGAAGCGCGCCAATACTGCATCTCTCAGCCTTTTGATCTTGTGATTCTCGATAGAGGCTTGCCGGATGGCGACGGTATCGATGTATGCCACTCGCTGCGGCGGGTAGAAGATTGGACGCCAGTGCTTATGTTGACTGCACGCGACAGTGAAATGGACAAAGTCGACGGTTTAGAAGCCGGTGTCGACGACTACATTACCAAGCCTTTTAGCGTCTTAGAGTTTCAAGCTAGAGTTCGCAATATTCTACGTCGCCAAACAAGACCTGGCTCCTCAGCGCAAGAGAGCGAACACAACGAACTGGTATTTGGACCGCTAACAATTAGCCCAGAGCAGCACACGGTATCATTGCATGGTAAAGCCATTGCTCTTACCGCCACTGAATTTACATTGCTGCACTTTTTGGCCTCAAGACCTGGCAGGGTCTATAGCAAGGATGAATTGCTAGAGCATGTTTGGTACACCAATCACACCGGTTATCACCATACAGTGTGTAGCACCATCAACAGGCTGCGCACTAAGCTGACGTTGCCCGATTTTACCCAGATGAGCACTGACACAGGGGCTTCCGATAGTTCACAACCAAGTCACCAACAAAGCTTTGTTCAGACGGTGTGGGGCGTTGGCTATAAGTTTCAATCGATTCCCGTGTGACGAATTGGATGTGACGAGTTTGATGTTATCGAAGCGAAGTCCAAAGGGAGGTGGTATGAGTTTCAAAATGCGCTTGGTGATTTTTACCAGTCTCTGGTTCTGCCTTATGACGGTGATCATTGCCGTTACGTATCATTGGCAGCGACAAACCATTGAGCACCGTACGACCCAAAGTCTGCACAAAGACTTAGCGGTACATATGCGCGATGACAATCCACTGATGATTGGCACCGAATACAACCCCAAAGCGCTAAAATCGATATTTCACACCTTAATGCTCATCGGCCCTGATTTTGAGATCTATTTTCTTGATGCTCAAGGGAATATTACCACTCATGCTGCGCCAGAAGGGGCTGATATCATGGGTACGATTGATATCGAGCCGATACAGCGTTTTCTGTCAAATCAACCGTTTCCGATCCTTGGGCAGGACCCACGTCATCCAGGGGAAGAGACGCTATTCTCAGTTGCCGCGATAGAGGAGTTGGGCTCTACCATCGGTTACTTGTATGTGGTCATTGGCAGTACCAAGCATTCGGCGATTGCCAAAGCACAAGTGGATACGCCCTACATCGCCTTAACGGGGTTGACGCTGCTGTCGATTCTTGGGTTTGCGTTAGGCGCTTATTGGTTAGTGAAACGCAGCCTGCTCACCCGATAGAAAAAGTGACCATGAACTTGGAGCAGCAGGCCGAACAAGACTTTCGCTTAAAGCCAGATTTTACCAAGCAGGTACCCGAGTTAGTACCGATCGCGCATTCATATCAGAAAATGGCTAAGCAGATTCAGCAGCAGTTTCTTCAACTTGAGTACCAAGCAAGTAGTCGCCGTGACACACTTGTGCAGCTCAGCCATGATTTAAAAACGCCACTCTCTAGTGTTCTGGGGTATTTGGAAACCTGGAAACTGCAACACCCGGGTTCTGACCCCTTGATTGAAGTGGCGTATCGCAATTGCGGTAAGCTGTCGGATCAGCTCTATTCACTGCTCGAAACCGCTAAAGCGGATTCACATTTACCCAGTTATGAGTATCAGCCTGTTGAACTCAGTTCTTTGGTGACAGAGTGTGCCGAAACCATGTTGAGTCAATTTCAAAGACGGCAGATAGCACTCAATGTCGAGGTAGATAAAGGTATTAAAACCATAGGGGATAAAGGATTGCTGGAGCGGTTGGTGCTTAACTTGTTAGAGAATGCGCTGCGTCACAGTCCATCCGGTGCCAGCGTTGACTGCCAAGCCCATACCTCGCCAGATGGTCAAAGCATTCAATTTGTGTTTATCAACAAAGTAGAAGCCAGCGCGCCGAGTGGGTCATTGGGGATAGGCACGAGGATCGTTCAATCGATTTTGATGTTGCATCATAGCTACTTAGAAACCAGTGCTACGGATGCTTTGTATCAGCAGCGGTTTGCGCTAAGAGTAATGTAAACCTAAGGGTAATGTAAACCGAAGAGTGATGTAAAAAGGCTCCGAGCATACCCGTACTCGTAGCCTTGCTTTTTTATTGAAAATTTTTTTGTTTTCCCCCTTGAACTGCGATTTTTTGACCCTATTTTTTCGATCGAGCCGATCGTGGGCTCTGTTTATAACCTATTGTCTTTTATTTTTCTAAGTATCTATAGGAGCTAACCCCATGAATATTCGTCCTTTGAACGACAGACTACTTGTCGAAAGATTAGAAGCTGAAAGCTTATCGGAAGGAGGGATTGTTCTTACCTCTCAGTCTGTCAAACCGTCCAACCGAGGAAAAGTGATTGCCACTGGTCTTGGCGTGCGCCTTGAAAATGGCGACCGCGCTGGTATGGATGTAAAGGTCGGAGACACCATCATCTTTAATGACGGGTATGGTGTAAAGACGGAAAAAATTGATGGGAACGAGTACCTCATCCTGTCTGAATCTGATGTTCTTGCCATTGTTGAATAAGTTGTTGTTTTTTGTCTTTTAAGGAGATTGTCATGAGTGCAAAAGACGTATTGTTCGCAGATGATTCGCGCCAAAAAATGTTAAAAGGTGTCAACTTACTGGCTGATGCCGTCAAAGTGACATTGGGGCCCAAAGGTCGAAATGTGGTGCTTGATAAAGCGTATGGTGCGCCAATTATCACTAAAGATGGCGTGTCGGTCGCTAAAGAGATAGAGCTTGCGGATAAGTTTGAAAACATGGGTGCGCAAATGGTCAAACAGGTCGCATCCAAAGCCAACGATGAAGCGGGTGACGGAACAACAACGGCAACCGTGCTTGCGCAGTCCTTGATCAACGAAGGGCTTAAAGCCGTGGCTGCAGGCATGAACCCGATGGACATCAAGCGAGGTATCGATAAGGCGACTGAGGCTGCGGTGAGTAAACTTAAAGCATTGTCCGTTCCTTGCAGCGATAAGCAATCCATCACTCAGGTCGGCAGTATCTCGGCCAATAGTGATACCAATATTGGTGAGATTATTGCCGAGGCAATGGAGCGAGTCGGTCGTAACGGCGTGATCACGGTAGAGGAAGGGCAAGCTCTTGAAAACGAGCTGGCGGTAGTCGAAGGGATGCAGTTCGATCGTGGCTATCTATCACCGTATTTTATTACCAATCAAGAGGCTGGCGCTGTTGAGCTTGATAACCCCTACATTCTTTTGGTTGATAAGAAAATCAGCAACATTCGGGAACTGTTACCTGTACTCGAAGAGGTGGCTAAGCAGTCGCGTTCACTTTTGATCATTGCTGAAGATGTCGAAGGCGAAGCTCTAGCGACATTGGTTGTGAACAACATGCGAGGCATTGTTCGGGCTGTGGCAGTAAAAGCGCCAGGCTTTGGTGACCAGCGCAAAGCGATGATGGAAGATATTGCTGCTTTGACTGCAGGAATGGTGATCAGTGAAGATCTGGGACATGAACTGGACGGCGTCACTGTAGAGCAGTTAGGTAGCGCGAAAAAAGTCACCATTACTAAGGATGATACGACGATTGTGGAGGGGGCGGCGACTGAAGCTGCGATCAAAGATCGCGTGGTAAGTATTGAGCGTCAGATAGAGTCCACGACTTCGCAATATGACAAGGATAAGCTGAAACAGCGTGTAGCCAAGTTAGCGGTGGGTTGCGGTGATCAAGATTGGCGCGGCAACTGAAGTGGAGATGAAAGAGAAGAAAGACCGTGTTGACGATGCGCTGCATGCAACACGTGCAGCAGTAGAAGAGGGCATTGTGGCTGGTGGCGGTGTCGCTTTGGCAAAAATTAGCCATGAGTTATCCGATCTGCGCGGTGACAATGATGATCAAAACGTGGGGGTACGAGTCGCCTTGCGAGCTATGGAGGAGCCATTACGTCAAATTGTCACCAACGCAGGCGATGAAGCGTCTGTGGTTGTCAATGCCGTCAAATCGGGTGACGACAATTATGGCTACAACGCCGCAACGGGTGAATACGGCAATATGATTGAGATGGGGATCCTTGACCCAACTAAAGTAACGCGTTCAGCACTGCAATTTGCCTCATCGGTCGCGGGATTGATGATCACAACCGGTGCTATGGTGTCTGAACAAGTGTCAGAGGAGGCGGGAGCATAATAATTCACTATTTGATGTCTTTATTATCTCTTATAAGCTTTCGTAATTACTCATTATATTTTGATGAGAAATTTCTATAAAAATAGCCTTGAATTAACGAATCGTTCAGGCTAAAAAATAAGGGAAATGTTCGTCTAGAGAGAGTTCATTTCCCTACAGTTGCTTTTATTTTATGTTGCTTCTAATGGAGGATATATTATGAAATCAATCGACCTAACCCCACTATATCGCAATAGCATTGGCTTTGATCGTATGGCTGCACTGCTCGATCATGCGTTGAGCAATGACGCTACAGGAGCAGGCTATCCCCCATATAATATCGAAGCTCTCGATGATAACCACTACGCGATCACACTTGCGGTCGCAGGTTTTACTCAGCAAGAACTTGATATTCAGGTGGAAAAAGGCGTGCTAACGGTATGCGGTAATAAACGAGAAGATGAAGATAGAAAATATCTTTATCAAGGCATAGCCAATCGCACCTTTGAACGAAAATTCAACTTGGCTGAATATGTGGAAATAACAGGTGCCGATCTTTCTGATGGTCTACTCACTATTTCTTTAGTGAAAGAAATACCTGATGCAATGAAACCAAAAACCATCACCATTAATCAGAAGGGTAATGTTTTGGAACACAAAGCGTCAAAGAAAGACGATGAATAAGCTCTAAGTAGTGAGATAAGTGGCGCCCTTACTCACTTTCTTCTAGCAACCAAGCCTATCCACTTTGGATAGGCTTTTTTGCTTGCAAATGATTGCGATAACAGCGTCAATTGAGAGGAGTGTAGCAAGCCGTTTCGACAAAGAATAATCATCGTTACAGACAAATTATTTTGCAGAGCATTCATTGGATGCTTGGCGCACTCAATCTATACTTGTTGATGATTATTCAAAGGTTTGTCACGACGAGTGACGCCCTTATTGCCATCAAAGGAGTGATTCATGGCGAGAGTTGAACTGCTGCTCAAAACATCTGTTGTGCCTTCACGTAAAGTGTTGCTAAAGGCAATGTCATTCGCCAAGGCGATTCAAGGCTCTATTCATATTTTGGGTAAAGACTATCATCGCAGTGAAGATCATACCTTTCTGGATTTCTTGTCATCGGCTGATGGTCAGCGCAAGCGGCTCAGTGACAACTATCTGCAGTGGACAGGACAAGTTCTTGATAAAGTGGAGCAAATCGCCAAAGAAGAGGGTATTGAGTACAACCTCGATTTTCATCGATTGGAAGGCAGGCAGTGGATGAAGCAACTGCTTGGTGCGTTGGTCGACGGGGCAAACTTACTGCTCATCGATCAAAACAACATTAGAGTAACGACGGACTTGCTCGCGACGCTTGCGAATGCAGATCGCAATGTGTTGATTTTATCGGATAAGTCGTGGACTCACGCCGGTACCATGTTGGCCGCGATAGATCCTCTTCATCGTGAAGATAAAGCCGGTAAGGTTGATGAGTCGGTCATTGAGTTAGGCGAGCTTGTTGGTCGAGCGCTAAACATGGATGTAAAACTGGTGTATTGCCGTTATATCGCCGGGTATCTTAGCGAGTATAAAGACCAAATTCTGGCGAGCCAAAAGGAAGGGGTGATGGATTTTGTTGCTGATAGAAGGCTGCAGCGTCTGCCGTTGATTTTTGCCCGAGGTAATCCCGAGGCCGCACTCCCTGAGGTCGTGAAAGCTCATAAGGCAGCGATGCTTGTAATGGGGGCGTGTCGCAGAGGAAGTATGTCGCGTTTTTTGATGGGAAGCACGGTGGATGCACTGCTGAAAAATCCCCCTTGCGACTTGCTGTTGGTGACGTCACCACAGTTATAAAAGGTCAGCATTGTATGTCCTGTTAGCAAGGAGGGCGATGTGAGCCCTCCTTGGTTTTTAGGCGTCAGTAACCTTTTTTACGATGGCGGTTTTCTGACTGTACCGCTTTGACAAACTTACCAAACTCTTTCGCTTTCGAGCGTTTTTCCGCGAGTGAAGCACTGTTTCTCGCTTGCTCACGCTGCAGTTTGAAGTAGTTCTCCATTCGTCTCTCATCCAGATCACCGGCTTCCAGAGCTTTGCGCACTGCGCACCCAGGCTCGTTGGTGTGCTGACAATCACTAAAACGGCACTGGTTTATCAGCGCCTCAACATCACTAAAGGTTTCGGCTAAGCTTCTTCACTGGCCGTGAGCTGAATTTCGCGCATTCCAGGTGTATCTAACAGCAAACCACCCTTTGGCATCTTGTGCATGGAGCGAGACGTCGTGGTGTGGCGACCTTTACTGTCGTCTTCACGAATGCCACCTGTCGCCTGAGCTTGCGTTTGCATTAGCGTATTCACCAATGTCGATTTACCGACCCCCGATGATCCCATAAATGCCACGGTTTGCCCTGTTCCACACCATGATTGCAACCCTTGAAGAGACTCCGCATCAAGTGCATTGACCGTTTCGATCATCAAAAATGGGTCAAGAGATTGCACTTGCTGACGCTTGTCGTCGACATCGTCACACAAGTCGGCTTTGGTGAGCACGATAACCGCTTCTGCTTTGGCCTCATTCACTAACGTTAGGTAGCGCTCGATGCGGCTAAGATTAAAGTCAAAGTTGAGCGAGCAGACGATGAACACGGTATCGACGTTCGCAGCTATGTATTGCTCTTCTAACTTTGAGCCCGGCGCTTTGCGGCTGAACAGTGACTTTCGCTCTAGCAAGCGAACAAATGTAAGTTGTTCGTCAAGGAGTAGCCAGTCTCCCACCGTCATCGCTGGGTAGCTAATGTGGTGCTCAAGGTGAAACTCTTGTTGCTCAGTACAAACGATATAGCCGCTGCGATGATGAGCAATCACTCGGCCGAAAATAATGCCGTCATACTCTTCTAGCGTGAGCTGTTGTTGAAAATAGGTTTTCCAGCCAAGTTCGTTGATCGCGATTGGATGGGTAAAAATAGAATGCATTGTTAGTACCTAAAGTTTAGTCTTATTTTTATAAGGGTCAGGTACTTACCGATGTAAGTGTGTGCAGGCTGCACAAGACCCCGGTCATGAACACCGGGTAAAGAAGGAAAGAGGGTTAGGAAACAGAATCTGTGGTTGTGCTTCGCTTAACCGTTAGTTTTAGCCAACTCTACCGGGTGGGTATGGGTAACAATCATGAAAATCCTCCAATGTCGTGAGTAAAAACAGGCTAATAATAGCAGCGCAGCGCTGATTGTACAGCGCTGCGCTGCAGAGTATTGAGCTTAGTGATGTTTATGATGCTTCATGCCCGACATGACTTTTTTCACTGGTACGGTCAGGACTTTGACTTCCCCATCGGCGAAGTTTAGCTCAACGTTAATCGTGTCCCCTTCTTTCATTGGCGCTTTTACATCCAATAGCATCACATGCAGACTACCAGGCTTAAGGATGGTTTTACCATTTGCAGGAATGTCGATGGTATTTACCTGACGCATCTTCATGACATCACCTTCTTTGATGACATCGTGCAGTTCAACCACGTTCGAAGCTTGTGAGCTAGCACTGACAATCGTGCGAACTTCATCGCCGGTATTTTCAATGGTGCCAAATACCGCGCTGGTGGTAGCATTTGGCGGTGTTGCGCGCGCGTACACATCATTCACATCGATAGCCGCGTGCGCTACAGAAAGTGGGGCTAGGGCAATTGCAGAGAGAAGGAGTTTGTTGAGCTTCATGGTTCATTCCATTGTTATAGGTGCATAGTTACAAGTGCATTATTTATAAATATAGTGTTGCTTATCCTTGCTTATTAACGCGATGAATCGCCTCAATAATCGGAGCAGGATTGAGCGTGTGCGGCACTTTCTCGATAAGCGTGCCGTCCGGGCTCAGGAAATAGAAATACGAACTGTGGTCGAGGGTATAGCCAAGCTTGGAGTCCTCAAGCTGTGTCTTACGGAAGATAACACCATACTTGTGAGCAAGCGGTTTGGTGACTTCCAGCGGCGCAGATAAGCCTTCAATCATTGGGTGAAAATAGTGGGCGTACTCGGCAGAGGCTTCTGCGGCATCGCGCTCAGGGTCGAGAGAGACAAACATAGGTCTTAGCATGGCTTTGGTTTCGTCATCGATTTGATTCAACGCGCCAGCTAGCATCGCCAATGAGGTTGGGCAGACATCGGGGCAGCGGGTAAAACCAAAGTAGACCACACGGGTGCGAGGATCTGCTTGATCAAAAATCGCAACAGCTTGCCCATTCTCGCCATACAGTACCGATTCGGAGACCGCTTGCAACTTGGCAAGCTCTTCGGCCTGCTGCTGTTTTTGTTGTTGGTTGTCGAGATAGAGGTTGCTGCCTATGCCAAGGCCAAACGCAACCGCTAGAAGTCCTATCCATTTTTTGTTCATCGAGCACTCATCCTCAAGGCTGCTTTAATGTCGGTCTCACCATCAGAAACCTTACCATACCAAGTCATACGTTGCTCGGCGCAAACCGGTAAGAGTATTTCACCTTGATAGACGTCAGGTTTGATCATCTCAAGCTGATACTTGGCGACGCCATATCCATCTCCTTGCCTTCCAAAGAAACGGTTAAAAACTCTGCATTAGCATTTGGCCAAAATACATCGACCTTAATCGGCGTCAGCGGCGTGACACGGCGCGTATCGAGCTTAACTTTCACGCCTTGCTGCTCGCAAACCTCGTCAGAGAGCATGCAATAGTCAGTCAAATCTATCTCTGCGTTTGGCGCCTGTTTAAACGCCGATGGCAAATAGAAGCCAGCGCCCAGCGCCGCCGCAACAAGGAGAATTTTTAATTTGCTGTTCAAGGTGATGTTAACCCATAGAAGAATTGGTAACCGCATCCTAACATATTCCATATCGGCATCTGTGCGGTAGTCCAAATTTTTGCTGCTTGTTAAATGACTTAGCGAGACGTAAATGGGTCTGTGTTTTGAAAGGAGGATGAAATCTTGAAAGTTGTCATTTACACCAAGATTGTCTTTGAGTCACAACTTACCCTACTTCAGTCATGCTTTACTCGCGTGTTCCCTCAAGCGTGTCTAGAGTCCAAACGGGTTAGTACAAAATATCGTCAGGCTAGAACAAGGAATGATTAACATGAAAACCTCTTCAAAATGGGCTTTGTCACTCTATGTATTTTGTGGCTCAGCCCTGTCCGGCCAAGCTTTTGCTATCAATTGCGACACATTGGATGAATGGAGCTCAGCCATTGATGGTAAACAAGTGAATTTGCACCATGTATTTTGCGGAGAACCGTCAAAAAAACGACCGCGCGAAAGGATTTCATGCCTTTCCAAAGGGCGTGAAACCGAGTAACTTTCAATCCGCACAACCTACTGATGCACCCAATGCGGCAGGCGTGTTTACCCTAAGGCAGATTAAATTAGAGTTTAATGGCAAGGTTTACACCAAGTCGTTTAGCTCTATGTTCCCAGAGCATTGCAGTGCAGATCAAATCACCGCGAGCATTGTGTACTCTAATACCACGTCAACGGGTAATTGCAACAACCCAAGCTGGGCACAATGCGGCATGAGTGCGCCGGCAAGCGGTGCGACCAGTGGCTACTGTAACGGCAAAGATGGCAAACCATTCCAAGTTGCCAGTGCGCTGCTTTACGATGACAATAGTAAGATAAACACGGGCTTTCCAATTTACCAGCCTTAGTGGCATAGGTGGAAGGCGGGTAAGCGATGACCCTTCAAGGTGTATAGAGAACTATGACAAAACAGAAAGCGTTTCAATGGCCTGATTTTGATGAGGCCAACCCATCTCATTGCGCCTTGAAGGATTTTTTTGCTTCCGATATCCAATACTCAGCCCTGATTGGTAAAGAGATCCTTCAAGGTATTCGTGATTACCTTTCTGGTGAGCGTGACAGCTACGACGGTGGCGGTAATGGCTATGAATTTTGGTGTACGCCGGAAGGGTTTTATCTGCAAGGCATATATTCCGGGGGCGATGAAGCTGAGGTGTGCGTGAGCTACCCGGTTGTATTAGCAGGTCTTGAAGCCTGGTTAGTTTGGATAGAGAAAGGTTAGCCGCACCATAGGATTAACCTGTGACGATCAGCAGCTATGAAATACATCCAATAGCTTTTTACGGCTTTGCTTCACTCGCGACTTGAGTAATTGATATCCTTGTTCATTGTGCAATCTTTTGGTGAAACTGCGTCGATTTCTATTGCGATGAGAAGCTCGGCATCTTGCTCCTGGTGCCACAATTTACCCGATCTAAATCTCTGAATTTTAGGGCTTTTTAGGCAAATGTCGATAATGGTGCTGTTAGCAATCTGCAACATCCGAAGGGTTGGCCATTCTACTGTGTAAAAACGCCTTCAAGCTAGATTGATAGGCTGATCATATGTATTCAAGTTTCATATGCTTTATTTACTTCTTGCGATCCTTTTTTGAGAGGACACACACCTCTAGCAATCTTGATTAGAAATGTATGGTGCATACATAGGTAGAGTTTGAGAGCGAGGGTTTTGTGAGATCTGGAAAACGACAGTCAATACCACTTTGAAAACTGTTTTCTCATACGATGTAAAGTGCAGGCACGGTAGTCTCTTGAATTTTTTATACAGTGAGTGACCGCGGAATGGTTTTTACCGTGTAGGAACGGAGTCTCTATGCCAAATGGTAGATCTGTATCTTTTGCTTGTTGAGAGCTCTCTTTGTTTCTAACGCCAATTTTTGTGTACCAATTGCTGTCGCGCGTGTTTTTTCCATCTGTGTACAGACCTTGAGCCAACTGGTTTGATTGACGTCTAATCGTTGAAGTATTGATGGTATTCGCTGACTCATTTGAGCTTTATCTTCACGAAACTGCCGCGCAGTCCAATCAACGAGTTCGATATAATCCATGAGTCGAAAAGGGATACCATCCAACATGTCATTGGTTGGATTGCCGATAAAGGGGTACAAGCAAGGTGCAGTGGGTTGTTGGTTTTTCAATGCTTTGAGTCGCGCTCGGATTGACGTGAAGTCAGAAGTTTCTGGAGCTGAGGCGACGCCAGCTCGAATAGGGTTTAGGTCAACATAAGCCATTGCTGCAGCTAGAGCTTTCTCATCCAATAGAGCCTGACTTTTAAAACGGCTTTCCCAAAAATGCCCAGTGCACTCATCTTCTTGATTGGCTTTGCAAGCAATATCGTAATTCAGCTCTTTCATAAACCAGCTCAAGCTCCAAAGTCGCTCTCGCCAAGTTTCAATAATCTCGACGCACTTTTCTTGCTCTGCTTGGCTAGAAGTTTGGTTATTTACCCAACGCTGAATGAGCACAGGTAACTTGTGTACCTTACCCCAGCGCTCGACGACTTCGTTTTGCGAGAGCGCGGTGGTCCAAGCTTTGTTGATATTGACCACCAAGTGGTAGTGGTTGCTCATGATGGCGTAAGCACAGATATCAATGCAGTAAACATGAGTCAGCGCGTAGATTTTTTGTTCAATCCACTTACGACGATGCTCATAGCAAGCGCCTGTCTGAGGGTCTTTACCGCACAAGAAACTGCGTCTCACGCAACGCGAGACGCAGTGATAATAGGTTGTAGCGTCAACAGAAACGAGCTGTTTTCTGGCAGTAGTCAACGGTAAGTCCTCCATGTCTGTGAAGAGACTTTAGCAAGTTAGGATTGATTGGGATGTCGTTGGTTCATCACTTTGAGTAAAATCATACTAATTCCATACTTTTTGGTGTGTGTCCTTAGAACTTTGTCCCGAAAACTCTGCACTTAGCTTAATCACCCATCCGCTACAATATGATAAATCCGAGACCCAAAATCACCGATATGTCGAGTATGCTCGGTGATTTCCACTCCCAAAAACTGGCTATTCAACGGGAGGCCGATACTGGTCAGTTGATCTCCGTACAGCTTGTAAATCTCGTCTTGAACACGTTTATCTGTGGTCTCAACCTCTTCGCTATATTGCGCTCTAGAGCGGATGGTAAATGCCAAATCTGGGTCTAACGCGGGCAGTTTGATGGTTTCTAGCTCGCCGCTACTTTGCTGCAGCTTTTGGTAGTAGCCGAGTAGGGCTTCGCTGCCCTCGTCATTAACCACCAACCAGGTGGTGATGTTGCCTTCAAATGGGGAAGACAGACGGTAAAAGCGGCCAAATTGAAGCAGTTGTCGGTGCTGCTTATAGAACGCGATTTGCTCCACCGCTGCTTGGGTTTCTTGCTCGGTGAGCTGAGTGATGTCGAGTTGATAGCCGAAGTTTCCGAAGGCAGCGACATTAAAGCGCGTTTCAATCGGTGTGCGGCGCAGAACTTGGTGCGATGGTTTCGCGGCGACATGCGCGCTCATTGCCGACAGCGGATAACACAGAGAAGTGCCATGCTGGATGTTCAAGCGCTCAATGGCGTCGGTGTTGTCACTCGTCCAGGTCTGTGGCATGTAGCTGAGCATGCCGAGATCAAAGCGATTTCCGCCGCTAGAACAAGACTCAAATAGAATGTTCGGGAAGGCCTTTGTCAGTCGGGTGAGTAAGTCATACAGTCCCAGAACGTAGCGGTGATTAAACGAAGCTTGCTCTTTTGCTGATAAGGAATGAGCGTAGCTATCACTAAAGTTTCGGTTGTGATCCCATTTCACGTAATCGACTTTGGCACGGGTAAATACATCACTGAGTTTCTCGAATAGATACTCAATTACCTGTGGATTGGCCATATCGAGTACTAGCTGATTTCGGCCTAATGACGGCGTTCGCTCGGGATGTGCAATCGCCCATTCAGGGTGCGCGCGAAATAGCTCACTGTCAGGCGAGACCATTTCTGGCTCGACCCAAATACCAAACTTGAGTCCGTACTCTTTCACGGTCTCACTGATGCGTGCGATACCACCGATAAGTTTTGGGTTGTCAAAATAATCCCCGAGGCTGGTGGTATCGTCATCGCGTTTGCCAAACCAACCATCATCGAGCACGAATAGCTCGACACCAATCGATTTGGCTTTTTGTGCGATGGCATCCAGTTTGTCGTAGTCAAAATCGAAGTAGGTTGCTTCCCAGTTGTTCACTTGGATAGGACGTTCTACGCCGCGCCATTGCTCTGAAATAACATGCTGGTTGATGAACTGGTGCATTTGCTGGCTCATACGGTTCAAGCCGCTAGCAGAGTAAGTGAGAGCGATCTCTGGTGTGGTAAATGTCTCGCCTGACTCCAGTTCCCAGCGGAAATCAAAGTCATTGATGCCGGTCATGACCCGAGTCTGGTTGTACGGGGAGACTTCCGCCACGGATAGGTGGTTGCCACTGTACATAAGCCCAAATCCGTAGCAGGCGCCAAGATGTTCATTGGTCTCTTTCCTCGCTAGGGCAATAAACGGGTTGTGGTTGGCGCTGCTCACCCCTTTTTTGGATTCTATTTGAACCGTGCCTTTTTCCAGGCCTTGGCGCGCGATTTGTGCCTCTTTGATCCATTTGCCTTGCAGGTGAATCAGATCCCAGCTCTCGTCTGCAAAATCGATGCAGCTACTGAGTGCGCGAAGAAGTTGCACGGGCTGATTGGCTTGATTTCGCACTACTAGATGGCGAGTGATGACGTCCGATTGGCTAAAGACTGAGTAGTGCACGTCCACTTCAAGTTTGGTAACGGGGTCGACCAAGGTAACGACTAGGTGCTGACTATCTGGCTCGGCACTTGCTGATGGTAAACCCTCGAGATTGGGTTTGCTGTCTAGAAGTTGGTGTGATTGGTAGAGTAAATCGGTGACACGTGAGCCGTCGGCATACTCAACATGCAAAAGTGGACTTCGGTAGTCCCCTTTGCCAAAGGTAGGCACTTCAAGTCTGAAGGTATTTAAAGTTTGTCCCGGTACGTCCGCATAGTCTGTCGAAGAGCCCATCTTGCCATGATAAAGATGCTCTAGGGCATCGAAATGAGGTCGATGAGTGAGCCTATCTCCATAGTGAAGATGAACAAGGTGGCCGGTGCTCGTGACCTTAATTAAATAGCTGGAGCGTTTGGTTTGAAGGTGAAACTCTAATCCTTGGTCATTAATCGAAATCATTCAACCACCTATTTATGAAGGGCGCGCTTTGGCTAGCGCGCGAATACAGATTTGCGTTGGACAAGTGTCGGCGTGAACACAATCGGGTCATCTTCGATGGCATCGCCGCGAGACAATAGTAAAGCTAACCGAGCAGCTCGTTCGGCCATCATTGCGATTGGGTAGCGCACGGTTGTGAGGTGTGGGTGCACAAAGCGGGCGATTAAGCCGTCATCGAAACCGATAACAGAAATGTCTTTAGGCACCGAAATGGCATTGTTTTCAAGCGCTTGAATTGCGCCTGCAGCCATGTAGTCGTTGTAGGTGACCACCGCAGTAATATCTAACGATTTAGACAGTAAATTGGTCATGGCGAGCTCGCCGCCATCACTGCTTGGCTCACCTGCTTCAATGTAATTTTTAGAAATCAGTATGCCGTGATCTTCTAGAGCCGTTCGATAGCCTTTGATGCGCTGATGGGTATCTTCAATGTCTTGGGAAGAAGCAATGCAGGCAATGTTGCGATGACCGGACTTAATTAAATGCACAGTAGCAAGATAAGCGCCGCGCTCATTGTCGAGTGAAATACAGCGTGATTCGATTTCTGGAATAAAGCGGTTAATGATCACCAGCCCTTTCACTTCTTTGGCGTAGTTGATGAGCTCTTCATCACTGAGTCCTTTTGCGTGCAGAATAATGGCTTCGCAGCGACTATTGATGAGTAACTCTAAGGCGTGGCGCTCGTCGTCGGCATTGTGATAGCCATTGCCGATCAGGATGTGCTTGCCCGCTTCTCTGGCAACTTGATCCACCGATTTGATTAAGGTGCCAAAAAACGGATCCGACACGTCAGAAACCACGACGCCGATGGTGTTGGTGCTTTGGCTGACCAACGCTCTCGCTGCCGCGTTGGGGCGATAGCCCAACTTTTTCATCGCCGCAGACACTGAGTCGATGGAAGACTGGCTGGCTTTGGGCGATTTATTAATAACACGAGACACTGTTGCAACAGAGACTCCTGCTTCTTTAGCGACATCTTTTATGGTTGCCATGGGGCACCTTTTGCATAGGAACTATTACGATGGCGAGTATTAAAACTCGTTTGATCTCAGAGTTCAATTTGTATGTTTAACAGTACGTTGTGAGCATTTGAATCAGGTTTTATTTTCAAAGCTCACTCGCATTGTTTGCTATAAAGTCACTCTTTGACCCTCGGCATCAAACAGATGAACATCGTCATAGCTGCAGCTAATGGCGACTTCCTCAAATTTGTTTACAGCCTGATCGCCCGGCAGGTGAACTTTGAAGCCATCGACGCCAGAAGCTTGGCCAAACAAATACGTGCTGTTGCCTAGCCTTTCGACGACTTCACTTTGGAATTCGAATCTAACCGGATTGTCGTGATTAAGCGTAAGGTGCTCTGGTCTGACGCCTAGGGTAAGGGCATCACCGGCTTTTGGCGCTTGCTCCGCGGTTCTTGGCAATGTGAACTGCTCACCTTTCGCGGTTTTAACCGTAATCTCTTGCTCGATGACTTGCTCAACATGAGCAGGAATGAAGTTCATTTTTGGCGATCCAATAAAGCCTGCCACAAACTCATTTTGTGGTGAGTGATACAGCTCCAGTGGACTACCTACTTGCTCAACTCGGCCATCTCGAAGCACGACAATTTTATCGGCCAGTGTCATCGCTTCCACTTGGTCATGGGTGACGTAAATCATGGTGTTGGCGAGGTCTTGGTGCAGCTTGGCGATCTGCAAACGCATATCAACGCGAAGTTCGGCATCAAGGTTTGAAAGGGGTTCATCAAACAAGAATACCTTTGGGTTACGCACTATCGCACGACCAATCGCGACACGCTGCCTTTGACCACCGGAGAGCTCTTTGGGTTTGCGCTTGAGAAGGTGTTCGAGTTGCAATGTCTTGGCGGCATTTTGCACTTGTTTATGGATGTACTCTTTAGGGTGATTATTCATCTTGAGGCCAAAACCCATGTTCTCTTCAACCGTCATGTGCGGGTAGAGAGCGTAGGACTGAAACACCATCGCCACCCCGCGCTCAGCAGGATCGACGTCGTTTACTTTTTCCTCATTGATGAAGATCTCGCCGTCACTGATCTCTTCTAAACCGGCGACTAGACGTAGCAATGTCGACTTGCCGCAGCCCGATGGACCAACAAACACCACAAATTCGCCATCGTTAATGTCGAGGTCGACGCCGTGAATGGTTTGTACCTTGCCATAGCGTTTGATGACTTGGTTTAAGCGGATGTCAGCCATAAGAACTCCTCGTTATGCAGACAAGTGGCAGCATGAAAAAGCGTGAATCCTCACGCCGGTTTTTGTGAATGCCAGATTTGTGAATACCATGACCATACGCGCTAATTGGCAACTTGTTAGCTGTCAAACCAAGAATAGTTGATCATGATCATAAAATGTTAACGACTTTGAGTGAAAACTGTGGAAACGTTTACAGTTTTCATTTTGACCAGTACAACATTTCACCATGTTGGCTAATATTCGAGTGTATTTTCACTAAAACCCATCTAAAACAGTGCTTATTGTTGATAATTTCAGAAATTAATGACTGTTAACAATATGTTGCGATGGGGTAGGGAGTCACCTTGAAATGGAACAATCTGTGAAAACGGTATACCCACAAAATCAGCTACCGTCACAGCGACGCAAAAGTCGTATTAATACCCAAGTCGCGCCATGGATATTTTTGGCGCCAGCTATCCTAATTTTTGCTGTTTACGTCATCTATCCAATTCTGGACAGTATTTGGCTGAGCTTTTATGAATGGGATGGATTGGGTGAAAAAACTTGGGTGGGTCTCGACAACTATCGAGAGCTTTTTGACTCAGAAGCCTTCTACACCTCTCTTAAAAATAACTTTTTGTGGTTGGTGTTCTTTATGTTGGCACCACCCATTGGATTGGCTATTGCGCTCTTTCTCAATCAACAAGTAAGAGGAATTCGCGTAGTTAAATCTCTGTTTTTCTTTCCTTTCGTTATCTCTCAAGTGGTGGTGGGTCTCGTCTTTGCTTGGTTCTATGACCCTTCTTTTGGTCTGTTTAACATCGTACTTGGCTTTTTCGATATTGAAGCTATTGCGATTTTGTCCAACGAAGATTACGTGACCTACGGGATCATTGCCGCTGGTCTGTGGCCACAGATTTCCTATTGCATGATCTTGTATCTCACCGGTTTGAATAACCTGGATCCAGAGCAGTTGGAAGCTGCGCGCCTTGATGGTGCCAAGAAACTGCGCATGCTTTGGTATGTAGTGTTGCCTCAGCTTCGTCCAGCGACGTTTATCGCTATCGTGGTTACCGTTATCGGCGCACTTCGTTCGTTTGACCTAGTGGCGACCATGACAGCGGGTGGCCCGTGGGGGAGCTCATCAGTGCTCGCTTATCAAATGTACGAAGAATCAATATTCAACTACCGCATGGGTTATGGCGCCTCGGTATCGGTTGTTCTGTTTCTGATTATGGATATCTACATCGCTTACTTCTTGTGGCGAATGCTAAGGAGTGAAAAATAATGTACCCACAACCGATAGAAAAATCTGGACGCTTTACCAATATCAGCTATCGAGTGGCGCTGCCTATTTCGATTGTGATGTGGCTGCTGCCGCTTATCGCGGTGATGATGACCTCGATTCGTTCGATGGAAGACATCAACAAAGGTAATTACTGGGGCTGGCCGAGCGATATCCAGTTTGTTGAAAACTACACGCAAGTGTTCACAGCTACGCCGATGGGGCAGTATCTGCTGAACAGTTTGATTATCACGTTGCCCGCAGTTGCAGGTGCGGTGGCGTTGTCTACGTTGGCAGGGTTTGCACTTGCGAAGTATAACTTCAAGGCCAATATTTGGATCTTTGCGATGTTCATTGCAGGTAACTTCGTTCCGTTCCAAATCCTGATGATTCCAGTGCGCGATCTCACCATTACCTTTGGTCTCTATGATACGCATTGGGCGCTTATCTTCTTCCATGTCGCCTTCCAAGCCGGCTTCTGTACCCTATTTATGCGCAATTTTATCGTCGGTATTCCCGATGCCTTGATTGAGGCGGCGCGCGTTGAAGGTGTGAGTGAAATGAAAATTTTCTGGCACGTGGTGTTACCGCTTGTCAGGCCTGCACTGGCTGCACTGTCGGTGTTGGTGTTTACCTTTATTTGGAATGACTACTTTTGGGCGCTGGTTTTGGTGCAAAGCGATGAAGTGCGCCCTGTAACGGCAGGATTGAGTGCATTGAAAGGGCAGTGGTTGGCGTCGTGGCAGTTTATTTCTGCCGGTGCCGTCGTCGCTGCAATACCTCCAGTGGTGCTGTTCTTTACCATGCAGCGCCACTTTATTGCTGGTCTAACGTTGGGAGCAACCAAAGGTTAATCCCGATTTAGCCGCACAATCAGTGCTGGTTGGTGACGACCAGCAAGCTATAACGATAACAATGGAGCCTGAGCGCAAGCTCGACAATAAGGATCTTACTATGAAAATTGTGAAACACCTCGCTGCTACCGCCATACTTGGCGCGTCCCTCTCAACATCCGCTTGGGCGGGCGAGTTAGTGATTAACTCGGATCAAGCAGACCCTGCACCAAAAGAAGCGTGGGCTGAAATCGTGAAACGATTTGAAGCTGAAAACCCAGATATCACGGTGAAGTACAACTTGTATGATAAAGAAGCGTACAAGACGACGATTCGTAACTGGTTGGTCACGTCTCCGCCGGATGTTGTGTTCTGGTATGCGGGTAACCGAATGAAAACATTCGTTGATCGTGGACTATTGGAAGATGTAAGTGACATTTGGGCTGACAACAACATGGCTCAAGATTTTAAATCTGCAGCGCCAGCGATGACGGTAAATGGTAAGCAATATGGTGTGCCTTACACTTACTATCAATGGGGTGTGTACTACCGTAAAGACATCTTCGAGAAGTATGGTATCGCTGAACCAAAAACGTGGGATGAGCTAAAAGCTGCAGCTGCGACACTGAAAAAGAATGAAGTGGCGCCTTTTGCTATCGGTACCAAGTACTTATGGACAGCAGCAGGTTGGTTCGACTACATCAACCTACGTACCAACGGTCTTGATTTCCACATCGACTTGATGGACGGCAAAGTACCTTACACTGATGATCGAGTTAAGAAGACTTTTGCAAATTGGGCTGAGCTAGTCGAGCCTGGCTACTACCTAGACAACCACGCGTCATACTCTTGGCAGGAAGCGCAGCCGTTCTTGTACAACGGTGAAGCGGCTATGTACCTGATTGGTAACTTTATTGCACCTAACTTCCCAGCAGAGCTTGAAGGTAAGATGGGCTTCTTCCAGTTCCCAGTTATCGACCCTGCTGTGCCAATCGCAGAAGATGCGCCAATGGACACCATTCATATCCCAGCCAAAGCGAAGAACAAAGAAGATGCTCGTAAGTTCCTAGCGTTTGTTGCTAAACCAGAGATCCAGCAAATAGTGAATGATGTACTACTGCAAATCCCAACCAATAGCAAAGCCAAACCTGCTGATGATGAGTTCCTAAACATCGGTGTGGAAATGTTGGCTGGTGCGAGCGGTACGGCGCAGTTCTACGACCGAGATACCGATCCCGCGATGGCGAAAGAAGGCATGAAGGGCTTCCAAGAGTTCATGGTGAAACCGGAGCGCGTGGATCAAATCCTAGAACGTCTTGAAAAAGTACGTAAACGCACGTTTAAGAACTAACCCGTAAAGCGTTTACATAACGATACCAATGAGCGTTTCCAAACCATTGGAGCGCTCTTTTTGTTTCAAAGCAGTTGTTAATGGAACCATAGGAAGTAGAGATGAGAACTTTTGCCCAAGTGATGGCCGCACGAGAGTGGGAAAATCAACACGTTGTTCAGCGCAACGTACTGACCGCTCATGCGCCTTTGCATGCCTACAGCCGTATTGAGCAAGCTCGAGTTGGTCACACATCGGACAATCAAATCTCGCTTAATGGGCAGTGGCAGTTTACCTTGCTGACTGCGCCAGAGGCTATGTCAGAAGCCTTTACTGAGCCAGATTTTGATGATGCAGACTGGCACTCTCTTCCGGTTCCTTCTAACTGGCAATTGCACGGTTTTGATAAACCAATCTACACCAATGTGAAGTACCCATTTGTCGATAACCCTCCTTACGTGCCAGAGCAGAACCCAACAGGGGTGTATCGTAAAATCTTTGATTATTCACCACGAGAAAACACGTCCACCACCATCACCTTTGATGGCGTGAACAGTGCATTCCATTTGTGGTGTAACGGACATTGGGTAGGGTACTCACAAGATTCTCGACTGCCGGCTGAGTTTGACCTTGGCCAGCATCTGATATCGGGTCGCAACCAACTAACCGTGATGGTGCTGAGATGGTCTGACGGCTCTTATCTTGAAGATCAAGATATGTGGTGGCTAAGTGGCATCTTCCGTGATGTTACTTTGCGCACGAAACCGATAACACATATAGCGGATGTGGAGACTATCGCTAGCTTGCAATCTGGCTACCGAGATGGCCTGTTAACAGTGACCACAACGGTATCCGCGCCAAGCGACACACTTAAAGTGAATGTGGTGATGTTTGATGCAGTGGGTAATGAAATAGCAGCGCAAAGCCGAGCATTTGGCATCGAATTTGTCGATGAAAAAGGTGCATGGGACAACAAAGCGATTCATCGTTTGTCGGTAGCCGATGTGAAGCTTGGAGCGCCGAAGTACCGCATTTGTATCGCGTTGTCGTGTCACTCATTGATGACCAGAATCAACTCATTGACTGCGAAGCCTATTCGGTTGGTTTTCGCAATGTCGAGATCTTAAATGGCCAGCTCTGCGTCAACGGCAAACCGCTTTTGATCCGTGGCGTCAATCGTCATGAGCATCATCCAGAGCTTGGGCATGTCATGACTCGCGAGGCGATGATAGAAGACATCAAACTCCTCAAACAAAACAATTTTAACGCGGTACGTACCGCGCACTACCCTAACCATCCGATGTGGTATCAACTGTGTGATGAGTTTGGGCTGTATTTAGTCGATGAAGCCAACATAGAAACCCATGGCCAAGTGCCAATGTGCCGTTTGTCTGATGACAGCGAATGGCTAAACGCTTATCTGCGACGTATGGTGAATCTGGTCGAGCGAGATAAAAACCATCCGTCTGTGATTGTGTGGTCGCTTGGCAATGAATCGGGCATTGGTGGCAATCATCATGCTATGTATCAATGGGTAAAGCAGCGTGACCCATCGAGGCCGGTGCAGTATGAAGGCGGCGGTGCGATGACGGCGTCGACGGACATTATTTGTCCCATGTACGCGCGTGTAAACTGGGACTTGCCTGTGGTTGGGCATCAGCCAGAAGTGACTCCGCGTATCGGCATCAAAAAGGCCATAGCGCTTCCGAATGAATCTCGGCCGCTGATCTTGTGTGAGTACGCCCACGCGATGGGCAACAGTTTGGGAAGCTTTATAGACTATTGGCAAGCGTTTCGTGACCATCCAAGATTGCAAGGCGGCTTTATTTGGGATTGGGTCGATCAAGGCTGAGTAAAGTGGATGAAAAGGGACGTCACTACTGGGCGTACGGCGGTGACTTTGGCGATGAGATTAACGACCGCCAATTCTGTATCAATGGTTTGATATTCCCAGATAGAACGGCGCATCCCGCCTTGTTTGAAGTAAAAAAAGCTCAGCAATATTATCAGTTTAAACTGGTGAGTGAGCAGCCACTTACTATCGAAATAGTGAATGAGAACCTATTTGTTGCCAGTGACAATGAAGTCCTTTACTGGCAACTGCTCCAAGATGGCACACCGATTACCTCTGGCGAGTTCGCCATGACAATTCAGCCTGGGCAGAAACAGCAGATCACCTTATGTGACGTTATCGATAAACAGGCCGGCGCCGAGTACCACCTCAATCTAGAAACCAGATTGAATGAAGAAACGCCATGGGCAGAGGCAGGACATGTTACCGCGATAGAGCAAATAGAGCTGCAAGCTGTACCTACGCTTTTGGTGCCTCAAACGCCACCCATCGCTCAGTTAGAAGTTGTGGAAACGGAGCAGCGCCTCTCGGTGGTGAGCGATGATATTGCCTTTGAGTTTGATAGTGCCAACGGCTTTCTCGTGAGCTGCAAGGTTCACGGCGTTGAGAAGCTAACGCAGCCGATTCAAGATAACTTTTATCGAGCGCCAATCGACAACGATATCGGCACTAGTGAAGCCAATAAGCTTGATCCCAACTCTTGGTTTGCTCGTTGGCAAACCGCAGGCTTGGCGAACCTAACTCGCGAGTGTCATTCCTTCGATTATTACGAGGCTGAGGATGGTGTAGATATCACTTGCGTTGCCATCTATAGCAACGATCAGGCGCCAATCATTTCTAGCACTTGGCGTTACAACGTTGATAGCGAAGGTCAGCTAACTGTGGACGTGGATGTCGCGTTCGCGAAAGGCTTACCACCAATGCCGAGAGTGGGGTTGGAGCTCGGGCTATATCATCAGTCACAAAAAGAGACCCAAGTGGAGTGGTTTGGACGTGGGCCACATGAAAACTACCCTGACCGCATTGATTCAGCCCACTTTGGTCGCTATCAACAGAAGCTGTCTAGCATGCATACTGACTATATTTTCCCGTCGGAAAATGGTCTGCGTTGTGATAGCCGTGAGTTAAAGGTTGGCAGTTTGATGGTTAAGGGCAAGTTTCATTTTTCTGTCAGCGAATTCAGCCAGCATAGTTTAGCTGATGCTAAGCACACCAACGAGCTTGAAAAAGATGGCTGCCTGTATGTGCGCGTCGATGGTTACCACATGGGCGTCGGAGGCGATGATTCATGGACACCAAGCGTTCACAAGGCTTATCAACTTCGCGAGCAACGCTATCGCTATGAGGTAGCACTTAGATTTGACGCCTGAGTTGGTGAGGTGTAACCGTTATCAATTATTTGACGCTATGCACTATTATCATCAGACTCGTCATGTCTTAATGCACTGTATTTTATCGTGTTAATTAACATTTTTATTGTGTAAACGTTTTCATTGTCGCGAATTGGATCACGGATCGAATGAGACAAGGCTTGATAAGATAATCAGGAGCGGGCAATTAACCTATTGAGAGAAGCTATGACCGATATTCAGTTTGACCCAGTGGATCATCCACATCGTCGTTACAACCCATTGACAGGGCAGTGGATCTTAGTCTCGCCACATCGCGCTAAGCGGCCTTGGAGTGGTCAAGACGAAAAGCCTGCCACGCAAGAGTTACCGAGCTTCGATGAAAACTGCTTTTTGTGTCCAACCAACGCTCGTATTTCTGGTGATGTGAATCCGGATTACCAAGGCACTTACGTGTTTAGCAACGATTTCGCGGCACTCATGCCGGACTCACCCGATGCGCCGCAATCCGACAACTCCTTGTTCAGAACTCAAGGTGTACGCGGTTTAAGCCGAGTGATCTGCTTCTCTCCTGATCACAGCAAAACCTTGCCTGAGCTCAGCGTCAGTAAAATCCGTGGCGTTATCGATACCTGGAATGAACAAATTGAAGAGCTAGGCAAAGATTACGTTTGGGTGCAAGCGTTTGAGAACAAAGGTGAAACCATGGGGTGCTCACAGCCGCATCCCCACGGCCAGATTTGGGCGAACAGTTTTTTGCCAAACGAGATCGAGCGCAAAGATAAGCACTTACGAGAGTATTTTGAGCAGTATGGCTCAAATTTATTAGTGGATTACGTAGAGGCAGAGCGACAAGACGGTTCAAGAACTGTGGTTGAAACCGAGCATTGGCTCGCTGTTGTACCTTACTGGGCGGCATGGCCGTTTGAAACCATGTTGCTACCCAAAACGCATGTTCGCCGCATGAGCGAACTTAACGACGAGCAAAGGGATGATTTGGCGGTGGCGATGAAAAAGCTGACCAGCCGCTATGACAACTTATTCCAGTGCCCTTTCCCATACTCCATGGGCTGGCACTTCGCGCCGTTCTTTGAAGCCAGTGAGGATATTGAGCACTGGCAGTTACATGCCTTGTTTTATCCGCCATTGCTGCGCAGCGCCACAGTGAGAAAGTTTATGGTGGGCTATGAAATGCTCGCCGAATCACAGCGTGATTTGACGGCAGAGCAAGCAGCTGAGCGGCTGAGAGCGTTGAGTGATGTGCATTACAAAGAGCAGTAACCACCCTATTTTAAACGGCGGCCGACGCTGCCGTGATTAGCCAAGGATTGAGGGCGTATTATGTCTGAATTAATAACTAACGTGAAAAGCGTGTTTAAACAGGTGCTGGATTATCAACCGACCCATATTATTCAAGCGCCTGGACGAGTGAACCTAATTGGCGAACATACCGATTATAACGATGGCTTTGTGCTGCCCTGTGCCATTAACTACCAAACCGTCGTCGCTGCAGCAAAGCGCGAAGATAACCTTATTCGTTTGGTGTCGGTCGATTATGGCAATGATACCGATGAGTTTGACCTCTCCAAACCGATTGAGTTTTTGCCGGGGAAAATGTGGGCAAACTACATTCGTGGTGTAGTGAAATTCTTGCTCGCGCGGGGCTACACCTTCAGCGGCGCTGACATTTGTGTCACGGGCAATGTTCCTCAAGGCGCGGGACTGAGTTCTTCTGCGGCTTTGGAAGTGGTGATTGGGCAGACTTTCAAAACACTTTACGATCTCAATATCAGCCAAGCGGAAATCGCGCTCAATGGTCAGCAAGCTGAAAATGAGTTTGTCGGCTGCAACTGCGGCATTATGGATCAAATGATTTCTGCCAAAGGCGAGCAAAATCACGCTATGTTGCTTGATTGTCGAACGTTAGAATCGGAATCGGTGTCGATGCCAGAGGACATGGCAGTGGTCATCATCAACTCCAACAAGCAGCGCGGTCTTGTCGACAGTGAGTACAACACAAGACGAATGCAGTGCGAAAAAGCCGCTCAGGTATTTGGCGTCAAAGCGCTGCGGGATGTGAGTATTAAAGAGTTCAATCAAAACCAACAAAGCTTAGAAGACGTTGTCGCGAAAAGAGCGCGCCACGTTATCACTGAAAATGACCGAACGCTTGAGGCTGCGAAGGCATTGCGAGCTCAAGACATGAAACGATTGGGCGAGCTCATGGCCGAATCACACGCTTCGATGCGTGATGATTTTGAGATCACCGTGAGCGAAATAGATTGCTTAGTCGACATTGTCAAAGATGTGATTGGCGACCAAGGCGGCGTGAGAATGACTGGCGGCGGCTTTGGCGGCTGTATCGTTGCACTGATCCCGCCAAGTCTAACCGATGCCGTTGAGCAAGCTGTGACCGCGAAGTATCAAGCTGCCACTGGATTGCAAGCATCGATTTATGTGTGTCAAGCAAGTGCAGGGTCAGGTGTTGTTGAAGTGCTTGAGCGTTGAACTTTGAGATAAGAGGATTGCGATGACAGCCATAATGAATGGACTTGCAGCAGACGGCAAACCACCTTCACTTTACACCTTGTCGAATGCTTCTGGAATGGAAGTAACGGTGATGGATGTTGGTGCGACCTGGCTCAGCTGTAAGCTCCCTATCGACGATGAAAAACGAGAAGTGCTGTTGGGCGTTGAGACGATGGAGGACTTTGCGCGTCAAAAGGTCTTCTTAGGTGCAACGGTCGGCCGCTTTGCCAATCGAATCGCTGGTGGAAGGTTTAAGATTGATGGCCAAGTGTTTCAAGCTGCGACCAACCAATCAGGCAACTGCTTACATGGTGGCTTGGATGGTTTTGATAAGCGCCGTTGGAGTTTGGTGGAAAAGAGTGATAGCAGCGTTGAGCTCAGTTTAGTTTCAGCCGATGGTGACCAAGGATTCCCCGGCGAGTTAACAGTGAGTGTCCGCTATAGCCTTAGCGAAAAAAATCAGTTACTTATTGACTACAGTGCGACAACAACCGCGGCAACGCCGGTGAACCTAACCAATCACGCTTACTTTAATCTTTTGGGTGCTGAGTCTGATGAGGATATATTAGGCCATCGCTTGCAGATCCGTGCCTCGCATTATTTGCCGACCCAAGCGGATGGTATTCCTTTTACAGAACCAGAGGCTGTCGCGGGGACCAGTTTCGATTTCAATATGACCAAGCCCATTTCGACCCATCTATTGGCCGATGAGCAGCAACGACAAGCAAATGGATACGATCATTGTTACCTTTTAGAAAGCCAAGATAACGAACCTGTGGCGCGTCTCATCTCTCCAGATAGCCGCGTTGAAATGAGCGTCTTCACGACGAAACCAGGAATGCAGCTGTATACGGGTAACTGGCTAGCGAATACACCTAATCGCCTAGGCGGACTATACAAAGATTATCAAGGGGTTGCGCTGGAAACTCAGTTCTATCCCGACTCGCCCAATCGCGACTGGAAGGAATCAGATGCGATTCTTCGACCTGGCAATCAGTATAAGCACAGCACAAGCTACGAGTTTGCCATCAAATAAACTCGACTATAAATGCCCAGTCTTGACGTAAATAAGCGCACCATCTTCTTTGGTGAAGGGGGTGTGCTTGCTAAGGTGAGGACTGCGGATCCAAGTGCCTTTTGGGTACTCGCCATGCTCGTCATAAAAGGTGCCTTCGAGTACTAGTATTTCTTCTCCGCCCCAATGTTGGTGGGCATTGAACTGGGTATTGGGGGCCCATTTAACTAGCGCAACATGCTCAGCTTCAAACTCATGCAGCGGCATCACGGTGAGTCCGTCGACCAATCCTCGATACCATGACTGCTTTAATGTATTGATGCAAAACTGAGCTTGGTCTTGCTCATCGAACTGGTGCAGTTTGACGAAGATAGTCGCACCGTCAGAGCCAATTTTCGGCGTATGTGCGCTGCCAATGGGATTACGGACATAGCTGCCTGCTGGGTAGTCGCCGTGCTCATCGGAAAAGGTGCCTTCCAAAACGTAAAACTCTTCACCGCCGCTGTGGGTGTGTGGTGAAAACGCGCTGTTTGGCTCATAGTGTACAATGGACGTCACACGTCCCACCTCATCACCAATGCGGTCTAAACGCATACGACTAATGCCCGGCATAGGAGAGTCGACCCACTGGTAGTCAGTTGGTCGTATCACTACGCGCTGGTCAAAATTGGCGTTGATTAGAGTTTCCATGCTTTGCACTGTCCTTAGTAAGTTGCCATGAGTGGTACGGATGTCGACGTTGGTATCGATCACATCATATTGTCATATCTATCATAGTTTGAAACTGAAAAGAGCACGAATTCGTGCTCTTTTATTAGTGGGCTGAGTCTGGCTGACTATTTGAGAACGATCGTCTTTGTCATACCATCTTCTGCGTGACCTGGAATGTTACAGGCGAATTCAATCTCTTTTTCACCGTGGAAGTGCCAGTTGAGCTGTCCCGCTTTTCCTGGCTTGAGGTACAGGACATTGCCCATGCTGTGATGATCGTGATCCTCTGTTGGGTTTTCCATCATTTTACGGTGAGCGACTTGCTCGGATGGTGAGCCGATGACAAACTCATGATCGTCTTTGCCTGTGTTCATTACCACAAACTGAACGACATCGTTCGGTTTGATTTCGACATCACGTTTGAATGAGATGGTCATGTCATCTTTTAGAATGACGTGTACCACCTTGTCGGGTTTTGCGCCTGCAGCAGGCATGCCGACGGCTGACATGCCCTCCATGTTCATCATGCCATGATCCATCTTGCTGTGATCCATTTTACTATGATCCATGGTGTCATGATTCATAGCTCCGTGATCCATTTTTGAATGATCCATACCATCGGCGGAGCTTTGTGTGGCAATTAATGTCATGGTTAGTGCGATGAGTGTCTTTTTCATTTTTATGTCCTTTTGTGGTTTGCACCTGCCGTCTCTGTACTTTCAAGGAACTGTACTTTCTAGAGATAAGCAGGTGCGAGCTAGTTAGTGTTTGATTTCTTGAGATTTCCAAAGTTTGTAGATGGCAGGCAGTACCAGTAGCGTGAGCAACAGTGCCGAAGCCATACCGCCTATCATTGGTGCTGCAATACGCTGCATCACCTCAGAGCCGGTTCCGGAGCCATACATAATGGGGATAAGGCCAATGATGACCGTCAATACGGTCATCATGACCGGTCGTACGCGAAGGCCTGCGCCTTCTCGAATTGCTTCAGTCAGCATGTCTGCGGTCAGTGGTGTACGGTCTTGCTCGGCAGAGAGCTTTCGTCCATGCCAAGCTTGATTGAGGTAGACCAACATGATGACGCCAATCTCAACCGCGACGCCCGCAAGCGCGATAAAGCCCACGCCAACTGCGATTGAGAAGTTGTAGCCAAGGTAGTGCATGAGCCATAGTCCACCGACCATCGCGAGTGGCAAGGTACCCATGATGACGAGTACCTCACCCACTCGGCGAAAGCTCAAATAGAGCAACAGCATGATGATGGCGAGCGTAATGGGGATCACGACACCAAGGCGCTGTTTGGCGCGCTCCATGTACTCGTATTGACCGGACCATGCCAGTGAATAGCCAGCGGGTAACACCAGCTTTTCCGCGACCACTTGCTGCGCTTCATTGACATAGGAGCCGAGATCGCGCTCGGCAATGTCGACGAATACCCAGCCATTCGGGCGTGCATTTTCGGTCTTGATCATTGGAGGGCCATCTTCATAACGAATATCTGCCACATCGGCGAGTGCGATGCGTGCACCGGCTGGAGTAACTAGGGGCAGGTTTTGCAGCTTAACCACTGAGTTACGATAGTCCTGCGGGTAGCGCACGTTAATTGGGTAACGCTCGAGCCCTTCGACGGTTTCGCCCACATTCATGCCGCCAACGGCCGTAGAGATGACTTGTTGAACGTCACTGACATTCAGCCCATAGCGCGCGGCGGCTAGACGTTTAATATCAATGGTGACGTAACGGCCACCTGCCACTCGCTCGGCATAGACCGAAACGGTACCCGCGATGTCATTGAGAATGGGCTCAAGGTTGGCACCAATCTCTTCAATCACACTAAGTTCAGGTCCCGCGATCTTAATCCCAATAGGGGTCTTGATACCGGTAGCGAGCATATCGATGCGGGTTTTGATTGGCATCACCCAAGCGTTGGTTAGACCCGGGAACTGAACCAGATCGTCAAATTCTTTGCGAAGCGACTCGGTTGTCACACCTTCGCGCCACTCATCTCTCGGCTTGAGCTGAATGGTGGTCTCAATCATGGTGAGAGGCGCAGGATCGGTTGCCGTTTCTGCGCGGCCAATCTTACCCCACACGGTTTCAACCTCAGGGACGGTTTTGATGAGCTTATTGGTTTGTTGCAATAGCTCACGCGCTTTACCAATAGAAATGCCGGGATAGGTGGTCGGCATGTACATCAAGTCGCCTTCATCAAGCGGTGGAATAAACTCGCTACCCAGTTTAGATGTCGGGAAGTAAGCAGATCCTAGCAAACCCAAAGCGATGATGATCATGGTTTTCGGGTAACGAAGGCTCAAGTTAAGCATCGGTCTGTAAAGGCCAATCAGTGCTTTGTTGACCGGGTTTTTGTGCTCTGGGAGTACCTTGCCGCGAATGAAGTAGCCCATGAGTACAGGCACTAAAGTGATCGCTAGACCTGCTGCCGCCGCCATGGCGTAGGTTTTGGTGTAAGCCAGTGGCGAGAACATTTTGCCTTCTTGACCTTCAAGGGCGAAAACAGGCACGAAGCTGAGCGTAATAATGAGCAGCGAGAAAAATAGCGGCGCGCCGACTTCCTCTGCCGCTTTACTGATCACCTGCCAGCGGTTTTGGTCGTTAAGCGGGGTTTTCTCTATATGCTTGTGTACGTTTTCTATCATCACGATCGCCCCATCGACCATAGCGCCGATAGCGATGGCAATACCACCCAGTGACATGATGTTGGCGTTGATGCCTTGCCAATGCATGACGATGAACGCGCACAGAATCCCCACTGGCAAGCTGATGGCAATGACAATTGAAGAGCGGATGTGAAACAAAAACAGTGCACACACAATCGCGACCACAATGAACTCTTCAGCGAGTTTATTCCAAAGGTTGTCTACCGCAGCATTGATAAGCGTTGAGCGATCGTAGGTCGCGACAATTTCAACGCCTTCCGGCAAGCTACGCTGCAAGTCATCAAGCTTGGCTTTGACGTTGTCGATCACTTCACTGGCATTTTCACCAAAGCGCATCACAATCACGCCCCCACTGCTTCACCTTCACCATTAAACTCTGAGATCCCACGGCGCATTTGTGGGCCTAGATTAATGTCGGCAATGTCGCCAAGGAGCAAAGGTGTGCCCTTAGTTGTGACTTTAAGGGGCAGGGCTTGAATGTCTTCAATGCTGGTGAGGTAGCCTGTGGTGCGAACCATGTGCTCCGCTTCTGCCACTTCAATCACCGAAGCACCGCTTTCCTGGTTACCGTTCTTAATGGCCGCGTTCACTTGTTGAAGCGTTAAATCGTAGGCACGCAGCTTGGCGGGATCGATCTGTACCTGGTATTGCTTGACCATACCGCCCACTGTAGCTACCTCAGAGACACCTTCGACGGTTTGCAGCTCGTATTTTAAGAACCAGTCTTGCAGGCTGCGCAGCTCCGCTAGGTCGTGTTGTCCCGTGGTATCTTGCAACACATAGCTGTATATCCAGCCAACTCCCGTTGCATCAGGGCCGAGCGTTGGTTTGGCTTGCGAAGGCAGTTTTGGTGCCACTTGGCTGAGATATTCCAGTACCCGTGAACGTGCCCAATACATGTCGGTATCATCATTGAAGATGATGTAGACATAGGAGTCACCAAAGAACGAGTAGCCGCGCACGGTTTCTGCTCCCGGTACCGCAAGCATGGCGGTGGTGAGCGGGTAAGTCACCTGATCTTCGACCACCTGAGGTGCCTGTCCCGGATAGCTGGTTTTAATGATCACCTGCACGTCGGACAGATCGGGTATGGCGTCCACTGGGGTGTTTTTGACGCTGTAAAGGCCGGCTAATGTTAAGAAGCAGCTTGCCACCAATACCAGAAATCGGTTGTTGATAGACCAGCGGATAATCGCTCCAATCATGGCTGTTCTCCTCCATGTTTGAGCTCAGACAAAATAAACTCACTGCCTTGCTTCTGAATCAAAAAGCGCGCGGTATCACCCTCTTCAAATCCAGTGAAATCAACGTTGCCATCTGTGGAGAAGTTCATTTCTCCCGACGGCCAGTTCCACTCCGGTACGTCACTGTGCTCAATCGTAATCATGCCAAAATCGGCCATTAGCATAGAGATGCTGCCATTGACCCAAATCTCGGTTGGCATAGGGTTCTCACTAGCGTTGATAGCCGTGACGGTGTATTGACCATCTGGCGTTTTGGCCATTTCAAACTCGATCTGTTGACCCGCTGCAAGTTTTTCCATCGTGACGTCTGGCTCGACGTTGAAATCCATCACCATGCCCGGCCAGTTCCATTCAGGTACCGGTTGATGATTAATGGTCAACATAGCGTGCCCCGCCATCACATTGGTGATCTCACCTTTTGCCCACACAGTTTCAGTCGGAGGCTCTACGCCATTGATACGCGATAAATCAGCGCTTTGACTGGACTCAGAGTCGAGCATGAATTGTGCTGACGTCACAACGATGTCTTGTGTGGTTAATCCTTCCAGTACCTCAATACGATCACTGGCTTCACGGCCGACACGAATTCGAGCGGAGCGGTACTTGCCCTCACCTTCAGATAATACAACTCTGCTCATGCCTCCCGAGCGAATAACCGCTGAGCGCGGGATCGTCAGCACAGCTTCATCGGTTTGTGGTTGCAGGGCGATATTGGCGAACATGTTCGGTTTGAGCTGAAAATCCGGGTTGTCGAATTTGAGCCTAACGCGCAGGGTCCGAGTGGATGGGTCTAGGATCGGATAGACATAATCGACTTCACCTTGCCATTCTTTGCCTGGGATGGCATCCAACGTCATGACCGCGCCACTGCCGCTTTTTATCCATTCGGCTTGGCGTTCGAACACCTCGGCATCGACCCATACTTGGTCGATAGGGCCGGCACTGATCACCGATTGAGATGGGGACAAATACCCACCTTCTCGCACATTCAGCGTAGCGACAACACCGTTACCTAGTGCTTTGATATCGATGGTTTGTGATGCTTTGCCTTGACGGACGATGTCGCGTATTTGCGCCTTATCGACGCCAAGGGTGAGCAGGCGCTCGGTCGCCCCTTTGATAAGAGAGTTTCGCTTAGTTCGATAGGCATTAAGTAGCTCCTCTTGTGCCTTAACCAGCTCAGGCGAGTAGAGTTTAAACAGTACGTCACCTTTATTGACTCGTTCCCCCACGGCATTGATGTAAAGCTTTTCTACCCAACCAGCGACACGTACGTTGGTTTGCCAGAGACGGCTTTCATCAAAAGCGATGTAACCAACAGTAGCAATGCGTGGTGAGAGCTTTTGTTTCTCGACGGAGGCGGTCTTAACCCCCAAGTTGTTCTCCACAGCCGGGTCAATTTTGACGGTGCCCGGTTTGTCATTCGCGCCATTAAGGTCATCGGCGTAGACTGGGATAAGATCCATACCCATTGGAGACTTACCTGGTTGGTCGCGCTTGTAATTGGGATCCATAGGTGCGACCCAGTAAAGCGGTTCATTGGCATCGCTACTGGTTCCAGTTTGTGATGACATTGTTCCTAGTGAAGATATAGCGCTCATCGAGTGTGCACCGAAATACTGCGTTCCCACTACTCCGAGACCTGCACCAACGGCCAGCGCCAATAGGGCGACATTTCGTGTTTTCATTATTGTTTCCCTTAAATCTATGGTTGTTTTGTTGATGACGGCTGAGAAATAACTGGCGTTTCTGCGTGGTATTCGAATCCACCAAGGAAATACGCCAAGTTGCTACTTACAATGTTGAGGTCTGTCTCCAACCTGAGTGCTTCTATCTCAATGGCTAGCTCATCACTGGAGGCGGTGATCACATCGCTAAATTGTGCGGTGTTGTTCTCGTAACCTCGCTCTACCGCTCGAGTTCGTGCTTTGGCTTGGGGCAATAGACTCTGTTGGTAGCGCTCGAAGCGTTCACTGAGGTTGTGTCTGTCCATCATCAGCGCGTTAACCTTGGCATTCATCTGAGCCAACAACGCATCTTTGCTCGACTTCGATGCGACCACTTGGTACTGGGCGGCTGCATGGTTCTTGTCTTGTCGATTACCGGTGAATAAGGGAATGTCCATGGTGACGTAGGCACTCAGGAGATCGGGCGCGGCTGCGCCGCGCATGTTGGGGGCTTGACGATGGGCATACATGGCTTCAACACCAAATTGCGGCTTGTAGGCCTCTTCGGCAATGGAAACCTGAGTCTCATTGGCAGCAATCTGAATGTCGGCCATTTTCGCCATTGGATGCTGGTTAAGTAAGCTGAAATAGTCAGAGCCACGTTGGCTAGTCAATTGCTGCTCAAGGCGTCCCCAATCCGTTGCGATATTGGCGTTAACATCTGAGCTTTGGTTAAGCCAACCTGAACCCAGCCACTCGGAGAGCTGAGAAAGAAGCCGACTTTGCATTTGCCTGTTGGCGTGCAACTTGTCATCGAGCTGACTGACTTGCAGCTGACTACGAATCAGATCTTGTGACTCGCTGTTGCCAATAGCGTAGTTGGTTTGAATGAATCGCTCCATTTCTACCATCAGGGAACGCTTTTCTTTCAGTACGCGCTCTGAGTGCTGTTGAAAGCCAAGCTCAAGCCATAGCTGAGTAATGCTATTCGCAATATCTAGCTCACGGACTTTTACTTGAAGCTCAATACCATCCGCTTGCTGCTGGGCTTTCTTATTTTGCAGACCAAGCGTATCGCCGCGGCCAAACTGCTGCATCATACCGACCGAAATATTCGTCATCGGATCTTGGTCGAATCGAAAACTGTCCGTCGGTAAACCGCCGACCCCGACTTTTAACACGGGGTCTTTCAGCGTTGAGTTGGCAATGCCAGTATCTCGCATCGCCTGAGATTGGGCGTGATACTGGGTTCGATTGGCATCGTTAGCGATCGCCATGTTGATTAATGTATCGAGCGATAACGCCTGTGCGCTCGCTTGAGACTGCTGTGTTGCTCCTACGCTGCTTGTTGCTTGTGCAGCGGGTGCGAGTAGAACGATCGCACTTACAGCCAGTGCAATCGGATGTTTGATTATTTTCACGATCATTTCCAAACTACGTGCCTGTATAACAGGCGCGATAAAACGTCCCCAACTAGGGTTGGGCATTAGCGTGTGTTGGAATGATTACGCCGAGGGCGGGCGCTCGAGGTGTTCGATTCTATGGATCGGTTGCGTGAATGGGTCTACAGAGCGCTTGGAGAAGCGAGCGTGGCCTTCGCTTGGAAGCAACACAAAGGGGGCAAAGCCTAAGGTAGTGCCACACATAGTGGTGCAACAGGTAGTGTGGGAGTCGGCCTCTGCGCTGGCACATTGGCTATTATCTGCAATATCCGGTGTTGGACTCGTGCTGTGATGTGCGTGATGGGACGCTGTCTGGGTCATACCACAAGGCATGGATGCATCGGTCATACCACTATGCATAGCCATCGCAGGCGCGCTGGTGACAAACGTTGAAACAACGAGTGCAAGCAAGCTCACGAATGTGATCCATGATTTGTTGGCGATAATAGCGTGCATACAGAACCTTTTCAGCAAGATTGGCTCAGGATAAAGGTTACCCCTAGGGCAAGGTCAATAGCTCAACGGATTTCTTGTGTTGTTTGCTCAAGATTTCTGCAAAGTATAGCTTAGGTGAGCCTAGAGGTTGGGTTTTCTTCAGTAAACGAACTCGACATTGCGATCGCGTTTTCTAATCTATTGGAAGTATAGGATCACAACTGAGGATGATGAAATGAGACGATTTATAATAGGATGCTTGGCTATAACCGCCTTTAGTGCAAATGCAGGTTTAGACCCTAACGTGAGTAATGACACGCTCGAGTCTGCGAAGGCTTCAATGCAAAAACACTTGGAGCAAGAAGGGCTCACTATTGATGACGCCAAGTTGTCTCTCGCCTACAAAGATGGTCGCAACAAAAGTACCGTCTATTTTGAAGTTGCAGAGCATGATGGTGGGGCAGAAATCTACAAAGTCGTTTGCTCTGATGAAAAATGCCATCTGCAGTACCGCTAACGCCCCACGCTAAGTGACCTTATTTTGATAGGCGAGAAATTAACGTTTCTCGCCTAAGCTCCAATATCTCTTCAATCAATTTCTCTTGTGCGTTGATACCAAAATGTTCAGCGTAGCGCTTTACTTTCTGAATCTGGCTCGGGTCGAGCTGATAGACTTCGCGTTTGAGCCTAGAGCGCGCCTCACTTTTTATTAAGCCTTGTGATTGCATCAGACGCACGATGGTGGCGTCCATAGGGTGTTTGTGTAGTTGTATAGCGTGTTTGTGTGGTTGCATAGCGTTTATTAACTGACCGGATCACGGTGGTTTCGTTTGATTGTCGCGATGCAAGATAGTGATAAAGTGTGACAGCTTTATTGCAAGGTGTTGAATAAGCATTTGGGTTTTTGAAAGGGGAGCTGAGTTGTTGTATCTCGTGGAATTAAGGAAAGATGAATGGCAAAACAGGATTCAAGCGAGCTTTGTTCAATCCTTGAACTTATTTCCAACTAATAATTAACTCATTATGATTTTGCATTTATTTTGTGAAATCTCCCGCATCTGATCATTATTATTGACCGATTGCCTGATAACTAGCCTGTAGGCTGCTAGCATATTTTTAGCTGCTAAATAACGGAATGGTTTCCATTCGTTCTTTTTTGGCTCGTGAAACAGAAAGATATTCTCTTTATAAAGGTAAAAATATGTTTAGGATGAACAAGGTCACGCTCTCTATAGCGTGCCTAGTGTTTAGCAGCCATGTGTTTGCTGCTGAACCTTATGATGCTACCCAGTCGTACTCTGGTGGTAGTCAAGTCACAGTGGATGGCACCATCTATGAAGCTAAATGGTGGGTTGGGGCCGGTCAAAGCCCAACGGACACCTATGCCAATGAATGGGATTCTCCATGGAAAGTGGTCAGTAGTACCGAGCCTTCCCCAGAACCTTCACCAGAGCCTTCACCAGAGCCTTCACCAGAACCGAGCCCTGAACCTTCTCCTGAACCAACACCGGATCCAACGCCTGAACCGACCCCTGACCCAGGTACGACTCCGCCAAGTGGCGCTTGTGCCGACTTCAATGTTTATCCAGACTGGACGCAAGGTACTCACGCTATGGCTGGCGACATCATGGTCAACGAGAACGTAGCGTATAAGGCCAACTGGTGGACGTCTTCCATTCCAGGCAGCGACAGCAGCTGGGCGACGCATCTTGATTGTGGTGGAACCTCTTCTGAACCAGGCGCGAAACTTGCTCTGCCAAACCCTCTTGATCCTGTGAGATTGGAAGTTGCCGGATGGCCAAGTCATTTGGTGGTGACAAGTCCAGCCACACTTGATGCGCCAGCGAGCCAATATTTCGCGACCAGTAGTAGCCAAGATTTGGCTGATGTGACTCAGTTGACTAATACGTTTGCTGCGCTCATTCAAACGGCTGAAGCGGCGGGTAGCAGCTCGATTGTTCTCACATCTGATGTGCTGGATATGGTGACGGCCGACAAAGGGCAAGCGCTTGGTGCTGTGGCGGTCAAACAAGCACTCACCGCGGCAGTGGCTTCAACCGCAAGCGCGATTGATACGGGTGCCATTAATGCACTGACTGATGATGTTAATGGCTGGGCGCAGGCTCATAACCTTATTATTTCCACTTTAGCGCCTCAGGCGACCTTTGGCTGGACATTAACTATCGGTGACTTTGCTTACAATGCTCATTCCGGTAAGCGAGCTGTTTGGAATGCGGCCTCGTCATCTTCTGCAGATTTGCTCTCAAGCTTTGCACTTTATGACGCAGGCTCGACAACCAAAGCGGACTTTATTGCCTTTACTAAATCGGCGGACACACCTGCACTGTCTGATGAGCAGTGGTACTACGCCTTAGAGTATGTGAAGCAAGTCTCCGATCACATCCGTACTCCAGCAATGCTAACCTCTATGCCAACGTCGCAAACGGTCAATTACTTTATGGGGACTTGTCCAAACAAGGTCAGCTTCGTAAGGCCGCGCATAGCAATGTGTTTGCGATTTTGTTTGATACCGAAACCGTTGAACTCACCAATAAAATTGAGCAGTACCAAACGGCTAAGTTGCCGCTGTACTATGTAGGAGAGAGCATCACCAACGGTCCTCTTACCCGTATCGCCGCACTTAATAGCGAGCTGGCGAGTGCGGAAACTGCAATGAACAACCAAGCTTTCTTGTATGAAGTCTCGCAGGGTAACTGGGCACCATCGACCGTTTATAAATGGGCGGACTTCCTGGCCGGTCTTAACTCTATGCACAACGTTGGTGTGGCGGGTAATACATTCTGGCTATTGGACGAGACGGCTGATGACGCCACCAATGCAAAATACGCTAAGGTTGCGATTGCAGCCTTCCTATCACAAAGTATGCAAGAGACCATTCGTTACAATGCCTGTGATGAAAACAACTGGTCAGAAGTCAGGTATGGCGCTGCGGTTAACTACCCGATGACGGCAAGTTGTGGCCAATTAGGTCAGAAGTACGCCGATTACGGCATGGATCCAGTGACAGGTGTTGACCACCCATATTCGTGTCCACGCGACCCGAAGATGGAAGTGAGTGCACTGACCAATGCTAAATGGTACGGCGCACCCGCTCCAATTTTCGCAGCGCCAGACTCTGTGCTTGCAGAGAAAGGCTTGCTGGTGAACGGAAATGTTGGTCGTTGGACTAACGATGGTCACTGTATGGAAGTCCCATCGACAGTGGATAGCTCACAGCAAGTTTGGGAGCGTGCGGACTGTAAAGTTTACGAAGGTCAGAAGGCGGGTAAATTTATCTGGGATGGCAGCGATACAACTGGAACGGTTGAGGGCTGTGGCTGGTGGGGACGTGGTGTTATTCAAACCACGGGTCGCCAAAATTTCGGTACGCTCAACCACTTTATGGGTCGCTCGCATGTTGATCCAGACACCATCGGAACCACGGTGAATGGTGTGGTTGTAGAAGCGCCTCCGGCCAATCCTCTTTATGCTGATTTGGATTTCTGTTCAAACCCTGGTTTGATATGTAGCTCAGAAGAGAATCGCGAAATCAAATGGATTGCCGGTCTGTTCTACTGGGTCTCTTCGGTGCAAACCTATAACGACGAAGGCGGCCCATACGCGGCTTGGAACTATCATACTGAGCTTAAGAAATACGTAGACGGTGGAATGCAAGGCACTGAGTTTATCGATGCGGTGTCAGGTATTGTTAACCGTGGCTGTCCAGATAGTACATGCCCAATCAGTGGTAAAGTGCACGCGGTGAAAGAGCGTCAAGACAACTTTAAGCTGGTACTGCAAACGCTAGGGTTAAATCCGCAATAACAAGTATCTGATGGGTTGGTGATAGTAAAAAGGCTCCTTGATTTAGGAGCCTTTGTTTTAGATAGCCGCTAAAGATAGCGCTTTGCCAATATTATAATGTTGGCATTGGAAGCTTAGGTAGGCGAGATTCAATGGCCTTAGCAATGGCTAGAACCTCTTGGTCTTTCCATGGGCGACCTATGATCTGAATACCAATAGGCATACCTTCTTCGCTTAACATTACTGGGATCGTTGCTACTGGCCAACCTGTCAGGTTATAGGCTGCATCATAGATGAATCCGCCGTGCCATCCGCAGCGCCGTGTTTAAAAGCAACAACAGGGGCGACTGGCGCGATTAATACATCGGCATGCTGGAAGACTTTGATCATAGAGTTACGCAGCTCAGCAAGACGTGCATTGGCACGCTGCGCATCTTCAATAGTGGCATCAGTACCTAGTGACAACCAACCGGCGAGCTCTTCGCCCATTAAGTCTGTGTCGTGTTTATTTACGAACTCTCGTAGGTGATGGCTACCATCATACAAGAAGTGTTCAACTAGGATTTCACCGCCAAATTGAACCTGCTCTGGTAGCTGATGAGATGTCGCACAGCCCGCTTGTTTGGCTGCGTCTACCGCGGTGTCAACCGCTTGCTTAAAGACAGCTGGGACTTTCACCAGTCCGTCGTCGGTATAGAAACCAACACGTAAGTCAGCGACATTTACAGTGTCACTTTTTGCTAGCGGCGCATCGTATGCAAGAGGATCTTGCCAATCAGGGCCTGCGAGCACATTGAGTAGCAGTTCAAGGTCATCGACACTGCGCGCCATTGGACCTACGTGATTAAACTGAGAGAATGCATCGCCATAGCTCGGGATGTGACCCGTCGTTGGAATGCGCCCATGAGTTGGCTTGAGAGCACTGATGCCGCAGAAGTGAGCAGGAATTCGCACACTGCCGCCAATGTCACTGCCTACGTCAAAGGGGTCATACGAGCTGCAATCGCAGCCGCAGCACCACCTGAACTGCCACCCGGCGTTCTTGTTACATCGTATGGGTTGTTAGTGCGGCCGTAAACTGGGCTATTGCACTCATCAGACAGCGCTAGCTCCGGAGTGTTGGTTTTACCAAGAAGAATCGCCCCGGCTTGCTTTAGCCGAGTGACGATAGTGGCGTCCTCTGTTGGCAGATTGTTTTTGAACATATTGCTGCCGGCAGTGGTAGTGATTCCTTTGGTCTCGAATAAATCTTTAAGTACGTATGGCACGCCGTGAAGCGGTCCTAGCACCTTACCTTGTTTAAAGGCTGCATCTGCAGCTCTAGCTTGCTCTAGCGCTTGCTCTTTTTGAATTTGGAATACCGCATTGAGTTTTGGGTTGTGCAATTCAATCTGCGCTAAACACGCTAGAACGAGTTGCTCTGATGTGACTTCTTTTGAGCGTATTTTTTGGCTCATTTCAGTCGCGGTCAGTAGGTGAAGACTATCTATGCTCATTGATGTTCCTTTCTGGCTAGAGGCGAAAGAGGTGGAGGGTAGGGTTACTGTGGATAACACCACGGCAGACTTAATAAAGTCTCGACGATTTAAAGCCATACGTACTCCGATTCATTTGATATTGATATGAGTATAGTGAATTGAAATAACGAACATAAGTATTATTACGGTAACATACTTTGGTGACGTTTTAGCCTTACAGGACTAGCTCAGAATACCCGGTTTTTTCATCATATTTTCTTTCAAAATGGTGCTCTATATAGTGATGAACCATTAACTCAGCTGTCGTATCGACAATGCTTCCTTCGAGAAGATGCCCACCCAATACCTCGCCATTTTGGTTAGCAACCGAAATATGAATGTGTTGATGATCTAAGGTGAGTGTGCCCATTATTGAGACAATCTCTAATGGCTCTTCAAGTAATAATGTCCTCTCTGCACCTGCAAGACGAAGGTGTACTTTCAATAAGCAACCAACACAGGAAGCGATAGCTCCGGCAGTGAGCTTGTGCTGGAGAATGAGCTCTGCAATGGCAAGTTTTAGATCTTGACCGCGAGTCAGTCGAGTGGCAATCAGTGATATCGTCATGGTTAACGCTTAAGTGGCTTCTTAACAGGCGAGACTGTAGCAATTATTGGCGGCAAAAACACCACCAAACGGCGAACTTACAGATGCGAGCAATACTGATGTGTGTGCCAAATAGGTCACAAAACGCACTCTTTTTAGAGTAAAAATTCCAGATCAGGTCTATGGTTACAGATCAGCATTCAAAGATGAGTAATAACATGTACCCTTTTTTAAGACTGGCCAAGACCATTTTTCAATCTAATAACAAGCCAGCCATCAGTTATACCGAGCAAGATGAAATCGAATTTCGCTGTCATCCATGGGACATTGATATGTTTATGGAAATGAACAACGGCCGCATTCTAACCCTTTATGATTTGGGACGCACGGCGTTATCGGTCAAGTGTGGATTGATGCGTACTCTCAAACAAAACCGTTGGGGTTTAGTGGTCGCCGGAAGTTCGGTGCGCTATCGCAAGCGCGTGCGTATGTTCGACAAGATCACTATGAAAACTCAATGTGTCGCTACCGATGATAAATGGTTCTATCTTGAACAGTCGATGTGGGTGAAAGGAAACCCTTGTTCTTCGGTTTTGATTCGTGCAGGCGTCACCTCGAAAAACGGCATTGTTCCTCCTTTACAAGTGATTGACGCTGCGGGTGAGAAGCCAATGACAAGTGATATTCCAATGTGGGTGCAAGAGTGGATAGATTCGGAGCAGCATCGTCCATGGCCGCCAACTGCGAACCAAAGCGCCGATGCTTCACAAGTTCAAGTGAGCGAGCAGTAAAGGCCAGTAGACTGGCCTTCTTTAAATCGTTATGTGGCGTCTTTTTGGTTCTCGGGCAAAGCTCTCTGGAAGGCGTCGAGTTTACTAAGCCTGCCCGCTATGTCATCTATGTTCGGGTAGGAAGATAAATTGAACCCAAAGCGCTGAGCGTTGTACACCTGCGGCACTAAACAGACATCAACAAGACTCACCTCATTTCCAACACAATAGTCACCACGAATCGGTGTCAGCTTTTGCTCCAGTGCACTAAAGCCTTTGCCAATCCAATGTTGCATCCAGCGCACTTTATCTTGCTCATCGATATCAAATTGCTGATGTAAGTGTTGAATTACTCTCAGGTTGTTGATTGGATGAATGTCGATGGCAATGTCCTGCGCCAGTGCTTTCACCAGATAACGCAGCTTACCGTCGCTTGGTGTCAATTTTATTCCTGGATAGCGCTCATCCAAGTAATCGATGATGGTCAGCGATTGATTGAGTGTGATTTCACCATCCACCAGCAGTGGCACCAGTTCATTTGGGTTGAGTGCGGCGTATTCGGGCGAGTGTTGCTGCCCCCATCTTTGATCAGATTTATCGGTACGGACTGAAACGAAATGCCTTTTAGGTTTAACGCTATCCGTACCCGATAAGCGGCCGATGACCGCCAGTAGTCGTATAGAATCAAATCATGACCCTCAATACTTTTCGACCGTTTGCTCAATCGTGCCAAAGATGGATTGGCCGTTATCGTCGAGCATTTCTATCTTGATGCTATCGCCAAAGCGCATAAACGATGTGGTTGGCTGACCATCGCGAATAGTTTCAATCATTCGTCTCTCTGCAATACATGAATAGCCAACGCCACCTTCTTCAATGGATGTGCCGTATTCGGTGCCTTGCTTGTTCGAGACTGTGCCGGAGCCGACGATGCAGCCTGCCGAAAGTGGTCTTGTTTTCGCTGCGTGGGCAACGAGTTCGGCAAAGTCGAATGTCATATCAACGCCCGCATTCGGGTGTCCGAACGGTTCGTGGTTGTAGTGTGAGATAAGTGGTAGGTGAACCTTACTGTTGTGCCATGATTTGCCAAGCTCGTCGGGTGTGACGGCTACCGGAGAAAAGGCCGATGAAGGCTTAGATTGGAAGAAACCAAATCCTTTGGCAAGTTCACCCGGAATCAGTCCACGCAGTGATACATCATTGACTAGCATGAGCAGTCGGATGGCACCGTGCGCTTGCTTTGTACTTGCTCCCATAGGGACATCATCGGTAATGACGGCGACTTCGCCCTCAAAGTCGATGCCCCACTGTTCATTTTCCATAACGATTGGTGAATGCGGAGCCAAAAAGGTATCTGAGCCGCTTGATACATCAGAGGGTCTGTCCAAAAGCTCTCTGGCATTTCTGCGCCGCGCGCTTTGCGTACCAGCTCTACGTGATTGACATAAGCCGAGCCATCCGCCCATTGGTAAGCTCGTGGGAGAGGAGATTCACATTGCGACTGCTCAAATGGGAGCGCTTGCAGCAATATACCTTGGTTAAGGCCGAGGTAAACTTCTTCTAGAAGAGGCTCAAGTTGTTGCCAGTTATCTAGAGCGGCTTGCAGTGTTGGCGCAATCTCAGGCACGGCAATATATTGGCTGAGATCTCGACTGACGACAACCAACTGGCCATCGCGGGTATTGTTGCTAAGTGTTGCTAGTTTCATATCAATTCCCTGCTTTCCAGCTGTAGACGTATTCGCGGTTTTCGACAGCCTCGGCTTCGACACTGTGCTCGAGTGCATTGCGCGTATCTATCATTACCGCGACTTCGTCGGTAAAGGTTTTCTTAGCCTCAAGCCCGGCTTTGAACGCTTTTGGGTGAGGGCCATGTGTGAATCCTGCGGGATGAAATGTCATCATGCCGGCTTCGATGTTATCTCGACTGAAGAAGTCCCCTGCGTGGTAAAACAGCACTTCATCGTAATCATCATTGTTGTGGTAGAACGGAACTTTCAGTGCACCGGGATCGCTCTCAATGGGTCTTGGTACAAAGGTACAGACCACAAATCCGTTACCGACAAACGTGGTATGCGCCGACGGGGTAGGTGATAGCGATGAGACATCAGCGGTCTGATGTCTCGCCAGTTGAGCTTGAGCACCGATAAGTCTCCGTGCCAGCCAATCGCATCCAGCGGGTTAAACGGATAAGTAATGGTGTTGATTTTGTTGCCGCGTTTGAGTGATACCGTGGTTTGTTTTTCACTGTATTGCGCTTTGAAGCGTTCATTAATCGCTGGTGCTTCTAGTACCGCCGGGTCAAAGACCGCGTGCTGGCCTACGATGCCTTTTTCTGGCAGCGCGTAGGCAGAGCCGGTGTTTTCTATCATTAAGATGAACATCGGTTCTTTAGGTTCTAGTCGCCAGTTGGTTGAGCGAGGGATCAATACATAATCGCCTTCTTCAATTTCAAGGTGGCCATAGTCACAATAAAGATCTGCGCAGCCTTGGTGAATAAACAGCAGTTCATCACCGTCACCGTTGCGAGCAAGACCTGACATATTTTCTGCTAGCTTCCAGACTCGCACTTTACATTCGCGATTTTTCAGTATGCTCGGGGCAGACCAGGGCGACGATTGGTGAGCAGCCTCAACATGGTTGAGATTAAACGCACGCGGCTTGAGTTCCCCTTCCCATTCAGACCAGCCAGTTGGTGCATGCTGGTGGTGAAAGTGGCTAGCAGGACCAAAGAAGCCTTCTCGGCCTGCTTCTCGCTCATAAATCGCCTCCTCAGGAAAGTCGGCATGAGCCTGCTTCGAATAGGTTCCCTCGCGATGAGGGAACGTTGGCCATTTACGCATTATCGGTTACCTCGTTTAATACGCCGCGGCGGATCTGATCTTCTTCAATCGATTCAAACAGCGCTTTAAAGTTGCCTTCTCCAAAGCCTTCGTTGCCTTTGCGTTGAATGATTTCAAAGAACACAGGGCCAATAACGGTTTGAGTAAAGATTTGCAGCAAGATGCCGTCTTTCATAGGCGCGCCATCAATAAGGATGCGCAGATCTTGTAAGCGAGTGACATCTTCGCCGTGTCCCTCAACGCGAGCGTCGACTTTTTCGTAGTAGGTGTCTGGTGTTGGCATAAAGTCCATACCGCGATCGCGAAGTGTTTGCACTGTTTGATAAATATCGTCCGTGGTGAGTGCGATGTGCTGGATACCTTCGCCGTTATATTCACGAATGAACTCTTCGATTTGCGACTTGTCGTCAGACGATTCGTTGATAGGGATACGGATTTTGCCACAAGGGGCTGTCATTGCGCGGCTAACCAGCCCGGTGAGTTTGCCCTCGATGTCGAAGTAGCGGATCTCTCGGAAGTTGCCGATACGCTCATAAAAGCCAGACCAGACATCCATGTTACCTTGCTTAACGTTGTGCGTCAGGTGGTCAAGTTCGTACAGCCCCACATCTTGCTCGGTTAGGCGTTTATCTGCATCTGGGTAGAACTTAAAATCCACGTCGTAGATGCTGCTGCTTCCATAACGGTCAACGAAGTAAAGCAAACTCTCACCAATACCGTAAATAGCAGGAATGCTTAGCTCCATAGGACCGATCTCGGTGACATATTGCTCGCCGCCATTCTCTAGCGCATGTGCCATTGCTTTCGCTGCGTCTTCCACTCGAAACGCCATGCCACAGACCGAAGGGCCGTGAATGCGCGCAAACTCTTCTGCTTGGCTATGTGGCTGTGCGTTGACGATAAAGTTGATGTCCCCCTGACGATATAACCAAGCTTCTTTTGAGCGGTGCTTAGCAATCTCAGCAAACCCTAATGAGTCAAAAAGGCGTTTTAGATCGTTGATACCGTCGTCAGTCGCTGCTGTGTACTCAACGAATTCAAAGCCGTCGGTTCCAAGAGGGTTGAAGTTGATAGTCATGGTCATTTCCTTTTGATAGTCAAACGGTCTCCTTCGTTGGAAGACCTTGTTGTAGGGTGTTGACTTAAATTTGAGCAAAGTTGAAGGAAAAGGGAATAGGGTCAATGCGTTAGACAAAAACGCAGTTAGTGAATTTGCCGTGTAACAAATTTGCTACAAATGAGTTGGTGTGTTCGTGGATGAGTATTTTTGTTGGTTAAAGCATTGAAATGTTTGAGATGTTTAATAGCCATTGATGAGAGATGTAGAATAGAGGGGTGTAAATGAAATGTTAAAAGGGTAAAGCTAATTGTACACCTAATCTGATAAGAGGGAGCCTTATAAAACTAGGCGCACGCACGGAAGGAACAAAAAGTGGAGCCAATTGTTTGGCTCCACTCATTTTGCGCTGTTTGTCTGAGTCTTTACGCTAATTTTAGCGTTTCACTGCTCATACGATTCATGTAGCTGTTTACCGCAAACGCCAGTCCAGTGACGGCGATTGCCCACAACCAGATAGGGAGTACACCCGTCGATATCGCATAACCAATGGCTGTCGCCGTGATCACGCCAATGAACCCAGGGATCAGGAAGCTGTGGTTAAGGATGTACTTACCAATCTTAGTGGTACCAGAGCGGTCAAAAGTAATCGCTGCCAGATCCGATGGGTAGAATGGGAAAAAGTAGTAAGCGTAACAAGCTGGAAGTACACCAATCAGGACTTCCGCTGGAATGCCTAGTGCAAAACCGAGAGGTAGCATAATGGTCAGCACAGCAGCTTGGCTCTTAAGGAACACAGAAGAAACGTACATGGCAATCGCGAAGGTCCAAGGGTGCGATTTCACGACGTCTTCAACTAGGCTGATGATGTAAGGCTTGTTGTAGGCAATAATGGTGTCACTCATCCAGGCAATACCAAAGATGATGATGACCGCACTCATACCGGCGATGAACACGTTGGTGTTGACGATTTTTTTAGGGTCAACATTGGTGGTTAGTAAGATGATAGCGCCGACAGAGAGCATCAAGAACTGCAAAGCGGTCGACGTTTTTACACCATCAGGTAGTAGACCCAGATCTTTACCAAACATAGCAACGCAAATCACCGTCAAAATACCGAGTAAGAATACGGTTAGGCCGCGTTTTGCAGTTTGACTCTCTTTGTTGCCAGCATCACCTGTGCTCGCTTCACTGGTGTCGATAAGCTGCGCTTTGAATTGTGGGTCTTTCATGCGCTCAAGAAACTCTGGATCGTCATTCAAATCTTTACCACGCTTTAAGCTCCAAGTTGCAGCAATCAATACGCCCGTTAATGTCGCGGGAATGGTCACCATTAACACTTGACCCAAAGAGATGTCTAGGTGGTTGGTCGCAGCCGTTGCCATAACTACCGCCGCTGCCGCCGCAATAGGGCTCGCCGTGATGCCCATTTGAGAGGCGACGGTTGCAATAGCCATAGGGCGCTCTGGACGAATACCACGCTTGATACTGACGTCATAAATAACCGGCAGAAGTGGATAGACCGAGTGACCCGTTCCGACCATTACTGTTAGTGAATAAGTACACAAAGGTCCTAAGAAGACCACTTTAGAAGGGTGCTTACGAAGCAACTTTTCAGCGTATTGGACGAGTAATTTTAGACCGCCTGTTGCTTCAAGGGTTGCAGAAGCGGCAACAACCGCAAGAATGATGAGCATAACGCCAATAGGGGCGTACCGGGAGCAATGCCAAAGAAGAAACTAAGAATGGAAACGCCTAAGCCACCTAGTAGACCAAAGGCAATTCCACCATAACGAATACCGACAAAAATGACTGCCAGAAGCAGCAGCATGTGAATATAAAACATAACAACTCCTTTTAATAGCGACAGAGTTATTATTCGCCCGTATGCAGTTCGAAATACTGATCTAGATGCGGAAAAATGTGTTTAATAGAATGGGTTTGCAAAAGTGTACACAGGGTCACATTGTTGCGAGTGGTGTCAATATGTGACTGAAATGAAACAAAAAAGCGGAGCATCTCTGCTCCGCTTTGTACTTTAGGCTACGCTATCTTTATCGGTATCTTCGGCACCAATAAAACCGCCAGTTTGGTGTGCCCAGAGCTGAGCATACACTCCGCCTTGAGCAACTAACTCTTTGTGGCTGCCTTGCTCGATGACTTCGCCTTTATCGAGAACGATTAGGCGATCCATAGCCGCAATGGTGGATAGTCGGTGCGCAATGGCGATAACGGTTTTACCTTCCATCAGTTCATTCAAGCTCTCTTGAATCGCAGCCTCTACTTCTGAATCCAATGCGGATGTCGCTTCATCGAGGATCAGAATCGGGGCGTTTTTCAACAGTACTCGTGAGATGGCAATGCGCTGACGCTGACCACCGGAAAGTTTTACACCACGCTCACCAACTTGCGCATCGTAGCCCTTGTTACCGAATGGGTCGGTTAAGGTTTCGATAAACTCATGAGCATGCGCCTGCTTGGTTGCAGCAAGCAACTCTTCTTCCGTGGCATCGGGTTTACCATAGAGGATGTTGTCACGGATCGAGCGATGCAGCAGCGAGGTATCCTGAGTCACCATGCCGATTTTACTGCGCAGTGAGTCTTGAGTAACTTTCGAGATGGATTGACCATCAATACGAATGTTACCGCCCTCAACATCGTGAAAACGTAGCAATAGATTCACTAGTGTTGATTTACCTGCTCCTGAACGTCCTACTAAGCCGACTTTTTCGCCCGGTTTGATGTTGAGATTCAAGTTACTGATTACCCCTTTGTTTTCACCATAGTGGAAGCTCACATCATCAAAGTCGATGCCGCCTTTATCGACGACGATTGGCTGAGCGTCTTTTTCATCTTTGATATCAATAGGCTTAGAAAGGGTCTTCATACCATCAACTACCGTACCCATGTTTTCAAACAGGGCACCGACTTCCCACATGATCCACATCGACATACCGTTGATACGCAGCGCAAGACCAATGGCAATCGCGATAGCACCGACCGTAATCGCACCATCCATCCACAAGTAAATAGAGATAGAAGTGACGGTAAACAGCAGCACATAGTTGGTAAATTCAACCGCGACATCAAAACCTGTTACTAAGCGCATTTGACGATAGACGGTATCCAAGAACCCTTTCATGCCTTTTTCCGCATACTCGGTTTCACGGTCGGTATGGGAGAACAGCTTTACGGTAGAGATATTGGTGTAGCTGTCCACAATGCGTCCGGTCATCATAGAGCGCGCGTCCGCTTGCTCGGTCGCCACTTTCTTTAGTTTTGGCACAAAGTAGATTTGGATGCAGACGTAGGCAACCAGCCAAACCAGCATTGGCATCATCAAACGCCAATCGGCTGCCGCGAGCATGACCAAAATGGAAGTGAAGTAAACAGAGACATACACGAACACATCTGCTGTTTTCATCACGGTTTCGCGCACGGCCAACGCTGTTTGCATCACCTTGGTCGCGATACGCCCAGCAAAATCATCTTGATAGAAAGAGAGACTTTGTTTGAGCAAATAGCGGTGTGCCTGCCAACGGATAGCCATTGGGTAGTTGCCGAGCAGTGTTTGGTGCACAAGCAGTGACGCTATCAACAATATCGTTGGCAACACCACCAGAACACAAAAGCCGACCCAAAACAGGGTATGACCGTTTTCCGATAAAAAGGTTTGGGGATCGCTGGCGGTTAGCCAGTCGACGATTTGTCCCATAAATCCGAACAGCATCACCTCTGCGATAGCGATGACGGTCGAAAATAGTGACATTAAAATGATCGGCTTTTCAAAGCCGCGCGTGTAGTAGCGACAGAAAGCGAGTATGCCCTCTGGCGGCTTCTCCGGATCTTGCTTTGGAAAAGCTTCTGTAAATTTTTCAAAGCGTTTATACATGGTTCACCTAACAACGTTGGAAAGACTCTTTATAATCCATTGACTGCATATTGGGTCGTGATTCAAAGAGACAAAAAATCCTCCTATCCAAAGATAAGAGTAGATATTCACAAGTAACGGCTGTCGAGCTGATTTGCAACTGTACGGAAGATACTTGCGAGTCAGAGTTATGATTTTGATTTTACATGGCGAATGTTCCGTTTCGCGGGATAGAACACGTGAAAGAGATCTGATGAATCAGACTCAGTAAGTGTATAGCTTTTAACCAATGCTCACAACCGCTGCCATACATAAGCCCGTGATTTTATTGAACTGTCGGAATAATAATCCACAAAATGGTGCAATTTTTTCATTGTTGCGTAGTTTTTGTGCAGGAAATATTCCTGAATTACTGTCATCAATCAGTCAATATTCCGGTTTAGTCTGTGATTAAATCCTGCATTCAGTAAATTAATATTTAACACACTATTTACAATTTAAGAATCTAAGTAAGACAACAAGCAAAACAACAATACGTTGCTAACAACGATGACTTTCAAGCGATAACTAGTGAAGTGGGATGTTTATGAATCATGGAATGACTGCATCTGTCGAGACGACGATTTCCGCTCGTGTCGGCCGTTCGATTCAAAATGCCAATTGTGTGGTGATGGTACCGCCAAAAGAGTTCGGTTTTAATGCAGAGACTGCAGCCGACAACGAATTTCAGCACCAAGTTGCTCTTGACGCCAGTGCTGTTAAAGCCAAAGCGATGGCGGAGTTTAAGGCCATGGTTGCTGGCCTGCGTAAATCCGGCGTGCAGGTTATCGAATTTGACTACCCGCTTGATGGCGAAGAAACGCCAGACGCCGTATTCCCCAATAACTGGTTCAGTACCACCCATGATGGGGCGTTTTACACCTTTCCGATGGCATGTAAAAACCGCCAGCGAGAAGTGCGCCCACAAGCCTTGATTGATAGCTTGAATGCCTCGGGACGGCATGTGGTTGCGACCGACAATCTGCTGAGTTACGTAGAGCAAGGGGCATTTTTGGAAAGTACCGGTGTGATGGTAAAAGATCACATCAATAAAACCATCTATGCTGCGCTGTCGCAGCGGTGCGAGCGCGAGGCGTTGGAAGACTATGCCAAGCGAATTGGTTACCACCGCGTAGTGTCATTCCAGACGGCGTTGCCATCGGGCCATCCTATCTACCATACCAACGTCATGATGGCGATTGGGGAGCACTTTGCAGTTATTTGCTCGGAAGTGATCCCTGAGTATGAGCGCCGTTTTGTGATCAAGTCGCTCGCCAATAGCAAGCAAGTGATTGATATCAGCTTGGAGCAGGTCAACCACTTTTGTGGCAACATTCTACAGCTGGAAACGGTGAATGGTGGCAAAGTGATCGCGATGTCGAAATCGGCGTTTGATGCCTTTACACCCGCGCAAAAGCAGCAACTGGCAACACACGGAAAATTACTGCCGTTTTGATGTTTCTACCATAGAAAGTATTGGCGGTGGCAGCGTGAGATGTATGCTGGGAGAAGTGTTTTTACCCACACGAACGACTGAACTCTAAACGAAAATTTTTACTCACTTAAAGGCAGCTTAGCGAGCACAAGCTGCCTTTTATGCCATTCTACCGATATTCTCAACGAGATAATCAATCAGCAATCGCACACGCGTTGGCAAATACTCTCTGGATGAGTAGTACACCCAAATTGTGGTCGGGGCGCCCCAATATTGTTTCATAATGGGTCTTACCTCGCCTGAGACCAATTCGTCCCGAAATAACCAACTACCAAGCATTGAGATCCCCGCTCCCGCAAGCGTTGCTTGCTTGGCTGCGGCGAAATTATTGACCACAAGTCGGCCATTTGGCTCATAGAGTTTGGCATGCTCACCGTCTTTTATACGCCAGTGATGAAAACGCCCACTGGTGAGTGAACGCACAGGAATACAGTGGTGATTAGCAAGATCTTCTAGCGTCTTTGGTTCGCCATATTGCGATAAATAGCTTGGAGCGGCATAGATGCCTATGTCTTGCGTCAATAGCGGTCTTGCAATGAGTCGCGAGTCTTGATTGATCGCGACGCCAATACCTAAATCAAATCCGTGTTCAACCAAGTCCACGTTACGATCATCAAAATGCAGATCACAACTGATCTGCGGATACTTGGCCATAAACTCAATGACGAGCGGCAGTATGTGCTCTTGGCCGATTGAGCTGGCAGGTAAGTTGATCTTTATGGTGCCAGCGGCTGCGCTGGAATGTTCAGCCAGCTGTTCAATGGTGGTTTGTATTGATTCCATTGACGGTGTGAGGCTCTCTGCCAACTGCTGACCCGTTTGCGTCAAGCTAAGAGAGTGTGAGGAGCGAAAGAACAGCTTAACTTGCCACTCTTGTTCAAGCTTAGTGATAGCTTTACTCACCGCAGGGGCTGAGATTCCCAACGCTCTCGCTGCAGCTGCAAAGCTGCCACTTTTCGCGACTTGGATAAATATCGGTAACTGGGTTGGAAGTGATTTCATTAACTAATGGTTATCATAAAGGTGAATAAGTAAAACCTACAAGTTAACAATATTATGGTCAATACTAAGCTCAACATACAAACCGAGTGACAGTGAGAGCAACATGAGCCTACCAACCCTTCATCAAGCGATTATCTCTAATGATTATGAGCGATTTATTCAGCTTATTGAGCAAGGCAGTGATGTGAACCAACTCGATGCGCTGATGGGCAATGCCCCAATGCACATTGCTGCGCAGCAACGTTCTGACAAGTGGGTGTTGGCTTTGATTGAGGCTGGTGCGTTTATCAACCTTCAAACACCTAAGCATGGTGTTACCCCATTGATGGTTGCGGTATGGCATCGCAAACCATTAGTGGTGAAAGCGCTTCTTGAGCAGCCGCTAATTAATACTGAGATTGTATCAACGTTCGGGCTTAAAGCTCTCGATTTGGTCGATTTCGGCGCGAGTGCTGAAGATGAATTTGGACAACAACAAGCAAAACAGCTTCAGCAGTTGTTTGCGGCGTATTTCAATCATCGCGACACTGCAGAATCGTCACTTGCCGCCTACCAAGTTGTCTCCGATTCAGAGAATACTGATGAGCAAAAAGCGACTCAATTAAAGGCGCTGTCAGAGTGGTCTTCTCTCAATACCCCATCCCCCGTCACTGCTTCTGGCAATGATGAACATACAGCTGTGATGGTGGCAGCAAGAGATGGGCTAACACGTTCACTGAAGGTCTTGATGGAGCATGGTGGTGATCAAACAGTTCCAGATCACTATATGAAAGCCATTCCACTTCACAAAGCCGCTTACAACGGCAGGGCAGACGTTATTCGCTTGCTTGCGGGCTATCCGGGATTTTCCGAAACCTTAAATGCACAAGGGCCGAATAACGGATACACCCCGTTGCACGATGCGGTCTGGCACGGTCACCTTGACGCTGCCAAAGCACTGATAGAAGCAGGCGCTGACACAGAACTGAAAGCTTATGACGGTCAAACGCCGTTGGATCTTGCTAGGGAATATCACTACCAAGCGATCATCGATATGTTGGAGAAAAACTAATGAAAGTACTCGTTGTTTATTGGCATCCAGAACCACAAAGTTTTAATGGTGCAATGTTTCGCCGTGCAATAGAAAGCCTTGAGGCCGAAGGCCACGAAGTGAAAACCTCTGACTTACATGAAATGGGATTTAATCCAGTGTCTGGCCGCCATAACTTCACCAGTGAACATGATGGGAAGTTTTTTAAGCAGCAGCTTGAGGAAATGCATGCGACTGAGGTTGACGGTTTTTCGGCTGATATTGAAGCTGAACTTGAGAAGCTTGAATGGAGCGATTTGGTTATTTTTCAATTTCCATTGTGGTGGTTTGGCCTACCAGCGATGTTGAAAGGTTGGGTAGATCGTGTGTTCGCCATGGGCAAAGTGTATGGCGGCGGCCGTTTTTATGATGATGGCGTTTTTAAAGGTAAGCGAGCGATGCTCAGCGTCACTATGGGAGGGCCAGAAGATGCGTATGTTAAAGGCGGTTGGAACGGCGATCTAGATGCGATTTTACGCCCTATTCATCGAGGTGTATTGGCGTTTACGGGGTTCTCTGTTCTTGCTCCTCAGAGGGTGTTTGGCCCTGCACGGATGACACATCAAGAGCGTGAAGCAGAGCTCGATGAGTACGCTGCAAGGTTAGCGACGATTTTTGATGAAGCGCCGATTCAAGTTGGTGATTATTAATAAGGTGGGAAAGGCTATGAGTAATATCGATAAAGTGACCGAAGCGCATTATGTGCTTCGTAGTATGCTCTGTGTGTGAGCTTATTGAGTCGTAACTCAGAAAAATTGGACTTTTTCTCCTTAGCTTTTAGACTGCTATTTATGTTAGCGAAAGGGCAGGATGCCCATATAAAACTTAAGGATATCAATTGAGTAAGCTACTTTCCTACTTGTCAATCGTGCTTATTATTTTAGTCGCAACTTTTCACCCTAAAGCGCTTGAAGACATTATCGGCTTTGATATGTTCGAAAATATTCGCATCATGATAAGAGAAATGGAAGCGGGGTTTGATAAGTTAACCAGAGCATTACGCTCAGCGACAGACTGACTATAATGCTCTGGGTTTGTTGATTATGGTAGGTCAAACACTAATGCAGTAACGTTTTGGTCGCTATGGTTTTCAAATCTCAGTTCGGATTGCGACTCAATACTGGCACCGTCACCCGGAGTGAGTTTGGTGGTGTTGATATTCAACTCTCCCGCTACCTGATGAACGTAGATGTTTCGATTTGGTTCTATGGAGTACACTAGGTCTGTATTAGGCTTTAACACGAGTTGGTATAGTGTCATGTCTTGTTTTATCTGCAACGTGCCATCACGGCCATCGGGCGTAGCAATAGTGGTTAATCCATTCGCTTGTCCGAAATCTTTCTGCTGATACCCCGGCTGTTTACCGAACTCATTCGGCTGAATCCATATTTGCAAAAAGCGTAATGGCTCGGAGTCTGAGCCGTTGTATTCACTGTGATAGATGCCGCTCCCTGCTGACATTAGCTGGAACTCTCCTGCCGGTAGAGTTTGCACGTTTCCTTCACTGTCTTTGTGTTCAATCGATCCCTCAAGGACATAACTGATGATTTCCATATCACGATGGCCATGGGTGTCGAAACCTGCGCCAGCCTGCACAATATCATCATTAATCACACGCAGAGCCGAGAAACCCATATACTCAGGGTCATAGTAGCTCCCAAATGAAAAGCTGTGCTTGCTATCCAACCAGCCAAAATTTGCCTGGCCTCGGTCTTGTGAGTGTCTGACGGTGATCATAGTGAATCTCCTTGTTCCTGACTTTTTGCGTTTTACTCTCTGTATTGCTGAGATTCAGTTTAGACCTAGGCTGATGAACAATGAACGGGAGTAATTCGAATAGGTCGGTCAACAATTTTGAAGAACGGCATTGTGAAAAAATGCTTTCGATACTTATCTGATTCGCCACCCCAAAAGGCGCCATTATAGGCGCCTTTTCTGCCTGTAAGGTATCTTCTAGAGTTTCACTAGCTCGGCTTGCTGCTTAGACAGATTCTGCTCTGCCTTTGCCGGCGCGGCTCCTAGAATATCCCGACTTCCAGACTCACTCTGACTGTTAAGTGTCACTGAGATAATAACCCAGTTATCGCCGCTTTTTTGCAAGGTAAACTCGTAGTTGCCCGATACCGCCCAGAAGCCTTCATCACCCAGCCAGTGACTTGCGGTAATATCAACGAATGCGGTCGCTGAGTCACCATCAACGTTCACTTTTAGGTTTCTAAGGTCATGGTAGGTGGCATCAAACCCAGGCAAGAAAGCGGCCCATTGCTTCATCAAATCCTCGCGGTTAACTGGGGCAGCCTCACCACCAAATAGTGATGTGTAGTCAACCGTCACTTGCGGCGCAAATAGGCGGCCTAAGTATTCAAACGCGCCTTGGTCAGCCATAGCAGAAAAGCTTTGGATGTTGCTGCGGATGATCGCTTCGTCCTTCGATAGCGGTTGTGATTGAGCATTCAGGTTCATTGAGACCACTCCAATGAGTAAGATAAACAGGTTACGAATACGCATTTCTTTGCTCCTATCGAATTACAGGTTGGCTCTGAAATGTTTGGTCATCGCAGCAACCGCGGTTTGAACCGCTTCTGGTTGGTCATAGAAATCAAACTGAGAGACATCTTCTAGCCAGACTGCTTCCACGTTTTTACCAGCATGGTCAAGGTATTGATGTGCCCCTGCAGGAAGCGCCATTGCTTCTGAGGCAACCATGATGACGGGCTTATCTTGAGTCGCTGCGCTTGCCTGAGCATCGTAGTTCAACCAGCCATCCCAGGAAGCCACATTATATTGGTTGTCGTATTCTGGAATAAGACCACGGTCGGTTTCTGTGTAGTAAGGTGCCTGATACATCAGCGCGCCTTCGTTAGTTAGGCTTGCGGCCTCAATGTATACTGGGGTCTCACTTTGCTCCGCTTGGTGAGCCGCAGCAAGTAGCTTATTGGCATTCTCTTCACCCCGTAAATGGCGGTTGCCATTGGTTTGTCGTGCAGCCAGGGGCGACTAGTGCGACTGCGGCCACTTTGTCATTACCCGCCGTCGCATCCATCATGTAACCGGATGATGCGCAGATACCTAAGCCCGCCACTCGGCTGCCATCGACTTGCTCGAGGTTCGCGACTGCGTCGATGACGGCTCGAATGTCTTCTGTTTTACGTGTTGGATCTTCTAGGTATTTGATGGTGTCATCGGATTGACCCCAACCACGAAAATCAAAGGTGACCGCGGCATAACCTTGGTCTGCTAACGCTTGGGCATAAACCGCTGGCATTTGCTCTTTAACGGTTGTCCATGCTCCTGTCACGACGACCACAGGAGGATTCTCTACACCTTCAGGTAGGTAAAGATTTGCTGCTAATTGACCGACTTTGGTATCGAGTTGAATCGCTTGCATAGTAGTGTCCTCGTATTGAGCTAGGTGGTTCGCTTGATTTAGGTCGTTTGCCAATCCTGACATAGAGAATAGACCGATTGCTGAAATGAGTGCTGGCTTAATCATCTTGTATCCCTCTTGCTGATGTTTTGTATTAGCCTTTGCTTGGCTAACTTGGGTATAGATTAGCGTTGAGATTGGTTTTGAGATTGAACATTCGTGCTTGGGTTTTTGAACTTTATTGCAGTGCAGTTGGCTGTCTTTCTTGCCATTGACGATAAGGCCAACAGTGCGCTAGTTTCAAAGGATATAGAGACCAACGGATTGAATGATGAAGTCGCAATTAACCTTTATTGATCACGAAACTGGGGCGTTGTCGGATTGTGGGCAAGTGCTTGATATTGAGATATCTAATCAAGGTTTAGGTTGGAATGGCGTAGTGATAGAAAAGGGCAGTTCGCCGCATTTCTATCCGCAAAATGTTCATACCCCGTATTTCTATTTTGCACTGGCTCTAGAGCAGGTTCTTACTTGGGAGGTCGAAAAAGAGGAGGGCATTGCATCTCTGAAAACGAGCCCTGGAAATATCTGGATTAATCCACCAAAAACGCCGTTTACACATAATATTGATGAGCCCTGCTATTTCGTCATCCTCGCCGTGGAAGAGAGCGTGTTTCTTGAGCTTTGTCCGTTAAATTTGGAGGGTGTGCCACTTCAGTTTCTCAATAATTACAACGTATTAGATGAGTCCATTAAAGGTGTGATAGAACTGTTCCTGCTAGAGAGTGAGAACAAAGGGCGAAATGGTCCTGTTTACCTCAATAATCTGATATCTCTTTTGGCGACGCACTACATTCAAAACTACTCCAACTATGTTGATATTAAGAACAGTCAATTAGCAGCGTCTAAATTCGATCAAAGCCAAATGGATCGCGTTGATGCGTATATCGCAGATAACATAGGCAGCAACATCTCGGTGGATGATTTCGCGGATCTTTTGGGCTGCAGTAAATTTTATTTTCTGCGAGAATGGCTTTGTTGCTTAAATCGATGGAACTAAATCAAGAAGCTACGATCTGATCGGTTACACCCATCAATCATCGTAGCCTTATGCCGAAACCTCGTTACAAAACAAATAACTGGCAACAGTACAACGAAGCTTAATAAACCGTGGTTCACTGACCTTTTGGATTGATGAGGAAGCGATAGCCGAGTGGAAGCAAAACAAACAAGGAAAACGTGGTAGACCTCGCCGATTTAGCGACTTAGCCATTACTACCGCACTGATGGTGAAACGCGTTTTCTCTATGCCATTGAGAGCGCTGCAAGGTTTTCTAGACTCAGTATTTAATCTGGCTAACATCCCGCTTGTTTGCCCTCACTATACCTGTATAAGCCGCCGAGCTAAGGAAGTTGAGGTTTCATTTAAAACCAAAACCAGAGGCGCAATACAACATCTGGCTATTGACGCCACTGGTCTCAAGGTTTATGGCGAAGGTGAATGGAAGGTCAAGAAGCATGGCACTGATGGGAAGCGTAGAGTCTGGCGTAAGCTGCATATCGCAGTAGATACAAGCACCCACGAAATAGTTGCAGCAGAGCTGAGTTTATCTAACGTAACCGATGCGAAGTACTCCCCAACTTACTTAAGCAGACACGTCGTAAAATCACTGAGATATCAGGTGATGGAGCGTATGACACAAGGAATTGCCATGATGCTATACGAATCAAGCGAGCGGTTCCGCTCATCCCGCCACGAGAAGGAGCAGCCTTCTGGGAGCAAGGACACCCTCGTAATTTAGCGGTAGGTTGTCAAAAGCTCCACGGCTCCAACAAGAAGTGGAAAAAGCGGTACGGCTATCATAAGCGCTCTCTATCAGAGACCGCAATGTATCGGGTGAAACAGTTGTTAGGTGGGAAATTAAGCCTAAGAAATTACAATGCTCAGGTTGGCGAGACTTACGCTATGATCAAAGCTCTGAACAAGCTTTCAGGCTTGGTATGCCTGAAACTCAGTATGTTGTATAAGAACTAAACAATATGGTGCTACCATGTGTTCTCACCGAATTAAGCAACAAAGCCGATGAAAACATCAATGACTGGGATAATATTGAGCTAGATAGTGGGGTCGCAATAAATCCAATACAAGCGGCAAAATGTTTGGAGGAAACTCTCCGCACACAAATGTTTATCAAAGGTATTTACCAGTGCTTGCTTGAAAAATTGTCTCAGAAACACACTGTGAATGTTGTTTACGCGGGCACTGGTCCGTATGGCTGTTTGTTGTTGCCACTTCTGGCATTGATGCCAAGTGCACCTATTCGAGTAAGTTTGATTGATATTCATAAAGACAACACGGACTCGATTAAACGTCTTGTTGAACACCTTGGAATTGGTTATCAGATAACCTCAATTGAGTGTGCAGATGCGACAACGTGGTCACCAAAGAGTCCAGTTCAGTTTGATATTGTGATATCAGAAACCATGACCGCATTACTAGGACGGGAGCCGCAGGTGGCGATTTTTGCTCATCTGCAACAGTTTTTAGCGGATGATGGAGTATTGATTCCCGAAAAAGTATCCCTTTCTGCTGTCTTAGTGCCATATGAAAGCGCCGATTTGCCTGATATCCCGTTAGGTCAGTTTTTCGAGTTGAATAGAGAGCTGGCGGGGAATCTGGCCAATGGGCATCAGGATGGTTTAATAGGCGAGATTGTCTTGCCGCGTTCATTCTCAACTATTGACTACCAACACCTCTCTTTTCGCACCGATATACACGTTTATCGAGAACACAGGTTAACTTTCGGTCAGTGTAGTCTGAATTTATCGATCGACTATACGGGCTTAAAACTTGAACTGGGGGGAGTATAAAATTTTGTTACAGACTGACGGCGTCGCCAAAATTTGAGTTTACGTTTCCGGTTGAGTCCATGTCGTCGGTTTTACCAGAAAAAACAGAAGTTGGAGTGATAGCAGTGCCGGGTATAAAGCGCTTTTGGCATAGAGCGAGACTCATACGCGAAGGCCGTCATGGGTGGGCGTTTATTGAGCGTGAGATACTGAAGGATATCGCGTTACTAGAGAATTTTAATGTTAGTTATCACCAAGCCCTGAGCTATGTTTGTGAATATCAGCCATCATTTCACGAGTTTGAGACGTGGCTACTGTGTGCCAATGAGTCAAGTGACATCAATAGGTGATAACACACCGCTTGCGCTTCGTTCGCAGATGTTTCGTGGCGTTATTGAAGTCGTTAGTGAAAGCGGTGAGTTTAGTGATGGCCGATTTGCAATTATCGCTTTCATAGGGCGGTAGGATGTTTGCTTTCCCGTTACATGTCAGTCAGGTGAAATTGGGCGCTTGGAGACAATCAGATATCAAGCTTCAATGTGACCTTGTTCGCAAAATTCGCAATTTTACAGCCTGCCATTCTGATTGATGTTTTTCCTTCTTTTGACTGTGAAGCGAACAGACGCTTCTTCCCCTCACTTAAGGCTAATCATGCTTTGACGTCTATAACCGCACAATAGTTATAGAATGTTAATCGCCGATTTTGCTCATCTTATAGCTCTCACTACCTAACAAGAAGCGTTACGAGTTGGTTGCAACTTTTTTTATAACGCCTATAAATCTAATACGTAAGGTTTAATAGCAATTAGTTGCATTTACCAATGGTTTAATCAGTTTGGTGCAGTGTTATACATTTAGTTTAGTAATGGTTGCTCAAACGAATCTGTGTGCGAAATCTTCTGTTCCAATTGATACACAAACCTTGATTTCGCCACATCGTGATATGGGGCTCAGCCATGAGATGGGCGGGCTCGACTGTTTGGGCAATGAATGGCTGACGCACGTGGTACCACATGTGCTGAACGTGTTGAACAATCTCATGACCGTGAGCTATTGACGGGCTTGGACTCGTATGGATAGAACTGGGAGTAGGGCATTGGAACTAGAATTAGACGGAAAATCTTCGAATGACAGGGCTCAAAGGCAGACTGGTAACGTGGATTTAAACGCGTTTTCTGATCCGAATGCACAGGCACTGTTGATGCATTCCATCCGCGAACAGCTTAAGGCTCTTTCACAGCAGACACTGTCAGATAGCGGCAGGAGAACAAAGTTGTGCTCTAGCTTTTCTGAAGCGATGAGTATGGTGCTTGATGTAAAACCTGTTGAGCATTGTGTGCTTGTGAAAGCGTTTGAAGGGATGTACAAACATGCGCTTATGTCTATGGCCGAGGCCAAGATCGATGAAGCTGTGTTAACCCACGACTATATTAGTCCAACCGGTTTCATTATGTCTCCGCTTACTTGCACTCATACAATAAAAGATGTGTATCGAGTGCAAAGCTTTGTACGTGGTATCGATAAAGCTATCGCAGAAAAAGTGAAAAACAGAAGTACCGTTCGTATACTTTATCCAGCCTGCGGGCCGTTCGCGCCTTTGTTGCTGCCTTTACTTCGTTATTACAAAAGTCAGGCCAAATATGAATCAGAGCAGATAAAGGTAACTCTGGTCGATATTCAGCCTGGAGCAATACACGCTATCAACCAGTTGGTATCAGATCTTGAAGTCGCCAATTACATTGAACTTATTGAAGAGGCTGACGCGACAAGGTTTGAGCCTGAGCACGGTTATGACCTCATTTTAGTCGAGGCGATGCAACATGGGTTTTCAAAGGAAGGTCATTTTAGTATTGCTAGACACTTGGTTAACTATCTGAACCTTGATGGCTGTGTTATACCGCAAGAATTGGTTTTTCATGCCAGCATGGTGGTAGGGGAAACGGAGTTTCAGAAACAGTGGCTAGATGCTGATTTTGCGCATTCTGACTTTGCCTGTTCACAAGCTCACCAGGATAGAGTGCCTCTAGGTGAAATTTTCCGAGTCAACAAGTCGACTCTGCTAAGACAAGAGTCCATACAACTGCCATCAGGTATTGAAGTCGTAGAGGGGCAGTTAATAAGCTTGCCTAAGGATGTCGAGGATATGAGTCAGAGAGTTCTGACTATTCATACTCAGCTAAAGGTCTACGGTGATCATGATCTTGGGGAATATGATTCTGGCATAACACATCCCAAAACTGATCTGGATTTCTATTTCGATCTGAAACCTAAGAGCCTTCAAGACCATTATGTCGTTGTAGAAGGTGGGGATTCAGTAAAATTCTATTATCAGCTAACGGGGTTGCCTGGGTTTACCATGTTAGCAATGGAGCCAGATTCATGAGATGCAAATTGGCGCTTTTTACGGATAGTATGCTGGCGGTACCGCTGCTGCAAAATTTATTCAATCAGAATCGGCTCGCTTGTATCGTGGTCACAGAGAATCAGTATTCACCAGAAACGGCACAATTGATTCAACTAGCAAAGCAAATGAACATCCCTCTGCTGAGTTATGACTCTGCCCAGGAATCACAATTGTTCCTTGGACTTGATGAGAGTCAGGCGAATATAGGGGTTGCCTTCTACTTCAATCGAAAATTATCCGACGCTGTGGTGAATTATTTCTCAGAGCAGATGTTTAATCTTCACCCTGGCACATTACCGCAATACCGGGGGCGAACCCTATCTATTGGCAATTAAGAAATGGCGAAGCAAGCCTCAATTTTACATTGCATAAAGTCACCTCCGTCTTGGATGCTGGCGATATCGCAGTGCAGCTTCCTATTCCTATACACCCATTTGAGACCGCAATGTCAGTGAGCCACAAAGTCGCCCAACAAGCGCCCATGCTGATTGAACAGTTCATTCAGAGCCTTCAACAAGGTTCAGTGATATGGACGCCCCAAAGTTCAGCTCCGAGTTGGCAGGCAAGACGTGTGTCAGAGCAAGATCTGATGATTGATTGGCAGCGAGACGTGAGTGTTCAGGTGGTTAATATGGCTCGAGCTGGAAATCCAATCCATGGTGGTGCTTTGTTTCGGTGCAAGCAGGATACCTACTCTTTGTTGCAAGCGAGCGCACTGTCTAAAGATGAGCATATTAATGGCGTGAGGCCTGGCACCATTACCCAAGTGTCTGAAAGTAAGGGGCTGATTGTTCAATCTAAAGATGCAGCCGTCGCGTTTGAAGCGATAAATACGGCGATTGGTGTGTTGAGCGGTTATCGATTCTCGGTGCTATTTGGGATCACATCTGGGATGCAGTTGGAGAGCATGCCGAGAGACATTCAGCAGCAAGTCACACCTAACCAACCAGTTAGACAAGGAGATTAAGCATGGCAGCATCAAATGGCCCAATTTTGGGCACTATGGCACCTTTTGGAGGAAATTTTACCATTCGTAGTTGGGATGTGTGTGGGGGCAGATAATCACTGTCAATTCGAATACAGCTTTATTCTCTCTATTTGGGACATTTTACGGAGGGATGGGCGTACCTCATTTGGACTGCCAGATCTACGTGGACGCTCGCCGATTTCAATGGGGCGAGCTCCTGGCCTAAGTAACTACATTATTGGACAGATAGGAGGATTTGAGACCGTTGGTTTGATCAATTCACAGCTCCCAAGTCACACGCATGCTGCATCGGTTTCTAATCTGAGTGTTACGACTACTTCTGAGGGTTACATTGATGTTGTCAATGCAGGAGCCAACAGCGACTCTCCAAGTTCGGGTCAATACATAGCCGGTGGAGGGGCAACCATATTTGGCACTAAAGGGGCGTTTAACCAACTGGTTCAAATTGAGGGATTGGAGGTATCTAGCTCAAGTACCGTGTCCGGTGGAGATGTATCAGTTGGAGAGACAGGAAGTAATCAACGACATGAAAACCGCCCTCCATTTCTAGTGGTGAATTGGCAAGTGGTTGTTGATGGCATTTATCCAAGTCGTAGCTAAAGTGGCCAGAACAATAGGCTCTGGGTGTTGTTTAAAAAGCTGTAATTGAGTTCGAAAAATCAGGGAAGGTAAGGATGTTCATTGGACGTGGCGTTAACAAAATGAGCCTATTAGTCATTCCGGTATGGCTTCTACTAACGTTTTGTATGCAAAGTGCAGCTGTTGCAGGGGTATTTGATTTTGAAGATGGAAATGTCATCGGAGATAAGACATCTGAATTAACGACCACTGTAGACGGTGTTACGTTGACTGTGACGCGTTCAGGTGGTGATAACCAGTTTAACACCCTACGAGTTGCTGATTATACTGGTTTCCCACCGGTGGCCTCTAACGCTGTAATAGCAAAGAATTACCCAAGTAACAGCGAGACATGGACACTCTCATTTAGCTCGGCGGTAAAAATTACTAGCTTTCTAATTGTCGAAGAGTCTGACATAAGCACTGGGCGTTATATCTTCACCCCAAGTCAAGGAACGGCACTCGATATATTTGCCAACAATGTACCTAATCAATTTGAAACCATGTCGCCTTTTGACTGGGATTCAATCACAGACTTCACAGTGAGCTATAGCGGTTCATCATCGACACATGGGATCGCAATAACAAAAATAGATTTTAGCGCAGCAGTCGCTCCTGATGCTGATGCGCCAATTTTTCAAAACAGTACTCCAACTCTGAATACGGTTACCACGACGGGTGCAACGCTATCGGTGTCGCTTGATGAAAAAGGGACAGCGTATTATGTCGTGGTGGCGAATTCCTCCTCTGCCCCGAGTGCAAGTCAAGTTAAAACCGGAAAAGATGCCAGTGGCGCAGATGCCATCGCATCTGGTAGCTTTGCCATTGGAGATAGCCTATCAAATAGTTCGGTTATTTCCGTGCTAAGTGATGGTACGGACTATGATGTGTACGTGGTTGCTGAAGACGATGAGTCTACCCCTAATGTTCAGGTGTCGGCCTCTAAACTCGATCTTACCACCACAGATTCCTCTCCCAATGTCAGTGGAATTACTGTATCGGGCTCACCTGCAGCCAACGCCACTTCCATCGACTATTTGGTGACGTTTGGTGATGAGGTCAGCAATATTGCGACGACAGACTTTACCGCTAAACTCGATGGTTCGACCAACGCTGGTGTCAGTGTTGCGTCTGTGTCTGCTTCCTCAGGGAGCTCAGTAACGGTTACGGTTAGTGTTTCTGGTGTCTCGGGTGCGGTGAGATTGGATCTCGATGCCGACAACACTATTGTTGATGAGAGCAATACCAATCCCGCCGCCTTTACTAGCGGTGCGACACACACGACAGATACCATAGTACCCACGGTCACATCGATAGTACGTAAGTCGCCTAGTGCGGAATACACCAATTCTGACTCTTTAGTTTGGACAGTCACCTTTTCAGAAAGTCTCTCCAGTATTGATGGAAGTGACTTTGCAGTTACGGGCGCTAAGGGAGTCACTATTTCGCCATCGGCAAGCTCTGGTTCCAGCGTGGATGTGACGGTTTCGGGCGGAGATTTGGCTTCGGTGAACAATGTGGTTTCCCTTGCTATTTCCTCCTCTAGCAATAATTTAGTCGATGCTGGTGGCAATGGTCTCTCAAGCGTGACGCCAACAGGCAGTGTCGAAACCTATACGGTTGATAACACCGCACCAACCTTTTCATCGGTAGACGACAATAGTGGCGACAACACCTACAAAGCGGGTGAGACTATTACGATAACGGCGGGATTAGGAGAGTCAGGACTCACGGTTAACACCAATATCTCAGTACTAGACAGTGACTTTGGCTCATCGGTGGCAATGAGCAATACCGGCAGTGATACCTATAGCGTCACCACCTCGGCGCTGGATCTTAATGGTAATATGCTAGAGGGTACATCAATAGCGGTTACCATAACGGCAACCGATGCTGCTGGAAACCAAGCAACGGATAGCTCACTGACGTTGCTCCTTGATAAAACCGCGCCAACCTTTAGTGGCTCGAGTTCCGTCCCGCCTGATAATAGTGCCGGCGTCACTGCTAGCGATAACCTTGTTCTAGATTTTAGCGAAGCGGTGCGTCTTAAAGATGGTGGAGTCATAACGCTAGTGGACGTCACCAATTCGGCCACCTACGAAACCTACTCGAAGGACGATGCGACCTCGGGCACAGGAGACCTGAGTGGAGATCTCACCTTATCGAGTGATCAAGTAACGCTTAATCCAGCAAGTAGTTTACTTGCGGGTACTCAGTATGCGATTCAAATCGGATCTTCTACTCTGGAAGATCTGGCAGGCAACTCATTTGCCGGTATCAGTGATAACACCACGTACAACTTCACGACTCGCCCTGAGTTAACATTGACCGTTGGAGAATCCAGTGTAAAAGAGAATGGCGGTCAAGTTACATTCACGCTGTCCCTTGTTGATGGCAATGGAACCCCATTTGTTGCAACAGAAGCCATCACGGTCGCATTAGGCAAAGCCGGCACTGGCACTGAAACGGATGACTATTTATTGAATGGGCTTTCTGGCAGCAATTTAACCATTGGTGTTGGAGCATCTTCGGCTTCCTTTACGCTAACCGCTCAGCCTGATGCCATTGACGATAATAACGAAAGTGTTGAACTTACTATTAGCTCTGTTTCATCTGGCTCAGCGGTTATTGGCTCGTCAAAAACCGCAAGTGTGGTCATTTCTCAAAACTCACCCGCCGTTGTTAATGGGCTGGACTCATCGCCAGTCTTTTCTGAGGGTGGGAGTGCTGTTGTTATCGATAGCAATGTCACGGTTTCTGATGTGGAGCTAGATGCGCTTAATAGTGGTCAAGGTAATTATGATGGTGCGAGCCTGACGATTTCCCGTTCAGGCGGTGCAGATAATAACGATGTGTTTGGTAATAGTGGATTATTGAGTAATTTGATTGAATCTGGCGATCTTACTTATAACAACGTCGTTGTCGGTACCGTAACCACAAATAGTGCGGGAACCTTGACGCTGACATTCAACAGCAATGCGACGACGGCTGTGGTCAACTCGGTTTTGCAGGCCATTACTTATCAAAACTCTAGTGATGACCCAAGTGGCTCGGTAGGGCTTAGCTTTGTGTTCAATGATGGCGTTGAAAATAGCAGCAGCGTTCAAGTTACGGCTTCAATCACGGGTGTTAACGATGCACCGACATTAGCGGCTACCGGCAGCTCACCAACCTTTGTTGAGGGAAGTTCGGCAGTCACCCTTTTCTCTAGTGCTGCAGTCAGCACTGTCGAGGCGAGCCAAACGTTAGCGGGTTTAGTGATTACCGTCACCAATGTGGCGGACGCGGCCAATGAAACGCTCAATATCGATGGGTCATCCATCATTTTGACGACTGGGCAGTCCGGCAGTACATCAAGCTTTAACTACTATGTGTCTGTTGCTGGCACTACAGCGACAATAACACTCACTGGCGGTGCATTAACAGAGACTCAGATGCAGTCAGTTATCGACGCGATAAGCTATAGCAATAGTAGTGATGACCCAACAACGGCAAGCAACCGTGTTGTCACCATTACCAGCATTAGTGAAACGGGTTCAGTCAATACGGTTGCGAATACAACTATAGCTTCAACGGTCTCGGTTAATGGAGTGGATGATGAGCCAATCGTTAGCGCAAATGGGTTGAACCCAACCTATACCGAGGGAGCAGCAGTGAGCTATGTGTATTCTTCTGCTTCGGTTAACACCGTGGAGAGTTCGCAGACTATTACCGGAGCGACTTTCACAATCAGTGGCGTACAAGATGGCAGCGAAGAGGCTTTGGTTGTCGATGCCACAGAAATTACGTTAGTTCAAGGTACATCTGGGACGACTCCGACAAACCTTATTGATTATTCGGTATCAGTGTCAGGCAATGTGGCAACGGTAGTGTTATCTAACGTTACAGGTACTGCTCAGTTAGCGCAGCAATTACTCAATTACATTGGCTACATTCACACAGGCCAAGATCCTACCGAGGGCGATCGTGAAATTAAGCTAATTTCAGCAACGGACAGTGGTGATAACACAGGTGGTAACGACAACCTGAACGATACACTATCTTTAACTTCTACCGTTAGTGTATCTGGTGTCAATGATGTGCCGACAATTACCATTGCAGGCCTAACTCCAACGTTTACGGAAAACGGCTCGCCAGTCACACTGTTTGAGGTGACCGAATTAAGCACCGTGGAAGATGGGCAATTCATACTGGCGTTTGCGCTTAGTATTGATAGTACAAATATTGGTGACAACGAGTTTATCGTGTTTGATTCTCACGATGTTGCCTTAGTGGACAATACTTCAGGCAGCACGACAGTAAATGAGTTTAACTATTTTGTTTTTGAGGAAGAGGGTGAACTTGCTGTATTCTTTGAGAAGCAAGCGTCAGTAGACGACTATATGTCAGCCATTAATGCGATGACATATAGAAGTGACTCCGACGCGTTGCAGTCTGCACTAAGGGAAATTACTTTTGCGCTGCTATTTGATAATGGCGATCTTGGGTCGGAGATCTTCGCTCCAGCAGAATTGAGTATTGTATCCAAAGTCTCAGTGATAGGCGTGAACGATGAACCGAGCATCACGGTAGCGTCGACTCTCACTACCGATGAAGACAACAACCAAACGCTCAGCTTCAGTTACAGCGATGTCGATGGCGATACGGTCACTGCAACGGAGAAATCTGCACCAAGCATGGTGCGATAGTCATTAACGGCACGGACATCGTCTACACGCCAACCGCCAACTACAACGGTAACGACAGCTTCACCATTACCCTGACCGATGGCAGCGGCTACACGGTGGATAAAACCATCAATGTCACGGTCTCCAGTGTGAACGATGAGCCGACCATCACGGTGGCGTCGACCCTCACCACCGATGAAGACAATAACCAAACGCTCAGCTTCAGCTACAGCGATGTCGACGGCGATACGGTCACGGCAACCGAGAAATCCGCACCAAGTCATGGTGAGATCGCGATTAACGGCACGGACATCATCTACACGCCAACCGCCAATTACAACGGTAATGACAGTTTCACCATTACCTTGACCGATGGCAGCGGCTATACGGTGGATAAAACCATCACTGTGACGGTCTCCAGCGTGAATGATGAGCCGAGCATTACGATCGCCTCGACCTTGACCACAGACGAAGACAACAACCAAACGTTGAGCTTTAACTTTAGCGATGTCGATGGCGATACGGTCACGGCAACGGAGAAATCTGCGCCGAGTCATGGTGAGATAGCCATTAATGGCACGGATATCGTCTACACGCCAACCGCCAATTACAACGGTAATGACAGCTTCACCATTACCTTGACCGATGGCAGCGGCTACACGGTGGATAAAACGATCACCGTGACGGTCTCAAGCGTGAACGATGAGCCGAGCATCACGGTGGCGTCGACGCTTACCACCGATGAAGACAACAACCAGACGCTCAGCTTCAGCTACAGCGATGTGGATGGCGATACAGTGACCGCAACGGAGAAATCCGCGCCAAGTCATGGTGAGATAGCCATCAACGGCACGGATATCATCTACACGCCAACCGCCAACTACAACGGCAGTGACAGTTTCACCATTACCTTGACCGATGGCAGCGGTTACACGGTGGATAAAACCATCACCGTCACGGTCTCAAGCGTGAACGATGAGCCGAGTATCACGGTGGCGTCGA
>NZ_JYJK01000145.1 GCF_003263785.1 Vibrio variabilis
ACAAGCTCACCGTAAACATGGCTCCTGTGCCTTCGTTCACTGACACGGCTGGGGTGATAGACAGCGCTGGGCGGTCATCGTCCGGATCTGGGTCTGGACCACTGCCATCATCAAGAATGGTACCCACGCCGGTGGCGGAGCCATTGGTAGTAACATTGTTGTTATCAGTGACGGTCACGCCGAAGGTTTCTGGGCCTTCGAAGATGTCATCCTGCGTGGTGGCGACGGTGACTTTAAACTCAGTGACCCCTGCTGGTAGAGTAATGTTGCCATCAGTAATGGTGAGAGGCACATCAGACACGCCGTCGTTATACGTGGCAGTCATGGCACCTATATCGCCAGACTCAGCGGTGTAACTGCCATCGGTTGCATTAGCGAGGTTCAACA
>NZ_JYJK01000146.1 GCF_003263785.1 Vibrio variabilis
GGCGCGGTAAAGCGCAATGACCTCACCTTCTTGTATTTCCCTACTAATTTGTACCGAAACTTCCATATATCTCCTAGCTACATAACGCCTTGCTAAGTTGCAGCTAAACGACCAAGACACTCAAGCAAAGCCACCTTAATCACTGAACTCAACCAAACCAAAATCGCCGAGCGTTAGCTGTCGACTTGAGCAATTTGTTATGTGATTGTTCTAACGTACTCAGTAAACGCAACCACCAAACTCTATGACTTTTTGGTTCAGTGTACGCTTGGATGTATGAGCCTTGTACATACCACCCCGATAGACAAATTGATTCCAATTTTGTTTCTGCGTGTCAAAGTAGCGTATTGGTGATTCCAACTGCGAATAACCTGAGCTTTGATAAACATTAGTTTCATAGGCAAAAAGAAACGAATATGCGACGTCGGTTGGCGCTAACGCTTGTTCAAGCTGCCCAATCACAACTTTACTCAACCCTTGCCCACGATAACTTGATTTAACTGCAACATTTCCGATAATTGCAGCAGTAAAATTATAAGAGCCTTGCCTCATCGCCCTTGTATAAGCTAGCCCAGAAGCAATTATTCCATCGTCATTCTCAACTATTACAGCGCAAAAAAATTCATT
>NZ_JYJK01000147.1 GCF_003263785.1 Vibrio variabilis
ACAAAGGTTTCGCCAGATGCGAGGCTACCAATGGACAATCCAGTTTCACCGACAAACGCATCATTCGTGTTCACAAACATAGACGCAACCGACAGATACTTGGCTTGCTCGGGTGACAAGGTCAAGGTGATGGAGTCACTCGCACCAGGCATGATGAGCCCTTTCCCTGATGTGCTGGTGTAAACATTATCGTCACTGCCACTCAACGCAAGCAGCTCAGCATTGCTGCCACCTTCAGCCAAATGTTCTAGCTCGACAGATGCGCTTTGCCCTACTTCAAACATGCTAAAGCCGCTATTGTGTGCAAGTATCGCAAGTGGCTCAATGGCTGATTCGCCGATAAGTTTTGAACGCTCACCGTATAGCGATAGTTTTGAGCCGCTGGGCTGTCATCATCGCTGTGACCGCACCCTGCAATGACCGCAACAGCGCTGGCCAAAAGTAAAATTCGTGTCTTCATGTGACCTCCTATTTCACGACAACAGTGATCGTTGCAACCGGGTTTAACCAGCGGTGACTAGTATTGTCTAGGTCACTAATGCCACCAGCGGGATCACTATCGCCCAAATTACCTGGATGAACATGAACGGTGGTGTTGGTTACTGTGGTTTCAACACCGCTACCGCCAGTACCAAAGGTAAGGAAAGGTGGATTAGGCATGCTTGCAGCAAGCTCATCGTTGGCTTCGGTGCCCGCATCATAGCCGCGCAGCGTCGCTTTATAAGTACCTGGTTCAGTTGGTATTTTCCAGCTATCTAGGCCAACAAAGCCGTCATTGGTTGGCAGTAACATCGCACTTAGAGAAAGGTAACCAAAGCTTCCGCTATCCATTGAAAAGGTCGTTGCGACACCTGGATTTAAAATGCCAGTCGCTGGATTTTCTACCACCACACCGCCCGCGTTACCGATCACGCTAGCCAAGCCAGAGATATCCCCGCCTTCAGCCATTGCCTCTAACTCGGCAGAGGCCGCTTGTCCGGTGCGAAACATCACCAAATCTGCATTGTGCGCAGCGACGATGAGCGGCGTAAAGTAGATGCCTTAGTGGCATTAGTGATGGTGATTTCAAGCTCAGCAGCATTGACGGAGCCGGCTCCGAGAAGTAGTGATGCAGACGTTATAGCAAGTCCAAGTTGAGTACGTTTTTTCATTATGATTCCATCCTTTAACTGTCCCTAAGGACACCATGTATTAAACGCACAATGCACAAGTTAAGGTTGTTGCGCGTTTCCATGTGTTAAAGCATGCAGGTTAAGGTTTGCAGCAGCCTCACCGATTTCTCACAAATTTCTCTCAATTGGTTCTTAAAATTCTTCCCTTAGTAAATTCAATCCCTTAAGCTGATAGCCCGGTACATCTAGTAGCAACATTTTACTGCGAACAAACAACCCATTGCCTCGCCCGATCTCGCGATCTTCACCATCATAGACAACCGACTCAACAATAAACTGGCTGCTGTTGATATTGACCACTTTGCCTACCGCTTTCATACGCCCCTTGGAAACAGGCCGAGTGATATAGGTAGTAAAAGAGGTCGTGAGGACAAAGTACTCTTTCTCTAGGCTTGCAGCGGCAAAAAAGGCGGCATCATCGAGCATTTTAAAATAGACCGAGCCGTGCACCGCACCTGCCGTGTGAAAGTACTTTTTGTGTAGCTCAATTTCAATATCTGCCTGAGCTTCCTGAACTTTAATTCGAGGTAAGTAGAATTCGTTAATTGGCGCTGCTAAGTACATGCTTTCTAGCGCTTGATAGTGCTGGAGATTTTCCATGAAGTTCCTCGTTGAGACTTAGTCGATTGTTATCGTTATACAAAAAAGCCTGTCTACCGAAGTAGACAGGCTTTTAACGCTAGCTTGCGTTGGCGAGCGCCTTTGGTTTTTGAGGAGCACCATTGGTCAGCGTGGTTTTCATATCATGGCTAAAGTGGTCTACCTGAATCGCTCGGTAGCGAAGCGCATCTGCCTCTAAAATTTTATCGACTTCTTCTTGCTCAAGACATTTTCTTTCAATGCTTGTGCCAAACGGTCAGCCAATAGACCTTTGCGAGCAACCTTGCCTGCTTTGACGCCTGCAAGAAGCTTCTTCTCTAAATCTCGAACACCATACATGGCAACAAAGGCGCGATCCATCAGCCGACGTTGTCATCCTCAGCCGCTCCGACATAACACAGATGCGTCAAGCGATCGCGCATCTCACCGGGTACCATCAATTTGTTTGCGATGCGCATGGTGACATCATCGCTTGGTAACTTGAAATGGTTACCAATTGGGAATAGCAGTGTTTTTAGTGTCTTACCTGCAAATCCGCTTGGGAAGTTACGGTAAGCTTCGTTCAATGACTTCGCCGCGTGGTGGAAGCAGTAATCGACCGCATAATCAACAAAGTCACGCTCCTCTGCTCGGCTGCCCTCATCTTGGTATTTCTTCAATACCGCGGATGCCAAATAGAGGTTTGCAAGACCATCACCGAGTCGCGCAGAAATCAGCTCTTTGCGTTTCAGCTCACCACCCAGCGTTAACATGGCAAAGTCAGCACTCACCGCAAGAGCCTTGCTCAAGCGCTTCAAATGTTTATAGTGACGAGCGGTTTCACCACTTACCGGTGACGAGGTTAGCGCAGAGCCTGTCAATGCAGCAAACAAGCCGCCAATAGAATTTTTCGTCGCATGACCTATATGTTTAAACAACAAGTTATCAAACGCCTCAAGACCCGCTTGATGGTCTGGGTTGGCCGCCGCTTCCATTTCTTGGAACACGTATGGATGGCAACGCGTGGCACCCTGACCAAAAATCATAAGGTTACGTGTTAGAATGTTCGCACCTTCCACCGTGATAGCAACCGGCACACCCAAATAGGCCGAAGACAAGTAGTTCATTGGCCCACATTGGATAGCACGCCCTGCGTGGATATCCATCGAGTCATTCAAGATGGTGCGTGAGATTTCTGTCATGTGATATTTGGCAATGGCGGTGACAATACCCGGTTTTTGCCCCATATCAAGCGACGTCGTTGTTAGGGTGCGGCTCGCTTCCAGCAAGTAGTTCAAACCGCCAATACGACCTAACGCTTCAGCCACCCCTTCAAATTTACCAATCGACATACCAAACTGCTTACGAACATAGGAGTACGCACCGGTTGTTCTCGCCGTCAAATGGCCAATAGCGGTGCCTAGTGCCGGCAGTGATATACCGCGCCCTGCTGATAGACATTCCACCAACATACGCCAGCCCTTACCCGCATAGTTAGCGCCGCCAATGAGCCAGTCCATCGGTATGAACACATCCTGACCTTGGATCGTGCCATTCATGAAGGCCAAATGAAGGGGGTCATGTCTTTCACCTATCACCACACCAGGGTGATCGGTTGGAATCAATGCACACGTAATGCCGACGTTCTTGCTATCGCCAAGTAAACCGTCAGGATCTAGCATCTTAAACGCCAGTCCCATTACGGTCGCTATGGGCGCTAAGGTGATATAACGTTTGTTCCAATTAAGTCGGATACCTAACACTTCCTCACCTTGGTGTTCGCCATAACAAACAACGCCGGTATCCGGTATACCACCCGCATCAGAACCTGCTTCAGGCCCCGTTAGGGCAAAACATGGTGTGTCTGTACCATCAGCGAGTCGAGGCAACCAATAGTCTTTTTGTGCTTGAGTACCATAGTGTGAGAGCAGTTCGCCAGGACCTAAAGAGTTAGGCACCATGACCGTAATCGCCGCGCTCATGCTACGAGTCGCGATTTTGGACACTATCGTTGAGTTGGCCAGCGCAGAGAAAGCGCGCCCGCCGTATTCCTTGGAGATGATAAGGGAGAAGAAGCGCTCTTTCTTTAAATACTCCCAGACTTCTGGTGGTAAATCGCGCTCTTCTTTGACGATTTTGTGATCGTCGAGCATCGACAACAGCGTTTCGAGCTGATTTTCTATAAAGTGCTGCTCCTCCGCAGTCAGCGTCGGCTTGGGATAATTGTGAAGAATATTAAAATCTGGATTACCAGAAAACAATTCGCCATCCCACCATACTCCACCCGCTTCCATGGCCTCACGCTCAGTGGCTGACAGAGGTGGCAGCACTTTCTTGAACAAATTAAATGCTGGCTGGCTGATCAACTTCTTTGTAATGACACTCATATCCATTAATCCTTTTGTTGAGTTTCGCAATTATCTTGCTTGTTGTCGTTTTCTAAGCCAGCCGAAATGTAGGGTATGGCTTGCTCGATAATATTTAGTAAGTCACTGTCTTGATCGAATTGACTCGCGGCGATCTCGTTTAATGCCTTAGACGATACGGTGGCAAAAACGAACGCCCCAAGGGCAAAATGCAATCGCCAAAACAAAGACTCTTCATCAATACTTGGGTTGGCTTTGAGCATGGATTGTTTGAATAGCGCTAGCGTTTTCCCGTAATGATTAACAATGAACCATCGCAAATGTCCTTGAACATCGCTATAACCGCTAGCAATGAGCAATAAAAAGCTGGCCATGCCATTTGGGTGTAACTTATTTAAACCCAATAGCGGCAGCTTTATTGTATTCAACACATCCTCAACCCTATAGTTTGCTCTAAGGTTCAATTGCTCTAATTGCCCATGCACTTGTGGCATTAAGTGAACCAGGTAATCGTCTAGAATCGCCTGCACTAAAGAGTTTTTATCTCCAAAGTGATAATTGACGGCGGCGAGGTTCACATCGGCCTTTTTAGTGATATCTCGTAGCGATGTATTGTTGTAGCCACGCTCTATAAATAGAGTTTGAGCAATATTAAATATCTTTTCTTTTGTTCCAGATTTCACTTTCATAATTTAAAACGCCCGTATCAAACGCTCGTTTAATATATCCAGCAAAATTTAATTCAACAAGTGATTAACATCAACTTTTTAAAATTAACATCCATTACGGGATGCATATACATCTAAGCTCATGAAACTAATGAGAAAATATTTTCAGGTTAGACTAAAACCGTAAGAGAGGGGTAAGCAAACACTTAAAATACAACAAGTTACAAACACAACTCTATGATGGTAAATGAATTTCATACAATGCATTCACGCTAAAAATACACACCCAGACCCACAACCAATTAAAGAATCAAATAGATTAACCCTCAAAAATAAAGACAACCGAATAGATTAATTACCTTTCACTTCAGATGAGTAGCGGTATTTTTGTGATCTATATTTCAATTTTGGCAATTAATAACCGTATAGTGAAATCAAGATTCAAACGCATAGCAAATAACAACAAGTCATTAACAGCAATTAAATTGGGCACTTATGCAATCAAACTCAAAGGACAATTAAACGCTGAACATTATTTTTAGAGCTGTTTGCCCATAAATTATGTCTTTTGTGGCTAGTGACAAAGGGTTAAGCATTCTTCATCATATCCATATTCAAACACGCGTTTGAATTCCATGACTTAAATCAAAAAGCGAACAGGTAACTCGATATTAGAGACACGTTGTTCATCCAAAAGACGTTTAAAAGGAAGCTAACCATGCAAAATCAAGCCGCTCTAGAAGCAGTAAATGCTCAACTACAATCTGTTCTTAACCCATTTGCTAACTTCAGCCAATTGGTAGCGAAGAACGTAGAAACACTATCAAAAATGCAGATTGAAACTTTGACTGCATACAGCGAGTTAACTAACGAAAACCTGCAGAGCCTTGTGGCGGTTAAACAACCACAAGATCTGATGAACCACGGCAGCAAACAACTCGAGATCATTACTAAAGTAAGCCAGCGCCTACTGGAAGACGGTCAAAAGCTAAGCCAGATTGGTAACGAGTTTAAAGCTGCGGTTGATGAAATTTCGGCAAGCTCGATTACGCCAAACAAGTAATCTTGGCTCCGCTTTTTGAGATGGGCGTACCTCGTTAATCACTTTTCGTGTGTAAACATCAGTTTCCGAGCATGAGTTTCTAAACATACGTTTCTAAACATACGTTGTTAAACATGGTGTCGCCCTCTATTTTCTATGCAATTAAGGATGAGAAGATGGAAAATAAGCCCCATTCCAAGATGTCATCGATAGTTACTTTCAAGCCACCCAAGGTTGGTTTGATGCATTTCAAAAGCCTACTCAATCCACCATCTTCAAATCTCAAGTCGAAGACTGGAGTCAGCTTGCACAATCTGTTGCTAGCAACCCTACCAGTATCCTAGAGCAGCAAATGACATGGTGGAACCAACAGATAAACCTGTTTAATGACTGTATTTTGTCGACCAGCGAATCTACCGCTAAAGAGACAGATCCTCGTTTTAGAGATGAAAGCTGGTCTGAAAATCCGATGTATAGCTACATCAAAGAGAGTTATAAACTGGTCTGTAAATCGGTACTCGATACCATTGGGAATACCCAAGATATCGAACCGGAAGCAAAAGAGCGCCTTGAGTTTTTTGCGCGCCAGTTTCTCAATGCGATGTCTCCAAGTAACTTCATCACGACCAATCCAGAAATCATGAAGCTGACGCTAGAGTCCAACGGTGAGAACCTCATCAAAGGCCTCGACCAATTGCAGAAAGATATGAGCAAAAGCGTAGACATGCTCAATATCCGTATGACTGATAGCGAAGCGTTTGTGGTTGGCGAAAATGTGGCAGCGACAGAAGGCAAAGTGGTATTCAAAAATCATCTGTTTGAGCTTATTCAGTATCAAGCGACAACAGAAGAAGTGTACAAGCGTCCGATGATGTTGGTGCCACCTTTTGTGAACAAGTACTACATCATGGATTTGAATCAGCGTAAGTCATTTGTGAAATGGCTGGTCGATCAAGGCCACACCGTATTTATGATCTCTTGGGTTAACCCGGATGCATCGTACCGTGATACTGACTTTGGCCACTACGTGACGGATGGCATCATCCCAGCGCTGGATGCGATTGAAGCTCAGACTGGTGAGCGTGAAGTGAACGGACTAGGCTATTGTATTGGCGGTACGCTACTGACAGCCGCGATGGCCTATCTTGCAGGAAAGCGTCGCAAGCAACGCATTAAATCAGCCACGCTGTTAACCACGATTCTCGATTTCCAGCAGCCTGGTGAGCTTGGCATCTTTATCAATGATCCGATGATTTCAGCCATTGAAACCCAGAACAACCATCAAGGCTATATGGACGGGCGCCAAATGGCGGTGTCGTTCAGTTTGCTTCGCGAAAACAGCCTTTACTGGAATTACTACATCACCAACTACCTTAAAGGTGAAAAACCTGTCGCGTTTGATCTACTGCATTGGAACAGCGACAACACCAATGTGCCAGCAAGTTGTCACAACCAAATGCTGCGCCAATTCTACCTAGAGAACAAACTCAGTCAGCCAAATGGCATTGAAATCGATGGGGTCGGCATTGACCTTACCAAAGTGAAATCCCCAACCTTCTTCCTGTCTGCGATCGAAGATCATATCGCGCTATGGAAAGGCACCTTTAAAGGCACAGATCTACTAAGTGGTCAAAACACCTTTGTACTTGCGGAAAGCGGACATATTGCCGGTCCGATGAATCATGCAGATTCCAACAAATATGGCTATTGGACGAACGACAATGTCGATACCGACGCCGACACGTGGCTTGAGAAAGCAGACAAGCACACTGGCTCCTGGTGGGGGCATTGGCAACAATGGCTGGATGCGCGCAATTTTTCTCAGAAAATCGACGCCCGAGTGCTTGAAGGTGAGCTTGACGCACCAGGCAATTATGTAAAACAACGCATTGAAGACGTACTAAAAACACAAGAGGAGAGCCGTCATGTCGCTTGAAGTAGGACAACATGCGAGCCTGAGCAAAACACTCGATAAAGCGGCCGTAGAGCAGTTTGCCACATTGGCGGAAGATTACAACCCAGTGCATTTAGATGAATCGTTTGCCGCAATGACGCCGTTTGAAGTGCCGATTGTTCACGGCATGCTAGGTGCGAGTTTAGTGTCTGGACTGCTAGCATCAAAAATTCCAGGACCGGGGGCAATTTACCTTGGGCAAACACTGCAGTTTACCTGCCCGATCCGTGTAGGAGAGACGGTAACAGCTCGAGTGGAAGTGACCGAAGTACGCGAAGATAAACCCATAGCGAAACTTCTAACTCAAGTGCTTAATGAGCAAGGAAAAGTCGCCATCAAGGGTGAAGCGACGGTCATGCTTCAAAGCTAATTCCTGGTCAAAAGTATCGTTTTGGATCCCCAAAAGGCAGCTAGCGCTGCCTTTTTTCGTGTCAAAGACACCAAACTAATCAACATTTACAACCACTAAATTCAACAAGAGCAATTAATTCATTCAACAATTGAATTATTTGTAGACACATCATCCTGTCTTGCTAAGATACCGAACGCAAACACACTTTATTACATAATAACTGCACGACCGGAATGGCGCTGTCTTAGGCCGTGACGAGTCAGTGCAAAATCTATACAGGGATATAAAAATGCAAAGTTCTAGCATCCTTGCCCGTTATGCGAATGGTAATCTGGTTCTGCAGATCCTCGCGGGTATCGTTTTTGGTGTTATCCTCGCTGTCGCGTCTCCAACCACTGCTCAAAGCTTCGGAATGCTTGGTAGCTTGTTTGTCGGAGCACTTAAAGCTGTCGCCCCAATTTTAGTTTTCATTCTTGTCGCAGCTTCTATTGCCAACCAAAAGAAAAACCAAACCACGCATATGCGTCCAATCGTCGTGCTGTACCTCATAGGTACATTCTCGGCGGCGCTTACTGCAGTTTTGCTTAGCTTCCTTTTCCCAACCGAGCTTACCTTGGTTGCCGGCGCGGAAGGAGCAACGCCACCGCAAGGTATTGCTGAAGTTCTACACACACTGCTGTTCAAACTTGTCGACAACCCAGTTAGCGCGCTGATGAACGCTAACTACATCGGTATTTTGGCGTGGGCAATTGGTCTGGGTTTAGCCCTGCACCATGCTTCTGACACCACCAAGGCGGTCTTTGAAGATTTGAGTCACGGCGTGTCACAAATCGTACGTTTCATCATTCGTCTAGCCCCATTTGGTATCTTTGGTCTAGTGGCGAACACCTTCGCAACAACCGGTTTTTCTGCGCTTGCGGGCTACGCACAACTGCTGTTTGTCCTGCTGCTTGCTATGGCAATCATTGCGCTGGTTGTAAACCCAATCATTGTCTTCGTGAAGACCAAAGAAAACCCATACCCGCTTGTATTTCAATGCCTACGTGAAAGCGGTGTGACGGCATTCTTCACGCGTTCAAGTGCGGCTAACATCCCAGTGAACATGACGCTTTGTGAAAAGCTGGATCTGGATGAGGATACGTATTCTGTGTCTATCCCACTCGGTGCAACCATCAATATGGCGGGTGCCGCAATCACCATTACAGTTCTGACATTGGCTGCTGTGCATACCATGGGCATCGAGATCGATATCTTTACCGCACTGCTGCTAAGTATTGTTGCTGCTGTATCTGCGTGTGGTGCGTCAGGCGTTGCAGGCGGTTCGCTACTCCTTATCCCTCTAGCATGTGGCCTGTTTGGCATCTCAAACGATGTCGCCATGCAAGTTGTTGCGGTCGGCTTTATCATTGGCGTGATACAAGACTCTGCCGAGACAGCGCTGAACAGCTCAACTGACGTAGTATTTACTGCCGCAGTTTGTAAAGCTGAGCAGAACAAGCTGAGCTAATATTCGCTAGCATCTGCAAATTCAAAGGGCTGTGTCATCGACACAGCCCTTTTTCTATTTTAGTCCTCGTCATCAGCGACTACGGATCAATCTTAATCACATTCATGGTATCAAGTTGATTGAGTAGCTCGGTTTGGTGATTACCCGGATCATTGATCACGCTAGCGTCCGAGATCCCAAGCTCATTCCAGCCAACGCCTTCTAGGGTAATGTCTGTTTGTTCACCATTGTTGGTGACGCTAATGACCGTTGTCGCGTTGTCCGTGGCATCTGCAGGGTCATCCGTAACCGAAATGCTGATATTCCCAAGTAAGTCGCCAATGTTATCGTGCTCTGGCAATAGATCAGAAATATCCAAGATATCGCTGCCAACACTAAAGTCGGTAACAGTCTGCTCGGCTGGATCTGCGGTTGTACCCGCCGCGTCTTCGGTAAACAAGAACAAGTCATGTCCATCCCCACCGGTGAGGATGTCATTGCCGCCACCGCCAAATAGGATATCACTGTCGTCGGTACCCACTATGGTTTCCGTAGACGCAGAGTCCGTACCTATCTTGATCTGATCGGGTAGGGTTAACTGTTCCGACTGATACAGCGCAACCAAAACTTCCGTTGGCGTGTAGTCACTCACCTCACTTGGCGATACACCAAGCAAGGTATGCAATGCGACACCTTCAAGAACGATGGATTGCACCACAACTCCATTATCGGAAATCTCAAACACAGTATTGCCACTTTGCTCCGACACGCTGAGCTGATCGGTGAGCAACTGATCATCTTTAAACGCGACAGCCGTTAAGTCGACGACATCGTGTTTAATGTTTGGATCACTGGTTGTAAAGTCTCGTACATCAAAGTCTTTAATAGTGTCAGTACCGGCTAGGTTCGCGGTTTCCCAACGGAAGGTATCTTGCGAGTCATTATCGCTACTGATACCGCCACCAGTCGGGATGGTATTACCAAACATCCATTCGTCATCTGATGTGGCAACTAAGATGTCATCCAGCGCGCTGTCGCCTCGGAGCCCTTGGTTACCTGTCACCGTAATGGTGACGGGTTGCTCAAGCGAAGTCAGACCATCACTGACATCAATAATAAAGGTATCGGTGTCAGTATCACCCGCAGCGAGCGCATTGCTGTTTCCAGCAATCAACACATAAGCCCAGATACCGGTGGCAATGTTAAAGGTTAAGGTACCGTATGTCCCTGTTGCGGTATAAACATCGCCTACTAAAGTCCCGCCACGTAGAGAACGGGTAACGGTGCTGTCCGCATCCAACGCGGTAACGGTTCCTGTCGCTGTGTCGGTCACACCTTCTTGAACGCCAGCAGACACTGTGCCACCAATCACAGGGGCATCGTTCGTCCCCTGAATTCTCACTGTGACCGTCGAAGCCGTGCCATCAATCGATTTCACGTTGAAGGTATCTACCGCAACCACCCCATCAGCTAGCGAGTTAAGCGCATCGTTGGCGGTGAACGTCCAATTGCCATTCACATCGATTGAGAAGCGGCCGTACGTGCCTAAAGTGTCTGTCTGGTCGATAAATTGATTGTTGGTATTGTCTACGTCGGTCGCAGTGAGTACGCCGCCTGTCGACAATACTGAGTCCGATTCAACCAAAGTGAGATCAGCAGAGCTAACGACAGCGGCATCGTTAGTCCCTTGAATAGTCACTTTCACCGTCGATACCGTGCCATCAATCGACTGTACATCAAACGAATCAACCAGTGAGTCACCCACATTGAGACTATCGAATGCCTCGTCGGCATCATAGCTCCATACACCATCTTCATCGATGCTAAATACGCCATGAGAGCCAGCTACATTGGTTTGTGCCAAGAACTTGTTATCCAAGTTATCTGGGTCGGTCGATGTTAATGTACCTCCGGTACTGATTGCTAAATCGGTTTCAGCGATCACTCGGTCGACAGCACTGATTGTTGCGGCATCATTGGTACCATTAATGGTCACTTTGACACTTGACTCAGTCCCATCTGCCGACTTAACGATAAAGGTATCGGAGACAGATTCGCCACTATTGAGGCCATCAAAGGCTTGATTGGCGGTATAGCTCCACACACCGTTGGCATCAATCGAGAAAGTACCATTGGTGCCAGCCACGTTGTTCTGTGCGATGAACGTATTATTTGGATTATCGACGTCCATTGCGGTCAATGTACCGCCTGTCGTCAATGCACTGTCGCTCTCTTGCAAACTAATATCCGCAGAATCAACCGTTGCAGCGTCGTTGCTACCCGTAATACCGATGGTCACTTGCGATTGGGTGCCGTCAATCGAGAACACGTTAAACACCTCTTCAACGCGCTCGCCATCTGCAAGGTTGTCAAAGGTGCTGTTGGCTTCGAATGTCCACACGCCGGATGCGCTCAGCGTAAAGGTACCTAAACGTGCCAACGGTGCTGCTTTGGGCGATAAAGCTGTTATCAGGGTTATCTGGGTCAACAGAGGTTAGCGTACCACCAGCCGTTAGAACGCTGTCAGTCTCTGTTAGCTCTTGGCTTGCAGCGCTTATTGTCGCGGCATCATTGGTACCGTTGATCTGTACCGTTACCGTGGACGGCGTACCATCAACCGAGGTGACATCAAAGGTCTCTTTAACATTCTCACCCACATTCAAGTTATCGAAGGTGCTATTCGCAACAAACGTCCATACCCCATTGGTGTCGATGGAGAAGGTGCCGTATGTACCCACACTGCTTGAAGGTGTAAAGCTATTGTCTGGGTTATCGACATCGGTCGCGGTTAAGGTATCACTGATAGTAAGAGCAGCATCTGTTTCGTCCGTTATCACAGAACCTACACTGACCTGCGCAGCATCATTGGTACCTTCGATTTTCACCGTCACTGACGTTGGCGTACCATCGATGGTGGTCACTTGGAATGTTTCCGAAACACTTTGTCCAACGTTAAGCGAGTCGTACGCTTCGTCTGCCACGAATGTCCACTGGCCATCTGCTTGCACGCTGAACTTGCCATAAGTGCCTTGAACATCTGTTTGCACTGTAAAGGTATCGTCAGGGTTATCGACATCCGTTGCATCTAAGTTGCCCGACAATGTCAGTGCCGCATTAGTTTCATCCAGAGTCTGAGAATCTGGGGTAACAATGGCGGCATCATTACGACCTTGCACAGTAACATCAATCGATTGGGTAATCGCATCACCTTGGGCAACGCCACCAACTAAGCTCTCAATATATAAATCAAAGCTTTCGCTGACAGGGCCATCGTTAAGCGAATCAACCTTAGACTGATCAATCACGTACTCCCACTTCACCGTATCGTCGGTATCGCCATCGATGAGTTTTAACGTGCCGTAAGTGCCGACGATTTCGGTCACCATACCGGTACCGCTCAGGCTATAGCTATGCGTATCACTTTGATCAACATCAGCAATTTTCACCTCACCCGTCGCCGTACCTGACTCAACACCTGTCGGGTCTTCAAATACGGTGCCGGTCGCTACAGTATCACCCGCAACAACCGTTGGTGCGTCATTTGTACCTGTGACTTGGAACGCAACCGTAATCGTATCACTAGCACCATGCTCATCGGTCACCTTGACCTGATACGTGAGTGGTGCAGGTAGCGTTTCACCTTCAGACAAGTACTCAAAATCGCCGGTAAGATCAAACGTCCAGGCTCCCGTTGTAGGGTCGACACTCAAATCACCGCGCGGATCACCAGAGACGACTTCCCAAAGATGATCATCGGCGATACTCACCGTATCTACATCGCCATCATCAAACGTGCCCGATAGCTGAGTATTGGTGTTTTCTGTGGCCATCTGCTGACCGATATCCACAATTTTCGGTGCATCATTGGTACCAACGATACTGATAGTGATCACATGCTCGTTTGACTCTTGGGTTGCACTTACTCCCGAATCATCTGTCGCAATCACGCTAACTTGAATGGTCTTAGTTTCACCTTTCGCCAGGGCGTTGATTTCTGCGTTGGTCTCATCGACGACAAACTGCCATTTGCCAGACTCATCAATGGTGAAGGTTCCCAAGTTGGTATCTTGCTTCACTGAGAAGCTGTGGTTATCACCAATGTCTGCATCATCGATTGTGACCTTACCGCTTGCGGTGCTGCCTAACGCATCGCTCACGGTACCCGTTGCAGCGCCGGTAACACTAGGGCTATCGTTGGTGCCAGTGACAGTAACTTCTACGGTTTGAGTCACCTCTGCGCCAAAGCTGTCCGTTGCGCGCACCGTGAATGATTCAACCACGCTAACGCCTTCGCCCAAAGCTTGAACATGTGGCTCGTTGTTATACAACTCGTAAGTCCAAGTATTGGTTGCAGGGTCAACAACAAAGTGACCATAAGTGCCGTTGAGATCGGCAGCGTTCAGCGTCACCGTATCGTTAGTATCAACATCATCGAGGACAATTGCTTTAGTGACAGAAACGCTGCCCGAGCCGTTGCTATCATCTTCGGTCACTTCACCATCTTGAGTCACCATAGTCGGCGCTTGGTTATCCCCACGAATGTTGATAGTGAGCGTTTGAGTATCGGTTAGGCCAGATGGATCTGTGACTGTGACCTGCCAGGTTTGTGGGATTGACTCATTAGCACCAAGCGCAATGATATCCGCATTGTTTGGATTGACCACGTAAGACCATGAGCCGTCGCTATTGAACTGAAGCGTGCCGTAGTCACTTTCTACACTCGTTGGCGTCGCGATCCAAGTATGGAGACCCTGATCTTGGGTATCGACGTCCGACACCGATAGCTGACCAGAAATGGTTTGATCCGGATCGTCCGCTACAATGGTTTCTTCGACATTCGCTTGCAGCTTGGTGCGTCATTTTGACCATTGACGTTGACGACAATTTCTAATGTTTGTGGTAGGCCATTGTCATCAACAACAGTTTTTCCGTATTGGTCTACAGCATACACTTCAAACACATCTTGTCGCGTTTCGCCTTCTTGTAGCGACTGGACGGCATTGCTATCGTTGTCGAGTGTAAAGACCCATGAACCATCAGGTTGACATTAATGCTACCGTAAGTCCCACTGCCGTCAATCAAAGTCCAAGTGATTTGATCGCCAAGCCCTAACGCAGGATCAAGCTCCAATGGGCCGCCTGCATCCGCAGAAGTAATGACAATATCGGCAGCGCCTGTCCCTGTTTCCGATGAGTCGTCATTATCTTCATCAGCTGTCACCGTTTCGATGATGATTTTTTCATCGCCTGGATTCGGGTTATTGGCATCTTCTGCTGAACCGACAATCTTCACTTTCACTTCACGAATGTCGGTTTTTGTCGTCAATGACTCACCCGGGTCGGTATCAGTAACTCTTACAAAGAAGCTATCAAACACTTCCTCTTCAGCAGGCAGCTCTACACCTGGGTCTAGAACATAGGTCCACTCGCCTGTGGCTGGGTCTATAGAAAGATCACCATACGAGCCCTGACCATTAATCACAGACCATTCATGTGTTTCTCCAAAGTCTGGATCGTAAACGCTAAGACTACCGCTGATCGAGGTCGTCACATCCTCTTTGGCCTCACCAAGATCTATGGTGCCATTTTCAAAGTCACCACCGTCTGAATCGACGGTAATTTCTGGCTTGTCCGCTTTCCCTTCAATAGTTACTGTGACGTTAACGTAATTGCCGTTCTCATCAGTCACGCGCCAAGTTTCTGTTGCGGTTTGCCCATCTTCAAGGCCTTGAGTCAGCGGTGAGTCGTTATCTAATTGATAAGTCCAGCTGCCATTGCTGGCCACCAAATTACCGTAGATGCCACCGGTGATTGGAGACGTGGTTAAATCGCCCACCAAAGGAGTAGAAGCATCATCATCGTTGTCGGTATCGGTAAGCTTGTCTTCTTCCATGACATCCAGCTGCGATACATCAACCAATGAACCGCCACCACCACCGCCACTTGGATCGTTTTGTCCGATCACATTGATAACGACAGGGTAGCGCTCAGAGACTCCGCCTTCATTGTCAGTCGCCACTACGTAGAAAGTTTCGGTTTCCGTTTGACCTGCAGCCAACGCCTGCGTCGCACTCAATGAATTATCAATAACATAAGTCCACTTACCATTGTTATCGACGGTCAATGTTCCGTATTGACCCAAGCCTGTGCCCTCAATCGACCACGCTTTAACGCTACTGTTGTTATCAACATCTGAAGCGGCCAATTGACCTTCTGCACGGGTTAAGTCGACCCCAAATATATCAGCCGTACCATCTTCAACCACAGTACCTTCGTTATCACCGGACACATCTGGATTGTCATTACGACCTTCGAGAGTGATAGTGATGTCTTGCGTAATGGTCGCTCCATTTTGGTCTTGAGCCAGCACGGTAAACACTTCGGTTTGAGTTTCACCCTCAGCTAACGCTTGTAAGATGTCATTGTTTGGCGTGAACTCCCAGTTGCCGTCTTTGTCTATCGACAAATCACCGCGCAGACCGTTGTAGACGTTGTGCGTTTGACCCGCATCGATAACAAACTCCGCAAAGTCATCATTATCAACATCGTTGAGAATCGCTTGACCCGACACCACCATGTTGTCATCAGATGGGTCATCCGGCGTATCGTTATCTTCTATGAAGCGTCCCGTCACGTCACCTGTCACTGTCGGCGCGTCGTTTTGCCCCTCAATGCGTATGGTGACCAACTCTGTGGAAGTCGCACCATGAATATCCGTCACCGTGACTTCAAAAGTGTCGGTGACGATTTCACCCGGTTTTAGAGCTTTGATTTCTGCCAGCTTGGTTGGCTGATCGTAAGTGAACGTCCAGCGTCCATCGGAAGCAATTGTCAGCGTACCGTATTCGCCGCGGCCGTTATTGTTATCAGTGATTTCCCATAGATGAGTATCGTCAGCATCAACATCGCCTGGATTAAGCTGACCCGACGCTACGTAGTTGCCCGCTTCAATGTCATCCTCTTGTATCGTACGTGTCTGAGCACCACGAATATTTGGCGCATCATTTTCACCCACGATATTGATGGTGATGTCTTTAATCGACTCATGACCAAATTTATCCAGCACGCGAATGCGGACGCTGTCATCCAGCGTGTCACCTTTATCCAGTGAATCCACGGCCTGAGCGTTATTGTTGAGTACATACTGCCAGGTGCCTGTCGATTCATCGATACTGAACGTGCCGTATTGACCGCCGTCTAGCACGCTCCAAGTCACTACTTCATTGAGATCAGGGTCTCCGCCACCAATCACGTTATTATCAAGCTGGTCTTGCGTCGGTACGCCTGCGATGATGGTGCCAGTTAGATTGGCTCCGTCCTCGATGACGGTATAGCTTGGCTGCACCGAGATTTCTGGATCGGTATTGGTACCGGCAATGGTGACGTTAACAGTAATGGTGTCAGTCAGGCCACCTTCATCAGTAACAATGATGTCGAAACTGTCGACACGGCTTTCACCCGGAGGGATTTCTCGGGTGGCATCCCAGTCACTTTGCAACTGGTACGTCCATCGACCATTGTCGTCAACCGACATATAGCCGTATGTACCGCTTGCTTGGCCTGTCGCCTGATCTTCGTTCTCAACCGTCCAGATATGAGAGTCCGTAGTATCGATGTCACTGACCGTCAGCGCACCTGTAGCACTTGAGCGCGCGTTCGTCGCTTCAATCACACTGCCAGAAGTATCACCTTTGACATCTGGTGCGTCATTGGTGCCTTTAATCGTCACAGTTATGGTTTGGGTCGCGGTGTTGTCGCTCTGACCCGAATCATCTTTCACTGTTACAGTAAAGGTGTCAGTGAGCGTTTCACTATCAATACCCTTCAGCCCCTGAACGGTAGGATTGTTATTGTTGAGGGTGTAAACCCACTCGCCAGTTTGTGGATCGATGGAGATATTACCGTACTGCCCCTTCGTCGAGTTGATTGACCAAGTGTGGTCGTCGCCAATATCGACATCGCCGTCCGTCAGCGTACCCGATGTGGTGATTGGGTTGGCAGGGTTATCATCAGGATGAGCATCTTCTGTTACTTCACCGCTTAACGTCCCCCAATGACTGGGCGGTCGTTGTCGCCGTTAACAGTAATGGTGATGGTTTTGGTGCTCACCGCGTTGTATTTATCCGTCACGCTGACAGAGAAAGTTTCAGTGACAACACTATCGTGGGCAAGGGCATCGACAGAGGCTTTTTGGCTATCACTCACGCCCAGCGTATATTCCCATTCACCGGTGGTTGGATTAAGGGTCAAGGTGCCGTAAGTACCCACGCCCGCATTGGTGTCGTTAATTTGCCATGCTTCGGTTTCATTGAGGTCTGGATCGTTCGCACCTAAATCAGCGCCCACGGTTTGACCATACCCATTCACTTCATACAGCACACCAGTACGCACACCATCAATGTCCGGAGCATCATTGGTACCAATAACATCGATGCTCACTTCGAAGACCTTGGTTGCCGTGCCATCTGTGACACTGACTTGGAATATCTGCTCACCATATTGGGAATCCGCCGGATAGGTCACGTTGTTCTCTAAATGCTCAGCACGATCTGGAGCGAGCGTGTAAGTCCATTTACCATTTTGGTCGATAGTTAAATCACCGAGTACACCGACTGGATTCAACACTTTGAATTCAAACGTGTCTTTAGTATCGAGATCGCTAACGTCGATAACGCCATCTTCGGTAATGTTCAGATCTTCAACGACTGTCGCGCTATCATCGCCCGTCAATTCCAATGCATCATTGGTACCTGTTATATTGATCTTAACGTCTTTGGTGCGTGTGCCACCGTTGCCATCGTCGACAAGAACCGTAAAGGTTTCGGTGACGAGCTCATCTTTTTGTAACGAGTCGGCTTTGTCGTTATCAAGAATGTACTCCCAAGTACCGGTTGAGGCATTGATTGAGAACGAACCATACTGCCCGTCTGAGCTACCAACCACTGACCAGGTATGCACATCGGTTACATCCGCATCTTTCGGGTTAAGATCGCCAGTTGCTTTAACTACGCTATCATCCCCTTCCACATTCTCAGTGATTGAACGCTCACTCCTGCCACGAATACCAGGCCGATCATTGGTACCCGTAATTGTGATCGTGATGGTCTCAAAGGACGTGCCATCAACAGAGTAAACACGGAACGACTCTTCCATGGTTTCATCAACACCAAGGCTTTGGATCGCACTTAACTTAGTGTTTACTTGATAATCCCAGTCACCAAGTGCATCAATCGTTAACGTGCCGAGAGGCGAACCTACTGGCTCAACAGTGGTGTTGAAGATACTCTCTCCGGTATCGACATCATCGACACGAAGTGACCCTTCACTAGTGATGTAACGCACACCATTCTCTTGAGTAACATTTCGGTCTTCAACCACATCCCCGGTGTTGGTGCCAGATATCGTTGGTTGATCATTGGTGCCATTAATGGTGACCGTTAGGGTTTGGCTAATGTAAGCATCTCGGTCATCGATTATGAAGGCATCAATATCTACCGTTGTCGAATCGCCGGCTCTTAGCGCTTGGGTGGCAGGCTTTGTGTTATCCAATTCAAACGACCATGAACCATCACTGTTGATGGTAAAGGTGCCGTATTGGTTTTCAACACTGGTTGCTGTGCTGTCATTAGAATCAAACGCGTAGCTCAACTGTGCATTATCCGCGAGATCATAATCATCAGCGTTAATTTGTCCGTCAGCTCGCTGATCGCCTGCTTCATTCAACCCAGATTCTTTGACTGAATCGGCGAAGACGCCTCCAGGAGTTAGGTACGGCTTGTCGTTGGTGCCCTGAATGGTAATCGTGACCTGCTGAGTCGCTGTGGCGTTCTGATCATCGGTCACCACGACATCAAACGTTACAGTCGCCGTCTCATTTTCCTCTAGCGCTTGGGTAGCATCTGCATCATTGTTTAGCTCAAATTTCCACACACCATTTTGGTCAACCGAAGCGGTGCCATAAGGGTTGGTGGCATTCGCCACGGTGTAATCCAGTACATCGTTATCTGCAAGGTCGATATCACTCGCATCAATTTGGCCTTCAATGCTTGGTGTGCCAGATACCACACCACCAGTATCCTGGTGTCCAGATTCCACCACGGTGCCCACCGTTTCACTGGTGGCCGCTATCACAGGCGCGTCGTTGGTACCATTGATGGTAACGGTTATCGTGTGCGGCGTGCCATCTTCAGACAGTACCGTAAAGGTTTCGACTGCGGTTTCACCTTGTCCTAAATACTCGACGTTGGCATTGGGTATTTCGTAGCTCCAAGCTCCGCTAGCGGTGATGGTTAAGGTGCCTAGGGCTTGATCGGCAGCGGCGCCTTCAACAGTACTGGTAGAGGTGAAGGTATTCGGGTTGGTATTGAACACCTCTTCATTCGCGCCATCCACATCAGACAATTGCAATACACCACTGTCTGAAAGCGTCACTAGCGCATCATCCTCGGTCACACTACCTAGTGATTCAGATGGATCACTGATCAGCACAGAACCATCGTTCACGCCGACGATATCGACGGTAATGGTATGTGTGGTGTTATTGTCGGTTTCAACGGTGAAGGTTTGAGTTGCACGCTCACCCGCAGCGAGCCCTTGCACATTCGCACTGCTGTTTGGAATTTTGTACGTCCAATTACCCGCTGCGTCTATAGTTAACGCACCGTCGGTAAAGTTTCCAGCTGCGGCAGTCAACGTACTTGGAACAAATGCACCTTCCCCCAAATCCACATCGCTAATTGTTGCTTGCGATGTGAAGTTCAAGTCGCCATTGGTATCAATCTGCGTTGCTTGGTCTTCGGTAAGTTCTATATATGATAAGCCGCCGATCTGAGGGGCGTCATTGGTGCCATTGATGGTAACCACGACGTTATGAGGAGTGCCATCTTCACTGAGAACTTGGAATGTTTCTGTTCTAGTATCACCCGCACCAAGCTGCTGCACTTCGGTGGCGGTATTGTCGACTTCATAACTCCAAGCACCGGTCGCGGTAATGATTAGCGTGCCAATAGGCGTGATGCCCCTACAGTCACTGGCGTAACTGTGGTCTGGAACTTGGCCTCGCCTGTATCCACGTCAGAAATAGTGAGCTGACCGTTATCTTTAAGAAGGTCACCAGACTGGACATTGATGTCCTCAATGACTAAACCAACAGCATCACCAGCGATCACGGGCACATCGTTGGTGCCCTGGATCGTTACTTCGATGGTTTCCGTTTTGGAGCCATCAACAGAGGTAACAGTGAAGCGCTCAACGCGAGTATCACCATCGCCAAGGGATTGAATTTCTTGCAAGGCGTTAGAGACTTGATAAGACCAATCGCCATCCTCGGTAATCGTCAGCTCACCAAGAGGCTGCTGGCCGTTGTCGTTGGATTCTTTGATAACTGTGGTGCTGAACTTGTTCTCGCCAGCATCATTATCAGCAATGGTGAGCGACAGATTATCGCCTGCAATCAGAAAACCCGCATCGATATCGGAGTCTTCTTTCACTGTGTCTGTCGTTGGACCTGTGATGATGGTTTCATCTTCGGTGCCGTTGATGGTGACGGC
>NZ_JYJK01000148.1 GCF_003263785.1 Vibrio variabilis
CCACTCAATCCCCAGTGGAATACGCACTAACGTTGCCTGAATCGGTTGATGTGGATTTAGCGAACATCAGCTTCAGCAACAACGTGACCCTCGTGGATGGCAACCTCAATGTGCCAGTCGGTGTGACGACGTTCGACATTATCCTGCCAACGGTGGATGATGAACTGGTTGAGCCAACCGAGACTTACACCTTGTCGGTGGATGGTGTGGATGCGACAGGCAGCATCCTTGA
>NZ_JYJK01000149.1 GCF_003263785.1 Vibrio variabilis
GGGATGAGCGGAACCGCTCGCTTTATGCGTATTGCATCATGCAATGTCTTGTGTCCTAAGCGCCATCACCGGATATCTCAATGATTTTTCAACGTGTCTGCTTGAGTAAGTTGGGAAGCACTTCGGCATCGGTAACGTTAGATAAACTAAACTCTGCTGCGACTATTTCGTGGGTGCTGGTATCTACTGCTAAATGTAGCTTACGCCAGACTCTGCGCTTCCCATCAGTACCATGCTTTTTGATCTTCCATTCACTTTCGCCATAAACTTTAAGACCAGTGGCGTCGATGGCCAGATGCTGTATCACACCTCTGGATTTGGTTTTAAATGAAACCTCAACGTCCTTAGGTCGACGG
>NZ_JYJK01000150.1 GCF_003263785.1 Vibrio variabilis
AGAAGATGTGGGTTATACCATCCAAGAAGACGGCTCGTTGACCTTTACGGATGAGCAGCTTCTTGCTGGCGCGTCTGATATTGATGGCGATGACCTATCCGTTGCAGATGTCAGCTACTCTGGTACCGAAGGTGTGTTCACCGATAATGGTGACGGTACGTATACCTTCGCGCCAAACGAGAACTTTAATGGTGAAGTTGATTTAAGCTTCTCAGTAAGCGACGGTACAACCACCACAGAGGCCAACATTGATGTGACCGTTGAGTCTGTCAATGACATTCCAGTGGCCGGTTCAACCACATACTCAGTCGATGAAGATGGCATCATCACCATCTCTGACGACCAACTACTTGCTAATTCAAGTGACGTAGAAGGCGAGGTGAGTGTCAGTGATGTGTCGTACTCCGGTACGGACGGTATCTTCACCGACAACGGTGACGGTACCTACAGCTTTGCGCCAAATGAGAACTTCAACGGCAACGTATCGCTTGATGTGGTGGTTGTTGATGAAGACGGTGCAACCGCAGAGACGACAGCAGGTATTGACGTTATTGCAGTGAACGATGCGCCAGTCTCAGGTGACTTAGCTTACTCAGTTGACGAAGATGGCTCGATTACTCTGACTCAAGAGCAATTGCTATCGCAAGCGAGTGATGTAGATGGCGATGACC
>NZ_JYJK01000151.1 GCF_003263785.1 Vibrio variabilis
TAACTACGCTTACTTAGATGCTGGCTTTGGCGGCATCCCAGATGGTAAAGGCATCGTTGAGCGTTTCGATACGTTCGTAGGTAACGCAGGCGACTCTGAAGGCGTTCGTTTCCTAGAAAAAGCACTAAGCTACGCAAAAGACCGTCTAGGTATCGACAAGCAAGAGTTCCTAAACGAACTAGTACTAGCATTCCTAGGTTGTAACTACCCTGTTCCTCCTCGCATGCTTGTGAACATCGAAAAAGTGGTTAAGCAATACATCGCAGAAGAGATGTACGGCCCTATGCCAACCACGACTAACTTTGACCTATTCGCAACTGAAGGCGGCACAGCGTCAATGACCTACACCTTCCAAACCATGTTCCACAATGGTCTGTTGAAAAAAGGTGACAAGGTTGCACTGACTACACCTATCTTTACTCCGTACCTAGAAATCCCAGAGCTTTCTGAGTACGAACTGGAAATCGTAGAAATCCGTCTAGACGAGAAAACATGGCAGCTTCCTCAATCTGAGATTGAAAAGCTAGCTGACGAGCAAATCAAATTGCTTTGTGTGGTAAACCCTGCTAACCCAGCGTCTGTGAAGTTCTCTGACGACACGCTAGACCGCCTAACTTCATTTGTTGAAGAGAAGCGTAAAGACCTATTCATCATTACTGATGACGTGTACGGCACATTCGCAGATAACTTTGTATCACTATTTGCAAAACTGCCATACAACACACTTTGTGTGTACTCATTT
>NZ_JYJK01000152.1 GCF_003263785.1 Vibrio variabilis
TCCAATCGAGCATGGGCGCAACGGATAAGCGGTTCGCAGTGTATTTACTAGTTTCTTCAGGCTTCATATGGTGTTACTCGAAATCTTGATGCTGTATATATACATGAACTTGCTAGAATTGCCCCAAATGCCCCTCCATAATCATGTGGAAGAAGTAGGACAAATGACATCATTCAGCAGTGCAACGCATACTACAAAGCGCCAAAACGCTTCATTGTAGACGTCGTCTTCAAAAATAGGTTGGAGATTATACACAGAGATTCGAAAACATTCAGAAAAAAAGCACTGCACTCTATTGTTGACTGGCGTATTGGACTCTAAAAGACATTCAATTGTTCAGCGACAACCAAAACACTGAATACAGAGATCTGCTCGCTGATTAGCTCAATTTGTCGGTAGTCCAAATCTTCAATGTCGTTTTTATCGGGTTCATCAAGCCTAAGCGCAGAACCAAACATCTTTTCCAATTCTTGAATATCTTGTTTCGAGTATGTCTGCTTTATCTTACTTGCCTCCTCGAGCGTACATTGGTACATCTTGAGCTCAGACAAATACAAAACGACCCGCCTCTTATCATCTTCAGTCAAAGATTCAAACCAAGGTGTGATTGGAAACGTGTCAGCATTGTTGCTTCGGAGATCAAAGCACTCTGAGTGTCTGTTGTTCCAATCAGCTAATAAATCAAAGCGATCTGAGGTTGTTTCAGCGGTGCACGCCGAGAGTGGTAGAAGAATCAGAATCCTATTAAAGTGCAGCTTCACTTATGCACCTCCAAAACTTTTGTTCCGACCCACTTGTTGTCCATGTAAGAGGTTCTGCTATTTGCAAGACCCTGTCTTTTGAAATTTTGGAAACACTCGACATTGCCTCGCCAAAGATCTCCCAATCGTATTCGCGAATTGTAATCATGGCTTCAGCCGACTTCCCTGTCACACTTGGACTAAAAAATATCTGATAGAGCGGTGTTGAAGCAATCGCAAAGCCCAACATTCCCCCCGATTAATAATATCGTGAACTTCTGATACTGCTGTTCTACTTGCTGGACTAAGTTGCAGGTCGCTAACTTCACAATATCCTACTCTCAACATACCGCCTCCTTTCTACAATGCCATATTAGTATGCTGGTCATCGCACCGAAAAAAGACTGATTTAAGTTGACGCCGGTCGTAAAAATCTCACTCAACCCGCACCCTAGAATTGTGAACTATGGCTGCTCTTATGTCGTCTACTCAGCTTTGCAACTTACAACTAAACACGATGTCAGCAATTCCATAACCGAGACTAACGATCTATTGATGGAATTAGTATAAAATGAACAGAATTCGCAAACATAGGTGGACATGTGGATCAGAAGCTAATCAAACAACTAGAAGAAACGTGCTCGGCTCGAGGGGTTCGTTTAACGCCTCAGCGTAAGCGTGTGTATGAGCTGATTTGTGACAGTAATAAGGCTTCAAGTGCCTATGAACTCCTTGACCAACTTAAGGTCACCGAACCGCAGGCTAAGCCGCCGACGGTATACCGAGCATTGGACTTTCTTTTAGAGCAAGGATTTATCCATCGCGTTGAATCGACGAACAGCTTTGTCTCTTGCTGTTCATTTGGTGAGCATAAACACTACTCGCATCTGCTGATTTGTGACAAGTGCGGTAATGTCGTTGAACTACAAGATGATATTCTGATAGCCTTGCTTAATAGCAACGTTGAAAAACATGGCTTCCAGTTTTCAAATCACGTCATAGAAACTCATGGCACATGTCAGACGTGTTCATCATTGGAAGAATCGAACAAATAGAAGAAGTTATGCGCGCTGAATTTGTAAATCCGTTTTTAGCCTCATTGATGAATGTGCTAAAAACGATGGCTTCAATGGAGATCAAGCCACTTAAGCCAAGAATTAAAAAAGACGAGATCGCTCGAGGCGATGTGTCTGGCCTTATCGGTATGGTCGGTACACAAACCCGTGGCTCAATGTCGATTACATTTGAAGAAGGGCTTGCCCTTGAAATCATGCAGAACATGCTGGGTGAGAAACCACATGGGTTGAATGAGGAAGTGACCGACATGGTCGGCGAAATCACCAACATGGTAACGGGTGGTGCAAAACGTATCCTTGCAGAAAACGGCTTTGATTTTGATATGGCGACACCGGTTGTGGTATCAGGCAAAGGTCACACCATCCGACACAAATGCGATGGCGCGATCATCATCATGCCATTTACCTCAGACTGGGGTAATGCGTTTATTGAAATTTGTTTTGAATAAACACATATCGCTAAAATGCAAAAAGGGCGTCATGGTTATGACGCCCTTTTACTATCTTTGGTAATACCTTAAGGGTTATTCACCCGCCACCTTCATGGACTCAAGCAAAATCGAACCGGTTTGGATTTGTGAACGTGTTTCCACGTCATTACCTACAGCAACAATTTGTTGGAACATTTGTGCCAAATTGCCCGCAACCGTAATTTCAGATACTGGGAATTGGATTTCACCGTTCTCAACCCAGAAACCCGCTGCGCCGCGCGAGTAATCGCCGGTTACGATGTTCACACCCTGCCCCATCACTTCAGTCACCAGTAGACCAGTCCCAAGCTGTTTAAGCATGGCATCGAAGTCTTGGCCTGTCGATTTCACGTACCAGTTGTGAATGCCTCCAGCATGACCTGTTGGGGTCATGTTCATTTTACGCGCCGCGTAACTGGTTAGTAGGTAAGTCGCCAGTTTACCGTCGGTAATGATGTCCATATCGCGCGTAGCAACACCTTCATTATCAAATGGGCTCGATGCCAGACCGCGTAATACGTGCGGTTTTTCTTGTATCGAGAACCAATCTGGCAAGATTTGCTCACCTAGTTTGTCTAGTAAGAACGAAGACTTGCGATACAGATTACCACCGCTGATACCCATCACTAGGTGACCAATCAATCCAGTCGCAACATCATTGGCAAATAACACTGGGTATTGGCCCGTTTTGATCTTTCTAGCGTCAAGGCGTTCGATGGTTTTCTTCGCCGCCTTCTCACCTACTGATTCTGGTGTCCAAAGATCATCGCGATGGCGAGCAAGCGTATAGCTATAATCTCGCTCCATATCACCGTTTTGACCTTGGCCAATAACGCTACAACTAATGCTATGACGGCTTGATGCGTAACCGGCAAGTAGACCGTGAGAGTTACCATAAACCTTCACACCATAATGACTGTCGTAGCTCGCACCATCACTTTGTTTGATTTTGTCGCTGTACTCCAGCGCAGCCTTTTCAGCAGCAATGGCTTTTTGTGCCGCCATGTCTGGGTTTGGCTCATCCGGGTGGAAGAGGTCAAGATCTGGAATGTCAGTGACCATAAGCTCTCTTGGCGCAGGACCTGCGTATGGATCTTCTGACGTGTATTGAGCAATATCCAGCGCAGCCGCTACCGTTTGAGCAATCGCTTTTTCACTCAGATCGGAGGTTGATGCGCTGCCTTTTTTCTGACCACGGTATACCGTGATACCTAAAGCGCCATCACTATTAAACTCAACGTTTTCCACCTCGCACATACGCGTCGATACGCTTAGACCCGTGCTCTTGGTGATCGCAACCTCGGCCGCATCTGCACTTACCGAAGCCATGTCCAATGCTTTCGCAACTGCCGCTTCTAGCTCAGCTTTTTGCTGAGCAACTTGCTCTCTTACGTCCATATTTATCTAATTCTTTGCTAATAACTGAGTCTAGAATAACAAGGTTTTCGCATTCTCCCCAGATTTCTTGCTAAAATAGCGGATATTCGTAATGAGATAGTGATATAGGCAGACATCATGGCCCGCAAAAATCAGAAAGCGCCTTGGGAAGAGGAAGAAGAGATCATTTGGGTAAGCAGAACCGAAATGAAAAACGACATGGAAGAGTTACAAAAACTCGGCGAAGAGTTGGTTGATCTAAAACCTGCTGTGTTGGATAAGTTCCCACTAAGCGAAGATCTGAGAGAAGCGATCGCAGACGCGCAGCGCTTTAAGAACGAAGCTAAGCGTCGTCAGTTGCAATACATTGGTAAGCTAATGCGCACCGAAGATCCTGAGCCAATTCAAGCCGCTCTTGATCGCGTACGTAACAAGCACTCACAATCTACCGCAGCTCTGCATAAGCTTGAGCAGTTGCGCGATCGTATCATTGCAGAGGGTGATGAGGCGATTGCAGCAGCAATGGCACTTTATCCAGAGCTTGACCGTCAGCGCCTGCGCCAGCTTGCTCGCCAAGCAAACAAAGAGAAGAAAGCTGGAAAGCCTGCGAAAGCATTCCGCGAAATCTTCCAAATGCTTAAGCACGAAGAAGAGCAAGAGTTTTAGGACTAGCTCGGCTAAAACCTATGAAAGGCAACTGAACCGTCAGTTGCCTTTTTGTTTATGGGCGCTAGTGCGCTGCGCGCACAAACTCAGCCAATGCCGCATTAGGGTGTGCATCCGTCAGCTCACCGACCTCCCCTTGCGCTTCAATGCAACCGTTCGCCAAATAAGCAAAGCGATTTGCTATCGCGCGGGCATCACTTAGATGGTGCGTCACCATAATCACGGTCACTTGTTTCTCGCTCGCCAGCTGTTTCACCACACTGAGCATTTCTTTACGAAGAATAGGATCAAGGGCTGAGAAAGGCTCATCGAGTAGCCATATTGGATGTGGCTGCACAAAGCAGCGCGCAAGCGCCACCCGCTGTTTTTGGCCACCAGAAAGCTCAGAAGGAAGCCGCGTTAACATCTCCCCTAGTCCTACTTTTTCCGCCGCATTACGCACTGTCTTTTTGTCTGTTTCAGTGAGCTTAAGGGATGGACTTAATCCCAAACCAATGTTGTCAAATACCGATAAGTGATCAAAAAGATTGTGCTCTTGAAACAGCATCGACAGCGGCCTTTGATGAGGTTCAAGTCTATCGATGTCCTTCCCCTCTACTTGAATAAACCCAGATTCAGGCTGACAAAAGCCAGACACCAAAGCCAACAATGTGGATTTGCCTGCACCACTTGGTCCAATCAAGGAAACGATGTCGCCTTGGTTTACCTCAAGTTCAAAGTGGAACCAATCACTATGGTAGCGATAGGCGACGTTATTTAGGTACAACATGGCGAGAGCTTCCTGTGAGTGGATTTTGGTTGAACTGCCCTTTTTAGACGTTCTATTCAGTGTATCAGTCAGTGAAAAAATACCGATACTCAATACAAACAGCACAAGCGATACTACGGCAGCGGATTCGAGCTGATAGCTGCCCATCAGTTGATAAAGATACAGCGGCAGAGTATTAAAATCTTGGCTACCAAATAGGGCAATCACGGTAAGGTCACCCATAGACAAAATGAAGCTTATCGAAAAAGCATGCAGTATCGGTGCTCGGATCGCGCGCCATTCCATCAACCAAAATCGGCGCAGCCGTGCATACCGAGACTTTGCCATAATGGATAGTATTGAGCAGCAAGGCGCTGCATTGGCTGATTCAAGGTTTTAATCACATAGGGAAGCGCCATTAGGGCATTGACCAACACCACAATACCAAACGCTAGACTGAACACATTTGCCATGCCTCGCAGCATCAAGAAGGTCGCAGTACTGAGGATTAACGCTGGTGTTACCAGAATAACGGTTCCCACAAGCTCAAGACTGTCCGCTCGGCGAGCTTGAGATTTAAGCCGGTAAATTCGCGTTGTTGATAGCAAGACAACCCCCACCAGAAGAGCAATACTCCCTGCCAATACGGCCACTTGCAGCGAAGTACCCACAGCACTCCAAAAGCGTGAATCCGCAAACACATCAAGCAATTTCGAGTTCAAACCACTGAGCAAAATAGCCAGTATCGGAGGTATGACGAGCATTAGGGTTGCCATGATCCAAAAGCTATCCCAACCCTTTTTAAGCAGCGTATCTTTAGGCTGCAAGCTAGGCGTCCCGTGAAAATTGCTCTTTCCAGAAACGGGTTTACTGAATCGTCCAACAAACATCACCAAAGCGGCACAGATTACCATTTGCCAAAGAGCCAACACCGCCCCCGTAGGTAAGTCAAAGTCGAACTTTATCGCTTGATAGATAGCCAGCTCGATAGTGTCGCTTGTGGCCCGCCCCCAAGCGCCATAACGGTTGCGAAGCTGGTAAAGCAAAGCATAAACACCAAACCAATGACATGAGGAAGATGCGACTTCAGCCTTGGCCACTCCACTAATCGAAAGCACTGCCAACTGTTCATGCCAAGATGAAGCGCCAACTTACGCTGCTCATCAGGCACGCCCTCTATCGTTCCCAACAAAAGCCGAGTAGCAAATGGTAGATTGAAGAACACGTGAGCGAGCAAAATACCATTGAGCCCATAGATGGAAAAAAGCGCAGAGCCACCAACGAACCATTTGGCAATGACCCCTTGATTACCATAAATAGCCACAATACCAAACACGCCAACGAGCACAGGCATCACCAAGGTTGTGGCAAACAGTTTGAGTAGCCACTCTCGCCCCCAGAAATGGCGACGCGAAATTGCATGAGCTACGGGTACAGCGAGTCCAACACTTAACAACGTCGAAAGACTCGCTTGCCAAAAACTGAATTTAGCCACGTGCTGATAATAAGGGTCGCTAAACAGCAGCCCAATATCATTAATGGAAGAGTAAGAAAGCAATGTCCACAAGGACGCGACGACATACAGGCCAATGAGCAGCGCAACGACTAAGCCGGCTTTGGGAATTCGAATCACAGTGACCTCAAGGGAAGAAAAAATTTCCGTCGATACGTTATTCTTGCTAGAGAATAACGTATCGTCGAATAGACAGCGTTACTTAATCAACGCAGATTGCCATTCACGGATCCACGCTTTGCGATTATTCGCCACTTCATCAGGAGAGAAAGAGAGCGCCTTAGCCGGAATAGTTAGGCTCTCAAACCCAGCTGGTAATTTGCTGTCCACCACTGGATACATCCAGTTACCCGTTGGGATGTTGGATTGAAAGCCATCAGAGACAATAAACTGCATAAACTCATCGGCGAGTTTCTGATTACTGCTACCCGCAACCTTGGCAGCGACCTCTACTTGAGTGTAATGGCCTTCTGAAAAATCAGCCGCCGCGAAGCGCTCATCTTGCTCAGCAATAATATGGTAGGCCGGAGATGTGGTGTAAGACAGCACAAGATCCGACTCCCCTCTAAGAACATCGAATACGCTTCAGACCAGCCCTTAGTCACCGTCACGGTTTTCTTCGACAGTTGCTGCCATGCGGTGCTTGAGTCATCTCCGTACACAGACTTCATCCACAGCAGTAAGCCCTGGCCTGGTGTCGACGTGCGTGGGTCTTGGTAAATCACTTTAAGGTCATCGCGCTGCTCAACGAGCTCTTTAAGGCTTTTTGGTGGGTTCTTTACCTTTTCTTTGTTGTACACAAAGGCAAAGTAGCCGTAATCAAATGGGACGAACACTTCATCACTCCAACCATTCGGCAGGACAACTGACGACAAATCAGCGCCATGGTTAGCCAGCAGGCCCGATTTTTTCGCTTCACTCATTAGGTTATTATCAAGACCAAGCACGACATCTGCTTGAGTGCTGCGGCCTTCCAAGCGAAGACGGTTGAGGATAGACACGCCATCATCCAGAGCGACGTAGTTAAGGTCGCAACCACATTGTGCTTCGAATGCTTTTTCAATCGCAGGACCTGGCCCCCAATCGGAGGCAAATGAGCTATAGGTATAGACGGTCAGCGATTGTGCCGATGCCATTAGTGGAGTAGAGAGTAGTGCCGTCGCTAACGCGATCTTGCTGATTGAATGGTTTTTCACTGGTTCTGTCCTTAGTTATTGTTTTGAGATCCAGAGAAAACGCGCGATGTGGGAGAGCATCCAATATATGGAAGCTAGAGTGTCTTCTTAGCCGATTAATAGCAAAGGAGCCTCATCCCTACGCCAGCATTATCTGGATCAGGGCTGTTACTTAACGTACGCGGGTATCAGGCTTGACCTTCTCTCAGCACCACTGCTAGTGCACCCCGTGAGTTACAACCTTTGAGGGCGAATTGTAACCTTTTTGTCACAGATTCGCCAAATCTATCCTTAGCATTCGTTAGCTAACGTCAATCTATCGCTGATCGTAGCCCCAACGCGGCACTAGGTTTTGCTCTAGCCCCATATGATCGAGCACCCTGGCCACAATAAAGTCCACCAAATCTTCGATAGATTGTGGCTGATGATAAAAGCCAGGCGCCGCTGGCATGATGGTGACCCCCATTTGGGACAGCTTGTGCATGTTCTCGAGATGAATGGTTGAGAACGGCGTTTCACGAACCACGAGTAGCAGTTGCCCTTTCTCTTTGATCACCACATCAGCGGCACGTTCAATAAGGTTATCCGACATACCGTGAGCAATCGCAGCAACGCTACCGGCCGAACACGGACAGACGATCATCTGTTTCGGTGCCGCGGAACCCGAAGCCACAGGCGAGAACCAGTCTTCTTTACCACACACCACCAGCTTTTCTGGCTTGCAGTTTAAACGCTCTACCAGAGCTTTGTGGGCAGCATCTGGGCCACTTGGCAGTTTAATATCATGCTCGGTGGCAAGCACCACGCGCGCGGCTGACGAAATCAACAGATACACGGTATAATCTTGAGCCAGTAAACACTCAAGCAGGCGCATACCGTAAGGCGCGCCAGAGGCGCCAGTAAATGCAAGGGTAATGGCTTTATCTGCCGGTTTCATTAGGCCAACGCCTCCAATAATTTTTGATGAATACCACCAAAGCCGCCGTTACTCATCACCAAGATCTGGTCGCCAGGCTCTGCCTGCTCTGCAATTTTAGTCACCAGCGCATCAATGTCACTGTCTACGTGAGCGGGCTGGCTACATGCGTCGGCAATGTCTTGTACCGACCATTCAATATTGTCAGGTTGGAACAAGAACACTTGGTCAGCTTTAGTGAGCGATTGTGCAAGCGTCTCTTTGTGCACGCCACGTTTCATGGTCGCACTGCGCGGCTCCAATACCGCGAGAATACGTTTGTCGCCGACGTTGTTACGCAAACCATCTAAAGTCAGTTCAATTGCCGTTGGATGATGGGCAAAGTCATCGTAGACCGTCACCTGATTCACTTCACCTTTTAACTCAAGGCGTCGCTTAGTATTGATAAACTTACCCAGCGCCTCACAAGCTAAATCGGGCGTAACACCCACATGCCTTGCGCCAGCAATCGCCATCAGTGCGTTATCGACATTATGGTCACCCACTAGATCCCATTTCACCACGCCCACTTTCGCGCCATGCAAGAACACTTCAAAGTGCGAGCCGTCAGCAGTCAGTTTATTGGCGTTCCAATCTGCGCCAGCACCCGTATGTTCGACTTCACTCCAGCAGCCTCTGCTCAGAACATCTCCTAGGCTTTGTCGCCTTTCGGTGCCATGATCCTTCCGTTCCCGGGAACCGTGCGCACGAGATGATGGAACTGTCTCTTAATCGCTTCGAGATCATCAAAAATATCCGCATGATCAAACTCAAGGTTATTCATTATCAAAGTGCGAGGATGGTAATGAACAAACTTAGAGCGCTTATCGAAAAAGGCACTATCGTATTCATCCGCTTCGACCACAAAGAACATCGACTCACCCAGTCTCGCCGATTGCCCAAAGTTGCCCAAGACGCCGCCCACCAAGAAACCCGGTGTATAGCCGCAGTCCTCTAAAATCCAGCTCAGCATGCTCGAAGTGGTGGTTTTTCCGTGCGTTCCAGACACTGCCAATACCCAACGATCATGCAAAAGGAACTCCTGCAGCCATTGAGGTCCTGAAGTGTATTTAAGGTTGTGATTAAGGACATATTCAACGCAAGGATTTCCGCGGCTCATTGCATTGCCAATCACCACGAGATCGGGCGCGGGGTTGAGCTGCGCAGGGTCAAAACCTTCGATGATCTCGATTCCTTCCGATTCCAATAAAGTGCTCATTGGTGGGTAGACGTTTTGCATCACTGCCGGTAACTCGATGCCCAAGTTGCTGGGCCAGTACAGCAGCGCCACCCATAAAGGTACCGCAGATGCCAAGGATATGAATATGCATAACTTGCTCTCTTAAATTCCGTTGCGTCTTAGTTTACGCCATTGTCGCTATATATACCCAAAGCGTGTGTTAAAAGCGAGAAAGTTAGTGGTTAGACAGATAAATGTGACATTCATCATACAAATTGCCGCTCTGTACTCTTACTTCATTACCATTAAAAAGTTCTGCCCCCTACAATATCCATGTGTGTTGATGAATACCCCCAACTCGCGCAATCGTTTGATTTCGCGTTATTCCACACACATACCCCCAAGAAAATAAGTAAAAAAGTTAAGGATATAACATGTCTGATATGCGCACCCTTGGCGAATTCATTGTTGAGAAACAACATGATTTCCCCCACGCTAGCGGTGATCTCTCTTCTCTTTTGTCCTCGATTCGACTTGCTGCAAAAATTGTAAACCGAGAAATCAATAAAGCTGGTCTTGTTGATATCACAGGTGCTGTTGGTACAGACAATGTTCAAGGTGAAGCTCAGCAAAAGCTCGATGTCTATGCGAATGATAAGTTCAAAGCAGCGTTAGAAGCACGTGACCAAGTTTGTGGTGTCGCGAGTGAAGAAGAAGATGAGGCAGTCGCGTTCAATAAAGAGCTCAATAAGAACGCTAAATATGTGGTGTTGATGGATCCATTGGATGGATCGTCAAACATCGATGTGAACGTCTCAGTTGGTACTATCTTCTCTATTTACCGTCGTATCTCACCAGTAGGCACGCCTCCAACCCAAGAGGATTTCCTACAGCCTGGTAATAAACAGGTGGCTGCAGGTTATGTGGTTTATGGCTCGTCTACCATGTTGGTATACACAACAGGTAAAGGCGTCAATGGCTTCACTTACGACCCATCGATCGGCAGCTTCTGCCTTTCACACGAAAACATGATGATTCCTGAAGACGGAACTATCTACTCAATCAATGAAGGCAACTACATCCGTTTCCCTATGGGTGTGAAGAAGTACATCAAGTACTGCCAGGAAAACGTGCCGGAAGAGAAGCGTCCATACACCTCTCGCTACATCGGCTCACTGGTGTCTGACTTCCACCGTAACCTACTTAAAGGTGGCATCTACTTGTACCCAAGTACACAAAGTCACCCAAGCGGTAAACTGCGTTTACTTTATGAGTGCAACCCAATGGCATTCATCATGGAGCAAGCGGGCGGTGTCGCGTCAGATGGCACCCAGCGCATTATGGATATCAAACCAACAGAGCTTCACCAACGCGTGCCATTCTTTGTAGGTTCAAAGAACATGGTTGAAAAAGTCGAGTCCTTCCTCGAAGAGTACCAAGACTAATAACTTCGAAGTGCCTCTCAATGAGGCACTTTTTGTTTTAAAATTAACCAAGTATACTGACTGTAAACGATTCGTGTTTCAGCCCTCAGTTCCTTACGCCTAAAGGAATATCGAACAAAGAAAAGGAAAGTCAAAATGAGCTTAAACAATGTGCCTGCGGGTAAGTCACTCCCAGATGACATCTATGTCGTCATTGAAATCCCTGCAAACGCTGATCCCATCAAGTACGAAGTCGATAAAGACTCTGGCGCCGTATTTGTTGACCGCTTTATGTCAGCCCCAATGTTCTACCCTTGTAACTATGGCTATGTAAACCACACTCTATCACTGGATGGTGACCCGGTAGACGTTCTGGTTCCAACTCCGTACCCATTGATGCCAGGCTCAGTGATTCGCTGCCGCCCGGTTGGGGTACTAAAAATGACCGATGAGTCAGGTGAAGATGCCAAAGTGTTCGCAGTTCCACACAGCAAGCTGAGCAAAGAGTACGACCACATTCAAGATGTCGGCGATATTCCAGAACTTCTAAAAGCGCAAATCACGCAATTCTTTGAGCGTTATAAAGAACTAGAAGCAGGCAAGTGGGTAAAAGTCGATGGCTGGGCAGATGCACAAGCGGCACGTGATGAAATCCAATCATCGTATGAACGAGCTCAAGGCAAGTAGCTTTTAGCCGACTGACCAATACAAACATCAAAAAGGGCTCACTAACTTGTTGTTGGTAAGCCCTTTTTAAATCAAGTTGGTTTTGGCAAGAGATAGGTCGTTAATAGCGACTTCGCGACGCTTTGCCGTTGTTGTACCAAATCCGAAACGTCGGTCGAATATCGTCACAAATCCCGCGATATAACTCGCCTTTTTTACCGAGTATTTTCGGGTCTTGCTGACAGTACTCCTGGCGGCCTTGCTCGTAGCCTGCTGAATACGCTTGATACAGTGCACTATCGACACTGACTTGTGATGACTGCTTCAATTCATCATCACTCTGTTTCTCGTAGCCGACCAACGCTTGCTGCTCTCCAAACTGAAACCAATCTTGCTGCGAAGTACTGTTCGGTCCGCTGTTTTGAGCGCACGCCACCAGTGTCGCGGCAAACAATGAAAGCCAAATTATTTTCATTGCTCCTCCTCATTGCCTGTGTCCCGCTTACTACAGACATCGCTTAATTACTTGCGATTACGAGCATTCTTACCCCGCCAATACTCTTCGTTATATCGACGGTCGACGTCGTTGCAAATACCATAATAAATTCTATTATCATAGCCAAGGACAAACGGATCTTGCTTGCAGTACTCCGCCTTCCCTGTGGCATAGCCTGATTGATACTGAGCAAACTGTTCTGTGGACAACTCTGGGACTTTTTTTTACCAAATCAGATTGGCTTTCGATGATGTAACCCTTCACTGCCCATTGATAACCAAAATCTTGCCAACTTTGAGCACTTTCATCGGTAGGTGGCGTAAGTTGTACACAGCCCGATAACATCACCAATGCCGTAACAATTATTCCTTTTCTAAACATAGATTCTCCTTGTCACTCCATTTGTACGTGCGACAACCCTGTCGGCATCACTGTTTATCAATCCACTTCAAATTGGTATAGGAAGGTGACAGAGCTATAAAGACCTGAAACGGCTTCCACATAGAAATCCTCGATGATGCGGTAGCGCACCGTAAATTCACCTAGTGAGTTGAAAATACCTACGCCGTATTTGACCTGTAATCCAGGTAATACGTAGCCACTTACGGTGACTTGTGAGTCATTACCCGTACCCGCTGTATCGAGTTGAAGATCTTGTACACCAAATGCTTGGCCAATATCACCCACCACCTTACCGCTTCGCGCTAGGCTCAAGCCGATTAGGGTCGTGGTTAAGGCGTTGCCACCGGTTTCACCATCGATATCTTGTCCACGCAACAAGTAGGAGAGCGCGTTTGCCTGTGGCATGGTTGGGTCTGAGAAAATATCAATTTTAGGCTCTGTCGCAAGGCCAGAGACTTTCACACCCGCCTTAACATCATCAGCCGTCGTTTCAGGATTACGGATCGCTGTAATGCTGACATAAGGCTGATCGACTGGACCTGTCATGAGGATCTTACCTTCTTCAATCAGCAAATCCTGACCAAACGAACTGTACGAGCCATCGACGATATTGATTTCCCCTTGAACAAACGGGCCACGGTCTTTCTGAGAAACATGCAACTTGCCCTGCAGTCCCCCTTTGAGACCAAATGCCGAGATGGTAAAGTCATCGCCAATGGAAATTGACACGTCCGTTTCGACATTAAATGGTACCTCTGCCTCTTCATTGACTGGGGTCATATCTGGATTCAGTAACACCTGGTCGCTAGAAACCGCGACCGCACTTTGCGGTAGCTCCTCAACCAAAATACGCCCCCAAGGTAATCCGATAGAACCGGTGATTTTCGCTAATGTCGGGTTGGCCTCAATCGTCATATCTGGCACCACCTTCACTTTCACCATGGGTGGTACGTCGACATTAAGCTCATCGGCAAACACTCTCAACTTAGTTCGCCACGCTTTCAAGTCTTGCCAATTGCCATCACCTTCCAGCTTAAGCTCACCATCATTAGTTTTAATGTTTGCATCAAGCAGCGCGTCGTAACCATTGAAGGCAATATCGACCTTACCAGTCTCAACCTGAATCGGTGAAATATCACCTTGCAACGACAAATCAGCGACAGAGAACTGACCATAGAGCTCAGGATGCAACGCATCACCTTTGATCTTAATATCCGCCGCCAAATTCGCCTTCAGCTGGTTAAACTCACCCACCAGCGGCTGCAAGAAATCGAGGTTAAATGTTGAAAGATTCAGCTCACCATCAATCGTTTTTTGTTCGGCAAGCACGTTTGGCAGGATCACCTTACCTGAGAGATCACCATTGTCAGTGACATCAATCAGCCAACTCGCATCGAGCTTATCGTCAGCTAGGTTTGCTTTAACGCTTACCGACTCCCAACCCACCACCAATGGTGTTTCCAGATTTTGAGTCACGGTACCTTTTGGTAGTGCCACATCCAACTTCACTTGAGGGGATGTTTCAGGCGCCCATTTTGCCCAAGCAGTAATATTGGCACTGCCCTCTACCAGCATGTTTTCTGGGATATAAGCCTTAATTTGGTCAAAGTCGAAGTTCTTCACTGTGACCAAGGCTTCTCCAGACTGTCCCGCCTCGATGTCTTTTTCTAGACACAATCGAGAGTCGGCCTGTTTCCAGCAGTGTGCCGCTACATTGGCCACTTGCTTATCAATATCGACTTTGATTGCCACAGGTTCAGTCAAATCGAGAGGACCTTGCTCAGTCTCAAGGTGCACCTCTGCCAGCTCGCCATCCCAAACTAAATTTGGCTTATCCGAGAGTTTACCGCTGATCGCTAGATTTAAAGACGCTATCTTAGAAACCACATCCAGTGCTAGCGTGTGGGCGGCTTGAGTGCCGGAGAGTGTCAAACTGGCGGAATCGACCTCTTGTTCTTGATACTTAACACCGCGCGCATTGAGTCGTAGATCCGCTTGCGCGCTCTCGATTGGCAAAGGTTTAGCCGTACCGGATAGAGTTAACGCCTCAAGACTTGCTTCGTCCTTCCACTGAATCTTTTCAATACTCAGATCAGTGGCGATATCTGGCTCTTTCATTGCTCCCTTGAGGCTAAGCTTTCCGCGTAGAATGCCCGAGAGATCTGGGACAGATTTCGCGAGCTCAGGGAAATCGATATCGACACTCATATCCCAGTCTTTATCAAGCTTACCCCGAGCATTAAGCTGGTTAGGGCCATGGGCGACCGAAAGTCCCTGGGTATCGACCTTAAACTCTCCTTTACCGGCTTGATCAGACGCATCAAGCTGACCTTTGATATTTATTGGGTAGTTTCTGAGCATGCCGACGATATCTAATGTCGGCACTGAGACTTGCCACCCCCGCATCAGTGAGAGAGCCAGATGTCACTATTTTACCGCTAATATCCCCCTCGGCTTCTGGCCACTGCAAACCCGGCTGAATATTAGTGAGGTTGATATCGCCTTGCCAGTTCACCGGCGCAGACCAGTTCGCCATCACTTGACCAGCAACATTGCCGCCCAATGTGTCAATGGATAGCTTACTCAAATCGATGTGCTCTAAGTCGCCAGTACCCTGCAAATCCACATCAAGGTCAGGGATCTCTTTGCCAGAAGCAGATGCCAACAAATTGACCTCATAGCCTTCTAACGAACCTTTAGCCCCTAAGGTATCAATAGATACTTGGTAGTCCGATTCACCGCTCAATGGCCAGTTCGCCTTAGCGCTCGTTATTGTTGCATCAAATGGAATCGTCGGTTCTAACGGTTGAATTTGCCCCTTTAGTAGACCTGTTATTAGTCCGGAGAACTCACTATCAAGCTGAAGCGTTTGCACACTACCCGAGGCATTGAGCTTAAGCTTCTGCCCGGCAAAATCGGTTTGCTTAAGGTGCGCGCCCAAATCAAGGTCAAGTGGATAACCATCTTTTAGGGTCACCTTGCCTTGCAGATTGGCATCAACCAGAGGCATTTCCAGTTCTAGCGTAGACACACCCACATCGTGCTTACCTGCCTTACCGACGAGTTTGAGTCTATCGACAATCACGGGCTCTGGCTGATCGAGTTTAAAATCGAGGATCTCAATCCCGGTAATATTAACGAATAGGGGGATCAACACCTCAGGCAGCTCAATCGCCGTTGCGGGTTCGTTTGATGCCGCAGGCGCTTCTTCAAACGTTTGTGCGGTTTCCGTTGCGGGTGGCAACGCAACTAACGGAGAGGTTAACTTTGTCTTACCGACAGTTAAGTTAGAGCCCGTCATCGACAATGAAGTAGAAAAACTATCCCAACTCACCTTGGTGCCCAAAATATCCAATTGGATATCGTCAAAATTGACGTGACCAATCGCGACAGGAATTGGCAGTGTTATTTTAGTTAATGGCTCTGTCGGCTCTGGAGAAGGCTCACTGGGCGCGACCTCTGGCATGCTAAAATCAAGCCCTTGAATCGACAGTTCATTTACGCAGACTCTTGGATCTGACAAGCAATTGAGATCGACAGCCAGCGTCAATGATTGCGCAGTTAAGTCAACAAACAAGCTTTCATCTTTAAAGCTCACATCATTGATCGTGAACCTGGGAAACAGTGCACCTTGTGTCTCGCCAGCCTCAAATTGCGGCAACGCTTTGTTTACCCCCCACAAAATGCTGTTAAGACCGGCATTGGTAAACAGAGCAAACGCCAGTGTTGCGAGGAGCAGTAAAATCAGAGTAATCAGGCCAATAGAACACCATTTGGTGACTTGCCAAACTTTCGACATCATAGTTCAGGCCCTAAGCTAAAGTGAATGCGCCATTCGGCTTGCGGTTTCGTATCCAATCCTTTTGCATAATCGAATTTAACGGGGCCGACTGGAGAGACCCAACGTATGCCAAAACCGGCACCACGCTTCCATTCGGGATCGTCATCAAAGGCATCACCAACATCAAAAAAGGTTGCCGCCCACCAGTTACCCGTTAAACGATATTGATATTCAAGGCTGCTGGTCGCGAGATATTGGCCACCGGTTTTATTGCCCGCATCATCGACAGGGGAGATACTCTCATAATCGTAACCACGCACACTGTTGTCACCACCGGCATAGAAACGCAATGATGGGGAAAGTTTAGAAGGGTCACTGGCAATGTTGGCGCCAATGTCAACTTTGAACAAGCCTCGGTGGTTCTCACCAATACTAGAAATCCAAGTTGAAGTTCCGCGAAGTCTAAACACCGAGGTTTCAGAGAGCGCTCGCTCATCACCCACTTCAAACATAATGGTTTGCTTGTTGCCACTCATGGGTAAGACGCCACCGCGCGAGACTACGCGAGAATAGGAAAGCCCGGGCAACACAAACTGACCAAGCTCTCCCTGCGCATTAAATTCATAGTTCTCAATCAAATATCGTAAGTAAGCGGTTCGATGCCAGCCACTGTCCAACACCCAATGGCGCTCGAACGACAGGTTCGATTCCAAGGTCTTTTTGTCGCTTCGGTTGACGTTTTTCAGACCATACTGAATGACGTAGTAATCTTTGAGCACATCGTCGAGTGGGATCTTATAGCTCGCCGTTACCTGCTGCTCAGGGAGAGATAAATCCAAACTGGTTTTGAAACTGTGACCATGTTCGTTGAGCCACGGCTTTTTCCAGCCAAATTTCACTTTTGCTCCCACGTCAGTGGAATAACCGAGACCGGTTTCAAACTGATTTCGCACTTGAGGAGCCAATGACACTTTCATTGGTAGCTCACGCCCTTTGCCCACTTCCGACAGATCAGGCTCGACAAATACTGATGAAAACCACTCAGTGTTGGATAAGTTTTGGTTATGCTCCCCCACCTTAGCAACTTGATACTCATCGCCAATTTTATAAGGCTGCAATGACTGCACCTTCTGAATGTCAATTTGACTGCCAGTTATGGTTGCCTTACCAAACTGATAACGAATACCACTGTCATAATGAAGCCTCACAATCGCTTCATTCCGCTCCGGGATAACCTCGAGACGGCTCATAGTATACACACCATCAAAGTAGCCTTTTTGCAGCGCTAAATTACGAATGCCCGATTTCAAACTGTCATATTGATTGTGATTGAGTGTATCGCCCTCTTTGAGCGGCGAGATACGAATGAGGCGCATGAAATCCTCATCCTTTTCAGCTTCACCCGTCAGTTGAACATCCACCAGCTTGATGCGAGTTGGCGGTCCTGGGTTAACCTTGACCGTCAATTCATCGCCACGCTCATTCACAGAAAAATCGATCTTGGCGTTGTAATGCCCAGAGCATTGAGCGCTTCGTTGATTTCTTTGGTGAGTCGAGATTGGAATCGCAGCGACGTCGAGTATTCATTCACCGCGATCGCGGATACATAGGCATTGACGTTATCTTGAAGCGCGCCACTTAATCCTTGAACATCCAAAGACACGCTCTCATCAGCAAAAGCGAGTGCGGGCGATAAGGTCAAGAATAGCGGTGGTAAAAGTCTCTTTATCATGCTTTATTGTGAGGCTGTGATGCGTTTATTTTTGTTGTTACGTAGAATGATAACTCTGATTGATAGAGAAGTCTGTAGACAAGGGTGAAACAGATAAGTCATTGCACTCATTTTGTTTTCAGACGCTTTGCACTTGAAATTCTAGTCTAAAAAAGGAACTGACGATGCGTAAACAAGAAATGATTTCCGCCGACCAAGCGCTCCCGGGTAGAGATAGCGCCATAGCGAATATGGAGCCGCACTTTATCAATCAATCTGACCTTTACGCACCGCTTAATGCACAGCAAGAGAGTATTGTTTTAGGGTTGGGCTGTTTTTGGGGTGCTGAGCGCTTGTTTTGGCAATTGCCGGGCGTGGTTTCGACCTCTGTAGGCTACTCTGGTGGCTTTACGCCAAACCCGACCTACGAAGAGGTCTGCAGCGGCTTAACCGGCCATGCCGAAGTGGTTCGTATCGTGTTTGATACCACGCAAACCTCTCTAGCCACCATCTTGCGCACATTTTGGGAAAAGCACGACCCGACTCAAGGAATGCGTCAAGGCAACGATATCGGCACTCAATATCGCTCAGCGATTTACACCGCGAATGATGATCAAGCTGAAATTGCAAAGCAAATGCAGCAACAATATCAACAAGCGCTCGGCGATGCTGGCATCACCACTGAAATAGCCCCTCTTGGTGAGTACTATTTTGCCGAGGTCTACCATCAACAATACTTGGCGAAAAACCCAAATGGCTACTGCGGCATTGGTGGCACAGGTGTGTGCTTCCCACCAGAGTTAAGCTAGTATCAACAAAAATGCCCTCGCATTAGCGAGGGCATTTCACATAAATTTTTTGGCCTTTTTAGAGCGCCAGTGCGGCAATCTCTCCGTTTATCTCTCTAAATGCCACCAGCTTTTGCTTGTCTTCGACTTCAGGTAACAGCACCTTGCCGTTATCAAAACGAAACAAACCAATACCTGCAATAAAAAACTGCCCCTTAAACAGCGTCTTTACGAACTTCGCAATCTGACGCGGACGATAAACCGTGAACTTACGCAGCATAACCTAACCTCAATATCCGTTTGAGTACATCTAATCGTGACCACATTTCTGCGAGTCATTTCGCAATATAGTTTGCGTTCGATTGAAATTATACTCGAAATTCTTGAGGACACAAACAAAAGTTAACAACTTTGCAACAAACTATAAATTGCTGTTATGCTTGAAATGATTTTATTGAGAGACAGACAATTCTTGGTCAAATCATCATTATTTACATTGTGGCTGACCTTGAGTTCGCCTAAGGTAGCCGCCCACTACAAAGTAACGGAAACTATTACAATGAAACTAAAGCCTCTCCTAACTCTCGCTATGCTGCTGGTGCCAGCATTTGCTATGGCAACCAACCTACAAGTCGGTGGAAATGCTCGCTCTGTATCGGTCAGTGATCACGGTGAACTTATCCTAAGCAACGACGCGATCAACTACCAAGCATGGAGCACTAATGACATGCTAGGCAAAGTGCGTGTCATCCAAGCTATCGCTGGCCGCAGCAGCTCAAAAGAGATGAATGCACCGCTGATGGCTGCCATTACCGCTGCCGATTTTCCAAAAGAAAGCTATCAAACTACAACCATCATCAACCAAGACGATGCAATGTGGGGCACCAGTTCATTTGTTAAGTCTTCCGCGGAAGACAGCAAAAAAGAGTTTCCTTGGTCATCAATGGTACTAGACAAACATGGCCTGGTGGCGAACGCTTGGCAACTTGCAGAAGAAAGCTCAGCAATTATCGTTCAGGATAAACAAGGTAAAATCCTCTATGTTAAAGAAGGTGCGCTCAGCGAAGCTGACATTCAGCAAGTACTGAGCCTGGTTACTGACAACATCTAATTGACAGTTAAAGATTCTGAGAAGGAGCCCTTGCGGCTCCTTTTTTGTTGTTTTCCGGTCAGAAAGCTCAGGCTGAATGTTGTTTCCGCTGGAAAAAATATTTGTTTGTTATAACATAACAAACAACAGTTAAACGAGAACCGATCGCATCGTTCTCACCAGAAACCTTTGCACTAGGCTACTTCAACAGCCTATTTACCTGCATTGGTGCTCACTACTTTTACTTCGCTATTTAAGGATTAATCATGAAACTGAAGATGACACTCTTAGCTGGACTTGTTGTATCGCAGTTCGCTGTCGCTGAAGACCAATTTCGCCAGCATGATGCCCATGTGCATGGTCATGTAGAATTTAACATTGCTCAAGATGGTCAAGATCTTTTAGTGGAAATCACCGCTCCAGGCGCTGATGTAGTGGGCTTTGAACACGCACCAAAGACGGATGCAGAAAAATCAGCTATCGCTGATGCCACAGCAAAACTGAACAATGTAAATAGCATTCTAACGATTCCAGCGGCTGCGAACTGTAAACTGGTTGAGGCTCATATTGAAAACACGCTAGAGAAAGACGAGCATGATCACCATGGTGAGCATAAAGATCATGATGATCACAAAGGTCACGACCATCACGACGATCATAAGGGACATGATCATGAAGGTCATGACCACCACGACGACCATAAAGAACACGATGACCACGAGCATCATGACGAGCACAAAGGTCACGACCACGACCACGACCACGACCACGACCATCATGATGGCCACGGTGAATTCTCAATTCAATACCAATTCTCCTGTGAAGACGTTGCTAAAGTCTCGCAAATTGATACACAGTGGTTTACACACTTCCCTGCAACTGAGAAAGTATCAGTAAACCTGCTAACGGATAGCGCACAATCAGCAACGGAACTGACATCAGGTAGCACAACTATTAAATTCTAAACCGTCCAACTCTCAGGCCTCGCCCGAGGCTTGAGGGTAGTTTTTAGAGGACACTATGGCTAGCGTAATCGAACTTACAGACGTCACATTTAAGTGGCAGCCCGACCAAGCTCCAACTCTTGATATTCCCTCTCTTATTATCAAACAAGGTGAGCATTTATTTCTCAAAGGCCCAAGTGGCAGTGGTAAATCGACATTGCTCGGTTTGCTTACTGGTATAAATACGGCCACCAGCGGGGATATCTTGGCACTCAATCAAAACTTAACGGCTCTTTCAGCGTCAAAACGCGATAGATTTCGCGCCGACCACATCGGCTATGTTTTTCAACAGTTTAATTTGATCCCATATTTGTCGGTCATCGACAATGTCACGCTGCCTTGCCACTTTTCGCAAAGACGCAAAGAGAAGGTATCTGGCTCGCTAGCTAATGAAGCTAAGCGACTGCTTGATCATTTGCGTCTGCCGTCAAATTTGCTACAAAAACCCGTGATTGAACTCAGTATTGGTCAGCAGCAACGCGTCGCGGCTGCAAGAGCACTCATCGGCCAGCCCGAATTTCTGATTGCTGACGAACCGACCTCAGCCTTAGATCACGACAATCGTGAAGCCTTCATCGAGCTACTCATGGAACAAGCGAACCGCGCTGAATCGACACTCATTTTCGTCAGCCACGATCCAACGCTCGAGCCTTTATTCAAGCGCACTGAAAACCTACAAGACATTAATCAAGTGAGGCCGCTATGAGCATCACATTAAAGCTGGCATGGAAAAGCCTGCTGAATCGCAAAACCACGGCACTGCTCACCATTCTGACGGTGGCGATTTCCGTTATTTTGCTAATGGGTGTTGAGCGCATTCGAACTCAAGCAAAAAGCAGCTTTGCCAACACGATTTCTGGCACAGACTTAATTGTGGGTGGTCGCTCCGGACAAGTGAACTTATTGCTCTACTCAGTATTTCGTATTGGTAATGCGACCAACAATATCGACTGGAAGAGTTTCGAAGAATTTAGCAATCATCGCGCGGTAAAATGGGCGATCCCTATCTCTCTCGGCGATTCTCATCGCGGATTTCGAGTGATGGGCACCAATCACAGCTACTTTGAGCACTATCAATATGGTCAAAAGCAGCACCTCTCTCTGAGTAAAGGAGAAGAGTTCGACAACCTATTTGAAGCGGTTATTGGCTCTGAGGTTGCTAAGAAGCTTGGCTATGACATCGGCACTGAGATCGTTATTGCTCATGGCATCAGCGATGTGGGTTTCAGCCGCCATGAAAACACGCCATTTAAAGTGGTCGGTATCTTAGCACCTACGGGCACTCCAGTGGATAAAACCGTTCATGTGTCACTCGAAGCCATCGAAGCGATTCACGTTGGTTGGGAGTCTGGCGCAAACCTTGGTAACAATCCAAGTAAAGAGCAACTGCTCGAAATGGATTTCCATCCCAAGCAAATTACGGCGATGATGATTGGACTGAAAAGTAAAATCCAAACCTTCGCCTTACAACGCCAGATCAACACCTATAAGCAAGAGCCACTCAGCGCAATCCTCCAGGTATTGCCTTGCATGAGCTATGGGGCATGATGAGCGTCGCGGAGCAAGCGCTATTGATTGTCTCTGTGTTTGTGGTTGTAGCCGGTCTTATGGGCATGTTATCGAGCCTCTTAACTAGCCTTCAGGAGCGTCGCCGCGAAATGGCAATTCTCAGAGCAATGGGGCAAGGCCGCGCCATGTGTTCGTATTGCTGATTAGTGAAGCCACGGTTTTGACCACCATAGGTATCATTTGCGGTGTGGGTGGTATGTATGCGATGCTTGCGGTCGCAGCGCCAATCATTACCTCAAATTACGGGATTAATATTGCCTTATCTGGGATCAGTTCACATGAATGGATGCTACTTGGGTTTGTGCAGTTAGCAGGCATTATTATTGGCTTCTTCCCTGCGCTGCGTGCGTACAGACAATCATTAAGTGATGGCATGACCATCCGTATTTAGTGGGACTTCGATGAAAACCTTGAAAACGCTACTTTGTGGCTTATTGTTATCCCTGAGCGTGCTGGCTGCGCCACTGGCGATGGCTGAAACTGACTCAGATGTATTAACACTCGATTGGATTGATCTCATTCCGGAGAAAGAGCGCAATCAGTTTGATGCGATGGGGATGCCTTCAGTCGATCACTCCGGTGGCGTGATGGAACAATCGAAAGTCGGTACCGTGCGCCAAGAACTCAATGGCAGTAAGGTAAAAATCCCTGGCTTCGTTATCCCACTCGAAGGGGATGAAAATGCGGTAACGGAATTTCTATTGGTACCCTACTTCGGTGCCTGTATCCACGTTCCACCACCGCCTCCAAACCAAATCATCTACGTGAAGTTCAAGGAAGGCGCGCCTGTACACCGTCTATGGGATGTGATTTATGTTGTTGGTACGCTAAAAACAGAAACCATCGACTCAGAGCTAGCACAGACTGGCTACTTAATCGATGGTTATGAGATTGAAGACTACGATGATGGTTATGACGAAGCCGAGTGATTGTCAAAGCGAGTAGTCGTAAGATACGAAATCGCGTGCTAGGTTGTTAGCCTATTAATGTGGACAGATAGCCTAGTACGCCAATATAAACACACATCAGCAATGCCACCGAGACATGCTTTTTCATTTTGCTCTGTGGCGCGTGACTCTCTAATGAGTGATTGTCTCTTGAGTGCCTCATAACGCCCTCCTCTATTATGAAGCATAAACTTAACAAAATTTTAGCATTTATCCTAGAGTTTTTACAACCGCTTCTCGCTCCCACCATTTTCGGACATCAGCTCACATAAATTACGCTGGTTTTTGCACGAAATTCCCGCTAAATTGAAGACTTATTGCACATTATTGCTTCGTTTTCGCTTCATATTGAGTCTGAGTAATGAGTCATCATCCCGTTGAGAGCAAGCCTGCTAAAGTAGAATCTAACTCTTCCACTGAGTCTGGGCAAAAGAAAGCCCATCACATGAAAGACAGCGCCAGCCGTTTGCGCGCGATTGCCGAATCTCATTACCTCGACGCCCTGATCCGTGAGGAAACGCCAAGCCAGTCATTGTTTGAACGAGCCATGCTGCGTGAAAAACAAGGCAAAGAGCAGCGCCAGAAGAACCTTGAGCAGATAATCAAAGCGGCGATGGCAGCCTGCAAAAACGAAGTGGCGGGAGAGCCTGATTTTGACTGGTTAGTGCGCTATTTTGATATGGCGAAAGAGATCCACAACTCGTCGATGCAGAAGCTTTGGGCGCAAGTGCTAAAACGAGAAATCACTAACCCCGGTGCCACTTCAATGAAGGCACTAAAAACACTTCGAGACATGACTCCTAAAGAAGCGCAAACCCTGCAAAGAGCCTCCTCTCTAGCTTGCAGCTTTGGGACTGACAGTAGTCGAAAATTGTTATTAGGCATTAAGCATCACTCCGGATTATTCAGTTTTTCTCGCCGCGAGAGTGTGGATGAGTTGAGTTTGGGCGAATTTCAGTTGCCCTACTCTAGTATCCTACTTTTGGTTGAATTAGGAGTGTTGTTGGCGACAGAACTTGAATCGGGAGAGATTAATAGAGAAGCGCCACTGAAGCTGAGCTATCAAGGCCAAGAAATGACCCTGACCGCAAAGAGCAAGGGCATCGTCCTAACCTACTATCGATTTACGCCAACAGGCAATGAGTTATGTCAGCTTCTTGGTCATCGCAGCAATGCGCAGTATCAAGAGCAGTTGGTGGCACTACTGAACAGAAAGTTTGTGGTCAAAGGTGAGCTGCCCACCTCATTTCATCATAAGGTGTAGCAGCCCTATTGATTAACGTATAACGCGCTTATCTTTAAGTACCGTTAAACATTGCTCCACCAGCTGTGCGACCGTGCTGTCACCGGCTTTGAGATGGATTTCTGGATTAAGCGGCGCTTCATATTCAGAATCGATACCCGTAAAGTTCGGTATTTCGCCAGCGCGTGCTTTCTTATACAGACCTTTGGGATCGCGTGATTCACACACCTCTAGGCTCGCATCGACAAACACTTCCATAAACTCGCCATCAGGCAAAAGGTCACGAACCAAGGCGCGCTCCTCACGATGCGGAGAGATAAACGCAGAGAGGACAATCAGACCTGCGTCCGCCATTAACTTAGCCAGCTCGCCAACACGGCGAATGTTTTCTCGACGGTCTTGCTCCGAAAATCCTAAGTCACGACAAAGTCCGTGTCTTACATTATCACCATCCAACAAATAGGTATGGTAGCCAAGGCTTGCTAGTTCTGTTTCCAGCGCGCCAGCGACCGTGGATTTGCCTGCCCCCGATAAGCCAGTAAACCACAGTACCACCGGCTGCTGTTTTTTCAGTTCAGCGCGCTCTGACTTGGTCACCACATGTTGATGCCAAATCACGTTTTCATCTTTTTCGATCGTGTCAGAGGCTTGTACAGTATTCGACATAACTCGTCCTTAGGTAACGCCGTTAAAAAGGAAAAAAGTAAGGGATAAGCGCGAGCACCAACACCGAGTAAACGATGGAGATGGGAATGCCAATCCGCATGTAATCTTTAAGCTGATAATTACCCACGCTATACACCAATAGATTGGTCTGATAGCCATAGGGAGAGACAAAGCTTGCGCTCGCTCCGAATAGCACTGCCATGATAAACGGCATAGGATCGACACCATAGGCCACCGACATGCTGTAGCCAATCGGGAATGCCAGCGCAGCTGCGGCATTGTTAGTGACTAATTCGGTCAATATGAGTGTTACTAAGTAAGTGGCCACTAACGCACCGAATACGCCCCAGCCGTTGAACATCTCAATGAACATGTCACCCATGCGCTCAGAAAGGCCAGTAGAAATCATCAGTTGAGCAATGGAAAGCGCAGAGCCGACGATCACCACAATATCAGTTGGGAAGCGGCGGCGCAGCTCGCCCAAATTAACGATACCAAACGCCAACACCGCGATTAGATACAGTGCAAGCCCTTTGATGATAGGCAGTACGTTAGTGAGTGCTAACGCAATGACAGCAACAAAGCCAAACAGAACATAGCTAGACTTCACTAAATCAAGCTTGGCACTGGAGTCTAAATCGTTAATAAGCACGAACTCTTTGCGATGCTGACGACGAAGTGCCTCAAAGCGTTTACCCGGAGCGAGTACTAACGTATCCCCCGCTTGCAGGATAATATTGCCAAGCCCACCTTCCAAACGTTCATGACCGCGACGAATCGCCACGACCACCGCATCAAAGCGATCTCGAAACTGACTCGATTTGAGGGTGTTATTGCAAAATGTCGCCGACGAGCTGACTACCACCTCCAGTAGATTCTGTCCGTTGAGGTGATGCTGACCAAAAAAGGTTAAGCCGGTAATTTCTTGTAGCGTCGCGACACTTTCCACGTCACCACAAAACAGTAGGCGGTCCTTAGCTTCTAATACAAAGTCAGGGCCAACCGATGCCAACGTTTGACCATCACGAACCACCTCGGCAAGGAAAAGCTTACGCAATGCTCTGAGGTTATTCTCGGCGATACTGCGTCCCACCAGCGGTGAGCCAGATTCTACTCGTGCTTCTAAAAAATACGGTAGATCATCTTGGTTGGTGTCATCGTAGTTCGGTAAGAAGTAGCTAAGCGGAATTAATACCAACACACCACCGAGCAATACGCTCAAGCCAATCCAAGTTGGCTCGAAAAAGCCTAAGCTTGGTAAGCCTACATCCTCAACAAAGCTGTTAATTATCAGGTTGGTTGAGGTACCAATCAGCGTCAGTGTGCCGCCTAGAATGGCAGCATAAGATAGCGGTATCAGTAACTTGGATGGCGCATGGCGCTGATTACGCTTAATAGCACCAATTAACGAGACGACCACTGCCGTGTTGTTAGTGAACGAGGAAAGCAGTGCAGTCGAGATACCTAACTTAGCAACCACAGCCCCTAAACGCCCCGTCGCAATTGAGCGGCTGACCCAGCTAATTAGTCGTGTTTTCTCCAGCGCTGCTGAGGACAAAATCAGTAACACCAGTGTGAGCAGCGATGAGTTGGTGAAATTACTCGCAACCGCATTGATATCTATCATGCCAGCAATAAACGCCAAAAACGCAGCGCCTGCAAAAATAAGGCTCGGTTTGATCTGGGTTGCTATCAAGCAAGTGATGATAGACATCAGCAAAGCCAGCACCACTCCTTGTTCCCACATCATCCTATTCCTTATGCAAAGTCACTGCGTTGTTCTTGTGAGCTCTAGCGATCGCTAGAGCTCATGGTTACGGTTATATAACGGTGGTTATATTTTCGCGTCCCACTCAGGGAAGTGCTTCATGATCAGAGCCTTAAGCTCTTTCTCAAAGGCGCCCATACGCTCTTGTGGTGAACGCTGCTCTTCCGCTAAAGCTTCACGAACAAGGCCTGCACCCACTGTCACGTTGGTGAGACGATCAATCACAATAAAACCACCGGTATCTTGAACCGAATCGTAGCTATCAATCGCTACCGCTTCCGTCAGTGACCACTCACACAAACCGATACCGTTTAGTGGCAGTGACTCTGCCTCAAACGATTTAAGCGAGTTGATGTCATACTGATGGCGAATCGCGTCCAACTGACCTTGCGTTTTCTTACCCGCAATTTTGATGTCGTAGCTGCGACTGCCGCTAGCGCTCATCCGTCATCCATACCACATCCGCCAGTAGACGATTTGATGACGCAACGCGTGCGTCTTGCTTAACAATCAAGTCACCACGGCTGATATCAATCTCATCAGTCAGCGTTAACGTCACTGCTTGACCTGCAAATGCACTCGGTAAATCACCATCAAAGGTCACGATGCGCTCGACTTTAGACGTCTTACCAGACGGCAACGCTTTAATCTCATCGCCAACGCGGATTTCACCAGAGCCAATCGTGCCAGCAAAACCACGGAAATCGAGATTAGGTCGGTTAACGTACTGCACCGGGAAGCGGAACTCGCCTTGCTGTTTGCCTTGGTCGATATCCACTTTCTCTAGTAGATCGAGCAATGGCTCACCTTGATACCAGCTCATCTTGTCACTGAGATCGACAACGTTGTCGCCCTCTAGGCAGAGATCGGGATCATCTGAATGTCGATGTCTTTACCTAGGTTCTCTGAGAAAGTCAGATACTCATCGCGGATCTCTTCATAGCGCTGCTGTGAGTAGTCGACCAAATCCATCTTGTTCACCGCAACAATAAAGTGCTTTAGACCAAGCAGGCTGGAAATAAATGAGTGACGACGCGTTTGATCGAGTACACCTTTACGCGCATCAATCAAGATCACGGCAAGATCACACGTCGATGCGCCCGTTGCCATGTTTCGCGTGTACTGCTCATGCCCCGGAGTATCGGCAATGATGAACTTACGTTTTTGGGTCGAGAAGTAGCGGTATGCCACATCAATCGTGATCCCTTGTTCACGTTCTGCCTGTAAGCCATCTACAAGCAAGGCTAAATCTGGTTTTTCACCAGTCGTACCAACACGTTGACTGTCTGAGTGAACAGCCGCTAGTTGATCTTCATAAATTTGTTTCGAGTCGTGGAGCAAGCGTCCAATTAAGGTACTTTTACCATCATCAACTGAGCCACACGTTAGGAATCGAAGTAACGATTTGTACTGGTGCTGACTCAGGTAACCTTCAATACCGAGTTCGGCAAGTTGTGCTTCTACTGCGCTGTTCATAGTCTGTTCCTTCGATCCTTAAAAGTATCCTTGACGTTTCTTAAGCTCCATCGATCCTGACTGATCGTGGTCGATCGCTCGTCCTTGCCTCTCACTTGAGGTCGCGACGAGCATCTCTTCGATAATTCCAGTAAGTGTGGTTGCTTCCGACTCAATAGCACCGGTCAATGGGTAACAGCCAAGCGTTCTAAAGCGCACACTCTTATGCTCAACCGTTTCATCAGGGCCGATTTCCATGCGATCATCGTCCACCATGATCAACATACCATCGCGCTCGACCACTGGACGTGGTGCTGCAAGATACAAAGGCACGATTTCAATGCCTTCTAGCAAGATGTATTGCCAAATATCGAGCTCGGTCCAGTTAGAAAGTGGGAACACACGGATGCTCTCACCTTTGTTGATTTGACCGTTGTAGGTTTTCCACAGCTCTGGCCGCTGGTTCTTCGGATCCCATGTATGGTTCTTGTCGCGGAATGAATAGACACGCTCTTTAGCGCGAGACTTCTCTTCATCACGACGTGCACCACCGAATGCCGCATCAAAACCGTATTTGTTGAGCGCCTGCTTTAGACCTTGAGTCTTCATAATGTCGGTATGCTTGGACGAACCATGCACAAACGGGCTACAGCCCATGGCTAGACCTTCTGGGTTCTTGTGCACCAAAAGCTCAAATCCGTAGTTCTTTGCTGTACGGTCGCGAAATTCAATCATCTCTTTGAACTTCCAATCGGTATCCACGTGTAGCAACGGGAACGGGATCTTACCTGGGTAAAATGCCTTACGCGCTAAGTGCAGCATCACCGACGAGTCTTTACCGATGGAGTACATCATGACGGGATTATCAAATTCCGCCGCGACCTCGCGGATGATGTGAATACTTTCCGCTTCCAACTGTTTAAGGTGTGTGAGTCTTTCTTGGTCCATGAGTTGTGCTTCCTTTGTTCATGTTGACGTGACTTGGCCAACACACGACTGATTTAGAATATGAGTGAGCTATCCTCTTAGGGTTAAGCTCTAATACTTTGTAGTGTTTCGATTTGGCTTGGCTGTGCACTATCTTCACCAAACCAAGAGAGTTCATCGGCTAACGAGACCACCTCACCGACAACAATCAGTGATGGCGACTGCGCATCTTTGGCCATCTCCGGTAGTGTTGCCAAAGTGCCACGTAAGACCTTTTGGGTTGCCTGTGTCCCACGCTCAATAATGGCAACAGGTACACTTGAACTTCGGCCGTGTTCAATAAGTTGCGACTGGATATAGTCAGATTTCATTAGCCCCATGTAGATAACGAGAGTCTGATTGCCGCGCGCCAGCGTTGACCAATCCATATCATCGCTGTCCGGTTTTAGGTGCCCGGTGACAAACAGCGCCGATTGCGCGTAGTCTCGATGAGTTAGGGGGATACCTGCGTATGCCGTCGCGCCAGCGGCTGCGGTAATACCCGGCACCACTTGGAATCGAATGCCTGCTGATGCGAGAACTTGCAGCTCTTCACCACCACGGCCAAATACAAACGGATCGCCACCTTTAATACGAACGACTTTATGACCGCTCTGGGCAAACTCGACCAACAGTTGATTGGTTTTTTCTTGAGGAACGCTGTGATGACCAGCTCTTTTGCCCACACAAACTAAAATAGTACTATCTGGTACCAGCGCCATAATTTCTTCAGAAACAAGATAGTCATAGAGCACGACGTCAGCTTGTTGTAGCAGGTTTAATGCTTTTATGGTCAGTAGTTCAGGATCGCCTGGACCGGCACCGATTAAAGCCACCTCGCCTTTGTTGAGCTGTGATTTGGCTAGCCTTGGCTTATCTTGGCTGCTAACCAAAGTGGGTGTACTTCCTTTGCCCGGCTGGTTAGTAAAAGTTGGGGTCATAATGGCAATCCTTCGCATATCGAATGATGGCATTATGACCACTCGCCTATATTACTTGAAATTCTAAAATTTCATTTTTTATTCCAAAAGTCACTAAAGAAGCTATTTAGCCTGAAAAATATGGTCAAATTTCGAGCTAACTCGCCGCATGGAACCGCTATCAGTTGTAGTCTTACTAGTAAAGGTGAGAGATCGGTATCAGAACCCCAGTAAGTAATAAATGCAGATCACACTTTTATAGCCATAGAAACATTTCTTACATCACAAATTGATACACTTAGCGAGTTTTTGAATCACCCTCGAATTAGAAGGATATGAAGATGAAAGTGGCAGTGACCCCAATTTCTATCGCTGTGCTAGGCGGGATGCTTGCAATGGCGAGCCCAGCGATGGCTGAAGAGATCAAGTTAAGAATTATCGAAACGACGGACATTCATACTAATGTTATGGATTACGACTACTACAAGGATAAGCCGTCGCAGAAAATCGGCCTGACTCGCGCTGCTACTTTGGTAAAAGAAGCTCGTGGTGAGGTAACGAACAGCGTATTGGTGGATAACGGTGACCTACTTCAAGGTAGCCCAATGGGCGACTACATGGCATCGAAAGGGATTAAGCCAGGTGAAATCCACCCGGTTTACAAAGCCATGAACCAGCTTGACTACGATGTGGGTAACATCGGTAACCATGAGTTTAACTATGGCCTTGAGTTCCTTAAAACCTCACTGGAAGGCGCTAACTTCCCTTACATCAGCGCTAACGTATTTGATAAAAAAACCGGTGACCACTACTTCAAGCCTTACCTAATCAAAACCCATACGTTCAAAGACACCGATGGCAATGCACACGACGTGAAAGTTGGCTACATTGGCTTCGTACCACCTCAAATCATGGTGTGGGATAAGAAAAACCTCGAAGGCAAAGTGTTCGCTGAAGACATCAAAGCTTCCGCTGAAAAGTTAGTGCCACAAATGAAGAAAGAAGGTGCGGACATTATCGTTGCTATCCCGCACTCAGGCGTTTCAAGCGATCCGTATAAAGCCGGCGCAGAGAACTCGACTTACTACCTTTCTGAAGTAGAAGCATCGATGCGATTGCGTTTGGTCACTCTCACGCAGTATTCCCAGGTAAAGGCTTTGACAATATCCAAGGTGTCGACAATGAAAAAGGCACCATTAATGGTGTTGCTGCAGTAATGCCAGGACGTTGGGGTAGTCACGTGGGCGTAATGGATCTGGTACTTGAGCAAGACGGTGATAGCTGGAAAGTGGCTGATGCGCAAACAGAAGCTCGTCCTATCTTCGACGCTGCTAACAAAAAGCCAATTGCTAAAGCAGACCAAGGTATTGTCGATGCGGTTAAAGGCGATCACAGTGCTACACGTGATTTCGTTAACCAACCGATTGGTAAAGCGAATGACGTGATGTACAGCTTCTTAGCGCTGGTTCAAGATGATCCTACGGTACAGATCGTTAACCTTGCACAGAAAGACTATGTAGAAACCATGATCCAAGGCGATCCGGATCTTGATGGTCTGCCAGTGCTGTCTGCTGCTGCGCCATTTAAAGCGGGCGGCCGTAAGAACGATCCAGCTAACTTTACCGAAGTAGAATCGGGTCAACTTACGTTCCGTAACGCAGCCGACCTATACCTATACCCAAATACGCTTGTAGCGTTGAAAGTAACGGGTAAAGAAGTGAAGGAATGGTTGGAGTGTTCTGCAGGTCAGTTCAAACAAATCGATGCAAACTCTAACAAGCCACAATCACTGATCGATTGGGATGGTTTCCGTACCTACAACTTTGATGTGATGGATGGCGTTGAATACCAAATCGATGTCACTAAACCAGCCCGTTATGACGGCAATTGCAAACTGCTAGACGAAGGTAGCGAGCGTATCCTTGGTTTGACTTATAACGGCAAACCAATCGACATGAAGCAAACCTTCATCATTGCGACCAATAACTACCGTGCATACAGCAACAAGTTCCCTGGTACTGGTAGCGACTTTATCGCATTTGATTCTCCAGATGAAAACCGTTCTATCGTTGCTAACTACATCTCGAAAGTAAGCAAAGAGAAAGGTGAAGTGACGCCAAGTGCGGACAACAACTGGTCATTTGCGCCAATTAGCACAAGCGCTAAGCTGGACGTGCGTTTTGAAACCTCTCCATCAGAGAAAGCGGCGCAATTTATCAGCGACAAAGGTCAATACCCAATGAAAAAGGTCGCGACTGACGATGTTGGTTTCGCGGTTTACCAGATCGACTTACAAAAATAAGCTGATCTAAATTTAGTATCATCTTATTGAATCTAGCCACGCGTAATGCGTGGCTTTTTTATTCGCCTCGGTTTAGTCTAAGAACGATAGGCCGCTGTTCGCAATAAAGAGAAATACATCATGATTATCTGGAAGACAAAAACGTTCACTGAACTCAACACGACTGAGCTATATGAGTTGATCAAACTGCGCGTCGATGTGTTTGTGGTAGAACAAACCTGTCCTTATCCAGAATTGGATAACAAAGACCAGATCGAAGGCGTACACCATTTACTGGGTTACCAAGGTGATGAACTCGTCGCTTGTGCGCGATTGTTACCAAAAGGCACTACGTACAAACAAGTAAGTATTGGCCGTGTCGCGACAAAGCAGACGCATAGAGGGGGTGGTCTAGGGCATGACCTATTGGTGCAAGCAAAACTCGAGTGTGAGCGTCTGTGGCCTAACGAGAGCATCCAAATCGGAGCGCAATCTCACTTGCAAGGTTACTATTCAAAACATGGCTTTAGTGCCTGCTCGGATGAATACCTAGAAGATGATATCCCTCATATTGACATGAGGCTTCTAAAATAATCGTGACTTAAACAGTGACGAATAGAGCAAAAAAGGGGCTTGCGAGCCCCTTCTTATCTTTTTCTATTTACTGCGACCAAATCCGCCATCAGACAAGCGGAAGAACATGATCGACTGGTCACCACGCTCAATCTGCAAGATATCTAAGCTGCCCTCTTCATTGAACTTAAATCGAATTAGCTGACCTTGCTTAATTCGGCTTAGTGGTTTGTCGCTGCCTTCAATGCGTGCCAACGCATTCAAGTCTGCCATCGGCAATTGGTTGGTGCGGAATACGCGCGCGAGCGTGTCACCCTTTTTCACCGTGTACTCGCGCCAATCCGTTTCTACTCGCTCTTCCACGTTAACCTGCGACGACTGCTCACTCAATGGCGCGGTATTGACGCTGACTGCGACGCGTTGATTGGTAGGGGTCACTTGAGGCGCCTCAGCTTTTTGGCCTGGCAAAAGCATCAACACAATAACAACAGGAATGAGAACGCTCAAAACCCTTCTATGTAGACGCGGCAAACGTTGCCATAACGCCTTAGCCTTATCACGTATCGCAGACAGTCGAGACAAATCGATTTGCTTTAGACGCGATAAATCCAGCGCTTGCCACTTTTCTTTCAGCACTTGAACGTGGTCAACTTTTTGCTTTTTACGGTGACGACGATTCATTCCCATTGGTCTCCTACTACACAACCGTCTCAGTTTAAGAAAACCTGCGTTCAGAGTATAGAAAAATCGCAGGTCTGCTAATTTATAACCGCCTAATGTCACAAGTTTAACAACCAAAACGAATTAATTGGTAAAAGTTGGTTAGAGCGTTTCGGTTTAAAGCCAGAACTGGTATGCTTTCGTCTTCATTCGAATAGCAAGAGAGACCGTCATGTCTGACGTGAAATTAGAAACTGTAGAACAGAAAGCAAGCTATGGTATTGGTCTACAAATGGGCCAACAACTAGCAGGTAGCGGCTAGAAGGTCTAAACGTAGATGCAATCGCTAAAGGTATTGCAACTGCACTAACTGGTGACATGCCAGAAATCGAAATTGACGAGATCAACAACGCACTGCAAGAGCTACACACTCGCGCAGAAGCACTACGTCAAGAAGCGGCAAAAGCAGCGGCAGCTGACGGCGAAGCGTTCCTAAAAGACAACGCACTTCGTTCAGAAGTAACGGTTCTTGAGTCTGGTCTTCAATACGAAGTGATCACTGAAGGTACTGGCGAAATCCCATCTGCAGACAAAACTGTACGCGTTCACTACCACGGTGAGCTAACAGACGGTACTGTATTCGACAGCTCTGTATCTCGCGGTCAACCTGCTGAGTTCCCAGTGACTGGCGTAATCAAAGGCTGGGTTGAAGCACTTCAACTAATGCCTGTAGGTTCTAAGTGGAAACTGTACATTCCTCAAGACCTAGCATACGGTGAGCGCGGCGCAGGTGCAGCGATTCCTCCGTTTGCAGCACTAGTATTCGAAGTTGAGCTACTAGACATCATCGCTTAATCTCATCTCTGATACTCAGTTTTTAAAAGCAGTGACTCGTCACTGCTTTTTTATTGTCTAATCTTAACGGGATAGACAATAAAATGGACGGTATTATGAGAACTCTTCTAGCCCTTTCTACGGCACTACTCATTTCAGCACCAGCGCACGCTGCACTTGACCTTTCAAGCGTATCCACTGACGATGCAAGCGGTTTACTCTCTAGTGCAAACTCAATGATGAACGCAAAAGATTCACCAGTCGTTAATGACTTAGCCAGCAATCTTTCTATATCCCCTGAACAAGCGACAACTGGCGTAGGCGCGCTACTCTCTCTTGCACAAAGTTCACTCGGTTCAGATCAGCAGAGTGAGCTGAACTCCCTGATTCCCGGAATGGATTCGCTAACAAGCAGCGGTCTTCTCTCGTCAATACAAGATATGGACAGTGTAAAAAGTGCCTTCTCATCCGTGGGTTTAGACCCGTCGATGATTTCACAGTTTGCACCGGTCGTATTGGATTACCTGGGCTCACAAGGGGCAAGTTCAGGTCTTTTGGAATCACTGACATCATTATGGCAGTAAAGGGGAGAGGCGATTTCAAAATAGCAGATAGCAAAAAGCCGAGCATAAATGCTCGGCTTTTTTAGTTCTACGAACTTTACTGATTACTCAGCAGCAGCTTCTTCAGATGCTTCTGGGCGATCAACTAGCTCAATGTAAGCCATTGGAGCTTTATCGCCAGCACGGAAGCCAGCTTTTAGGATACGAGTGTAACCGCCCTGACGAGCAGCAAAACGTGGACCTAGTTCGTTGAATAGTTTCGCAACTACTTCGTTATCACGAGTACGTGCAAATGCTAGACGACGGTTAGCAACACTGTCAGTCTTAGCTAGTGTAATCAAAGGCTCAACTACGCGACGTAGCTCTTTTGCTTTAGGCAATGTAGTCTTGATTACTTCATGACGTACAAGAGAGCTAGCCATATTGCTGAACATCGCTTTGCGATGGCTGCTGTTGCGGTTGAGTTGACGACCACTCTTACGATGGCGCATGACCTAATCCTTCTAACTAGTATCGATTAATCTTCAGCGATAGACGCTGGTGGCCAGTTTTCTAGGCGCATGCCCAGAGACAGACCACGTGATGCAAGTACGTCTTTAATCTCGGTAAGAGATTTTTTACCAAGGTTTGGCGTTTTAAGTAGCTCAACCTCAGTACGCTGTACAAGATCACCGATGTAGTGAATCGCTTCTGCTTTTAGACAGTTAGCAGAGCGAACTGTTAGTTCAAGATCGTCTACAGGACGCAGTAGAATAGGATCGAACTCCGGCTTCTCTTCCTTCTCCTCAGGAACACGTACATCACGAAGATCTACGAATGCATCCAATTGCTCAGCTAGGATAGTAGCTGCGCGACGGATAGCTTCCTCAGGTTCTAGAGTACCGTTCGTTTCCATATCGATAACGAGCTTGTCTAGGTCAGTACGTTGCTCAACACGTGCCGCTTCTACAGCGTAGGCAATTTTGTCTACTGGGCTGTAAGTTGCGTCAACGAGCAAACGACCGATTGGACGCTCATCTTCTTCAGTATGGATACGAGCTGAAGCTGGAACGTAACCACGACCACGTTCAACTTTGATTCGCATAGAAATCTCAGCGTTGTCATCCGTTAGGTGACAAATAACGTGTTCTGGGTTAGCGATCTCTACATCACCATCATGGGTGATGTCACCTGCAACAACAGGGCCTGAGCCTGATTTGTTTAGTGTAATAAACACTTCATCTTTGCCTTCAGCAACGCGAACAGCTAGACCTTTCAGGTTAAGAAGAATCTCTAGGATATCTTCTTGTACACCTTCTTTAGTGCTGTACTCGTGCAGAACGCCTTCGATTTCAACTTCAGTCACTGCACAACCTGGCATTGACGAAAGCAAAATACGGCGAAGCGCATTACCTAGAGTGTGACCAAAGCCACGCTCTAATGGCTCAAGAGTTACTTTTGCGTGTGTCGTGCTAACTTGTTCGATGTCAACAAGACGTGGCTTAAGAAATTCTGTTACAGAACCCTGCATTGTGTCCTCTCTTTAGTTTAAACCTTACTTAGAGTAAAGCTCGACGATCAAGTGTTCGTTAATGTCAGCAGATAGATCTGAACGCTCAGGCATACGCTTGAATGTACCTTCCATCTTGCCAGCATCTACTTCAATCCAAGTTGGTTTTTCACGTTGTTCAGCAACTTCTAGAGCTGCTTTAATACGAGCTTGCTGTTTAGCCTTCTCGCGGATAGAAACAACGTCGTTAGCCGCAACTTTGAATGAAGGAACGTTTACAACTTTACCGTTAACTAGGATAGCTTTGTGGCTAACTAGCTGACGTGCTTCTGCGCGAGTAGCGCCAAAGCCCATGCGGTAAACTACGTTATCTAGACGACCTTCAAGAAGCTGAAGTAGGTTTTCACCAGTGTTGCCTTTAAGGCGAGCTGCTTCTTTGTAGTAGTTACGGAATTGTTTTTCTAGAACGCCGTAGATACGACGAACTTTTTGCTTCTCACGAAGCTGAACGCCATACTCAGATAGACGACCGCGACGAGCGCCGTGTACACCTGGTGCGTTATCGATTTTACACTTGGTATCGATCGCGCGTACGCCTGACTTAAGGAATAAGTCTGTACCTTCGCGACGGCTAAGCTTCAGCTTAGGACCCAAATATCTTGCCATGATTCTTCTCCAATTATCCTAGAAACGTTATACGCGACGTTTCTTAGGTGGACGACAACCGTTATGAGGGATTGGTGTCGCGTCAACGATGTTCGTGATGCGGAAACCAGCAGCGTTCAGTGCACGAACAGTAGATTCGCGACCTGGACCTGGACCCTTAACCATAACTTCCAAGTTCTTTAGACCGTATTCTTTAGCCATTTCAGCACAACGCTCAGCAGCAACCTGTGCAGCGAACGGAGTAGACTTACGAGAACCGCGGAAACCTGAACCACCTGCAGTAGCCCATGCTAGAGCGTTACCTTGACGGTCAGTAATAGTTACGATTGTGTTATTGAAAGAAGCATGGATGTGCGCAACGCCATCTGCAACTTGCTTGCGAACGCGCTTACGCGCGCGAGTTGGTTGTTTAGCCATTGTACTCTACCTTCCCGATTATTTCTTGATCGGCTTACGCGGACCCTTACGGGTGCGAGCGTTGGTTTTAGTACGCTGTCCACGTAGTGGTAGACTGCGACGATGACGAAGACCACGGTAACAGCCAAGGTCCATAAGACGCTTGATGTTCATTGATACTTCACGACGTAGATCACCTTCTACAGTGTACTTAGCTACACCATCACGCAGTTGATCGATCTGCTCTTCAGTTAGTTCACTGATCTTAACATCTTCAGCAATACCCACTTCAGCTAGGATAGCTTGAGAGCGAGTTTTACCGATGCCGTAGATCGCAGTTAGTGCGATTACAGCGTGTTTCTGATCAGGAATGTTAATGCCTGCTATACGGGCCATTATTCACTCCTAGTGTTTCTTAAAAGAATAGCCGCAGCAAAGCCCGTTATGGATACGCTGCGGAGTGCTACTTCTTTTGCACGCAAAAGGTAGGCCGAGGAATATACTCGACCATACCTTATATTTCAAGTAAAAATTTCTGCTTAATTAGCCTTGGCGCTGTTTGTGCTTTGGCTCACTGCTACAGATAACACGCACAACACCGTTGCGCTTGATAACTTTACAGTTACGGCAGATTTTTTTAACGGAAGCACGAACTTTCATTGCTAAACTCCGTAGATGAAATCTGAGACTACCGCCGAATTAACGGCCGTAACCTTTCAGATTTGCTTTCTTCAACACAGAATCATACTGTTGTGACATCAGATGAGTCTGTACCTGTGCCATAAAGTCCATAATGACTACCACTACGATAAGTAGTGAAGTACCGCCGAAGTAGAAACGTACGTTCCACGCGACCATCATGAACTCGGGAATCAGACAAATAAAGGTAATGTATAGAGCACCAGCAAGGGTTAGTCTAGTCATTACTTTATCAATGTATTTCGCTGTCTGCTCACCTGGCGGATGCCGGGTACGAATGCACCTGACTTCTTCAAGTTATCTGCTGTTTCACGCGGATTGAAAACAAGAGCCGTGTAGAAGAAACAGAAGAAAATAATCGCTGCTGCATAAAGCATTACATACAGCGGTTGACCTGGGCTAAGAGCCAATGACACGTCAGTTAACCAACCGAACGCGCTGCTCTCACCATTCTGACCAAACCACTGAGCCAGTGTTCCTGGGAACAGGATAATGCTTGAAGCAAAGATTGCTGGAATAACACCTGCCATGTTGATTTTCAACGGTAGGTGTGTGCTTTGTGCAGCGAAAACCTTACGGCCTTGTTGGCGCTTAGCGTAGTTAACGACGATACGACGTTGACCACGTTCCATAAACACCACAAAGTAAATCACTGCGAAAGCAAGTACAGCAATCAACAGCAGAAGAAGTACGTGCAGTTCACCTTGACGCGCTTGCTCGATTGTTTGACCGATTGCCGAAGGCAATCCAGCAACAATACCTGCAAAAATTAGAATGGAAATACCATTACCAATTCCACGCTCTGTAATTTGTTCACCTAACCACATTAGGAACATGGTACCAGTTACTAAACTTACGGTTGCAATTAGCGTAAACATGGTTTGGTTGATAACAACCAGATTATTGACCATGTTTGGAAGGCCAGTTGCGATACCTATTGCCTGGAATGTTGCAAGTACAAGCGTACCATAACGCGTATATTGGCTGATCTTACGACGCCCTGCCTCACCCTCTTTCTTGAGTTCGGCTAACGCTGGATGAACTACCGTTAGCAACTGGACAACAATCGACGCCGAAATATACGGCATGATGCCCAGTGCTAAAATAGATGCACGCTCTAATGCACCACCGGAGAACATGTTAAACATTTCTACGATGGTACCTTTTTGCTGTTCGAACAAATCGGCAAGTACAGCTGCGTCAATACCAGGGATCGGCACAAAAGAGCCGGCACGGAACACTAAAAGTGCGCCTATCACGAATAAAAGTCTAGACTTAAGTTCGTTTAAGCCATTCTTTGCACTACTAAAATCTTGTCCTGGTTTCTTAGCCATCTGTACCTCATCCCTCGAGATTATTCCTCGATTTTACCGCCTGCAGCTTCGATTGCAGCTTTAGCGCCTTTAGTCACGCGTAGACCTTTAACAGTCACAGCTTTGTTGATTTCACCTGAAAGAACAACTTTAACAAATTCGATGTTCTTAGTGATAACGTTAGCTGCTTTAAGGCTGTTTAGGTCAACAACGTCACCAGTTACTTTCGCTAGCTCAGCTAGACGAACTTCAGCAGACACTAGGCTCTTACGAGAAGTGAAACCGAATTTTGGTAGACGCTGTTTCAAAGGCATTTGACCGCCTTCAAAACCTGGACGAACGCTGCCGCCAGAGCGTGATTTTTGACCTTTGTGGCCACGGCCACCAGTTTTACCTAGGCCAGAACCGATACCACGACCTACGCGCTTCTTAGAAGGCTTAGAACCCGCAGCCGGTGATAGAGTATTCAAACGCATTCTGATTACTCCTCAACTTTAACCATGTAGTAAACCTTGTTGATCATACCGCGAACGCACGGAGTATCTTCAAGTTCTACTGTGTGGTTGATTTTACGAAGGCCAAGACCTTTAAGACACGCTTTGTGCTTAGGTAGGCGACCAATTGAGCTCTTAGTTTGAGTTACTTTGATAGTTGCCATGGTGTTCTTACTCCGAAATAGATTCAACAGTTAGACCACGTTTAGCAGCAACCATTTCTGGTGACTTCATGCTACCTAGAGCGTCGATCGTTGCACGAACGATGTTGATAGGGTTCGTAGAACCGTATGCTTTAGATAGTACGTTGTGTACACCTGCAACTTCTAGTACTGCACGCATCGCACCACCTGCGATAACACCCGTACCTTCTGCTGCTGGCTGCATGTAAACTTTAGAGCCAGAGTGGCGACCTTTCACCGGGTGGTGAAGAGTGCCTTCGTTAAGCGCGATCGTAGTCATGTTACGACGTGCTTTTTCCATTGCTTTTTGAATCGCAGCAGGTACTTCACGAGCTTTGCCGTAACCGAAACCTACACGACCGTTACCGTCACCAACTACTGTTAGTGCAGTGAAGCTCATGATTCGACCACCTTTAACCGTCTTAGAAACACGGTTAACGGCGATTAGCTTTTCTTGCAAATCACTAGCTTGTTGTTGTTCTTTAGCCATCTTCCAACCCTACCTTAGAATTTCAGACCAGCTTCGCGAGCAGATTCTGCTAGCGCCGCTACTCGACCGTGGTATTGGAAACCAGAACGATCGAATGCAACAGCAGATACGCCTTTCTCAAGCGCGCGCTCAGCAACAGCTTTACCTACTGCTTTAGCTGCATCGATGTTACCAGTACTCTTAACTTCTTCACGAATTGCTTTTTCTACCGTAGAAGCGGCTGCGATTACTTCAGAGCCGTTCGCTGCGATTACTTGAGCGTAAACGTGACGAGGAGTACGGTGTACTACTAGGCGAGTTGCACCCAGTTCTGCAATCTTACGACGTGCACGTGTAGCACGACGGATGCGAGATGCTTTCTTATCCATAGTGTTACCTTACTTCTTCTTAGCTTCTTTAGTACGCACATTTTCATCTGCGTAACGAACACCTTTACCTTTGTAAGGCTCAGGCTCACGGTAAGAACGAATGTCAGCCGCTACTTGACCAACTAGTTGCTTGTCACAACCAGTGATCACGATTTCAGTTTGGCTAGGACATTCAGCTTTAATACCCGCTGGCAACTCGTGCTCAACTGGGTGAGAGAAGCCTAGTGTTAGACCTACAGCGTTGCCTTTGATAGCAGCACGGTAACCAACACCTTTAAGAGTTAGCTTCTTAGTAAAGCCTTCAGTAACACCAACAACCATGTTGTTAACTAGTGCACGTGCAGTACCTGCCTGTGCCCATGCGTTAGCAACACCGTCGCGAGGACCGAAAGTAAGGTTGTTCTCTTCTTGCGCAATAACTACAGCGTTGTTTAGAACGCGAGTTAGTTCGCCTTTAGCGCCTTTAACGGTAATTTCTTGACCGTTAAGTTTCACCTCTACGCCAGCTGGAATAGCGACAGGTGCCTTAGCAACACGAGACATAATCTACTCCTATTAAGCTACGTAACAGATGATTTCACCGCCAAGACCTGCTTTGCGAGCAGCGCGGTCTGACATCAGACCCTTGGAAGTAGAAACAACAGCAATACCCAAACCGCCCATCACAGTTGGTAGCGAGTCTTTGTTTTTGTAGACACGCAGACCAGGACGTGAAACACGTTTGATTTGCTCAATTACAGGTTTCGCTTGGAAGTACTTAAGAGTAACTTCTAGCTCTGGTTTTGCTTCGCCTTCAACAGCGAAGTCAACGATGTAACCTTCAGCTTTCAGTAGTGCAGCAATTGCAACTTTAAGCTTTGAAGAAGGCATTTTAACAGCAACTTTGTTTGCTGCTTGACCGTTACGAATGCGGGTCAGCATATCCGAAATCGGATCTTGCATGCTCATACGATTTACTCCAAATGATTAAGTGGCAATTACCAGCTAGCCTTACGAAGTCCAGGAATCTCGCCTTTCATGCAAGCTTCACGAACTTTGATACGGCTTAGACCGAACTTACGTAGGTAACCGTGTGGACGACCAGTTTGGTTACAACGGTTGCGCTGACGTGATGCACTTGAATCACGTGGAAGAGATTGCAGCTTAAGAACTGCATTCCAACGATCTTCTTCAGATGCGTTTACATCGCTGATGATAGCTTTTAGAGCTGAGCGCTTTTCAGCAAACTTAGCTACTAGCTTCGCGCGTTTTGCTTCGCGCGCTTTCATTGATTGTTTAGCCATAACAGTAACCCTTCACCTTACTTACGGAATGGGAAGTTAAAGGCAGCCAGCAGAGCTCGGCCTTCCTCATCGTTTGCAGCAGACGTCGTAATAGTGATGTCTAGGCCACGAACACGGTCTACTTTATCGTAGTCGATTTCCGGGAAGATGATTTGCTCGCGAACGCCCATGCTGTAGTTACCGCGTCCGTCAAAAGACTTAGCGCTAACGCCACGGAAGTCACGTACACGTGGAAGTGCGATAGAGATTAAACGCTCTAAAAATTCCCACATACGTTCGCCACGCAAGGTTACTTTACAACCAATTGGGTAGCCTTCACGAATTTTGAAACCTGCAACAGATTTACGCGCTTTAGTGATAAGAGGCTTTTGACCAGAGATCGTTGCCATATCAGCTGCTGCGTTTTCTAGCAGTTTCTTATCGTTGATTGCTTCACCAACGCCCATGTTTAGGGTGATTTTCTCAATCCTAGGGACTTGCATGACGCTTGAGTAGTTGAATTGTTTGGTCAATTCAGCAACTACAGACGACTTGTAGTAATCATGCAGTTTCGCCATAGTAGAACTCCAAATTACTTTCTATTAGTTAGAAACAGTTTCGCCGTTAGACTTGAAGAAACGAACTTTCTTGCCATCTTCGATACGGAAACCGATGCGGTCAGCTTTACCAGTAGCCGCGTTAAAGATTGCAACGTTAGAAGCGTCAATTGCTGCTTCTTGCTCAACGATGCCACCTTGTTGACCTAGAGCCGGTTGAGGCTTTTGGTGCTTCTTAACAAGGTTGATACCTTCAACGATAACTTTACCAGTTGCTAGAACCTTAGTTACTTTACCTTTCTTGCCTTTATCTTTACCAGCAAGAACGATTACTTCGTCATTACGACGGATTTTAGCTGCCATTTTATAGCTCCTTACAGTACTTCAGGTGCTAGTGAAACAATTTTCATGAATTTCGCGTTACGAAGTTCACGAGTCACTGGACCAAAGATACGTGTGCCGACTGGTTGCTCAGTAGTGTCGTTCAACAATACACAAGCATTACGGTCGAAGCGAATGACAGAACCGTCTGGACGACGTACGCCTTTACGGGTGCGAACTACTACCGCCTTCAGAACATCACCTTTTTTAACTTTACCGCGAGGAATTGCTTCTTTCACAGTAACTTTGATGATGTCGCCGATGTGTGCGTAACGACGGTGTGAGCCACCCAGAACCTTAATACACATTACCTTGCGCGCGCCAGAGTTATCTGCTGCGTCAAGTGTACTTTGCATTTGGATCATTGTTAGTGCTCCGCTAAATATTAAAAACTAGACCCTCTCGGGTCGGGCTGCCTCTTTAAAGGGACGCGAATTGTACCACCCTTTTTTGTGATTGGGTAGACAAAAAATAAGCGGCCCCAAAAATAATTTGGAGCCGCTTGATTTCGCTATAGAAAAACGATTAAATTTTCGCTTTTTCTACGATGCTTACCAAAGTCCAAGACTTAGTCTTAGACAGTGGACGGCACTCACGAACTTCAACTGTGTCGCCAATGCCACACTCGTTGTTTTCGTCATGTGCGTGTAGTTTAGTCGTACGCTTTACGAATTTACCGTAAATTGGGTGCTTAACCATGCGTTCGATTGCAACAACAATAGACTTGTCGCCTTTGTTGCTAATTACACGACCTTGTTGAGTACGGATTTGTTCGCTCATTATGCGCCTGCCTTCTCAGTCAAAACAGTTTTCACACGTGCGATATCACGGCGTACAGCTTTCAGAGTATGAGTTTGCTGTAGCTGACCAGTTGCAGCTTGCATGCGCAAGTTGAACTGTTCACGTAGCAAATTCAAAAGCTCAGCGTTAAGCTCTTCAACGTTTTTTTCGCGTAGATCTTGTGCTTTCATCACATCACCTGCTTAGTTACAAATGTAGTTTTGAACGGCAGTTTGCGAGCCGCTAGGCGGAACGCTTCACGTGCCAACTCTTCAGGTACACCGTCCATTTCGTACATAACCTTACCAGGTTGGATTTGGGCTACCCAGTACTCAACGTTACCTTTACCCTTACCTTGACGAACTTCTAGTGGTTTTTCTGTGATAGGCTTGTCTGGGAATACACGAATCCAGATTTTACCTTGACGCTTAACGTGACGCGTCATTGCACGACGAGCCGCTTCGATCTGACGAGCAGTAAGACGACCACGACCAACAGCCTTAAGACCGAATGTGCCGAAGCTTACGTCTGTACCTTTAGCTAGACCACGGTTGCGACCAGTCTGAACCTTACGGAACTTAGTACGTTTAGGTTGTAGCATCTGTCGACTCCTTACTTACGGCCTTTGCGCTGCTTCTTAGGCTTATCGCCTTTTGGCTCTACAGCGTTAGCTGCTGGCATACCGCCTAGAATCTCACCTTTGAAGATCCAAACTTTAATGCCGATCACACCGTATTGAGTGTGAGCCGAAGAAGTTGCGTAATCAATGTCAGCACGTAGAGTGTGTAGAGGCACACGGCCTTCACGGTACCACTCAGAACGTGCGATTTCAGCGCCGCCTAGACGACCGCTTACTTCCACTTTGATACCTTTAGCGCCAAGACGCATAGCATTTTGTACCGCACGCTTCATAGCACGACGGAACATAACACGACGCTCAAGTTGAGACGCGATGCTATCAGCCACAAGTTGGCCGTCTAGCTCAGGCTTACGTACTTCAGCGATGTTAATTTGCGCTGGTACACCTGCGATTTTAGCTACAGCTGCGCGTAGCTTCTCAACGTCTTCACCTTTCTTACCGATAACAACGCCAGGACGAGCAGTGTGAATAGTCACACGGATGCTCTTAGCTGGACGCTCGATAACGATACGTGAAAGAGACGCTTTTGCTAGTTCCTTAGTAAGGAACTGACGTACCTTGAAGTCGCCGTCTAGGTTGTCAGCGAAATCTTTGGTGTTAGCAAACCATGTAGCATTCCAAGGCTTAACGATGCCAAGACGAATACCATTAGGATGTACTTTCTGACCCATTGCTTATCTCCTAGTCTTAAGCGTCTGCAACAACAACAGTGATGTGGCAAGAACGCTTCAAGATACGGTCGGCACGGCCTTTAGCACGAGGCATAATACGCTTCATGATAGGGCCTTCATCTACGAAGATTTTTGCGACTGAAAGATCGTCGATATCTGCACCTTCGTTGTGTTCCGCATTCGCGATTGCTGATTCAAGAACTTTCTTAACTAGTTCAGCAGCTTTTTTGTTGCTGAAAGTTAGTAGTTCAAGAGCTTGATCCACGCTTTTACCGCGGATTTGGTCTGCAACTAAGCGAGCTTTCTGTGGAGAAATACGAGCAAAGTTATGTTTAGCGATAGCTTCCATCATCTACTCCTTATTTCTTCTTAGCTTTCTTATCCGCAGCGTGGCCGCGGTAAGTGCGAGTTGGTGCAAATTCACCCAGTTTGTGACCGATCATTTCTTCGGTAACGAAAACTGGTACGTGCTGACGACCATTATGGACAGCGATGGTCAAACCAATCATTGATGGGATGATCATTGAACGACGGGACCAAGTCTTAACAGGCTTTTTGTCTCCGCTTTCCACCGCTTTCTCTACCTTCTTCAGCAAGTGTAGGTCAATAAAAGGACCTTTCTTGAGAGAACGTGGCATGGCGATTCCTCTTTATAGATTACTTGTTACGACGACGTACGATGTACTTGTCAGTGCGCTTGTTCTTACGAGTCTTAAAGCCTTTAGTTGGCTGACCCCAAGGAGATACTGGGTGACGACCACCAGAAGTACGGCCTTCACCACCACCGTGTGGGTGGTCTACCGGGTTCATTACCACACCGCGAACGGTTGGACGAACACCGCGCCAGCGGCTAGCACCAGCTTTACCTAGTTCACGTAGCATGTGCTCAGCATTACCAACTTCACCGATTGTTGCACGGCCTTCTGATAGTACTTTGCGCATTTCGCCAGAACGTAGGCGTAGAGTTACATATGCACCATCGCGAGCGATGATTTGTGCGTATGCACCTGCAGAACGAGCAATTTGTGCACCTTTACCAGGTTTTAGTTCAACACAGTGAACAGTAGAACCTACTGGGATGTTGCGCATTGGCAGAGTGTTACCTGCTTTGATAGGCGCATCAACACCAGATTGGATTTGGTCACCCGCTTGGATGCCTTTTGGTGCAATGATGTAGCGACGCTCACCGTCTGCGTACAGAACTAGAGCGATGTTTGCGCTACGGTTTGGATCGTATTCTAGGCGCTCAACTTTCGCTGGGATGCCATCTTTAGTACGTTTGAAGTCAACCAAACGGTAATGATGCTTGTGACCACCACCGATGTGACGTACTGTGATACGACCGTTGTTGTTACGACCACCGTTCTTAGAGTTTTTCTCTAGAAGTGGAGCGTAAGGCTTACCTTTGTGAAGGTCAGCATTAACAACTTTAACTACGTGACGACGACCAGGGGAAGTCGGCTTACATTTAACAATAGCCATTGTTTAACTCTCCTGTTATTCCGCACCGCCAACGAAGTCAAGATCTTGACCTTCCGCCAGAGTCACATACGCCTTCTTAACGTCGCTGCGGCGACCTTGACGTAGACCTTGACGTTTAGTCTTACCCTTAAGAACAAGAGTATTTACAGACTTAACTTCAACTTCAAATAGCTTTTCTACAGCTGCTTTGATCTCTTTCTTAGTTGCATCTTTCGCTACTTTGAAAACGATAGTGTTCGCTTTCTCAGCTGCCATAGTTGCTTTTTCAGAGATGTGCGGAGCACGTAGAACTTTTAGGATACGCTCTTCAGTGATCATGCTAGCATCTCCTCAACTTGTTTAACTGCAGCAGCAGTAATAACAACTTTGTCGAACGCGATTAGAGAAACTGGGTCAATACCAGCTACGTCACGTGCGTCAACTTTGTATAGGTTACGAGCAGCTAGGAATAGATTCTCATCTACTTCACTAGTCACGATAAGCGCATCTGTTAGCTCAAGCTCTTTAAGCTTAGCTACAAGCTCTTTAGTTTTTGGAGCTTCTACAGAGAAGTTATCAACAACGATTAGACGCTCTTGACGAACTAGCTCAGAAAGAATGCTCTTCATAGCACCGCGGTACATTTTCTTGTTAACTTTTTGGCTGTGATCTTGTGGTTTCGCAGCAAAAGTAACACCACCTGTACGCCAGATTGGGCTACGAATTGTACCAGCACGTGCACGGCCAGTACCTTTTTGACGCCATGGCTTAGCGCCACCGCCAGATACTTCAGAACGAGTCTTTTGAGCGCGAGTACCTTGACGAGCACCTGCTGCATAAGCAACAACTACTTGGTGTACAAGAGCTTCGTTGAAGTCACGTCCGAAAGTAGTCTCGGAAACAGTTAGTGCATCAGCACCTTTAACCATCAATTCCATTACTTACTCCTAGACGTTAAGCTTTAATAGCTGGTTTAACGATCACGTTGCCGCCTGTTGAGCCTGGTACTGCACCTTTGATAAGAAGCAGATTGCGCTCAGCGTCAACACGTACGATCTCTAGGTTTTGAGTCGTTACACGCTCAGCACCCATGTGACCTGCCATTTTTTTGCCTTTAAATACGCGACCTGGAGTTTGGCACTGACCAATTGAACCCGGAGCACGGTGAGACAAAGAGTTACCGTGAGTAGCATCTTGAGTAGAGAAGTTCCAACGCTTAACAGCGCCTTGGAAGCCTTTACCTTTAGAAGTACCAGTAACGTCTACTTTTTTAACGTCGTTGAATAGTTCTACGTTTAGCTCAGCGCCAACTTCGAACTCTTCGCCGTTTTCCAAACGGAATTCCCAAAGACCGCGACCTGCTTCAACACCTGCTTTCGCAAAGTGGCCAGCTTCTGGCTTAGAAACACGGCTAGCTTTCTTAGCACCTGCAGTTACCTGGATTGCTGCATAACCGTCAGTTTCAAGTGTACGTACTTGAGTTACACGGTTCGCTTCAACCTCAACAACTGTTACAGGGATAGAAACGCCTTCTTCGGTAAAAATGCGGGTCATACCCACTTTACGTCCGACTAGACCAATCATTCTTCTAATCTCCCTTAACCTAGGCTGATTTGAACATCAACGCCAGCAGCAAGATCAAGACGCATTAGAGCGTCAACAGTTTTGTCTGTTGGCTCAACGATGTCGATCAAACGCTTGTGAGTACGGATTTCGTACTGGTCACGTGCATCTTTGTTGACGTGTGGAGAGATAAGAACAGTGAAACGCTCTTTACGAGTAGGTAGTGGAATTGGACCACGAACCTGTGCGCCGGTACGCTTAGCTGTTTCAACGATTTCCGCAGTCGACTGGTCGATTAGTTTATAATCGAAAGCCTTTAGGCGGATACGAATACGTTGGTTCTGCATGAGACAGAGCTCCAATAATTAAAAATTACACAAACAATATCGCCACTCATACTCGCTAAGGCGAGAGAATGCCGATTGATTTATGTGAAACCGTAGCACTCTGATTGAGCGCATTGTCAGCTAATTTTCGATTCACTCAACTGCGTGGCAGAGAGTCAATTGTATTAACTGCGAACATAAGCTGAGTCTACGTTACTAAGCACTTGCCGAGGCAAATTGCTTACTCCTCTTTGCTCATTGGTTCACAACTGAACTAAGTCAGTGGGCGGTATTATACAGATCACAAAACGGGATGCAATAGGTGGGGAAAAATAAACGAATTTACTTTTAGGGTCTAGCTGGAACGCGCCAGACCCTGATTAGAGCGCCCTACTCTTCGTCAACAAACTGAGCTTGAAGATAGTTTTCAATGCCCACTTTCTCGATAAGTCCAAGCTGGGTTTCGAGCCAATCCACATGCTCTTCTTCGTCTTCTAGGATATCTTGAAACAGATCACGAGAGACGAAGTCACGACTATCCTCGGCGTAAGCGATCGCATCTTTTAAGTCAGGTATTGCCATCATTTCGAGTTTAAGGTCACACTCCAACATCTCCTTTGTATCCTCACCAACCATGAGCTTACCTAGATCTTGCAAATTGGGTATGCCTTCTAAGAACAAAATCCGCTCAATCAGATGATCGGCGTGTTTCATTTCATCAATAGATTCGTGGTATTCCTTATCGGCCAGGTGCTTTAAGCCCCAGTCTTTGTACATTCTTGCGTGTAGGAAATATTGATTGATGGCAACGAGTTCGTTACCGAGAATTTTGTTGAGATGTTGAATGATGATTGGATCGCCTTTCATGACAAAGCCCTCCTCTTTGGCTCAGTATTAACTGTAGAACCAATTGGGGAGGTGTCAAAGTCACCGGGCGAAGGTTTGGGGTTAGCTTACTTTTGCAAACTGCATCGCCTGTGTTTCGCTTAAGATTTCTTTTGCTTGTTTAACGCATTTACCACATTGAGAGCCAAGTGACGTGCACTTTCTGATGGTACGCATATCGGTGATGCCTTGCTCGATAGCGAGCTTACGCAATTTTTTATCAGAGATGCCGTGGCATAAACAAACAAACATAATACAACCTTTCACAATTCACGCAGAAGAATATAAACGAGAATTGTTAGCATTACCAGTGCTATTTATATCCAATTTGCCCTAACTGAGGTAAGTCTCTGAAGCGACGTTAAATTTATTTTCACATAAAAAAAGAGGAGCCTAAGCTCCTCTTTTCGCGTTTACTGCGATTATCAACTAAAGA
>NZ_JYJK01000153.1 GCF_003263785.1 Vibrio variabilis
CCTAAATCATTTCTTTGTAAAAAAGGAATCATCTAGGATTTGAGAACTTTTAATAGATAACAATCAATCAAATTGTTATCTGTCAGCTTTCCAAATTGTTAAAGAGCTATGCAAACTAATTGCACTTTCTAAAGATTCTCGGTGCCTTGCGGCGTCAAAAATTCCAACCACGTACGCTTTACTGAAGTGGTTTGGAAATTCTTAATCCAAAAATTCTTAGAGAGTGGTGGGCGATACCGGGCTCGAACCAGTGACCCCCTCCTTGTAAGGGAGGTGCTCTCCCAACTGAGCTAATCGCCCACATTTAGTTTTTTACATTTCCCGTGGAAGGAAA
>NZ_JYJK01000154.1 GCF_003263785.1 Vibrio variabilis
TGGTGGGTCGTGCAGGATTCGAACCTGCGACCAATTGATTAAAAGTCAACTGCTCTACCAACTGAGCTAACGACCCAATGGTATCCCGTAGGGGAGTCGAACCCCTGTTACCGCCGTGAAAGGGCGGTGTCCTAGGCCTCTAGACGAACGGGACACTAAGCAGTAAGTGTTGGGCACTTACTATTTTCTGCTTTCGCTTTTCAGCAAAAACAAAATCTCTTTATCTTTAC
>NZ_JYJK01000155.1 GCF_003263785.1 Vibrio variabilis
GTCTCAGTTGACTCAACCAGTTCATCATCCACCGTTGGCAAGATAATGTCGAACGTCGTCACGCCGATTGGCACATTGAGGTTGCCATCCACCAGGGTCACGTTGTTAGTGAAGCTGATGTTCGCTAAATCCACATCAACCGATTCAGGCAACGTTAGAGGGTATTCCACTGGGGATTGGGTGATTTCAGACAGTGTTACACTGAAGACCATATCGTCGCCTTCGATAACCGAGTCATCTTCACCGGCCACCTCAATCGAAGTCACCGACGGTTTGTCGTTG
>NZ_JYJK01000156.1 GCF_003263785.1 Vibrio variabilis
GCAACAGCGCGCTCGATAGCTTCGTCGATGTTCGCACAACGAACCACTGGAAGTACTGGCATCATTTGCTCTACGTGTACGAGTGGGTGATCGTTCTCAACAACCATAACCGCTAGACGAGTCTCAGACTCAACGCCGATAGACTTAAGGATTTCACCTGCGTCTTGACCAACGTGTTGCTTAACTGGGTGCCATACGCGAGCAATTTCTTGCGCAGTACATGGCTTAGCACCGTCGATTTCGTCCATAGTTAGGATTTGTGCCGTTAGCTTCTCAGCTTCTTCTGC
>NZ_JYJK01000157.1 GCF_003263785.1 Vibrio variabilis
GATGTTGCCATCAGTAATGGTGAGAGGCACATCAGACACGCCATCGTTATACGTGGCGGTGATGGCACCTATATCGCCAGACTCTGCGGTGTAGCTACCATCGGTCGCCGTGGCGAGGTTCAAAACCACATCCGCTTCGGTCGCTGTAGACAAGTTCACCGTGAACATGGCGCCCGTGCCTTCGTTCACCGATACGGCTGGCGTGATAGACAGCGCTGGGCGGTCATCGTCTGGATCTGGGTCTGGCCCCGTACCGTCATCAAGAATGGTACCCACACCCGTGGCGGAGCCATTGGTGGTGACATTGTTGTTATCAGTGACGGTCACGCCGAAGGTTTCTGAGCCTTCGAAGATATCGTCTTGGGTCGTCGCGACGGTGACTTTAAACTCGGTCACGCCAGCAGGTAAAGT
>NZ_JYJK01000158.1 GCF_003263785.1 Vibrio variabilis
AGTGGAATACCCACTAACGTTGCCTGAATCGGTTGATGTGGACACCGCCAGCATCAGCTTCACTAACAACGTGACCCTGGTGGATGGCAACCTCAATGTACCAGTCGGTGTGACGACGTTCGACATTATCTTGCCAACGGTGGATGATGAACTGGTTGAGCCAACCGAGACTTACACCTTGTCGGTGGATGGTGTGGATGCGACAGGCAGCATCCTTGATAATGACAAG